>NZ_JAALJH010000134.1 GCF_011064615.1 Aquisphaera insulae | reverse complement strand
CTCCGATGGCGGAAGGACGAGGCGCCGGCCCGCCTCGTCCTCCCCTCGCCTGGAGATCCGGGCTTGCCGTCGCGTGCTTGGGGCGGCTCCCCATCATGTCGCAATCCTCACGTACGCTGTCCGTACGGCATCAATACTCCTCGATGGCAATCGGTGGCGTCATCCGGTACGGTTCATTCCTCCCGGTCGCCGGGCGGCCGACGGATCCGCGGCGGGTTGCTTCCGTCGACTTCGCGGAGGATGCGATTGCACGAGATTCCGGGGAGTGCGATTCGACCTCAATGACGCGAACTCGAGGGGCGACACGATGAAGATACTCATGGTCCTGACCTCCCACGACCAGCTCGGCAATACGGGCCGCAAGACCGGCTTCTGGCTCGAGGAGTTCGCCGCGCCCTACTTCACGTTCCTCGACGCCGGGGCGGCCGTGACGCTCGCTTCGCCCAGGGGGGGACAGCCGCCGATCGACCCGGTCAGCGACGCACCGGAGGGGCAGACCGATTGGACGAGGCGCTTCAAGCAGGATCCCGCGGCGCAGGCCGCGCTCGCGAACACCACGCGGCTCGCCGAGGTCGCGCACGAGGGCTACGACACGGTCTTCTATCCGGGCGGGCACGGCCCGATGTGGGACCTCGCCGTGGAGGATGAGCTGAAGCGGCTCGGCGGGCTCTACGAGAAGGGAGAGGACTGGGCGAGCTTCGTCGTCACCGACGGGGAGCTCGTCACCGGCCAGAACCCGGCCTCGTCCCGGGCGGGGGCGCAAGCGCTGCTGAGACTCCTGGCCTGAACGGTGTAGATGGCCGCGAGAGCGGCCGGGGATGGGGAAATCCCAGTGGCGGCGCCGCTAGGAACTCAGGCCGCGAGACGAGGCATCGACCGACGTCCATTCTCCCGGCATCAACTCCTCCAGCGCCGCCACCTTCAGCAGACTCCGGAGCACCTGGCCGTCGTTCGATAGCTTCAGGCCCGAGCCCTCGCACGCCGCGCACGGGCGCGTCCTGGGCGAGCCGGGCCGCTCGGGTACTCGTCCGTGACCTTCGCAGAGCGCGCAAGGGACGAAGATCGGGATGGGTTCCATGGCGACACCTGCCTTCCGGATGCTGTGGGGTACGTTTGTATCGTATGCGATGCCGGCACGGAGCGGCAAGGGGGATTGGTCCCGGACGGGCGGTCGGGCGAGACCCGTTTCCATCGGCTTCCGGCTCGCCTCTCTCTCCCCGTTGCCCGGCAGGGGCTCGGACCGGCGCCGTTCAGCGGGCCCGTGCCGCCGCACTCCCGAGGCCGAAGCGCGGGGTGGGATCGCCGTTGTTGGCGATGTGGGCGGCGAAGCTCGCATAGCTGCTCGGGTTGAACAGGGAGCGGTCGGCCGGTTGGGTGTTGTACCGGGGCTCGAACTCGGAGAAGTGAGTCGTGTCGTTGTCGCCCGAGGTATTGGAGTCGTCGACCGAGTGCATACCCTCGTGAATAATGACGGCGACGCGCGACTCGGGCCCGATCCGGCCTCCGGTGAGGTCGACGGGCGTCGCCGTGAAGTCGCGAAAGGCCGGGCCGAAGAGGATGGTCCGGGAACCCGTGTTCGACTCGGCGGCCGTCTTCGCCCCGTTGAACGGGATCCCGTCCAGGAAGGTCGTGGCGCTCAGGTTCAGGACCCCGGCGATCTGCGTGAACGTGTTGATGATCCGGTCGATGTCCGCGACCGTGCGCGGCCGCCGGGGGCCGTCGACGGCCGAGCCGGGCGGCAGGAGCCGGAAGTGGGCGCGAAGCGCGTCGTCGACGAGGGTGGCGGTCGGAGCGGGGAGGATGTTGGCCTTGAGGAAGTTGAGGGCCAGCAAGGCCGAGGCGATCTTGCCGACGGCCCGGCCGGCGTCGCCTCGCGCGAGCGCGGCGCCGAAGTGGCCGTCGTGGGCCGTGTAGAAGGCGTTGGTCTCCTGGTCGAGCCGCCGGATCACTTGCTGGCCGGCGATCCCCACGTCGCGCGTGGGGAGGCCGAACCGCGACTCGCATTCGCGCACCGCCGCCTGCGTCTCCGACAGGTAGTTGTTGTTCTGGACGGGCGGCCTGCCGCTCACCCCGTGGTGCGGGACGTCGAAGCCGTTCAGGATGAGGGCGGCTTGCAACAGATGGACGGGCAGCCCGGTCTCTCCGGGCTTCATGGACGGGCTGTTGTTCTCGGCGCGCCGGATGCGCTCGTTGTCCCTCCACACGACCCACGAGAGTGCCATCGATCTCCTCCCTTAACGCGGGGCTCGGATATTCTCACTGATATACCTATCAACGCGGGCCGAAATTCCCGAAGGCGGAGATTGAGGGGCGAGCCTTCGGCCAAGGTCCCGATCCCAGCACGAACGAGGGGAATTCGGGGGAGCCGTCTCCCCCCAGCCCTGAGGATGCCGCGGAGGATCGGAATGACCCGTCGGATCCTTGACGAGCGCCGACCTCGCCAATAGCATCGGCGGCGTGGACGTCCCCTCGGCGAAGCATCTGGACGGAGCGATCCTGCACGTTCGAGACTTGTGGCGCACGAGTCCGAGCCGCTTCCTGCATGGGGGTGTGCGCCCGTCGTCCCTGATACGCTCCGGGTGGACTTCCGCGACAGGCAAAGTCGGAATTCGTGAGAAACGCGGTCCTGGCATCCCGCAGCTTCCACCCCGGGTGAGCCAACTTCGCTTTCCCGACAGTTCAGTGCGATTCCTGAAAGTCTCCATCGACGCCCGCAAGCTCGTCCCCGGCGGGACGGGGGCGTCATCCCAGGGAGATTCACCCTGGATGCGGGCGGCGTGCTCGGGCCGACCGCCCCGACGGCCCGGTCCGGCGACGATCAGGCGTTCTTCCCCAGGGCCGGCGGCGAGTTCCTCGGCGCCGATTCCTACTGAGACGGAGCCCCGCCAGTGATGTCATCTCGATCCATCCGGTGTGCCCTCATGCTCGCAACGTTGTCGGCCGCGGTCGTGGCGGCGATGCCGCCCGCTGCAAAGGCCGCGGAGCCGCTCCGCGTCATCGTCTTCGGGGCCCATCCCGACGACTGCGAGTACACCGCGGCCGGCACCGCGGCCCTCTGGGTCAAGGCGGGCTTCAAGGTGAAGTTCGTGGCGGTCACCAACGGCGACATCGGCCATCATCAGATGGCCGGGGCCATCCTGGCCCGGCGTCGGACCGAGGAGGTGAAGAAGTCCGGCGCGATCCTCGGCGCCGAGGTCGAGGTCCTGGACAACCACGACGGCGAGCTGCTGCCGACTCTCGAGAATCGGCGCACGATCGCCCGCAAGATCCGCGAGTGGAAGGCCGACGTCGTGGTCTCGCATCGGCCCAACGACTACCACCCCGACCACCGCTACACCGGCGTGCTCGTCCAGGACGCGGCGTTCATGGTGACCGTGCCGAGCTTCTGCCCGGACACCCCGGCGCTCCGCAAGAACCCGGTCTTCCTCTACTCCGAGGACGGGTTCAAGCGGCCCAACCCCTTCGCGCCCGACGTCGTGGTCCCCATCGACTCCGTCGCCAACCTGAAGATCGACACCTTCGACGCGATCGAGTCCCAGTTCTACGAGTGGAATCCCTGGCTGGCCGGCGAGGCCGACCAGGTGCCGAAGGACAAGGCCGAGCGGAAGCGATGGCTCGCCGCCGCGAACCTCCCCAACTTCGCCCGGACGGCCGACCGCTTCCGCCCCAAGCTGATCGAGGAGCTCGGCGAGGAGAAGGGCAAGGCCGTCAGGTACGCCGAGGCGTTCGAGGTCTGCGAGTACGGCACGCAGCCGACGAAGGACGAGCTGCGGCGGATCTTCCCGTTCGTCGGGAAGGATTGACGCGGGAAGTCGGCCCGGGCCGCGGGGGTCGTCCTCGTGATGGTAGCCGGCCGGAAATGTCCCGGGCCTCCGCCGGCTTCCTCTCACGCCCCTCTCACCGCCCACGACATCCGGACGAACGTCCGCCCGCCCCACGTCTGATGCTCGAAGTGCCGGGGCTTGAGCATCCAGACATCCTGGGCGAAGTCCATGGCCTGACGGTCCGCTATCTCGCCGGGCGGGATCTCGACGACGAGGGTGTCCGATGTCTGTCATCTCCTCGGCCGGAATGGTGCTCATGGTTCAATCCCCGGGTCGCGTCGCGGACCGTCCGATTGTCATTCCGTACGTCCTCCGCGGTCCCGGAGTCGAGTTTTCCAAAGGATCCGCGGCATCGCAGGGGCCGATGGATGTCCGGGCCACCGATTGGGCCGGGGCTCCGCCCGCCCCCCTGACAGCCGTTCGCCGCGGGGATACAATCGCGGCCGCCAAGGATCGTCGCCGCGCCGGCTTGCGAGTCCCGGCGGCGGAGGGACCCGGCGGGGGGATGTCTCGCCGCGTCGCGGAATTCCGTGGCTTCGCTTCCGGAAACGGTGCGAAGGGGGTAAGATCCCGCCGGGAGGGAGCCATGGACACCACGACGCTGTCGGAAACCGCCGTCGCCGTACTTCGCTTCGAGGTGAAGGGATACCGCTCGAGGGACCCGCGGGGCCGCCAGCAGGCGTACCGGGAACTGGAGGCGGCGGGGATCATGGAGCCGGTCCCGGGCGGCCCGGGATACCGGCTCACGTCGGCGGCCTTCGAGCGCCGGCACGAACTGCTTGCCGAGGCCGAGGACCGGATCGAGCGCAACCGCCTGGAGCCGCCGGACGTGAGCGGCCTGACCGAAGGCGCCCGCCGACTGATGGGCCGGATCACGTCCGGCGAGCGCGTCGAGATTACGGACTCGAACCGGTCGCTCTTCCGCGAGCTGGCGTCGTCGCGGGTCATCGACCTGATGAGCACATTCACCCGGGGCGGCGAATCCGCCTTCCGCTTCACCTACTGGGGATGGCATCTGCGGCACGAGCTCGTGAGATCGGCCGGTGCGAACGAATCGACGTGGCAGGGTATTCGGCGGTGATGCAGAGTGCAGCAGCCGGTGGCTCGTCGGGCCCATGACCGGAAGGCCCCGGGTTCCGATCCTGCCCTCGCGGTCATCACCCGCCTCGGGTCCCCTTCCTCATCGCCCTCAGGATTTCTCTCGCACCCTCGCGGATCGCGCCTGCTTCCCGTTGAGGAGCCCGATGCCCACGCCTTCTACGAGCCCGAGACGCGGCGGGCCGTCGCCGCAAGCCCCGCCCGCGCTGAACTTCGCCCGCCCCCTGACAGCCGTTCGCCGCGGGGATACAATCGCGGCCGGCGAGGCGATGGGTGGCGGTCCGCGTCGGTCCGGTCCGGTCCGTCGCGTCACGATCCGGGAGGCGATCATGCGGGCGATCCTGTCAATGGCGTTGGTCTTCGGCGCGTGCGGGCTCATGGCCGCCATGCCGTCCCCCGCGAGGTCCGCGGAGCCGCTCCGCGTCATCGTCTTCGGCCCCCATCCCGACGACTGCGAGCACGACGCCGGCGGGACGGCGGCGCTCTGGGTCAAGGCGGGCTTCAAGGTGAAGTTCGTGGCGGTCACCAACGGCGACATCGGCCATCATCAGATGGCGGGCGCGATCCTGGCCCGGCGCCGGACCGAGGAGGTGAAGAAGTCCGGCGCGATCCTCGGCGCGGAGGTCGAGGTCCTGGACAACCACGACGGCGAGCTGCTGCCGACGCTCGAGAATCGGCGGACGATCGCCCGCAAGATCCGCGAGTGGAAGGCCGACGTCGTGGTCTCGCCCCGGCCCAACGACTACCACCCCGACCACCGCTACACCGGCGTGCTCGTCCAGGACGCGGCGTTCATGGTGACCGTGCCGAGCTTCTGCCCGGACACCCCGGCGCTCCGCAAGAACCCGGTCTTCCTCTACGCCGAGGACGGCTTCAAGCGGCCCAACCCCTTCACGCCCGACGTCGTGGTCCCCATCGACTCCGTCGCGGACATGAAGATCGACGCGTTCGACGCGATCGAGTCCCAGTTCTACGAG
Source organism: Aquisphaera insulae (assembly GCF_011064615.1). Classification (GTDB taxonomy): domain Bacteria; phylum Planctomycetota; class Planctomycetia; order Isosphaerales; family Isosphaeraceae; genus Aquisphaera; species Aquisphaera insulae. The sequence continues at coordinate 10,514 of NZ_JAALJH010000134.1, read as the reverse complement.
TGGGAACCCTGGCTGGGCGGCTACACCGACCAGGTGCCGAAGGACAAGGCCGAGCGGAAGCGATGGCTCGCCACCACGAACCTGCCCGTCTTCGCCCGGACGGCCGACCGCTTCCGCCCCAAGCTGATCGAGGAGCTCGGCGAGGAGAAGGGCAAGGCCGTCAAGTACGCCGAGGCGTTCGAGGTCTGCGAGTACGGCACGCAGCCGACGAAGGACGAGCTGCGGCGGATCTTCCCGTTCGTCGGGAAGGATTGACGCGTGGCCTCGACGCGGGAGGACTCCGACGAAGCGGCCGCCACCGTGCCGCCGGCGGCCGCGCGCCGGCGGCGGGATGCCCGATGGCGGCTGCTCGTGCTGGCGATGGCCGCCATCCTGGTCAACGAGTTCAGCCGCATCGGCATGCCGGTGGCGGGCGACCTGCGGATCATGGAGCGATACGGGATCGCCCCCGACTCCATGGGGCTGATCTACTCCGCCTTCCTTCTGGGCTACACCCTCTTCATGACCCCCGGCGGCCTCCTCATCGACCGGATCGGCCCGCGCCGGGCGATCACCCTGATGGGGCTGAGCACCGCCCTGTTCGCGGCCCTGACCGGCGGGGTCGGCCTGGCGTTCGCGGCGGGAGGAGCCTTCTGGTGGTCCCTGGCCGTGGTGCGGTTCCTGATGGGGGTGTGCTCGGCGCCGCTCTTCCCCGCGACGGCGGCCTTCGCGCGGTCGTGGTTCCCGCCCGGCCAGCGGGCCTTCGCCAACGGCCTGATCGGCGGCGCCGCGCCCCTGGGCGTCGCGCTCGCCTACCCGGCCTTCGGCGCGGCGGTGCGCCGGCTCGACTGGCCCGGGGCGTTCTTCCTCGTCGCGGCCGCGACCGCCGTGCTGACCCTGATCTGGGCGCTCGCCGCGACCGATCACCCGGACGATTCCCACCTCGCCGGCGCCCCCGGCGGCGATGGCGAGTGCATCGAGGCGGCGGGCGGTTGGCGGGCCGCGCTGGGCGATCGCGGCCTGCTCCTCGTGACGGCCAGCTACGCGGCGGCCGGCTACTTCGACTTCCTCTTCTTCTACTGGATGAACCACTACTTCCGGTCCGTGCTCAAGCTGGGCGATGCGGACTGGTACGCCTCGCTGCCGCCGCTGGCGATGACCGTGGGGATCCCGCTGGGGGGCTGGCTGTCCGACCGGCTGTCGAGGTCGTACGGCCCGGCCGCCCGGAACTGGGTGGTGGCCGGCGGCATGGTCGTGAGCGCGGCGTGCCTGATCCCGGGCGTGCTCTCGTCCAGCCCGGCGGCCATCGTCGCGTGGTTCTCGCTGGCGCTCGGCGCGATCGGGATCAGCGAGAGCACCTTCTGGATCGTCGCCATGGAGCGAGGCGGCCGCTACCGCGGCACGGCCGCCGCGCTCATGAACACCGCAGGCAACGTCGGCGGCATGATCGCCCCCGCCCTCACGCCCTGGATCGGCGTCCGCTACGGCTGGTCCCCTGCCCTGGCCCTCGGCGGCCTGATCGGACTCCTGGGCGCCACCTGCTGGCTCTTCATCCCGGTCGACGAGGAGCGCGCGGGGCCTTGAAACGGCGACGGGGGCTGCGGGCGAAGGGACGGTCGAAGAGCGGAAGGTCTCGCGGGACGATGGATGGCATCTGGGCTACGCCAACTGGCGGTCGTCAAGGCGATCAACTCTGGATCATCACATGAGCTCTTCTCCACCTCGTCGCGGCGAATACGGCTTCGATGCGCCTTACGCCCCGCTGTTCATGGCCCTCGGCGGGGCGTGCCTGCTCGCGCTCTGCGGGTTGCGGCTGCGGGAAGGCCCGGGCGGGGCGCCCATGGCCCATCGAGTCTCCGTGGCGGGGCTGGCCTTCGGTGCGTCCTGGCTGTTCCTCAACGCGGGCCTCTTCGTCTACACCACGCGCGTGGGCAAGTTCGCGGTCTGGGCCGAGCTGCTCGACGAGATCGGGCTGGAGGGGGACGAGCGGCTGCTCGACATCGGCTGCGGCCGCGGGGCCGTGCTCCTGATGGCCGCCCGGCGGCTGCCGCGCGGGCGGGCCGTCGGCCTCGACCACTGGAGCACGGCCGACCAATCCGGGAACGCCGAGCGGGTGACCCTGAGGAACGCCGCGCTCGAGGGTGTGGCCGATCGGGTCGAGCTGCGGACCGGCGACATGCGCGAGCTGCCGTTCGCCGACGAGTCGTTCGACGTCGTGGTCAGCTCGCTGGCGATCCACAACGTCCCCGCCGCGGCCGGGCGCACGAAGGCCGTCTGCGAGGCCGCCCGCGTCCTCAAGCGGGGAGGGAAGCTGGCGATCGTCGACATGCGCCACGACCGGGCCTACGCCGCCGACCTCGAGGCCTGCGGGCTGAAGATCACGGGCCACCGGTCGCTCGGCCATCGCTTCTGGTACGGCTTCGGCCCCTGGGTGGGGGCCCGGCTGGTCGCCGCGACGAAGCCCACGAGCTGATCCGAGGCCCCGGACGGAGGCATCGCCCTTCCCCGTCGAGTCGGCTATCCTGGGCGTCACATCGAGCCAGGCACCCTTCCGGAATCGAGGTGGTAGATGCTCACGCGGAGAGACTTCCTCAGGCTGGCGCCCGCACCGTTCCTGCTCCGCCCGGCCCTCGCCCTCGCGGCCGAGGGATTCGAGCGGATCGACTCCCACTTCCACATCCATCGGGATGCGCCGGCGGTCTTCGACAGCCTGAAGGCCTCCGGCTGGAGCGGCCTGGACCTGTGCGTCTGCCCGGTGGCGGGGGATGAGCCGTTCGACCTCGAAGCGAAGCTGGACGCGACCTCGAAGGGTTCGCGGGCGAGCGGCGGCCGGGTGGCCTGGGCGTCGACCATCGACGCCCGGGGGTTCGAATCGAAAGACTTCACCGACCGCGCGATCGCCCGCGTCCTCAGGACCTTCGACGACGGCGCGATCGGGGTGAAGATCTGGAAGAACATCGGGATGTCGATCCGCGGCAAGGCGGGCGCGTACCTCCTGCCCGACGACCCCGCGCTCCTCCCCATCTACGAGGCCATCCAGAAGGCGGGCAGGACGCTCGTCGCCCACCTGGCGGAGCCGGACGGGGCGTGGCTCCCCCTGGACGAGAAGAACCCCGAGTTCCCCTACTACTCGAAGAACCCCCAGTGGCACATGCTGGGCAAGGGGACGCCGCCGAAGGAGGACATCCTCAAGGCCCGCGACCGGATCCTGGCGACGTTCCCGAAGCTCCGGGTCGTCGGATGCCACCTCGGCAGCGATGAAGATCACCTGGACCGGCTGGCGCACCGCCTCGACACGTTCCCGAACTTCGCCGTCGACACCGCCGCCCGCACCCGCTACTTCGCCCGCGGGGATCGCGGGGCCGTCATCGCCTTCCTCACGAAGTATCAGGATCGCATCCTGTATGCGACCGATTACAGCCTCCGGCAGACCGACCCGGCGGCCGGCGCCCGGGCACTCCTGGCGGATCATGATCGGGACATCGCGTTCTATGCCGGCGAGGCCGAGATGGACTACGAGGGACGCCCGACGCGCGGCCTCGGCCTCCCGGACGCGATCCTCCGCAAGCTCTTCCGCGAGAACGCCCGCCGCTGGCTGCCCGGGATCGGCGTCTGAGCAATGACTCGCGGGGGCAGGCCGGGCCTCGACCCCATGTGCTCACGTCCGCCGACGTGGGCCGCGCGGAGCCCTGAAGCGGCGACGTTGTCTGCCTCGTGATCGCCGATCTCTTTGAGATTCGATGAGCCGCCTTCGGGCGAAGGCTCGATTCGGTCGCGTTTCCTCTCCGGCCTGGTAGTATGGGGACGCCCCGTCGAGGGGCGGCCGTGTCCCGATCGATCCGCGGCATGACGATGACTCCAACGGGAGGCCCTCGATGCGAACCTGGCTCGCCGTGCTCGGGCTCTTCTTCGTGTGCTCCTCCCTCCGGGCCCAGGCCCAGGCCCAGGACCGTGAGACCAGGGTCCGCAACGACCGGGAGGCGTTCCGGGACTCGCAGGACTGGATCTACAACGACCTCGACGCGGCCCGGCGGTCCGCGACGGAGGCCGGCAAGCCGCTCCTGGTCGTCTTCCGCTGCGTGCCGTGCGTGGCCTGCCAGAAGTTCGACGACGAGGTGGCCCGCCGCGACCCGATCATCCGGGATCTGCTCGAGCACTTCGTCTGCGTCCGGATCGTCCAGGCGAACGCCATCGACCTGTCCCACTTCCAGCACGACTTCGACCTGTCGTTCGCCGTCTACCTGATCCACCCCGACCTGACCATCTACGGGCGGTTCGGGACCCGCTCCGAGCGGCCCGAGTCCGAGGACATCTCGCTGAAGGGGCTGCGCAAGGCGATGGAGGCGGCCCTGCGGATGCACCGGGAGGATCGGGCCGTCCGGGCGTCGCTCGCGGGCAAGCAGGTCCGCCCGGCCCGCTTCAAGGTCCCGACCGACTATCCCAGCCTGTCCGGGAAGTACGGGGCGGCGCTGAACTACGAGGGCCAGGTGACGAAGAGCTGCATCCACTGCCATCAGGTGCGGGAAGCCGAGCGGCTCGTGTACCGGACGGCGGGCCAGCCGCTCCCCGACGAGGTGCTGTATCCCTACCCCGATCCCGCCGTCCTGGGCCTGAAGCTGGACCCGAACGGCATGGCGACCGTCGAGCGGGTTCGCGACGGTTCGATCGCCGGCCGGGCCGGCCTGAAGGTCGGCGATGAGATCGCCACCCTGGCGGGGCAGCCGCTGATCTCCATCGCCGACGTGCAGTGGGTGCTGCAGAACACCCCGAGGTCGGCGCGGGTCCCCGCACAGGTCCGCCGCGACGGCAAGACGCTGGACCTGACCCTCGACCTGCCGGCTGGCTGGCGGCGGGGCGACATCTCCTGGCGGGCCACGACGTGGGACCTGCGGCGGATGGGGCTCGGCGGCCTCAGGCTCGCGGACCTCACCGACGAGCAGCGAGCCGGCGTGAAGCGGCCGGGGGACGCGATGGCGCTCAAGGTGGAGCACGTCGGGGAGTATGGCGAGCACGCCGTCGCCAAGCGGGCCGGGTTCCGCAAGGGGGACCTGATCGTCTCCTTCGACGGCAAGGCCGGGCGGATGTCCGAGTCCGACCTGCTGGGATACGTCCTCCAGCAGAAGAAGCCGGGCGACGAGGTGAGCGTGACCGTCCTCCGCGACGGCGGAGAGACGACGCTGCGGTTCGCCCTCCGGTGAGGGCGACGCCGGCCGATGCGGGCCCGCCCCGGCCAGCCGTACGGACGAGGTCGACGAACGATGCCCACGAACTCCGAGCTCCTGGCCGCCGCGATCGCCCACCATCGCGCGGGGCGGCCGCGGGACGCCGAGGGCCTCTACCGAGAGATCCTCGAGGCCGATCCGGCGGACCCCGACGCCTGGCACCTGCTGGGCGTCGTCGCCTGCCAGGGCGGACGTCACGAGGAGGGCGAGCATTGCATCCGATCCGCCCTGCAAATCAGGCCCGACTGGGCCGAGGCCGAGTTCAACCTGGCCAACGCACTCAGGGACCAGACGAGGCTCGCCGAGGCCGCCGACGGCTATCGACGCGCCTTGACGCTCAACCCCGGCTTCGCGGCGGCGGCCTATCAGCTTGGCCACGCGCTCCGCGGGCTGGGAGATGCCGAGGGGGCCGTCGATGCCTACCGACGTGCCCTGGAATCGCGGCCGGATCATGCCGCCGCGCATCATGACCTTGGCAACCTCCTCGCGAACATGGGGCGGCTCGACGAGGCGACGGTCCGCCTGGGACGCGCGGTGGAGCTGGCCCCCGGATCCGCGCCCGCCCACAACAACCTCGGCCTCGTCCACTGGAAGGCCGGGCGGCTCGACGAGGCGGAAGCCTCGTTCCGCCGCGCGCTCCTCCTGGACGACGGCCTGGCCGAGGTGCACAACAACCTGGGGAACGTGCTCCAGGACCGGGGCCGGCTCGACGAGGCCGCGGCGGCCTACGAGCGGTCGATCGCATGCCGGCCGGACTATGCCGACGCGCACAACAACCTCGGGATCGCGCTGCGGGAGCGAGGGTGCCTCTCCGATGCCCTGGCCTGCTTTCGTCGCGCGATCGAGCTCGATCCCGGCCTCGCCGCGGCGGAGAGCAATTTCCTCTATGCCCTGATCTTCGACCCGGACCAGACGCCGCGATCCATCCGGGACGAGCACGTCCGCTGGAGCCGCCGCCACGCCGAGCCCCTGGCGCGATCGATCGAGCCTCACGCCAACGTCCGCGACGAGGACCGCCGGCTCCGCGTCGGCTACGTCTCCCCGGACTTTCGCGATCACGCGGTGTCGATCTTCGTGCGCCCGCTCCTCGAGGCCCACGACCGTCGCGATTTCGAGGTCGTCTGCTACGCGGACGTCCTCCGGCCCGACCCGGTCACCGCCAGGCTTCGCGCCCTGGCCGACGCCTGGCGCGAGACCGCGGGGCTGACCGACGAGCAGCTCGCCGGGCTGATCCGCGAGGATCGGATCGACATCCTCGTGGACCTCACGATGCACATGGGGCGGAACCGCCTGCTCGCGTTCGCGCGCAGGCCGGCGCCCGTGCAGGTCTGCTGGCTCGCCTACCTGGGGACGACGGGCCTCGCGACGATCGATTACCGCTTCACCGACCGCTTCGTCGATCCGCCGGGGGAGCATGACGGCGATTACGTCGAGCGGTCGTTCCGGCTCCCGGATGCGATCTGGTGTTACGACTCGCTCGCGGGCGGGCCGGCCGTGAATCGGCTCCCGGCCCTCGATCGCGGGCACGTCACCTTCGGCTGCCTCAACAACTTCTGCAAGGTCAACGAAGGCGTGCTGGCGCTCTGGGCGCGGGTCCTGAACGCCGTCGAGGGCTCGACCCTGCTCCTGCTGGCTCCCGAGGGTTCGGCCCGCGAGCGGACCTCGGGGATCCTGAGGCGGGCGGGGATCGGCCGCGAGCGCCTGACGTTCGTCGGCCGGGGGCCGCGGGCGTCCTACCTGGAGCGGCATCATCATATCGACATCTCACTCGACACGTTCCCCTACGCCGGCGGGACGACCAGCCTGGACGCCTTCTGGATGGGGGTCCCCGTCGTCAGCCTGATCGGCACCACCGCGCCGGGGCGGGCGGGGCACTCGCTGCTTTCTCACGTCGGCCTGCCGGAGCTTGCGGCGGAGACGCCGGACCGATTCGTGAGCATCGCGGTCGAGCTTGCCGGCGATCTCCCGCGGCTCGCCGGCCTCCGCGAGGCCCTTCGCCCACGGCTCCAGTCCTCGCCCCTGATGGACCCGCCCCGCTTCGCCCGCGGCGTCGAGCACGCCTACCGGGCGATGTGGCGCGAATGGTGCGTGGGGGCGTCCCAGATGCCGGGATGAGATGGCGACAGCGGCTGAGGGCACCCCTGGCGCCCCGGGAAAAGAAACCCAGGAACTCGAGATGGGGAGGTGAAGTGTAGAATAGACCGATCCCTGTCTGCTAACATCGGGAGACGAGCCGCGACCAATCAAGCATGCGGTTATCCTATGCAGTTCAACATGGAAATCCTTGGGCCTCAGCGTCGCTACTTCGTGCTCCGTGTCTCGCCGCCAACGACTTTCGCAGCGAAGAGAAGTTTGTCCAGAGACAGCGAAGTACCGACTTTTCAGCCATTTGACGAGGATCTCCCACTTCAGTCGGGCTACTATTCCTTCGTCATCGACGCGGATGGTCATTTCCGCGTGAAATGGGGCAATACCAGCTCTCACGGCTCGTTGGTCAAGCATCGTCGAGTCGCGACCGCAGGCCACTTCAGGATCGGTCCCCGGGGTCGTCTGGTCGAGGTGAAGTGCATCAGTCGCGACTATCGGGTTCGCTTTGTCGATGAGCGAGATCGGATGGTCAGGTATACGATCGAGCAGTTTGCCAGGCACCCCGCGTTCGACGTGAGCCAGCACGCGATTTTTGCGTTCAAGCGTGATGGATATGGTAACTTCCTCGTCGTTGATGCGAATGGGTGTCCATTAAGCGAAGAGGAACGAAGCAGGAAGCTCTCGCTCTCGGAGTCCGATGGACTGGCCGTACTTCCGTGTGCTCGCTTCGCCGAGCATCAGGTCGAATCCTTCTCGACGTACAGTCCGAGCCCTCCGCCGAGGCTCTATTCGGTGCGACTCGATCAATCGATCGTGGCGATCGAGGAGGACGGGTCGTTCGAAGTCCCGGATGTGGGCGAGCCGTGCCCCAGGCTTGCTCCGGGCCAGGACGTTCGGTACGCCGGGAGGGTGAATTTCGTCATCGACCGCGAGGGCTGGCTGATTGTAGGATCGAGGCACCATCACATTCTTTCAGGTAATGATGAGGTCGGAGGGGCCGGGTATCTCGTCTTCGGCGACGATGGAACGGTAGGGGAGGTGAATTTGAACTTCAGCGGACATTATCGTCCTCCCCTCTCCGCGGGATATGTGAGGTACGTCTATCGAGGGCTGAGGTCACATCCGCTCTTGCTGTTCGCTCCGCGCCCGGAAGTCAATGGTCGAGTGTTCGATGAGGAGTCCCAGCGCACATCGCGGATCCGATTTACCACGGCAGAGTTGGAGAGCGACGACGCGGCGCTCGATGAGCTGATCGAGAGGCTCCTCATTTGATCATGGCAACAGTCCAGGGCGGTGCTCGGGCGTTGTCATCGGGAACTGCGGTCCGTGTTGATCCAGTTTGACCCCGCCGACCGCAAGTGGAGACGATCCTCGGACGCTGAGTCGAGGCATCCACCCGGCCCGCCTCCACCCCCCCGAGGAATCGACGCATGCGGGACATCCGGATCGCGGCCGCGCAGTTCGAGCATCGCGACGGCGACAAGGCTTATAACCTGGGCCGGATCCGCGAGCTGACCCGCCGCGCGGCGGGGCTCGGGGCGGAGGTCGTCTGCTTCCACGAGTGCAGCATCACGGCCTATACCTTCCTCCAGACGCTCTCGCGTGAGGAGCTCGACGCGCTGGCCGAGCCGGTGCCGGATGGCCCCTCGACGGCGGCCCTGATCGAGATCGCCCGCGAGTCGGGCGTGGTGGTGATGGCCGGGCTGATCGAGCGCGAGCCGGACGGGCGGCTCTACAAGAGCTACGTGGCGGTCGGCCCCGAGGGATACATCACCAACTACCACAAGCTGCACCCGTTCATCAGCCCCCACCTGACGCCGGGCCGCGGCTATCGCGTCGTCGAGATCCGGGGGGTGAAGTTCGGGTTCCTGATCTGCTACGACAACAACCTGCCGGAGAACGTCCGGGCCACGGCCCTGCTCGGCGCCGAGGTCGTCGTGATGCCGCACGTGACCGGCTGCACGCCGTCCCCGATGCCGGGCCGGGGGCCGGTGGACCCGGCCCTCTGGGACAATCGCGACCGCGACCCGGCGCGGCTCCGCATGGAGTTCGACGGTCCGAAGGGCCGCGGCTGGATGATGCGCTGGCTGCCGGCGCGGGCCTGGGAGAACGGCGTCTTCGCGGTCTTCGCGAACAACATCGGCCGCGACTTCGACACGATCAAGCCGGGCCTGGCGATGGTCCTGGACCCGAGCGGCGAGGTCCTCGCGGAGAGCCACGCCCTCGGCGACGACGTCGTGGTCGCCCTGCTGACGGCGTCTGCCCTGGAGCAGGCCCCCGGCCGCCGCTACCTCCGCGCCCGCCGGCCGGAGCTCTACGGCGAGCTCGTCGCCCCCCACCCCGAGGGCCGAAAGGCCGCGACCGTCCCGGGCTGGCGGCTGGCATACGAGGCGGATGAAGGCCCGGGGCGTGAGTGATCCGGGCCCGGGGAAGCCCGCAGGCGCGATCGCCGGGGCGAGGTCGTTGATGGCGGGGTCGCGTGAGGTGCTATAGGCCTTCTCTCGGTGCGGAGAGCCGCGGAATCCGGACCAGGATCGGATCGGGCCCCGGTGTCCCCCCTACCGGTCGGCCCGGGGGAGCTCCCAGAGTCTTTGGAGCAACTCGGCCATGCCGGGATCGTGCTTCCGGAGCTCCGGGCGGACGAACGGGTAGAAGTCATTGGTGCCGAAGAACGCCTCGCTGGACTCGGCGAAGTATTCCTTCGGGTTCCGGGCCGCATAGGCCTGGCCCTGCCGGCCGGTGGCCGTCAACACCGACTCGAAGAGCCCCGCCGCCTTCGCGTGCCGGAAGGCGGCGTGGATGTCGGGGTTCTCGAATCCCCCCTCGATGAACTGGTCGTGATATCCGTGGGCCAGCTCGTGCAGGACCATCCAGGGCTGATCCTCGGCCCATTTCAGGAAATTCCGGGCGTTGGCGAGCTCGACGCAGCGAGCCTTCTCCGGGTTCATGCCGTGTTCCCGCAGCCAGTCGACGCTGGGGTGGTAGGTCATGCAGGGATTCTGGGATGTTTCCTCGACCCAGATGTGCATGGTCCGCAGCTTCGCCAGGGGGCCGGGGGGGACGCGCCAGGCGACCTGAAAGAGCTGATGGCCCAGCAGGGCGAGCGTCCGGTCTGCCAGGTCGGGCTGGCCGGCGAGGAGGCCCTTGTTGACCAGGACGGTCCAGCCCTCGATCTCGCGCGCCTGGTACTGGGTGGTCGGTTCGTAGGGGGGCGTCGGCTCCCCG
>NZ_JAALJH010000133.1 GCF_011064615.1 Aquisphaera insulae | reverse complement strand
AGGAATCGATGGCTATCGGCTCCCTGACATGCAGCCAACTCGGGAGCGATGCCGCCCACCTGCGCACGGGCTCGGGGCTTCGGGGATGGCCCAGCTCGATGACGACTGGAGGGGGAGCGTAGATTTCGCCGAACACGCGGGGCAGCACGTCGATGATGCCCGTCAGCACCAAATAGTTCAGCGGCGAGGTATCCGAGACGACGATCATCCCCGACCCGGCCCTCGGAGCGAAGCCACTTCGGCATGGAATTCGTCGATGGAGATGTCGAGCGGAACGTCATAACGCTTCAGGAGCCCGTCGACCTCGTAGCGGCTCAACCCCAGGGCCTGTGCGACCTGATGGTGGGTGATCCGCCGCTGGCGGTACATCTCGACGAGGAGCGACTCCTTGGCGGCCTGATTCGGGTCCGTCCCCGTCGCGTGGAGCCGCTCTTCGATGTCACCGGGTATCTCGAAAGTGATGGTCATCCCGTTCTCTCCGAAGCGCCCCTCTCAAGTCGTGTTGGAGGAATCCCCTCCTCCTTGGCCCACGGGTCGGCCACCGTCAGGCTCTGCTCCCGGATGTGCCACGACGGATTATAACGGGCGTGGCGGTCTCCGGCGCCATCGAGGCGCGATAGGAGGCGGAATCGACGAGGTTCAAGACGAAATGCCCTCTCGTTATTCGCCGGCATCCGGGTCGATCTCGTCCGTCCCCAACGCCGGCGTCGCCGCGTCCCCCCACCGGCCCTTCAGCGCCTCGGCCAGGGCCAGGAACTGGGGGACGGTCAGGGCCTCGGCGCGGAGGGTCGGGTCGATGGCGAGGGGCTCGAGGAAGGCGTCGACGTCGGGCTTGGTCCAGCGGTCGGGCCACATGCCGGAGAGGACATGGCGGAGGTTCTTGCGGCGATGGAGGAACGCCCTGCGAACGACGTCGTGGAACCACGGGACGTCGATCCTCGCCCGGCGTTCGGCCGACGGGCGGATCCGGACGACGGCGGATTCCACCTTCGGCCGCGGCCAGAAGACCTGGGGCTGGAGGACCCGCACGAGCTCCACGTCGGCCAGCGCCTGGACCAGGATCGCCAGCGAGCCATACCCCGGCGACGACGGCACCGCGATCATCCGGTCCGCCAGCTCGCGCTGGATCGTCACCACCAGGAGCGATGGCGAGAGCCGCGGCGAGACCAGCAGGTTGGAGATGACCGGCGTCGCCACGCCGTAAGGCAGGTTCGCGACGAGCTTGAACGAGCGGGCTGAAGCGAGGAGCGGATCCCCCTCGCCACCCCCAACCTCCTCGCTCCGCCGCTCTGGTCCCCTCCCCCCACCGTGGGGGAGGGTTAGGGAGAGGGGGCGACCGCCATCGACAGACGAGTTCGCCGTCTCGCCGCCCGCACCTTCCGGTCCCTTCGCTCGCTCTTTCTCATCAGCTCGCTCGTCCCCCTCTCCCCAACCCTCCCCCACCAGGGGTGAGGGGGTAAGATGGCCCGCCTCGGCAGGGGATGTTTGCCGTGCCGTCAGGGCCTCCTCCACCGCCGAGATCAATTCCGGGTTGAGCGTGTTCTTGTTCGCCAGGGCGTCGGCGTGGACCACGCGGACGGACGCCATGTCGGCGACGGCCTCGCGGGTCAGGGCGGCCATGCCGGGATCCACCTCGACGGCCACGACGGCCGCCCCGCGCGAGCCCATGAGCGCCGTGAGCGCCCCGGCTCCGGTGCCGACCTCGAGGATCACGTCACCCGCGCCGACCTCGGCGGAGTCGACGATCAGCTCGTGGATGTTCAGGTCGATGAGGAAGTTCTGCCCCAGGTGATGCCGGGGAGAGATGCCCCGCCGGCCGAAGAGGCCGCGGAGGTACGACTGGGTCTGGCGGGCGGGGGCGGGCATGTCGGTTCGCTCGAAAGGGCTTCGGGAGGGGGCTTTCGTCAAGCTGTGACAACCCGTCAGGCGCCGGCGCCCCGGCCGGCCAGGAGCTTCTCGACGTGCTTGGCCAGCATGTCGGCCTCGATGTTCACGGCGTCGCCGACGCGGAGCAGGCCCAGGGTGGTCACGCTCAGCGTGTGGGGGATCAGCATGACGCTGAAGCCGTCGGGGTCCACGTCGACCAGGGTCAGGCTCACGCCGTCCACGGCGATCGAGCCCTTGGGGACGAGCAGCCGCATCCAGGACGGATCGAGGCCGAAGGCGAGGAACTCCCATTCGCCCTCGGTCCGCCGCTCCTTGAGGACGGCCGTGGTGTCGACGTGCCCCTGGACGAAGTGGCCCCCCAGGCGGTCGCCGACGCGGAGCGACCGCTCGAGGTTGACGCGGTCCCCCGGCCGCCTGGCGCCGAGGTTCGTGCGGAGCAGGGTCTCGGGGCCGGCCTGGACGTCGAAGGCCTCGCCGGAGGCGGAAACCACGGTCAGGCAGCAGCCGTTGACCGCCACGCTCTCGCCGATGGGCAGGGGCCGTTCCAGCCCCGGCCAGCCCAGCGTGAACCTCGTCCCCGCGCCCTCATCCACGACCCGCTCGACCTTGCCCAGCACCTCGACCAGCCCGGTGAACACGATCCCGCTCCTTGCCTTCGCATCAGTCATCCAACCGCGGCGATCGCGATCCGCCGCATCTCCGCCTATGGTAGCATCGCGGCCTCGTGGTTAGAATCGGCGCCGGTATCGAGGGTTCGGTCGTGCCGGGCCATCTCGTCTCGTCCCGTTCCATTTCCCGCCCTTCCAGACTCACGGGGAGATCCACGCACATGACGCCCCCCCTCAATCGTCGCGACTTCCTCGCCCAGACCGCGGCCGGCGCCGCGATGGCCGCCGCGGCCGGCAGCTCGGGCGCCATGGCGGCCGGGCTCGCCCGGAACGCGCTGCCGGAGAGCGCGACGCAGAAGGTGACCCTGGGCAAGACGGGCATCCAGGTCTCGCTGGTGGGCATGGGGACCGGCAGCATCGGCTCGAACCAGGCGAGCAACCAGACCCGGCTGGGCGTGGAGGGATTCGCCAAGGTGGTCCGCCACTGCATCGACAAGGGGATCACGTTCTTCGACGTGGCCGACCAGTACGGCTCGCACACGTACCTGCGCGAGGCCCTCAAGGGGGTGCCCCGGGACCGGTACGTCATCCAGACGAAGACCCACGCCACGAACGTCGCCGACGCCAAGAGCCACCTGGAGCGGTATCGGATGGAGCTCGGCGTCGAGTACATCGACATCGTGTTGCTCCACTGCATGACCAAGGACGGCTGGCCGGCGGACAACCGGGGCTCGATGGAATACCTGATGCGGGCCAAGGAGGAGAAGATCATCCGGGCCCACGGCACGAGCTGCCACGGCATGGACCCGCTGCGGACCTCCGCCAAGAACCCGTTCGTCGAGATCGACCTCGCCCGGATCAACCCCGAGGGGCTGATCATGGACGACAGGAAGCCCGACGAGGTGGCCTCGGTCCTGGAGGAGATGCACTCCGCCGGCAAGGGGGTCGTCGGCATGAAGATCCTGGGCGAGGGCCGGATCAAGGATCCGGAGAAGAAGGACGCCTCGCTCCGCTACGTCCTGGGCCTCGGCACGGTGGACGCCTTCATCATCGGCTTCGAGAGCACCGAGCAGGTCGACGACCTCCTCAAGCGGACGGCCGACGCCATCGCCTTCCTGAAGGGCTGAGCGCGTCACCGTCGCATGCCTCCCCCCGGCATCGCGGGGGGAGAGCCCAACTTCATTTCCCGCCATACCAAGGGGGGATCCGGGGGGGCTTTCGACCGCCTCTGCTTGCGAGTTCCACCCCCTCCAGCTCCCTCCTGGTCAAGGGGAGAGGCCGAAGCTTGTCTTAGCCATCCCCCTCGATCCGCCGGATCGCCTCCGCGAGGGCGGCTCGCAGGGCCTCATCCTGGATGACGAAATCCTCGGCCTGGGGGCAGGGCGGGAGGAGGTCCTCGGCCGCGGCGGCGCGGAGCGCGGGGAGGGCCTCGCGGGCGTTTTCGGCCATCTCGCCGAGGGTCACGGCGGCGGTCACGGCCAGGGGCCCTTGGTCGTCGAGATACTCGATCAGGACCGGCCGCATGCCGTCGACATCGCCCGCGATCCGCCAGAGGGCCCGCGCGGCCTCGAGCCGCGTCCGGCGGCCGAGTGGCGAGCGATCGTCCAGGCATTCGCGAAGGGCCGGCACGGCCCGAGCCGCCGCCGGGCCCATCTCGCCGAGGGCCTCGGCCGCGACGTCGCGGAAGGGGGCTTCGGGGCGAAGCGCGTCCATCAGGACCGGCAGGACCGGGCCCGGACGCTTCTGGAGCCGCCAGAGAGCGCGGGCGGCGTGGACCCGCGCGACCGGGTCCGCGTCTTCCAGCCAGGCTTCCAGGTGCGGGATGGCGGCGAGCGCCTCGAGGCCGCCGATCTGCCCGAGGGCGATCGCCACGGCGCGCACCGTATGCGGCAGGTCCCCCGCCAGGTCGAGCAGGACCGGGACGAACGGACGTGCGGCCTCGCCGATGCGGCCCAGGGCCATGGCCACCAGGATCGGCCGGTTGTGGGCGGCCGTCCGGTCGGCCGGCGGATCCCGCCGGAGTATGCCGACCAGAGGCGGGACCGCCGCCGAGGCCTCGGCGCCGAGAAGGCCGAGCGCCTCGGCGATTCGCGGGAACGAGCGGCCGCCCTGGAGCAGCACGTCGATGAGCGCGGGGACGGCGCGGGGGTCCCGCAGCCGGGCGAGCGCCACGGCGGCCTCGACGCGGACGCTGCGGTCGTCGTCTTCCAGGGCGTCGGCGAGCGAGCCGGCCACGCCGGCCGCCGCCGGCCCGAGCCGGGCGAGCGCCGCGGCGATCTCCGAGCGCTCGCCCGGCTCGCCCAGCGCGAGCCGCGCCCCCAGCGCGACCGCCGCCGCCGGCCGGACCGACCGCCGCTCGCGGCAGAGGGCCTCGAGCGCGAAGAGGGCCCCGGCTCGCGGCCCCTCCGAGGGGTCATCCAGCAGGTCCAGCAGGACGTGGAGCTGCTCCCGCGGATGGCCGCTCAGGGCCGAGATGGCGTCGAGCGCCACGTCCCCGCCGCACCAGGGGAGGTCCTCGAAGTCGTCCCAGGCCGGGACGATCGCCTCGATGATCGCGTCGACCACCTCCGGCGACGGCTCGCCACCGCTGCCGCCGGCCGACTTCCCCAGGACGATCGCCGCCGCCAGCCGGACGACCGGCGGGGCCGACGGGCCGAGGCACTCGACGGCCGCCGCGGCCTCCCCCCCCTGCCCCTCCGACGCGATCGCGCCGAGATCCCCGAGCGTCAGCAAGGCCGCCGCGCGAGTGCTCGCGTCCGCCTCGGCGGAGACCCGGGGCGCCAGCACCGGGACGATCTCGGCGGCCCGCCCCGGGCAGCGGCCCAGGAGGTAGGCCGCGAACGTCCGCACCGAACGATCGTCGTGGAAGAGCAGGCCGAGGTAGGTCATCGCCCCGGCCTCCACCGCGCGGCGGACCGGCCCGCCCCACTCCGGCGAGTCCCCCTTCGCGATGTTCGCCAGCAGGTTGAGGATCCCCGCCTTGTCGCGCACTTCCGGCAGCGTCAGCAACTCGACGAGGAACGGCACGGCGACGGCCGTGGACTCGTAGATCTTCCCCTGGTGCCAGATGTTCCCGGCCAGGCCGTCGAGCGCGCGGTCCCGCTCATCCTCATCCCGGGAGGCCAGTGCGCGGATCATCTCGGGCACGTCGGACGCCTCGCCGAGGGCGTGCGTCAGCCGCGACCAGTTCACCGAGCCCAGCCCATCCAGCATGGCCTCCCCCCCGCATCGGCGGAATGACCCCGATGTTGTTCGGAACATCGCCATGCCTGGGAAAGTAACCGCGACGGCGTCCGCAATCCAGCCCCGGGCGGCATGTGCCACATCCCCGCCCGATCCGGGCGGATTTCGGGAAACATATGATGGTCCCGGGCATCGCGCGACCCTGATCGACGACCGGCCGGACACGCGTCGAGATTCCGGAGCCGGGCCGCCAGGGGCCGAGGCGGCCCCGACGCCCCTTGCCACGTCAACCCGCCACCGGGCTATGATACGTCCCATGGACACCGCGGCTTCCCCCGGACGCCGCGGCCACTTCGATTCGATTCGCAGACGCCCGCAAGGGCCGAGGTTGATCCCCCATGAGCCCACTCCTCCGACTCGCCCTGCTCCCCCTGGCCCTCGCCGCGCCGACGGCCTCGGGGGACGGCCCCGGGCCCGGCCGACGCACCCTCACCGGCAAGGAGGCCCTCGGCGACTGGACGACCGACGCGCCCGGCGTCCGCCGGAAGGTCACGGTCGACGACCTGGCCACCCCCTACGTCACCCCCTCGGCCAACAACTTCCCCCGCATCATCCCCCGCCCCGAGGGGGCCTGGCCCAAGGCGCCGGCGGGCTTCGCGGTGACCGAGTTCGCCACCCGCCTGACCGAGCCGCGGGTCATCGTCCGGGCCCCCAACGGCGACCTGTTCCTGTCCGAGAGCCGCGCCAACCGCGTCCGCGTCCTCCGCGACGCCGACGGCGACGGCAAGCCCGAGGTGAGCGAGGTCTTCGCCACCGGCCTGAGGCGGCCGTTCGGGATCGCCTTCTACCCGCCCGGCCCCGATCCCCAGTTCCTCTACGTCGGCAACACCGACTCCGTGGTCCGCTTCCCTTACAAGAATGGCGACACCAAGGCCACCGGCGAGGCCGCCACGATCGTCAAGGACATCCCGAGCGGCAACGAGCGCGTCGGCGGCGGCGGCCACTGGACGCGGGACCTCGAGTTCTCGCCCGACGGCAAGGCCCTGTACGTCTCGGTCGGCTCGCGCTCGAACGTCGACGACGACGCGCGCGAGAATCGCCGGGCGATGATCCTCGCCTTCGACCCCGACGGCAAGAACGAGCGCGTCCTCGCCCGCGGCATCCGCAACCCGGTGGGCCTGGCCACCCACCCGGAGACGAAGCAGCTCTGGACCTCGGTGAACGAGCGCGACGGCCTGGGCGACCACCTCGTCCCGGACTACATCACGCACGTCGAGGAGGGCGGATTCTACGGCTGGCCGTGGTTCTACATCGGCGCCCACGAGGATCCCCGGCACAAGGGCAAGCACCCCGAGCTGAAGGACAAGACGATCGTCCCCGACGTGCTCTTGCAGTCGCACATGGCCTCGATCGACCTGACGTTCTACGACGGCGAGAGCTTCCCGAAGGAATTCCGCCACGACCTCTTCGCCTCCGAGCACGGCTCGTGGAACCGGGCCCGCCGCACCGGCTACAAGGTCATCCGCGTCCCGCTCAAGGACGGCAAGGCGACCGGCGAGTACGAGGACTTCCTGGTGGGCTTCGTCACCCCGGAGGGCAACGTCTGGGGCCGCCCGGCCGGCGTGGCCGTGGCCCGGGACGGCTCCCTGCTGGTGACCGACGACGCCTCGGGGACGGTCTGGCGGGTGGCGTACACGGGGGCGAAGTGAAGGCAATGCGCCGGCCTCGCCTCGTCTTCGTCCGCCGCGGATCGCGTGCACCAGGGCCCCCCCTCGCGCCTTGTCAACGTTGAGAGTTCGGGTTGATGGGGAGGCAGGAATGGCCGCCCCCCGAGCCTGCAGGCGGGAGGGGAGGAAGGATCCGGGGGACAGGCATTCCTGCCTGTCCCGGCCCGACCACCGCCGGGCGGGCGGGCTGTCGCGAAATCCCATGCAGATCCGACATCCATCGGGTTCCTGAAACGGACCGATCGGACTCAGATCACGTTCCGCTCGAACGTGTTCACATTCGAGATCGTCACGGCCGAGGTCGAGTTGGCCGTGGCGCTCGTGAGGATGAAGGTCAGGGTGTGAGACCCGAATGGCAGCGAGCTCAGGCTGATGGTCGCCGGCCTCGTCCCCGTCCCGGACACGGTCGGGTCCATGACGAACGCCTCCGTGCCGTCGGCCAGGATCGTCAGCAGGTCGCCGGGCTTGAAGGACGAGAAATCATAGTTGAACGAGATCCCCGCGAAGCCGTCGTACGGCGCGTCGATGCTGACGGTCTGCGACTGGATCACCGACGACGACTGCCTCAGGCTCACGCCGCCGACGCCCGCCGAGCGGAACGTGAAGTTCTGGGCCGGCGGCGAGCCCTCCGCGTTCAGGACGAACTGCTGGTCGGCCGGGTATGACAGGACACTCCAGTTCTGCTCGTAGTATCGCGCCAGCGCCGAAACGCCGCCCGAGCCCGGCAGCAGCGGCGACCAGTACTGGCCCACGTTCGACGCCGTGCCGCCGTTGAGCGACGGCTCGCCGGAGCCGGTGTACCACCAGGCGGCGTAGGCGTGCCGGTCGGCGATGTCCGTCTCGCTCAGGCTGTCCGGATAGAGGCTCACGTCCACGACCTGGTTGAGCGAGCTCGACAGCGTGACTGTGCCGTCGCTGGTGGTCCCGCCGAAGGCGTAGCCGAAGTACGACGCGTACGCGTCCACGAACGGCGCCGAGGTGCTCTGGCGGTTGAGGCCGAGATCCTGGAGGAAGAACCAGTTGAAGTTCGCCGCCCCCATGCTGACCACCGCCTGGCCCCCGGCGGTGTCCGAGTCCTCCGGCGAATCGAGGAGGGTCAGTTGCCTCAGCGGGTAGCCGGCCCGCGCCAGCTCCACCGCCGCCACGGTGGCCACCTTGGAGCCATGGCTGTGGCCGATGAGCTGGATCTTCGCCGAGGATGCGGCCGACGCCGAGCCGAGGGCGGATTCGAGGCCGGCGGCCAGCCGCTCGCCGTTGAGCGCGGTGCGAGCCTCGGAGAGGTTCGCATCCTGCGGGACGTGCACGCCGTCGAGGTCCCACGAAGGCGTCGCGGAGTCGTCGATCCACGTGTAGGCGAGCACCACCGCGTTCGGGTCCGCGGGCGCCCCGCCGGTGGCCGACGTCCGGCCGAGGATGTCCTGCGCCATGCCCGTGAGCGCCGCGGCCTCGTTGCCCGATGGCCCGCCGTCGAGGAGCCACGCGGAGGCCGGCCCCGGGTTGGTCTTCGGCGGGTCGAACCCGGGCTGGCCGGGGAAGGTCCACCACCACTTGAGGGTGAGGCCCTTCGCCGCCTCGGCGTCCACCCAGTTCACGTACCCGGGCGCCCAGCCGTGGACGAGGACCGAGATGTCCTTGCCGACGAGCCGCGGGTCGTTCTGCACGACCGGCTGGAACGTCTTCGAGAGCGGGTCGAAGATCGCCAGCCGCTGCAAGGGCGTGAGCGAGGGCGACGACGTGGACGAGATCCCGTTCGCCACCGCCACCGCGGGCGTCGAGTTCGCCACCGTGCCCGAGCCCGCCACGAACGCCCCGGCGGGGATGGCCGCCGTGCGATAGGCCACGCCCGGCGCCGGCAGCAGGGACGCCAGCGAGGGCAGGACCGCGCCCAGGCGGAGCGACTGGGTGCTGACGACCACCGTGGACTGGGGCTTCGTGTGCGGCCTCGCCGTCGAGAGGGCGAGCTCGTCGCCGGTCTGGCTGTCCACCCCGACCGCCGCGACCTGGACGCCGGATCCGGTCGCGAACGGCCCGGCGACCTTGAAGTCGGCCGCGACCGTCGAGGTCGTCCCCTGGAAGATCCGGACCCGCGCGGCCTTCCCCGCGGCCGAGGCGATCGCCACGTCCATCCGCTGGGCGCTCGCGACGTTGCCGACCGTCACCGAGAGCCCCCCGGCCACGGCCCGCGGCAAGGCCCGGTACGACGAAACGAGCTTTCCGGCCTGCCCGAAGACCCGGACGATCGGCTGCCCGGTCCCCGGCACGGCCACGATGTTCGCGAAGCCGTCCCGGTCGAGGTCCCCCACCGCGACCTTCGCCCCCTGCCAGGCCCTGGCGGGAAGCCCGGCGTTGGCCTGGATCGATTCCACGAGCTGCCCGGTCGTCCCGCGGAAGACCTGGATCAACGGCGACCCGAGCCCCGGCGTCACCACGATGTCCGCCGTGCCGGTGTTCTCGACGTCCCCGGCCGCGACCCAGTAACCGCCGCGGTTCGAGCCCGAGACCGCGAACGAGCCCTCGAGCGCCCCGTCCGTCGACCGGAAGACCCGGACCAGCCCCGGCCCCCCCGGCCCCGTCGCCGTGATCACGTCCTGGACGCCGTCCCCGTCCACGTCCCCGACCGCCACCCGCACGCCCGATTTCATCGAGGCGTCATACGCCAGGAACGAGAGCGTCTGCGTCCCCGTCGCCGCGTCCAGCACCCGGACCACCGGCGCCTGCCCCTTCCCCGCCCCCTGCACCAGGATCGACGAGAGCAGCCGACGATCCTCCAGGCCCTCGATCGCCAGGTCGGATCTCCTCCGCCGACCGCCCCTATCCTGTCGCCGGCTCGTCGCGTCGCTGCTCATGGGCGCGTCACCTCACCTCACCTCGCGTGGCCTGGTCCCGAGAACCTAGGCAATCCTCGCCGGATTTAACGGCGGGCCGGCCTACCAGCGTCCGCGGAACCTGGCACGATTGCAAGCCCCGTCGCGCGCGTGGGGAGCGCGTCGCGACTCCGCGGTGGGGGCCCGATCGAGACGATCCCGCGGCCCCCGGCCCGGGACGGTCCGATCCACCTCGAGGCCCTATCCGGCCGTCGATCCGTCCCCAGCCCCCCCGCCGGTCCCGGCGTCGGCCTCCGGATCGTCGCCGTGGACGAATTCGAACCCGAAGCGCCCCTTGATGCACAGGTGGCCGTGGGTGATTTCGGACTCGATCGGCGAGGAGACCTTGACGATCCGGTTGTCCTGAACATGGAGCGAGAGCGTGCAACCCACGCCGCAATAGGGGCAGATCGTGTCGGTGCGGGACTGTCGCGGCTCGTCCCACCGGCCCTGCCGGCGGAGGTCGTACTCGCCGCGGAACATCAGGGCGCCGGTCGGGCAGACCCCGATGCAATTGCCGCAGTAGACGCACGCGGATTCGGGCAGGGGGACGTCGCCCTCGGTGCTGATCCGCGCGCCGAAGCCCCGGCCGGCGACCGCGATGGCGAAGGTGTTCTGGGCGTCGGTGCCGCACGCCTCGACGCACTTGTAACAGAGGATGCATTTGCCGTAGTCGCGGACGTACAGGTCGTTATCGACCTTCACCGGCTGCGCGACGGTCGCCGCGGAGGTCCCGTACCGCTCGGGGCGGGCGCCGTAGCGTGCCGCGTGGGCGAGCGCCGCGGGGGCCGCGGAGAGGTCGGCGGACGAGGCCAGGAACTCGATCACCATCTTCCGAGACAGCCGCACGCGAGGCGAATCGGTGAGGATCTCCATCCCGGGCTCGACGCGCCGGGAGCAGGCCGGCACCAGCGTCCGCGAGCCGGCGAGCTCGACCACGCAGATCCGGCAGGCGTTGACCGGCGTGAGGTTCTCCAGGTAGCAGAGGGTGGGCGTGTCGATCCCCAGGGCCCGGCAGGCGTCCAGGATCGTCGCCGTGGCCGGCACGCTCGCCGTCCGCCCGTCGATGGTCAGCTCGACATTCGCCGGCTCCGGGCCGGCGGGGGGGGCCGGCGGGCGGGCCGGCGGCGGCGGCGGGCGGAACCAGGGGGAATCGTCGCTCATCGTGTCGGCTCCCGTTCGGGCCGCGGGCCGAGCGTCGCGAAGGCCGACTCGATGGCATTCGACGCCGCCTGGCCGAGCCCGCAGATCGAGGCGTCGCGCATCACCTGGCCGATCTCCGCGAGCAGGGACATCTCGTCCTCCCGGCTGCCGATCGGCCGGCCCGACCGTAGCCGCTGCACCAGCTCCTCCTGCCGCACCGTGCCGACGCGGCAGGGGACGCACTGTCCGCACGACTCGTCGCGGAAGAACGCCGCGATCCGGGCGAGGATGTCGCCCACGTCGATCGTCTCGTCGAGGACGAGCACCGCCCCCGATCCGAGCACCGCCCCCGCCCCGCGCGTCCCCTCCAGGGTCAGGGGGGTCGCCAGTCGGTCCGGCCCGATGAACGTCCCGGCGGCGCCGCCGAGGAGCACGGCGCGGAGCGACCTCCCGTCCGGGATCCCGCCCGCCGACGCGATCAGGTCCCCGAGGGTGATGCCGAATTCCACCTCGTAGACGCCGGGACGGGCCACGCGGCCCGAGACGCAGAAGAGCTTCGGCCCGGTCGACCCCGCCGTCCCGATCGCGGCATAGGCCGCGCCGCCGAGCGCGAGGATCAGCGGGATGTTGACCAGGGTCTCCACGTTGTTGACGAGCGTCGGCTTGCCGAAGAGGCCCGCCTGTACCGGGAAGGGGGGCTTGTTCCGCGGCTCGCCGCGCCGGCCCTCGATCGAATTGAAGAGCGCCGTCTCCTCCCCGCAGATGTAGGCCCCCGCGCCCCGGCGGAGCTCGATGTCGAAGGCGAACCCCGCATCCATGACGTCCGGGCCGAGGAGGCCGGCGGATCGGGCCGCGGCGATCGCCGCCTCCAGCCGCCGCGCCGCCCGGGGATACTCCCCGCGCACGTAGAGATAGCCGCGCTCGCAGCCGGTCGCGAAGCCGGCGATCGTCATCCCCTCGATCACGGCGAAGGGATCCCCCTCCATCAGGACGCGATCCTTGAACGTGCCGGGCTCGGACTCGTCGGCGTTGCAGACCAGGTAGTGGGGCCGGGCCGGCGCCCTCGCGACGGCCTGCCACTTCCGGCCCGTCGGGAAGGCCGCGCCGCCTCGCCCCATGAGCTTCGAGGCCAGGACCTCGTCGATGACGCGATCGCGGCCAATCTCGATCGCCCGCGCGAGGGCTTGATACCCGCCGGACTCCCGGTAGGCGTCGATCCGACCCGGGTCGATCCGGCCGACCCGGCCGAGGAGCCGGAGGCCCTCGGCCCCGAACTGGGGCACGGAACGCCGGAGCGATTCGAAGTCGTCGCCGGCCTCCCCCTGCGAGGCGAGCTCGCCCAGGATGCCCGCGACGGTCGCCGGGGCCACCGAGGCCGCACGCGGCGACTCGCCCGCGTTCAGGACCAGCGCGGCGGGGGCGAGCTCGCAATGGCCCAGGCACGGGCTGGCCTTCCAGCCCCCCGCGCCCTCCGGGCCCAGGGCGTGCTCGAGCCCGGCGCGAAGGCGATCCGCCCCGCGGATCCGGCAGGCGATGTCGTCGCAGACGTGGGCGACGGCCGGCGGTTGTGGCTCGACCGAGAGGAGATGATAGAAGGTCACGACGCCGTGGGCCTCCGCGGGGGGGACCGTCAGCCTCCGGCAGATGTAGTCGAGGGCGCCCGGCGGCACCCAGCCGAATCGCGACTGGACGGCGTGGAGCGCGGGCAGGAGCAGGTCGCGGCGGGACCGAGCCGCGTGGCCGGGCAGGAACCCGCCACGGCCCTCCGCATCCGGGTCCCGCGCCCCGCCGGGCCGGTCGGATGTCGGCGGCCCCAGGATGGAGTCGACGGCGGCTCGCTCAACCGCCGTCGCTTGCGGGCCGTGGAAGGAGAGGTCCATGGTCTCACGTCGCTCCCAGCCGCTCGACCCGGATGGCGGCGGCCTTGAATTCCGCGGTGCCCGACCCGGGATCCGTGGCGTCGATGGTCAGGATATTGGTCGCGACCTCGTCCTGGAAGTGGAGCGTCATGAAGGTGAGCCCCGGCCGCAGGCCCTCGTCGACCCGGATGGGTACCTCGAGGCCCCCGCGCCGGGACGAGACCCGGACGACCTCACCGTCCCGGAGCCCGAGGCGCTCCGCGTCCTCCGGAGAGATGTCGAGGCTCTCGCCCCGGCGGAGCGGCGACGCGTAGCCCGCGGTCTGGACGCCCGTGTTGAATTCGGCCAGCCGCCGTCCCGTCGTCAGCCTCAGCGGGAACTCGTCGGTCAGCCGCTCGACGGGCGGGTCGTGCTCCACCGGGTGGAAGGCGACCCTCGGGCCGTTGAGCGGGCGCTCCCAGAGCCTGCTGTGGAGGAACAGCTCGCCCGGATGGTCCTCGTCAAGGCAAGGCCAGCGGAGTCCATCCGAGGCCTCCAGCCGCGCGTAGCTCATCCCGGCGTGGAGGGGGCTGAGCTCGCGGAGCTCGTCCCAGAGGGCCTCGGCCCGCGGCTCTCCCCAGTCGTGGCCGAGTCGTCGGGCGAGGTCGAACAGGATGGCGATGTCGTCCCGGGCGCCGGCCGGCGGGTCGATCGCCCTGCGGACGCGCTGGACCTTCCGCTCGCTGCTGGTGACGGTCCCCTCCGACTCGCACCAGCCCGCGGCCGCCGGCAGGACGACGTCGGCCATCCGGGCGGTCGCCGTGAGGAAGATGTCCTGCACGACGAGGAAGTCCAGGGCCTCCAGCCGACGCCGGGCCCGCCCCTGGTCCGCTTCCGACTGGAGCGGGTTCTCCCCGAGGACGTACAGGGCGCGGAGCTCGCCCCGCCCCATCGCCTCGAACATCTCCGACATGTTCCAGCCGCGACGGGGCGGGATGCGGGCCCCCCATCGCCGCTCGAACTTCTCGCGGAACTCGTCCACCTCCACGTGCTGGAAGCCGGGCAGCCGGTCCGGGAGCGCCCCCATGTCTCCCCCGCCCTGGACGTTGTTCTGCCCCCGCAGCGGGTTCAGGCCGGAGCCGTAGCGGCCCACGTGCCCCGTCAGCAGGGCCAGGTTGATCAGGGCGTGAACGTTGTCCACGGCGTTGTGGTGCTCCGTGATCCCCAGCGTCCAGCAGATCATCGCCCGACCGGCCCCGGCGTAGGAATGGGCCAGGTCGCGGATGGCGCCCGCGGGGACGCCCGTCACCTCCTCCGCATGGGCGAGTGTGTAACGTTCGACGGCCCGCGCGTACGACTCGAATCCCGTCGTGGCGTGCTCGAGGAACGCGCGATTCTCGAGCCCCGCCGCGAGGATCTCCCGGCCCACGGCGTTGGCCAGCGCGATGTCCGACCCGACG
Source organism: Aquisphaera insulae (assembly GCF_011064615.1). Lineage (GTDB taxonomy): Bacteria > Planctomycetota > Planctomycetia > Isosphaerales > Isosphaeraceae > Aquisphaera > Aquisphaera insulae. The sequence goes on along the minus strand of NZ_JAALJH010000133.1, from coordinate 2,206 downwards.
TCCAGCCCGAGCCAGTTGTCGGCCCAGCGCGCGGAGCTCGTGCGCCGCGGGTCCACGACGTGCAGCCGCGCCCCGTTGCGGAGGCCTTTCAGGAGGTGATGGAAGAAGATCGGGTGCGTCTCTCTCGCGTTCGACCCCCAGAGGATGATGACCTCGGTTTCCTCGACCTCGCGGTAGGAGTTCATGCCCCCGCCGACCCCGAACACGGTCGCCAGACCGGCGACGCTTGGGGCGTGTCAGGTGCGGTTGCAGCTATCGATGTTGTTGCTCCCCATCACGACCCGGGCGAACTTCTGCGCCGCGAAGTTCATCTCGTTGGTGGCCTTGGAGCAACTGAACATCCCGAATGCGGAGGGACCATGCCGCCGGGCGGTCTCGCGCAGGCCCGCGGCGGCGCGATCCAGGGCCTCATCCCATCCCGCCGGACGCAGGGCGCCGGCTTCGCCGTCGCGCACGAGCGGCTGCCGCAGCCGGGCATACCGCCCGGCCTTCGTCTTGGAGCTCATTGCCTCGCCCTCGCTCTTCAGGGAGGGTTCGATCGATTCAAGCCGACTTCATTGTACGCCACCAGGAGCCGGATACAACGATCGCGAGACCATGGCGTCGGGCGGCCCGCATTGCGGCTTGGCCGGAGTTCCATTCGCATCGCGAACATACCTCCCCGAGCCTCTCCGGGCCGATTCCCTCTCGAGCGAGCGGCTATCGACACGATGATTATTACCTTGTGCAACTCTTTTTCTGGCGGTATCTATGAATACGACCTACTGCTTCATCACAGCTTGGATTTCGGGTCTTTCCGAGCCGGAAGCGTTAGCGACGGATAATCATAAATCATGAATCCACCGTCGCTAACGCTTCCGGCTCGGACATGGGATCGCCTCCGTCAACCCGTCTCTCTAGCCGTGACAATGCACCAGGGCTTTGTCACGGCTTGGATTTCGGGTCCTTCCGAGCCGGAAGCGTCAGCGACGGATAATCATAAATCATGAATTGACCGTCGCTGACGCTTCCGGCTCGGACGTGGGGATCGCCTCCGTCAACCCGTCTTTTAGCCGTGACAAAGCACCAGGGCTTTGTCGCGGCCAAGAATTGGGGTTGAAGGGCAGACAGGAATATCCGCCCCCTGGAGATGAAGTCCAGGCGCGGAGGGAACTCCCGGGGGGACAGGCGTTCTTGCCTGTCCCGTGGCCGACCCCAGGATCAAGCCGTGGCAGATCTCTAATCTTCCATCCTGTACGACCACCGGCCCCATAGTGGCACGTTGATCCAATCGCCGAGGATGATCGCGGGGCGCCCTGGAACGTCGGGGGAGAGCCGAGGAAGGCGGACGAAACCGGCGGGACCACCCGGGTGTGAATCGGTCAGGAGCGCCACTCCGTCCTCATGGGGATCGGTCTTCGTCGCGACGATGTGGAACGGGCCGATCCAGGTCGGTGGCAGGGAAAGTCCCCGGGCGCCGGCGGCCACGGCCCGATCGGCCATGCGGTCCATCGCCGGCTTCGCGAGCAGGAAGGTCATGTGTAGGGGCCAGAGCGTGACGAGCGTGACCATCGGAGCGATTGCCAGCAGCATCACCAGGAACCACGCAGGCGAAGGGCCATGGCGTGAAGGACCGCCGTGACGCCCCACCAGCGCCGCCCAGGTGCCGCCGAATCCGAGAGTGAGGGGGAGCAGGACGGAGAAGTAGCCGAGAAGCATCAGGGGCTGCGCCACAAGCCCGATCGGGGACAGGGTGGCGGCGATGTACAGGCCGTTGAGCCCCAGCGCCAGGCCGAGCCAAATCCACTTCGCGAGGTGAACGTTCGCCGTCGCGATCAGGTGTTGGGAGCCCACGTAGGCAATTCCCAGCGGTGCCAGGATCAGCATCGAAACCCAGATCAGGGGGACCGTGATCCCGATCGCGACGGCCGCGACCAGGAGCATCAGCGCCCAGATCGGGAATCGAAAGCGAGCCGTTCGGATGACGACCGCCTCGTCATGAGCCCACGACGTTGAACCCATCCGCTCGACTCCGTTCAGCCGGACTCCGGGGCCTGCCGGCGATCCACCAGCGTGCCACGTTCTTCTACATCAATCCTCCAGACCACTCAAGCGTTGGGAGGTGCCGAAACGGGGAATACCGAGACGAACGAGACCGAAAAGCCCGCCTCACTTCCCGGTCGAGCCCCGCGCAACCGGATCAGGAATCCGCTAAGAGTCTGTCTCG
>NZ_JAALJH010000132.1 GCF_011064615.1 Aquisphaera insulae | reverse complement strand
ATGGTCCGCTCGTTTTTCAACCGCTACGACTCCTGTAAAAGTCCGAAAGCCTAGTCTGGGTCGGCGAGGGTGTCGGCAGCACCGATGGCCTCCGACAGGCGGTGAAGAATCACCCCCCCTACCTCGTCCCGTGCATTCACGGCTCGATCGCGAAGGTCGAGGGGCCGGATGAGCATTTCTTGCACGCGATCCCCTACATGCAGTTCCCCCTCCTTCAAGCAGGACGTCCGCTCACCGGCGAGCGGGGCGTGATCCCCATCCCGCGCCTGCCGGGCGTCACGGAGAACGGCTTCTACACGGAAGCGTGGAAGTACTACCAGGCCCATCCGAACGGCCCTTACCTCCACGGCGGCTGGGATCCGATCCCGCCGGATCCCGACTCCCGGCCGATCCACAAGCGCTGGCTGAGGCAGTATCAGGAGATCGCCGCGGACGGCACCTGGGCCTTCCTGGAGATCTCCGACTCCGACCTCTTCGCCACGCCTCTACCGGCGGATTTCGTGGCCTCGGCCTTCGCCAACCGCGACCTGTACCTGGTCCTGGCCAACTACGGCCGGTCGCCCCAGCAGGTGACCACCGCCGACGCCTATGTCCCGATCGACGAGCCGACGACCCCACCCTCGAAACACTGGCCCCTGCCGAAGCGGTCGCTCAAGATCCTGCGGCGAACCGAGGCGAGCTAGCGGGCGCCCGCCTTGTCGTCGATGGCTCCGCGCGCGATCCTGAAACCCTCGGTAACGCCGCGGGTGACGTGACATGCCAGCTCGCGGCGATCGAGGGAGAGCCCCCCATGTCGCGCCGCGCCCGCATCGTCCTGGCCTGCCTGGTCGCCCTGGCCGTGGGGCTCGAGGTCGCCGTCCGGTCGTTCCGCGGAGCCCCGGGAAAGATCCTGATCCGGAATGACGGGTCGACCCCGGTGGAGGGCCTCATCGTCCGCTTCGGCACGACCGAGGCCGCCGTCGGCCGGCTCGAAGCCGGAGGCTCGGAGAGGGTACGGCTCGACGGCGATGCGCCGGGGACCATCAATCTCAAGTTCACTCAGCGGGGCAACCCGCTGAACGGATTCCAGATCGAGGGATTCGACCCCCGCGAGGTCGCGACCCGGGGAACGCGGATGGTCATCGAGATCCGCCCCGGCGAGGTCGCGAGGTACATGGACGACGACGATCCAAGCCCGGCGGGCCAGCTCCGCGACCGCGTCCTCACCTGGCTCGGGATCGGGGGCGAACCGGACGTGACCAATTGACATCGATCCAGTCTGCCGGATCGGCCAGACGACTCCATTGGCGAGGCCACGCCGCATGCCCAGCAGCACCCGCACGTTCATCGCCATAGCCCTGCCCGAGCCGGTCATCGCCCGGCTCAGGAAGGTGCAGAACGACCTGGCACCGGAGTTCCCCGCGGCCCGGTGGTCGCATGGCGGGTCATTCCACCTGACGCTTGCGTTCCTGGGCGATGTACTGGACTCCGACCTGAGCCTTGTCTGCCGCAAGGTCGCCGAGGCCGCCGCGCCCCACCGACCCTTCGACCTGTCGCTCGAGGGCATCGGCCTGTTCCCGAACGCGGATCGTCCCCGCGTCATCTGGGCCGGGCTGACCGCGCCCGACCTGGCCCCCCTGCTCCAGCTCCGGAGGGCCGTCGCGGAGGCATGCCGATCCGCCGGCTATCGCCCCGACGATCGCTTCACCCCGCACGTCTCACTCGGCCGGATCCGCGAGGACCGCCGTCGGCCCCGACCCGCCTCCGTACCGCCACTCCGAGACAAGGGGCCGGCCTCCCGTTTTGAGGGCTGGACCGGGGGCACCTTCCGGGTCTCTGCCATCACCACGTACAGTTCAACCCTCGACCCGGAAGGCCCCACTTACACGCCCCTTTCAACAGCTCAATTGAGCGGGAAGAAAATCGACGCATCGCCTTGACTGCTTTGGAGATCCATGATATAGTAGTGTTCGTTAGTACAGAACTCGGGAAGACCTTCAGAGGGGAGATCGACGTGGCCAAGCGACAGGGAACGCAGGAGGCCAAGCCGGCGGCGCAGACGGCCGAGGCGAAGGCGTTGAACAATGCGATCAGCCAGATCGAGAAGACGTTTGGCGCCGGGTCGATCATGAAGCTCGGCGAGGGGAGTCACCTGGAGGTCGAGGGGGTCTCGACCGGGGCCCTCTCGCTGGATCTGGCGCTCGGAGGCAAGGGGCTGCCGCGGGGCCGGATCGTGGAGCTGTTCGGCCCGGAGTCGAGCGGCAAGACGACGATCGCCTTGCACTCGGTGGCGAACGCCCAGCGGAACGGCGGCGTGGCGGCGTTCATCGATGCGGAGCATGCGCTCGATCCCTCGTGGTGCAAGCGGCTGGGGGTGGACATCGAGTCCTTGCTGGTCAGCCAGCCGAGCAGCGCCGAGGAGGCGCTCCAGATCGCCGAGATGCTGGTCATGTCCAACGCGGTGGACATCATCGTGGTCGACTCGGTGGCCGCGCTCGTGCCGAAGGCGGAGATCGAGGGGGAGATCGGCGATAGCCACGTCGGCTTGCAGGCCAGGCTGATGTCCCAGGCTCTCCGGAAGCTGACCGGCGGCGTCTCGCGTTCGAAGTGCGTGCTGATCTTCATCAATCAGATTCGCGAGAAGATCGGCGTGATGTTCGGCAGCCCGGAGACCACGCCCGGCGGCCGGGCCCTGAAGTTCTACAGCTCCTGCCGGATCGACGTCCGCCGGATCGGGCCGGTGAAGGACGGCGAGGAGGTGACCGGGTCGCGGGTGAAGGTCAAGGTCGTCAAGAACAAGGTCGCTCCGCCGTTCCGGGTCTGCGAGTTCGACATGATGTACACCCACGGGATCTCACGCGAGGGAGACCTCCTGGACCTGGCGATCGCGGACAAGCTCGTGGAGAAGTCCGGCTCGTGGTTCAACTTCGGCGACCTCCGCCTGGGCCAGGGCCGCGAGAACGCCAAGCAATACCTCCGCGACAACGCCGCGGTGGCCGATCAGATCTCCACCCAGGTCATCGCCAACCGCCAGGGGCACACCGCCACCTTCAGCGCCAACGGCGCGACCGACGAGGGAGAAGAAGGCGAGGATTGACCGCCCGGGCACATCCCGTTCCGCCGAGAGAGTGCGCCTTCGACTCGCCCGCCCGAGCAGTCCCTCTCATTCGCCCCGTGCCCGCGTCGACAGGTATGGGGCGATTTCACCGATCTCCGCCAACCGGGCCGCCCGGTCAAGCCCTGAGTCCTGCAAGCGTGACGGGGAGGGTAAGAGCCCCGTCGTCCTCGAGACCGGCGCCGGCCGCCCGAATCCCTTGACGATTCGGGGGGTCGGACTACAACGCCTTCCGGTCAGGTGGGGAGGACGAGGAGGCGACCGGACGAGATGCGCGATCCGAAGCGAGTTGTGATCATCGGAGCCGGCCCGGGGGGGCTTGCCTCGGCGATGCTGCTGGCCGCCGCCGGCTGCGACGTGACGGTGATCGAGCGTCAGGACCGGATCGGAGGCCGGACGACGACGATCGGCGGCGACGGCTTCCGCTTCGACCTCGGTCCGACGTTCTTCCTCTATCCGCGGGTGCTCGAGTCGATCTTCGAGGCCGTCGGCCGGGACCTCCACGCCGAGGTGCCGATGGTCCGCCTCGACCCGCAATATCGCCTGGTCTTCGGCGCGGGGGGGCAGCTCGACGCGACCCCCGACCTGCCCCGGATGGAACGGGAGGTGGCCGCCCTCTGCCCGTCCGACGCCACGCGGCTCGGCCGATTCCTGGACGACAATCGCGTCAAGATGGCCGGGCTCAAGCCGATCCTCGAGTCGCCGTTCGTGCGATGGCGCGACGTGCTCTCGCCCCACCTCATGAAGGCCCTGCCCCACGTCCGGCCGTGGCTCTCGCTCGACGGCGAGCTCCGACGCTACTTCCGCGACCCGCGGGTCCGCCTGGCGATGACGTTCCAGTCGAAGTACCTCGGGATGTCCCCGTTCAACTGCCCGAGCCTGTTCTCGATCCTCTCCTTCCTGGAATACGAGTATGGCGTCTTCCACCCGATCGGCGGCTGCGGTCGCGTCTCCGAGGTGATGGCGTCCGTCGCCGAGGACCTCGGCGTGCGGATTTCGCTGCGGGACGAGGTGGATGAGATCCTCTTCAGGGGCCGGAAGGCCGTGGGCGTCCGCTCCCGGTCCGGGCTCCACGAGGCCGATGCCCTGGTGATCAACGCCGACTTCGCCCGGGCCATGACGCGGCTCGTGCCGGACCGCCTGCGACGACGATGGACCGATCGCAAGCTCGCCAGGAAGCGATTCTCGTGTTCCACGTTCATGCTCTACCTGGGGCTCGAGGGCCGATGCGAGGACCTGCCGCACCACACGATCTACCTCGCCCAAAATTACCTGGAGAACCTCGCCGACATCGAGTCGCGTCATGTCCTCTCGCGCGACCCGTCCTTCTACGTCCAGAACGCGTGTGTCACGGACCCGTCGATGGCTCCGTCCGGTTGCAGCACCCTGTACGTTCTGGTTCCGGTGACGCACCAGTCGAGCACCGTGGACTGGTCGCGCGAGGCGCCCGCCTTCCGCGACCTGGCGCTATCCCAACTCGCCAGGATTGGCCTGGGGGACGTCCGCTCGCGGATCCGCCACGAGCGGATGGTGACTCCCGCCGACTGGGAGTCCCAGCATCAGATCCACCTGGGGGCCACGTTCAACCTGGCACATTGCCTCACCCAGATGCTCCACCTCCGCCCGCGGAATCGGTTCGAGGACCTCGAGTCGGTCTACCTCGTCGGGGGGGGGACCCATCCCGGGAGCGGCCTGCCGGTGATCTACGAATCCGCGCGGATCACCTCCCGGCTGATCGGAGAAGACCTGGGCCTGAGAGTCGCCGTCGAGGCTCCCAGGGCGGGGCGACAGGCCGGGCCGGTCGTCGCCACGACGGGTAGATTCTGATACTCGAATGGAACAGCGACGTGCTTGGAGCGAGAGCGAATGCGAGCGTCGATGGCGAGGCGGGTCGGGGTGATCGGCGGTGGGCTCGGTGGCCTTGCATCGGCCTGCACCCTGGCGGCCAGGGGATACGACGTCGTCCTATTCGAGAAGAATCCCTGGCTCGGCGGCAAGGCGGCGGAGCTCTCCGAAGCGGGTTATCGGTTCGACATGGGGCCGACGATCCTGCTCATGCCTTCGGTCCTGAGGCGGATTTTCGCCGAGGCGGGTCGAGACCTGGCCGATGAGATCGAATTGATCCCGCTCGACCCCCAGTGGCGATCGTTCTTCGCCGATGGATCGGTCCTCGACCTGCACGCGGACGTCGAACGAATGGTCCGGACGCTCGACGGCTTCGCTGCCGGCGGTGCGGCTCGCGGTTACAGGGCGTTCCACGGCCTGTCCCGTCGGCTCGAGAGCATTTCCCATCGCTACTTCTTCTGGCGGTCGATCGGGTCCCTTCGCGACATGTTCGACGCGGCCAAGGCCCTGCGCATCTCGACGCTATCCGACGTGCTGAGCATGCGGCCATGGAGCACCGTTTCGGGGCTGATCCGGGCGAAGATCGATGACCCCCGGGTCGCGCAGATGCTCGACCATTTCACCCAGTATGTCGGATCGTCCCCCGACCTGTCTCCGGCCGTCCTGTGCGGGATCGCGCACATCCAGACGGGCGAAGGGGTCTGGTATCCGCGCGGAGGCACCCGCGCCGTGGCCAGTACCCTGGCCCGCCTCGCCGCCGATCTCGGCGTGGAATTTCAGATTGGCCGGGGAGTCCGATCGATCGCGACCGATCCGGACGGTGCCGTTTCCGGCGTCGAACTCGAGGACGGCCATGTCGAACGCCTGGGCGCGGTCATCTCCAACTGCGACGCCGTCCGCACCCATCGCGAGCTGCTGGCCGGCCGCCCGGCCGCTCGTCGATTCGAGAAGCGGCGGGGCTACGAGGCCGCATGCTCGGGCGTGGTGCTCTACCTCGGGCTCGATCGCCGTTACGATCAACTCCTCCACCACAACTTCGTCTTCTCACGCGACCCTCATGAGGAGTTCGCCTCCATCTACGGGCGGGGCGAACCGGCCGGCGACCCGACCTGCTACGTCTGCGCACCCGCCAGGACCGACCCGACCGTCGCCCCGCCGGGCGGCGAGGCGCTTTACGTGCTGGTGCACACGCCCTATCTCCGACTCGGCCAGGACTGGTCGGAGATCTTCCCGGCCTATCGGCGGACGATCATCGAGAAGCTCCGGACGACGGCCGGCCTGGACGACCTCGAATCACGTATCCGGCTGGAACGCTGGCTTACGCCCCAGGACATCCACGACCGTTATCGCGTCCTGAACGGGGCCATCTACGGGCTATCCAGCCACGGACGGCTCACGGGCGCCTTCAAGCCCGCCAACCGCAGCCCGGACGTTCGCGGCCTCTATCTCGCGGGCGGCGCGGCCCACCCGGGACCGGGCATGCCCATGGTCATGATGTCCGGCTGGATCGCCGCCGATGCCCTGGACCAGGACCGGCTTGCGGGCAACCTCGGGTGGAAAGACGGGAATCTAGCCGCCGACAAACTCTGATCAACACGGACAAGTCATACTGAGGGAGTCCCAAGAACCAGGAAGGTGGGCGGCTCGGTTGTGCTCTCCCTCACTCGACTTCCTGGATCATCAGTGCGGATCTGAGTGCCTCTGTGGCTATTCACCCTCCTCCTCGATCCGTGGCCCGCTCTCCCAGGCTCTTCGGGCTGTTTCGGTGGTATGCGCGCCGATACGTGGCCCGGCATTTCCGGGCATTGCGGGTTGCGTCGGATGGGCCGATGCCGGTGCTGGGGCGTGGGCCGCTGGTGATGGTGATGAATCATCCGTCCTGGTGGGATCCGATGATCGCCCTGGCGATGAGTGCGGAGATGCCGGCCTGGCGGACTCATTTCGGTCCGATCGACGGAGCGGGCCTGGCGCAGTATCCGTTCTTGGAGCGGATTGGCTTCTTCGGCGTGGAGCCCGGGACCTCGCGTGGGGGCGTCCAGTTCCTCCGACGCAGCCTCGAGATCCTCGCGCGCCCCGAGGCGACCCTCTGGATTACCGCCCAGGGTCGATTCGTCGACCCACGGGAGCGGCCTCTGCGGCTCCAGCCCGGGATCGGCCACCTGGCGCGACGGCTCCGAGGGGGATGGATCGTTCCGGTGGCGGTCGAGTATCCCTTCTGGGACGATCGATGCCCGGAAGCCCTCATCCGATTCGGGAGCCCGATCGAGATCGTCGATGGGCCCGCCGCCTCGCCCGGGACGTGGACGGCTCGGATTGAGGCGGCGTTGGAGCAGAACCTGGATGGACTGGCGTCGCTGGCCCGCCGCCGGGACCCGTCGGATTTCACCCTGATCGTCGCAGGGACTTCGGGAGTGGGCGGAGTCTATGATTCGTGGCGACGCCTACGCGCCTGGAGCCGGGGCGAACGCTTTCGGCCTGAACATCGCGTGTCGCGACCGCCGCCGACCTGAACCGATCGAGGCGTCATGCTCGGCCTGATCCTCACGTCCCTGTTATTCGCGGCGCTGCCCGCTTGGCTCTTCCGGTCGAACCTGCGCGCCTACGCGCCCCCGCCGCGCCCACTCCCTTCGGGAGGACCGCCGGCGTGTTCCATCCTGATCCCCGCTCGGAATGAAGAGGACGCCATCGGTGAGGCGGTCGCGGCGGCGCTCGAGAACCGTGGGGCGGAGATCGAGATCCTCGTCGCCGACGACCATTCGGCGGATCGGACGGCGGAGATCGTGCGGGCAATCGCGGAGCAAGACCCACGAGTTCGGCTCGTGGCGGTGCCGGATCTCCCCGCCGGATGGTGTGGCAAGATGCACGCCTGCTGGGTACTCGCCGCCGAGGCGAGGCATCCCCTCCTGCTGTTCGTCGACGCCGATGTCCGTCTCGCGCCTGACGCGGTCTCGCGGATGGCGGCCTTCCTGTCGGTCACGGACTCGGACCTCGCCAGCGGGATACCCCGGCAGGTGACCCTTGGGCTGATGGAACAGCTCCTCGTCCCCCTGATTCACTTCATCCTCCTGGGATTCCTGCCGATCCGCCGCATGCGGCGGAGCCGCGACCCGTCACTGGGAGCGGGCTGCGGCCAGGTTTTCATCGTCCGGGCGCGGGCCTACCGCGCCTGCGGCGGCCACTCGGCCGTGCGGTCGACGCTCCACGACGGCCTGAAGCTCCCCAGGGCCTTTCGCGCCTCGGGCCTGTCGACCGACCTCTTCGACGCGACCGACGTGGCGTCCTGCCGGATGTATAGGTCGCCCGCGGAGGTCTGGCTCGGACTCGCCAGGAACGCCCGCGAGGCGCTCGCGTCGCCGGCCCTGATCGTGCCGACGACGCTCGTGCTGCTCGGTGGCCAGGTCCTGCCCATCCTGCTCCTGGTCATGAGTGCCTTGACGGCCTCGCGACCGGGAAGATGCGTCGAGCTCGCCATGGCGAGCGTCGCGACCGCCTGCGCATACTATCCGCGGCTCGCCGGCCTGGTCCGCTTTCGTCAGCCGGTCGCGGGAGCGCTGCTCCACCCGCTCGGAGTCCTGCTCCTGGTCGCGATCCAGTGGTTCTCGATCCTTCGGCGCCTCATGGGCCGGCCTGCCACCTGGCGTGGACGTTCGGAACCTTCGGCCGTTACGTTCGGCCTCGAGAGCATCAAACCAGAGGCCCGGGCCTGAATTCCCATGAAGATCCTTTTCCTCCACGGCTGGTTCTCGGTGCCCGGCGGGCTGAAGCCGAGTTACCTGATCGAACACGGCCAGACGGTCACGAACCCCCCGCTCGACGACGACGATTTCGAGCGGGCGGTCAGGACGGCCCAGGCCGCATTCGATCGGGACACCCCGGATGTCGTCGTCGGCTCGTCGCGCGGCGGGGCCGTGGCGATGAACATCGAGGCCGGCACGACGCCGCTGGTCCTGCTCTGTCCGGCCTGGAAGCGGTGGGGCTCGGCCGGGATGGTCAAGCCGGGGACGGTCATCCTCCACTCCGAGGCCGATGAAGTGATCCCGATCGCCGACAGTCGAGAGCTCGTGCAGGCCAGCGGCCTGCCCGATTCGGCCCTGATCGTCGTCGGGACCGAACATCGGCTCGCCGATCCCGAGTCGCTGGCTGCGATGCTGCAAGCCTGTCGTAATGCGACACATCCAACCGATGCGTCCGGGTGACGACGAGCCGCCTGTCCGAGACGCCCCGACTTCGTCGAGATCCACGTCCTGCGGGCGGCGATCCCTGTCGGACCCTCGCCGTCGCCCGGGTCAGCCCAGCGGCGGCCGTACGGCTTGTCCCGTACCCGGCCTCCGCGGCGTTCGTTTCAGCGCGAACCTCCCCTCGCGGGTGGCTCGTCGTCGGATCGGGCTGATTCGAAGCCTGGTCGTTGGCTCGTCCGCTTGACCTCGATTGCATGAGGTTCCATAATTGCGCCTATTCGAGGGATCTCGTTTCGATCCAGCAGGGGATCGTCTGTGCGCGTCTTTCGGTCGGCGACGGCAATACTTGGACGGCGACTCGGGATCATCTTGCTGATCCCCGGGCTCTTCCACGTCCCCTTGCCTGAGGCCGATTTCCACAACGTGCGGCATCATGACGCCGCCGGCGAGAATTGCCCCAATCACGAGCACCTGTTGCGCTGGCATCCCTCGGCCGGTCGGGCTGCGGACGTGTCCATCCTGCACTGGCACTGGTTCGTTCCCAGCGGCCGCGGTAGCGAGCCCCCGCAGACCGATGGCCTGACCAACGACCTGGGCCATCGGGGATTTCCGGCTGGACCCGCCCTCCACGCCTATCTCCCCATCGATGCATCGGCACCGGACTGGGGCCGATCCCTCGCCTTCACGGAAGCACCCCGCAGGCTCTTCCAGGGACTTGCGACGGGGCCCGACGGCCGGCTCCGGCCGATCCTGTGCACGATCGAGGTCCCACCAATCCCGCCCGATCCCGGTCGCCTCGACGCAACGGGGGATCGTGCGCGCCCCGCGGCCGAATCCACCTCGGTCCGCGGCGAACGGCGCAACTGCTGAGGCCGAACCGCCCGGGTAGCGTGCCAGTCGAGCCGAGGTTCTCCGGCACTGCTTGGGGGCCTTCGCGCCCCCGCGCCACAATCAGAATCCCCAATTGAACTGAATCGACGAGGCATCCGTCGGAGTAACGGTCATGGCTTCACCAGTCCTGGTACGTCCGGGCCGGCGATGGCTCGCCCCCGCATTGCTGCCCTGGTTAGGAATGGGTGCCTGCCTGGCCCTTCTGGCCGGCCATCTGGCGCTCGACTTCGAGAAAGCCCGGCGCAGGTACGCCGCGTTGGAGGAGGCGTTCAAGGCCGGGGTATCGCCAGCCGCCCCGGCAGTGGCCACCGAGCCGAGGTCGACGGCCGCCCCGGCGACAGTTTTCCTCCCTGCGACCAAGGTCAAGGCCGCCAAGATCGAGACGGGTGCGGCCCGTTACGATCAGGTCGCGAGGGAGCTCGGGGTCTCCGGTCGGATCGAGGTGAACGCGGACCGGCGGATCGACATCCGGCCGAGGGCCGCGGGCGTCGTTCGAGAGGTCCACGCGACCCTCGGGCAACGGGTCCGGAAGCTTCAGCCACTCGTCACGATTGACAGCCCCGAGGTGGGCACCGCCCGCCTGAATATTCGCGCCCGCCAGCGCGAGCTGAGCACGGCGAGGATCGAGAACTCGTGGAAGTCGGATGTCGCGGCGGCCGTGGAGCTCCTCATCCCCGAGATCCGCAAGGGGACCGACCCGAGCGCCATCCAGAGAGAGTTCGCCGACAAGCCGCTGGGGATGTACCGGGGGACCCTCCTCCAGGCCTACGCGGAGTATGACATCGCCGCCCACGAGGAGGAGAAGACCGCCGGGCTGAGGAGCGAACAGGTCATCGGCGAGCATCCGGCGGTGGTCGCCCGCCACACTCGCGAGGGGCTCCAGGCGAAGCTGTATGCCGCCATCGAGCAGGTGAAGTTCGACGCCAGCCAGGAGAAGCGACTCTCCGACCAGCGGGTGCGGCTCGCCGAATCCGAGGTCGTCGACGCCGCCCACCGGCTCCGGATCCTCGGCGTCGAGGAGAACATACGGGACCTCCTCGATCATCCGGAGCGGGCCGACACCCGGGCCATCGACGAGGACGTCACGGCCTATCAGCTCGTCGCGCCGTTCGACGGCACCGTCATCGCCAAGGCCGTCGTGGCCAGCCAGAAGGCGGAACTCAACGAGGTCCTCTACTCGGTCGCCGACCTGGCCTCCGTCTGGGTCACGGCGAATGTCCCCGAGTCCGACGTGGCCAAGCTGCCGACGGTGGAAGGGGGTGCCATCCGGCTCTCCTCGACGGCCTACGGCGACCGGACCTTCGGCGCCAAGCTCCTCTCCGTCGGCGCGATCGTCGATCCGCAGACCCGCACCGTCGCGCTGCTGGCGCAGGCCGAGAATCGCGACGGCCTGCTCCGCCCCGGGATGTTCGTGCGAATCGCCCTCGATAGCCCGACCCGGGAACAGGTGCTCACCGTCCCCCGAGCCGCTCTCGTCGAGATCGATGGCAAGTCGGGCGTCTTCGCGCCATCGAAAACCCCTCGGCCCGGAACCGCCGAGGCCGCCTCCGAGGCCGGGCCCGATGCCCTCGCCGGCTTCGTGTTCCGGCCGGTCGTCGTGGGTCGCGAGCTCGGCGATCGCGTGGCGGTCGACGGCGGGATCCATGAGGGAGACGTCGTCGTGACCGCGGGCGCCTACCAGCTCAAGAGCGAGCTGATCCTCAAGGAAACCGACGACGAGTGATCACCCGGGGAAGGCCGGAGAAACGCCATGCTCAACGCGATCATCGAAGGATCCCTGAACAACCGCCTGCTGGTCCTGATGGCGACGGCGCTCGTGGCCGGCCTGGGCGTCTACTCGGCCGTAAACCTGCCGATCGACGCGGTCCCCGACCTGACGAACGTACAGGTCCAGGTGATCACGGAAGCCCCGGCGCTCTCTCCCCTGGAGGTGGAATCACTCCTGTCCTTCCCGGTCGAAGGGGCGATGAGCGGCCTGCCGGGTGTCGAGCAAATCCGCTCCATCTCCAAGTTCGGCATCTCGGTCGTCACGATCGTCTTCCACGAAGGGACCGATATCTACCGCGCCCGGCAGCTCGTCGGCGAGCGACTCCCTCGCGCGGCGGAGGCCATCCCCGCAGGATACGGCAACCCCACGCTCGGGCCGATCGCGACGGCGCTCGGCGAGGTCTTCCAGTTCCAGGTGAAGGCGACACCCGAATCGGGCATCGGCCTGATGGAGCTGCGGACCCTCCTGGACTGGTACATCGCCTTCCAGCTTCGCAAGGTCCCGGGCGTGACCGAGGTGAATGCGCACGGCGGGGAGATGAAGACCTACCAGGTCGAGGTGGACCCCGACCGCCTGGGCAACTACCGGCTGTCGATGACGGATGTCTTCGAGGCGCTCCGGAGCAACAACTCGAACGTGGGGGGAGGATACCTCGTCCACGAGGGGGAAGCCCGCTACATCCGCGGCGTCAGCCAGGCCACCTCGTCCGACGACATCGCCGCGATCGTCATCGACGAGCGCGCGGGGGTGCCGGTGACGATCGGGAACGTGTCCAAGGTCCACCCCGCTCCGATGATCCGGGCAGGGCTCGCCACGCGTGACGGCCGGGGCGAGATCGTCACCGGCCTCGTGATGATGCTCATCGGCGAGAACGGCCGCCGGGTCGTGACCGACGTCAAGCGCGAGATCGCCGAGATCCAGAGGAGCCTCCCGCCGGGCGTCACCATCGAGCCCCTCTACGACCGGTCCCATCTCATCGCCCTGACGCTGGGGACGGTGGAGCACAACCTGGTGGCCGGCGGGGCGCTCGTGATCCTCGTCCTGCTGGTCATGCTCGGCAACGTCCGCGGCGGCCTGATCGTGGCGCTGGCCATCCCGCTCTCCATGCTCTTCGCGGCCAACATCATGCTGGCCACGGGCGTCTCGGCGAGCCTGATGAGCCTGGGCGCCATCGACTTCGGCCTGATCGTGGACTCGAGCGTGATCATGGTGGAGAACTGCGTCCGCCGGCTGGCCCACGAGGGGGGGACTCGCCCCAAGCTGGACATCGTCCGCGACGCGGCCATCGAGGTCCGCCGGCCGACGATGTTCGGCGAGCTGATCATCGCCATCGTCTACCTCCCCATCCTGGCGCTGCAGGGGACCGAGGGAAAGCTCTTTCGGCCCATGGCGCTGACGGTGATCTTCGCGCTGGCCGGCTCGCTCGTCCTGTCCCTCTCGTTGATGCCGGTGATGGCCTCGCTGGGCCTCAGCGACCGGCCCCGGGAGGAGGAGCTATGGCTAATCCGTTGGCTCAAGAGGCTTTACGTCCCGATCCTGGACGCCTTCATTCGCCGCCCCTGGCTGGCGCTTGGCGTGGCCGCGGGGCTCGTCGCGGCCAGCATCCCGGTCGCCTGGCACATGGGGGCGGAATTCATGCCCAAGCTGAACGAGGGGGACCTGCTGATCGAGGCGGTGCGGATCCCGTCCGCCTCGCTCGAGGGGGCCGTCGCCTCGTCCTCGCAGATCGAGGGTCTTCTGGAGACGATCCCCGAGGTGCGATTGGTCTACAGCAAGACGGGACGTCCCGAGATCGCCAACGACGTGATGGGGGTGCACCAGACTGATGTCTGGACGATGCTGAAGCCCCAGGAGCAATGGCGTCCGGGCCTGACGCGGGACGCGCTGATCGAGGAGATGAACCGGCTCCTGACCGAGAACGTGCCGGGCGTGAAATTCGGCTTCAGCCAGCCGATCGAGATGCGGGTCAACGAGCTGGTGGCGGGCGTCAAGAGTGACGTGGCGGTGCTGATCTCCGGGCCGGACCTGGACGTGCTCCACCGGCTGGCCGACGAGGTGGAACACGTGCTGGCGAAGATCCCCGGCTCCCGCGACATCAAGGTCCCCTCGTCGGGTCGGCTCCCCATGCTGAGGATCAACGTCCGCCGCGACCAGCTCGCCCGCTACGGGATCAAGGCCTCGGATGTGCTGGACGTCGTCGCTTCGCTGGGGGGGACGACGGCGGGCACGGTCTTCGAGGGCCAACGGCGATACCCGATCCGAGTACGGCTGCCCGAGGCCTGGCGGAACGACGCCGAGCGGATCGGCTCGATCCGGATCGTCGATTCGGTCGGACGCCCGGTCGCGCTCAAGGACCTGGCCGACCTGGCCTTCGAGGAAGGCCCCAGCGAAGTGGAGCGGGAGAACGTCCAGCGCCGGGCTTACGTGGGCGTGAACGTCCGTGGCCGCGATATCGCCGGCTATGTGGCCGAGGCCCAGGCCGCGATCGATGCCCAGGTTCGAAAGCCCCCGGGCTACCAGTTCCGCTGGGGAGGGCAGTTCGAACACCTGGAGACGGCCTCGAAGCGGCTGGCCGTGGTGGTGCCCGTGGCCATGCTCCTGATCTTCCTCCTCCTCTACAGCACCTTCCACTCCATGCGGCTCGCATTCCTGATCTATCTGGCCGTCCCGATGGCGGCGACCGGAGGGATCTTCGCCCTGGTTTTGCGGGACCTGCCGTTCTCGATTTCGGCGGCCGTCGGCCTCATCGCCCTCTTCGGCGTGGCGGTGCTCAACGGCCTGGTCTGGGTCAGCGCGGTGGAGCATCTCCGCGCCGAGGGCATGGAAGCCCACGCCTCGGCCCGAGAAGCGGCGATCGTCCGCCTCCGCCCGATCCTCATGACGGCCCTGGTCGCCGGCCTGGGTTTCATCCCGATGGCAGTCGCCACCACCCCCGGGGCCGAGATCCAGCGTCCTCTCGCCACCGTCGTGATCGGCGGCCTCTTCACTTCCACATTGCTAACCTGCCTCGTGCTCCCGGCCATCTATCCCTGGTTCACCACGACCGATTCGGCCTCGGCCTGATCACCCGTCAAGCTTCGATCGCCGGGTTTCCTGCCCGATCCGGCGCACGGGTCGGGCCTCTTCCCAATCCAGGATGCCGGACTCCGTGCACGGCGACCTGTCCGATCCCCTCCACGCTCGATGGATCGGCGGGCGTGCGCACTCACCTTCCCAAATGAATATCACCGGCCGTTCGTCGAGACGCCCGCCCAGGTTTGAGTCGTGTGATTCTGCAAGCGGGAATAGATATCGTGTCTACACATCAATAATCGACAAATGCAAATCGTGGCCCAATTCAGCAAGATGATGACAGGAAATGCAATCACCCGCCCGACCGATTTCTGCGTCACTTGTCGCTTTCATAGACTCACAAGCGAGTTGCGTCCGAGCCGCCGTCCGACCTCAACACGGCAACATGGAAAGTCGGCAAACATGATCGACAGAACACATTCACATGCAATCGCTTTTGTGGCAGTGTTGATTTTTTTCAACATCCCAGAAACGTGTTGCATTTTGTGGAACCATGTCCCAATTTAGCACCTCACACGGGTTGCTGCGGGAATCAGAACTCCGGTTTTCCCGGATTCGGGTTTCCAGCCGGCATGTGCGGGTATCGTGCGTCGCGATGTCCTCCCGTGTTTCCTCCTTGGAGAAGGTCCATTGTCCATCCCCTCGAATTCCTCGGCCCGCAGGTCCGCCGCGGCATTGCTGGTCCTCCTCGCGAGCCTAGGGGCGAGTTCTCAGGTCTCCGCCCAGCAGTACACCTACTATCCCGCCCGCGGTTATCAGGCACCGAGGTATTACTCACAGCCTGCCTATTCGTATCCCCGCGCGGCAACGCAGACCCCCCAATACTACTACTATCAGCAGCCGACGTACGCTCCGCAGTACGCCACGGCTCCGCAGGCCAATCAAGCGCCCGAGCCGACGCAGACGGCGAACGGCGCCCAGGTTATACCGACCTCGTATGCCGTCCCCGTGGCCGAGCCTCAGCCCGTTCAGACCGTCCAGGCGGCTCCGGCCCAAACGGGCTACGATGATCCCTATGGATTCCTCTCCTGGCTCAACTCGACCCGGGCTTCCTACGGCCTGGCTCCCGTGAGCCTGGACCAGAACCTGAGCAACTGGGCCGCGCAGAACAACAACGCGCAGCTCGCCAGGGGCCTGGGGCATTTCGTGATGGGCCCGGCGCGGCGTCAGAACTCGGCCGCGGGCGGAGTGTTCCCCGGAGCCATGTGGATGGCGTCCCCGGCCCACCGGGCGGCCCTCCTGGACCCGACGATCACCTGGATCGGGATCGCAGCGGCCGGTGCTTACTGGACGTTCAACGCCTACTGATGGCGTCGCGAAGGCGATGAGGATTCGCTGCCGATGACCGGCAAGCGAGGAAGGATTCCGAGGCGTCTGCGATCGGGTGTCGACCCGCGATGATCTCGGCGGGACCCCGGATGCCTCCCAGTCGGTGAAACCCCCGAAGTCCCTGCTCGAGCTGCTGGCCGGAGCCTGCTGCGCGCCTCGGATCCACGATCCGGGACGGAGCAGAAGCGGGGGAGTCGTGTTCACCGGAGGGGAGTCACAGCAGGGCTTCGCCGGAGCGCCGCGGACGCGGCCCCGACGCCGACGACCTCATGCTCAAAGAAAGAGCGAGTCCCGAATCCCCGCCAGGATGGCCTGTTCCAGGTTCGGGTCCCTGCCGCGAGGGATCCACCCCAGGGGCGCGGGGACCGGCCCGATGATCTCGTGGGTCCGGTTCACCGGGAAGTCGTTGTTGAATACCGCACGACCGGCCGCGGCGCGGTCCGGTTTGACCATATCCTCCAGCTCCTTCCACACCTCCACCTTCACCAGGTATCCACCAGTCGGGGCCGGCTCCACTTTCACGATCGCGAAGCGTCGGATCGTCTGGAGGGTCGATTCAAGCCGCTCGGTGAAGCCGACCGAGTCGCCGCTCCAGGGTTCCAGCAAGGTCGCGCCGATCTTCGGTTGAGTAACGATCGTGTGCGCCAGTCGGTCCTCGCGATCGATGTCGAAGTACCGGTCGGTCACCTCGACCGACTTCCTCCATACAACCTCGAAGTCGGTGATCGGGATGGCCAGGGGATTCTCCGCCACGGGCCTTGGCGAGAATATCCTGGAGAGATGGGGGGCATGGAACGGGCCCATCGTGGAGCAGCCCGTCGGTCCCGACAGCGAGACGGCCAACCCGAGCAGGCACGCCGCCGCGATCCGCGTCTTTCGCATGATTCGAGGCCCCATCCTGATTGGACCACCCGGCTCGGCGCGAATCCGACCCGCCGTGCCGTTCTCTCCCGCACGCCCTCGCAGGCCGGCCAACGGACGGTCCCGGGCCGGTCGGCCCTACCGCCTCCGCCTTCCCGTCGCGGCATCGCAATCCGCTTGCAACCCCGGGCTTCGAGATGTGCCCGGTCCGCGTTGAAGTGAAAATCGTCGGCCCGGAGCCCGGTCCCCCTCATTCCCGGCCTGACGGCTTCTGCCACGGGTCGTTCGGAGGACGGTTCTATCCTGGCCCTTCGGCGCGGCATCCTCGCCATTTTCCCGCAACCTGGCAAGGTCGATTCCCGCAGCAGCATGACACT
>NZ_JAALJH010000131.1 GCF_011064615.1 Aquisphaera insulae | reverse complement strand
TGACGATCGTGGTCACTCATGCTTGCGTGGCCATGCCGGCTGTCAACTCTCGAGAGCCGAATTCTCACCGTCTCGGGATGATGCCGTATCGCGGTGGGTTTTTGGATGCCAAAAATTATGATTTTGAGTCTAAACACATGGGTTGCAGGCGACCGAAAAATCGGTTAGATGTCATGAAGGGCGTGGAAGCGGCCGGAACAGCGGCGCGGGAACCGAGAAAGAGGACGCATGGCAGTCGTCGAGACGGGTTCATCGCGGCATTCGCTCGACGAGGTCCACGGGACGATCGAGGTCCCGCAGGCTTCGGGGAGGTGGCAAAGGCTGCGCCGGCTGTTCACATTCCTCGGGCCGGCCTATCTGGTGAGCGTCGGGTACATGGACCCGGGGAACTGGGCGACGGACCTCGAGGGGGGGGCGAGGTTCGGATATGCCCTGATCTGGGTGCTGCTGATGTCCAACCTGATGGCGGTGCTGCTGCAAACGCTCGCGGCGCGCCTCGGGGTGGTGACGGGGCACGACCTGGCGCAGGCCTGTCGTGCGGAGTATTCGCGGCCAGTCAGCGTGCTCCTCTGGATCCTGGCCGAGGTGGCCATCGCGGCGACCGACCTGGCGGAGATCCTGGGGACGATCATCGCGCTCAAGCTGCTGTTCAACATCGACCTGCTGTGGGGATGCCTGATCACGGCGTTCGACACGTTCGCCCTGCTCTACCTCCAGCGGTGGGGGATGCGGCAGATGGAGGCCGTGATCCTGGTGCTGGTGGCGATCATCGGCGGCTGCTTCCTGATCCAGCTCTTCCAGGCGGGCCCGGATCCGGCCGGGATCGTCTCGGGCCTCCGCCCGAGCCTGCCGCCCGGGGCGCTCTTCGTGGCGATCGGGATCCTCGGCGCCACGGTGATGCCCCACAACCTCTATCTCCATTCCGCGCTGGTGCAGACGCGGAGGATCGGGTCGGACAACGACAGCCGCCAGTCGGCCTGCAAGTACTTCCTGGTCGATTCGGCGATCGCGCTCAACGCGGCGTTCCTGGTGAATGCGGCGATCCTGATCCTCAGCGCCGCGGCGTTTCACAGCCGGGGCGTGGAGGTCGTCTCGATCCAGCAGGCGTACGAGCTCCTGCCCAGGTTCCTGGGCAAGGCCGCGCCGATCCTGTTCGGCGTGGCCCTGCTCTGTGCCGGGCAGAGTTCCACGCTGACGGGGACGCTGTCCGGCCAGATCGTCATGGAGGGATTCCTCCACCTTCGAATCGCGCCGTGGTTGAGGCGGCTGACGACCCGGCTGATCGCGCTGCTCCCCGCGGTCCTGGTGATCTGGCTCGCGGGCGAGGAGTCGACCCAGCATTTGCTGGTCCTCAGCCAGGTCATCCTCAGCCTCCAGCTCCCCTTCGCCGTGATCCCGCTGATCCACTTCACCTCGAATCGGAGGAACATGGGGGTCCTGGCGACCCCGCTGTGGGGGCGAATCCTGGCCTGGGCGACGGCCGCGATCATCGTGGCGCTGAACGCGAAGCTCGTGTTCGACCAGGGGGTGGGATGGGTGGAGTCGGCCCTCGCCTCGGGGGCGGCGCTGGGGCCGGTCCCGGTCGGCTGGCTGCTGGCCCTGGTGCTGATCGTCGCCACCGCGCTCGTGGGCGGATTGCTGGCGTGGATCGCCTTCTGGCCGGTCATCCACGCCTCGACCTCGTGGGCCCCCCCCGCCAGCGTCGCGATGGACTGGGGCGAGGCCCTCCGTGCCAGGCCGCTGGGGAAGATCGGCGTGGCCCTGGAGCACGGCGAGGGGGATGCGGCCATCCTGGGCCGGGCGCTGGCGGTGGCCCAGGGGGAGGCGCAGGCCGCGGAGCTCGTCCTGCTCCACGTGGTGGATACGCCCCTCACGGTCATCCACGGCGTCGAGACCGCGGATCGGGAGACGGACGCGGACGCGAAGTACCTGGGCGAGCTGGTCCAGACCCTCCGCGAGCGTGGCTTTCGCGCCCGATCGGTGCTGCTGCACGGGCCGGATCCGGCGGGCCAGCTCGTCGCCCACCTGCGGCAGGATCCGGTCGACCTGCTGGTGGTGGGCTCGCACGGCCACGGGCTGGTCCGCGACCTCCTCCTGGGCCAGACGGTCGACCGGGTCCGCCACGGCCTGAACATCCCGATGCTCATCACCCGCCCCGGGGCCGACGAGCAATCGAGGCCGGAGTGATTGACCTTGGTTCGCCGCCGGCCTTAGAATGCGATTCGGCCCGATGATCGTGGCGGCAGCGACCGGGCGACATGATCCTGTGCCCCATGTCTCATGGCGATCACGTACTACAAACGGCTGCGGATGGAACTGGACCTGGACGAGCCGATCGGGCCGATCGCGCTCCCCGATCCGTTCACCTGGATCGCCTGGGACGAGTCCCTGCTGGCGCTCCACGCCGACGTCAAGTATCGGAGCTTCCGGGGGGAGATCGATGCCTACGTCTTCCCCTGCCTGGGGGATCGCTACGGCTGCCAGCGGCTGATGCGAGAGATCCGTCGCAAGCCGGGATTCCTCCCCGGCGCGACCTGGCTGATCGCCGGCCCGGACGGATGCGTGGGGACGGTCCAGGGGGTCCTCGATCACGGCCCGATCGGGGCGATCCAGAACCTCGGCGTGGTCCCCGAACACCGGGGCAAGGGCCTGGGACGGGCCCTGGCGCGGGGGGCCCTCGCCGGCTTCCAGGGGGCCGGGCTGCGGCGTGCCTATCTCGAGGTGACCGCCGAGAATCGATCCGCCCTGATGCTCTACCGCAGCCTCGGCTTCCGCAAGGCCAGGACCCTGTACAAGGCCGTCGACGGATAGCCGCCCCCGATCGCCGATCCGGACAGGGAAGTAGGCGAGAGGCGATGGGATTTGCTATCTTCAGGATCGGGATAGGAGTGCGGTGGCCGGCGAGACAGCCGCGGCGTCGCCTCGCGTGGTCTCGAATTTCAGATCGCTCCGCGCTCCGAGCGCGGCTCGGGGGCGATCGGCGCCAAGAATCACGAGGATTCGAGTGACCTCAACAGCCCCGGAATTGGTCCACCACCACCGCTATTCGAACGGGCTGGTCCTGGTCGCAGAGTCCATACCGGGCGTCCAGTCGGCGGCCTTCACCCTGCTGATCCCCGCCGGCGCCGCCTACGAGGCGGCCGAGGACCTGAAGATCGGCGGCGGCGCCGCGACGATGATCGCCGAGTGGATCATCCGGGGCGCGGGGGATCGAGACAGCCGGGAGGTCCTCTCGGCGCTCGACAACCTCGGCGTCAGCCACGGCGAGAGCGCCCAGACGCTCCACACCAGCGTCTCCGCGGCGACGCTGGGGCGGAACCTGATCCCGGCCCTGGAGGTCTTCGCGGACATCATCCTCCGGCCCCACCTCGACGAGGACGAGGTCGAGCCGATCCGGGCGCTCTGCACCCAGACCCTGCGAAGCCTCGAGGACGACCCCGGAACGAAGGTGATATTCGAGCTCCGGAGGCGGCATTTCCCCGAGCCGTGGGGCCGCCCGTCTCCCGGCACGCTGGAGGGGATCTCCGGCCTGACCGCGGACGACCTGCGGCGGTTCCATCGGGCGGCGTATCGGCCCAACGGCGCGATCCTCGGCGTGGCCGGGGCCATCGACTGGCCCCTGCTCCGGGATGCGGTGGGCCGCCTCCTCGGCGACTGGGAGCCGCGGCCCGAACCGCGGCTGCCGGAGCAGGCCAGCGGCCCGCTCAGCGATCACATCGTCCGCGAGACCCAGCAGATCCAGATCGCCTTCGCGTTCCCCTCCGAGGTCGTCACCAGCCCCGACTACTACAAGGCCCGGGCCGCGGTCGCGGTCCTGGGGGGATACTCGTCGGCCCGGCTCTTCACCGAGGTCCGCGAGAAGCGCGGGCTCTGCTACTCGGTCTACTCCACCTACGAGAGCCAGCGGGACCGGGCCGCGGCCCTCTGCCATGCGGGGACCTCGACCGACCGCGCCCAGGAGACCCTCGACGTCATGTCGGAGGAGATCCGGCGGCTGGCCCGCGGCGGGATCGAGCCCGACGAGCTGGAGACGATGCGAGCCGGGCTCAAGAGCTCGCTGATCATGGCGCAGGAGTCGAGCATGAGCCGCTCCAGCGGCCTCGCCTCGGACTGGTATTTCCTCGGCCGGGTCCGACCCATCGAGGAGATCTCCGCGGAGCTGGACCGGCTGACGCCCGAGAGCGTCTCCGCCCACGCGGCGACCTTCCCCGACGCCGCCGGCATCACCATGCTGACGCTCGGGCCGACGCCGCTGCGATGGCCCCGCTAGTGCCCGAACGTCGTCCCCCTCTCCGCCCGTCCGAGGACCGAACCATGCCCTTCCACCACGCCAGGCTCGAGAACGGACTCGAGGTCATCGCCGAGCTCAACGACCAGGCCCATTCGGTGGCCGCCGGCTTCTTCGTCAAGGCGGGGAGCCGCGACGAATCCGCCGAGGTCGCCGGCGTCTCCCACTTCCTCGAGCACATGACGTTCAAGGGGACGGAGCGCCGCGACGCCCTGGCCGTCAATCGCGACTTCGACCGGGTGGGGGCGAAGCACAACGCCCAGACGTCGGAGGAGGACACGTTCTATCACGTGACCTGCCTGCCCGAGTACCTGCCCGCCTGCTTCGACGTCCTCTCGGACATCCTCCGGCCGACCCTCCGCGAGGAGGACTTCGAAACCGAGAAGCAGGTGATCATCGAAGAAATCCGAATGTACATGGATAATCCGATGTCGGTGGCCTACGAGGCCGCCAAGTCGGCGCACTTCGGCCGCCACCCGCTGGGCAACAGCATCCTCGGCAGCGTCCAGTCGATCACCGACATGAAGGTCGACGCGATGCGCTCCTACTTCCGCGACCACTATTGCCCCTCCAACATCGTCCTCGGCTTCGCCGGCAGGGGACGCTGGGAGGACCTCCTGGCGATGGCGAGCGATCGTTGCGGCGACTGGTCGGGCGGCTCGACGAGCCGGCTGGCGGACCCGGTCCGGGGGGCCGCGGCCGTCCGGCAGATCGTCCGCGAGGAGGACCTCCAGCAGACGGTCGTCGGGGTCTCCGACGCCCCCCCCCTGGAGACGGAGGACCGCTACGCCGCCCACCTCCTGGCCACCGTCCTGGGCGACCATACCGGCTCGCGCCTCTACTGGACCCTCATCGACCCGGGCCTGGCCGACGGCGCCGGGCTCTCCTACCAGGACTACAATCAGGCCGGCACGTTCTTCACGTTCCTGAGCTGCGAGCCCGAGGAGGCGGACGCGAATCTCTCCCGGATCGAGGACGTCTACCGGACCGTGATGGACTCCGGCGTCACCGCCGAGGAGCTCGAACAGGCGAAGAACAAGGTCCTGGCTCGTTCGGTCTTGCGGAGCGAGCGACCGATGGGGCGGCTGGCCTCGCTCGGCTTCCACTGGATGTACCGCCACGCCTACCTCACGGTCGAGCAGGAGCTCGACGCCTTCTCCCGCGTCAGCCTCGATGACCTCCGCCGCCTCCTCCGCGAGTATCCCCTCTGCCCCATGACCGTGGTCTCGGTCGGCCCCACGACCGCCCCGGGCGAATCGAAGTAAGCCGCAACGGGCGCATGGAAAAGCCCCCGCGAACCCGGTCGCGGGGGCTTTCCTGGACGGGACGTCAGGGCCGAGTCGCCCTCGGCCCCGAACCGAAGGACCGGTCGCGCCTCAGAGTCCGCTGAGGTCGGCGGCGGTGACGCGGATGCCCTTCCTGAGCCCGAGGGTCTTGACGACCTCCTCGGTGGCGGGGACGGTGAGGCTGCGTCGGGGTGCGATGCTGATGCCGGTGAGGTCGCGGGGCTTCTGGGCCTCGCCGACCTCCGATCCGGTCATGGCCAGGCCGTTGAGGACCAGGGGCGAGGCGTTGTCGATGCGGACCTGGTAGGTGGGCTTGCCCTTGACGGTGGGCCCGCGCTTCAACTGGGCGCGGACCAGGCGTCCGAGGACGCCCTCGGCGAGGGCGTCGCCGAGCTTGGAGGGGTCGTCGGTGGCGGGGACGGAGAACTTGCCGTAGGGGACCCACTTGCCGGCGGTGCCGTCGCTGCTGATGACCTGGACCGAGGCCCCCTCGGTCGTGAGCCGGACGCGGCAGGCGACGGCGGGGCCTTCGGGCTGCTCGGGGATGCCGAGCTTGGTGGCCAGGCCGAGGAAGGAGTGGGTCTCCAGGGCCTTGGCCAGGTCGGCGGCCTTGGCCTTGAGGGCGGGCTCGGAGGCCTCGACGGAGAAGAGGATGAGGCCGGACTCCTTGTCGTCGAGGAGGTCGAGGCGGTCGACGAACTCCTGGGCCAGGGAGAGCTCGTGGGGGTTGGACCAGCGGGAGGACATCTGGGCGATCTGCGACCAGTCGAGGCCGGAGGTGAGGCGCCAGAGGACCAGTTGGCTGACGGTCTCGGGGGCCTTCTCGGCCTGGAGCCGCTTGAGGGCCTTCTGGGTCCTGGGGTCGGCGTTGGTCTGGGAGACGTCGAGCAACTGGAGGGGTTCGCCCTTGGCCGGGAGGCTGAGGCCGGACTGGGAGTTGGGGTCGGGCTGGGAGAGGCTGACCAGGCGGGTGGGGAGCTCGCGCTTCTGGCCGGGCTTGAGGTTGGCGAAGGGGAGGCTGGTGGGTGGTACGGACCGCATGCCGCCCATGCCGCCCATGCCGCCCATGCCACCACCCATGCCGCCCATCCCACCCATGCCGCCCATGCCACCGCCCATGCCACCCATGCCGCCCATCATGCCCACGGCGAGCGAGCGCTGGTCCCAACTATCGTAGTCGCCGCAGAGGTACATGATCAGGCGGGAGAGCATCATCATGCCCATCGACGCCGGCATCACGCCGCCGCCGCCGCCGCCGCGCATGCCGCCGCCCATGCCGCCACCCATTCCACCCATGCCGCCCATGCCGCCGCCCATACCACCGCCCATGCCGCCACCCATACCACCCATGCCGCCGCCCATGCCGCCCATGCCGCCGCCCATGCCACCCATGCCGCCCATCTGGCCGCTGGCGCCCTGGGCGATGAGGCCGGGGGGCAGGACGACGCGGAGCTGGCGCCGGGTCTGGTTGGTGACGGCGACGGTCATGCGGCCATCACCGCGGCCCTCCGCCTGCACCGCCACCAGCCCCTCGTCCATCGCATCGAGGAGGCTGTAGGTCGGAATGTCCTCCTCGGACTTCGCCGCAATCCGGGGGGGCACCTTGGCCGTGCCGGTGGATTTCGCGTCGTCCGCCCTCGAATCGGACGGGGACAGAGTCAGCAGAAATCCGCCTGCGATCGCGATGTGAGAAAGTGCTTGAAGTTGCATCGTTATCACCTCGTCATGTCATGATTGTCCGGAAGTTCGCCGCATGTTCCTGGGAATCGGGGCGTGCGACCTCGGCGCCCGCACGGCCGCTCGAATCGGAGCGGCCGCGGCGCGTGAGGCCACGACGACGACTTTTTGACGGCACTTTGCCGAATGGAGGGCTGCGGGGCGTGGGCGAGGAACTCCACGCGAGCGTGGAATTCGATCGGCCTTTCACTCTCGTCCCGATCCTTGCTCGTCGCGGAGCCCAACCCGCGGCGATCATCCGGGGCTCAGAGAGCTAGACGTCGAGGCTCGGAGTGTTATTTGGCCCGGCCTCGCGCGAAGTCCGTCGACTCGGGCGTGACTTCTCGTGAGCGCCGCGCGACGACTATCCCCCTTATCAGCGTCCAAGCCGGCCGTTCGGGCAGGAGAAAAGGCCAGCCTCCCGGAGGTTGTCCGACCCGACCGGGACGCGGGACGAATGATCTCGACCTCCCCCGGAAGCCATGCGCCTGAGCCGGCGCAGGCGATCGGCCGAGGAGATTGCGGTCATCCGCGACGGTCCCGAATCGGGGTCGGATGCCGGGTTGCGGCGGGAACGACCGAACGTGAGGGGGTGGAGGATCCGCGATCCTCCGCGCGCGATCCGGCACTCCGGCCGCGCCGAGAGTCCTAGCAGCGAAGCGGGGTCGTCACCTGAGCGCGAGCGACGAGGCCGCGCGTCTGGCCCAGGTGGACCGGCGCGATGCCGACTTGCTCGCGAACGTCGGGGGCGGTGCCATTCGGAGGATCGGCGACGGGGGGCCGGGGCAGGATCGCCCGCACGCGAACGACGCGATGGGAGGCCTGCGTCGGAATCGCACGCGGTCTTGTTCCGTGCGATCGGGCTGTGCCGATGGCGTGAAGCGGGGACGGGGAAACGCGGTGCCCGTACCGGTCGTGCCCTTCGGGGACCGCCGGGATGAAGAGCACGAGGCAGAGGAGGAGCCGAGCGCCGGCGCGTAATCCGCCTCGCGAGCGGGCGACGGAACAGTGAGCGGAGACGTTGTCGGTCATCACGGAGCCTCCGACTCCTCGGTCGCAAATGTCAAGGAGGCGCCGTTCTGGCTCATGGCGAATCTTCCCGGGTGTTGAGCCACCCGCGAGGGGACGACGGAAGGTCACCAGGGGCGAGTCGGACCGGACGGGTCGATTCCCGGGCTCGCTCACGAGAGTATAACCCATGAATCTCCCGAGCAAGTCGTCGGGACCGAGCCCGGGCGGAATTGGCGTTCGGCGGGGCGCTCGGCCTCGACGCAAACCGAGATCGATCATCGCGATCGAGACCGGGTTATGCAACCCGAATGAGGAAATTGCAGCGAATTGCGACGGGCCGAGCCCGCCTGGTGCGGTCGCGGACCCCGACGGAATTGGGGCGCCGGAGGGGGCCTCATTCACCACCCGTCCGAATGGATGTAGAATAGACCATTCGCATCGTGTCCCCTCGCGGCTCGGAAGGTTGGAGATCAGGCGATGACCAGGACCGCAACCCTGACGTTCGATGGTCGAGAGCTCAAGCTCCCGGTCGTCGAGGGCACCGAAGGAGAACTCGCTCTCGACATCTCCGAGCTGCGCGCCCGCCTCGGGCTGATCACGCTGGATCCCGGCTTCGGCAACACCGGGGCCTGCACCAGCGCGATCACGTTCATCGACGGCGAGAAGGGCATCCTCCGCTATCGAGGGATCCCGATCGAGCAGCTCGCGGAGCACTCCACCTTCACCGAGACCGCCTGGCTCCTGATCCACGGCCGACTGCCCAACGGCACGGAGCTCGCCCTCTTCCGGGAGCAGCTCACGCGGCACGCCGCCCTCCACGAGGCCTTCAAGCACCACTTCGAAGGATTCCTCGTCGATGCCCCTCCGATGGCGATGCTCTCCGCCATGATCAACACGCTCTCCTGCTTCCCGAGGCGGTGGAACTCCTCCCCCGCCGAGACCCCGGAGGACGAGTTCTACGAGGAGGCCGCGCGGCTGATCAGCAAGGTCCGGACGATCGCCGCCTATTCCTACCGCCGGTCGATGGGGCTGCCGTTCATCTATCCCGACCCGAAGCTGCCCTACGTCGCGAACTTCCTCCACATGATGTTCTCGATGCCCTACGAGCAGCATGTCGCCAGCCCCGAGGTCGTCGAGGCCCTCAACCTGATCCTCCTGCTCCACGCCGACCACGAGCAGAACTGCAGCACCTCGACGGTCCGGGTCGTCGGCTCCAGCCAGGCCAATCTCTTCGCCTCGTGCGCGGCCGCCGTCGGGGCCCTCTGGGGGCCGCTCCACGGCGGGGCGAACGTGGCCGTGCTGGAGATGCTCGCCAAGATCCACCACGGCGGGCTCTCCGCCGACCAGGCGATCAAGCTGGCGAAGGACTCCAAGAGCGGATTCAAGCTCATGGGCTTCGGCCACCGCGTCTACAAGAACTTCGACCCCAGGGCGATCATCCTCAAGCGCGCGGCGGACCGGGTCCTCGCCCAGCTCGGCGTCAACGACCCGCTCCTGGATGTCGCCAGGCAGCTCGAGGAGAAGGCCCTCTCCGACCCCTACTTCGTCGAGAGGAAGCTCTACCCCAACGTCGATTTCTACAGCGGCATCATCATGAGGGCCATCGGCATCCCGATCAACATGTTCACGGTGATCTTCGCCATCGGCCGGATGCCCGGCTGGATCGCCCAGTGGTCGGAGCAGCACGCCGACTCGAAGGCCCGGATCGCCCGGCCGCGGCAGGTTTACGTCGGTAATCAAATCTCGGACTATGTTCCGATCGGGGATCGAAAGTAAGATAGCGAGGAGGCGACGAGGTCCATTGCTCGCCCGCTCGCCGATCCTTGGGGCGGGACGCGTCCGGACGGGCGTCTCCACTTCGGCGGGCTGAGTTCGCGGACATTTTCCCGAAAGAGGGCTCGATGACTCTCCCTGGCAGGGCAAATCCGTGTCCCCCGCCAGGGCGATTCTGGGAAGCGGTGCTGCGAGCCTCCTGGACGGACGCCGAGCGGTTCCACGTCGCCGAATGCCCGAGCTGCCAGGCCATGGAGCGTCGATTGAAGGCGACCCTCGCGGACGCCCACCGGATCGCCTCCGAATCTCCCCCGAGCCCGGACCCGCGAGCCGAGGGAGGCTCGCCCGACGCCCTGACCGAACCCACCCCGGCACCGGGCACCACCGGCGTCCAGATCAGCGGCCGGCCGCCCGAGTCCGAGGCGGCCGGCGACGGGCTCCGATGGCCCGGGGTGGGGGATGATCCGGACGCCGATCGCGGGGGCGCGGGCTCGCTTGCCACGCCCGGCTCGGCCCACCCGGCCGACCGCGTCCGTCTGGGGCGATACGTCCTCATCCGCAAGCTCGCCCAGGGAGGGATGGCCTCGGTCTTCGAGGCCCACGACCGCGAGCTGAATCGGAGCGTGGCCCTCAAGGTCAGCGCCGCGTTCCTCGGCATGGCGCACACGCCGCGGCTCGATCGATTCCTCCGCGAGGCCAGGGTCGCGGCGGGGCTCGACCATCCGGCGCTGCTGCCCATCTACGAGGTCGGGCGGACCGGAGACACCCTCTACATCGCCAGCCGCTTCGTCGACGGCACGGACCTCAACCAGCGAATCCAGGAACAGGGCCCCCTCCCCTGGCGCGAGGCCCTCGGCATCGTCGAGCAGATCGCCGAGGGCGTGGCCCACGCCCACGAGCGGGGGATCATCCACCGCGACATCAAGCCCTCGAATATCCTCCTCGATCGGGACGGGAAGCCGTACCTCGCCGATTTCGGCCTGGCCCGATCGTTCCAGGACGACGGGGAACTCTCGCTCACCCGAGAAGGGGTCATCGTGGGGACCCCCACGTACATGGCCCCGGAGCAGGCCATGGGCCAGGTCGACCGTCAGGGCCCCGCGATGGATGTCTACGGCCTGGGCGCGACCCTCTACGCGTTGCTCACCGGCCGCCCTCCGTTCCGCGGCTCGAATGCCATCGACACGATCCGCCGCGCCGTCGAGACCGACCCGGCCCCCCCCAGGGCCATCAACTCGGGCCTCCCCCGCGACCTCGACGTCGTCTGCATGAAGGCCATGGCCCGGGATCCTCGGCTCCGGCACGATTCCGCCCGCGCCCTGGCCAACGACCTCCGTGCCATCCTCGCCGGCACCCCCCTGCCCCCGACGCGTTCGCCCCGCCGCGATCTGCTCCGGTGGCCCGCATCGGGACGGCAGGGGCTCCCCTGGGCCCTCGCCGCGACGACCATCCTCCTGGTCGTGCCGCGATTCTACCTCGCCGGGCCGGCGGGAGAGCCCGATTCGACCCGCGCCTCGCCGGCCGGGCCGGTGGCCGGGCCGGTGTTCATCGCCGCCGAGGCCGAGGCCGAGGCCGGGGCCGGGGCCGCGACGGCCCTCGACGAGACGCTCGCGGACGCCGTGGAATGGTCCGGCCTGAGAAACCTCCGGGCCGCCGAGCAGGCCGCGCTCCGCGATGTCGACGGCGTTCGTTCCCGCCATGAGCTGATCCGAGCCCTGACCGTCCATGGACACTGCCGGGCACTGAGGCGGAGGCCGGCCGATGCCGTGCCCTCGTACCTCCGGGCCATCGAGCTCCTCAAGGCGCTCCGGTCCCAGGCGCCTGATGAAGTCGGCTACCGGGAGGAACTGGCCGAGCTCTACCGGGTCGCCATCGCCGCCCTCGGCGCCGCCGGCCGCGGCGACGAGGCCGCCGCGCTCGAGCGGGACGCCGCGGCCGTGCGATAAGGACTCAGGCCGGCGCCTGGCCACGACGGTCGATCTCCCGTTCGTCAGGCCCCAACCTCACGAATCCATCGGGATCGATCGACGCGGACCGCCCCGTGTCCTGCCATCCCGGCCGGCCGGCGACGCGGGCTTCCAGCCGGCCGAAGACCCCCGGACCCAGCACGATCCCGGTCGGATCGACGACGCGGAGCGCCACCCCGGGCAGCGGACGGCCGACGGTCCCCTCCCGCCCGCCCGGCTGGGTCACGGTCCCGTCCGTCACGTCGGGGGTCGAGCCCGTCAACGGGCCGAGGGTCGGGTGTCGGAGTTCCCCCAGGCCCGGGTCGATGGTCTCGAGTTCCGGGGCCGGCGGCTTCAGGGCCTCGGCCGCGGCGACCCCCGCCTCGAGGACCGCCTGACGCACGCCGAATGCCGAGATCGGCGGCGAGACGCGGGGGCCGAACGCCACCACGACGGTCCGCCGCAGTCTCCGTCGCGGCTTGCCGAAGAACCGGCCGCCGGAGAAGCTGAAGTTGCTCCCCCACACGTTGTGGATGAACGCCGGGATCACGATCACGTCCTCACGCCCGGACAGGATGACCTCGAGCCCGCGATGAAACGGGCCGGTCAGGCCGTTGCGGCTGATCTGGGCCTCCGGGAAGATCCCCAGCACCTCTCCCCGATCGAGCAGCGCGCGGCACTCCTCGATCAGGATCCGGCGGGCCCTCGGCCCCGACGACGGCACCGGCACCAGGCCGATCCACCGGGCCCAGCGGCCGAGGAACGGCAGGCTCACGTAATCCGCATGGATGAGCGCGTTCCCGCGCCGCGGGCAGGAGGCGGCCAGGAACGGGCCGTCGAGCCACGAGAGGTGGTTCATCGCGATCAGCACGGCACCCGTCCTCGGCACGTTCTCCGCGCCGATCACCCGCAGCCGATACCGAACCGCGAGCACCGCGCGAAGGAGCGGCTGGACGAGCCATCGGAGCGCGAAGAGGAACGCGATCAGCAACGCCAGGCAGCCGGCCACGGCCGCCGCGACCCAGTAGACGACGATCATCGGCCGGGCCTCGTCTCTCGCCCCTCGCCGCTTCCCCGCCCCGTCGATGGGTCGTCCGTCGAATCGGGGCCCGGCGGGCCGGGCAGCCTGCCGGTGCGGAGCGAGGCGATGGTCATGTCCCTGGCCCGTCGTGGCCAGGGCATCGCCTCGATCCGCGAGACGGTCTCCTCGACCGGGTACGGGATCCGCTTCAGCTCGATCCGGTTGTCCTCGATGATCGCGTACGCGGCCCGCGGGTCGCCGTCGCGGGGCAGCCCGACGCTCCCCGGATTGAGCACCACGGTGCGGCCCACCTGGAGATTGAACTGGAGGTGGGAGTGGCCGACGCAGACGATGTCCGCCTCCGTGTCCGCGAGCCGCCGGGCCCAGACCTCCGGGTCCTTGAGCAGATACTCGTCCAGCGGGTCGCGCGGGGTGGCGTGGACCAGGAGGTAGTCCTTCCCCGCCAGGGTCGCGCGCTGGGTCACCGGGAGCTGGAGGAGGTACCGCCGCTCGTCCGGCCCGAGGGCCTCCCACATCGACGGCCGCGACACGCCGGTCAGGTAGCGGAACCCGGACTCCCCCTTCACCCGGATCCCCTGCGCAACCCCGTGATCGTGGTTCCCCCGGATCGAGTAGGTCGCGTGCTCCATGGCCCACCGGACGCACGACACCGGATCCGGCCCGTAGTCGACCAGGTCGCCGAGGCAGAGGCAGACGTCATACTCCTCGTCGATGGCCGAGAGGGCTGGCCAGTTCGCGTGGATGTCGGAAACGACCAGGATCCTCATGCCTCGCTCTCACCTCACCTCGCGTCGCGGCTCTTCACGTCGCCTCACGTCACGTCAGGTCATCCAGGCGTCGTACCAGAGCTGGAACATCAGGAGCGTCCAGAGCGGCTTCCGCTGATCGCGGACCCCGGACCGATGCTCGGCGACCCTCCGCGCGACGTCCTCCGGCCGAAAGATCCCCTGGGCCTTCAGCCTCGACGGCTCGAGCAGCCGATCCAGCAGGCCGGACAGCTCGCCGCGGAGCCAGCGGCCCACCGGGATGCCGAAGCCCTTCTTCGGCCGGCCCAGGATCGATGCCGGGAGCCTACTCGACACGGCTCGCTTGAGCAATCGCTTGCCCTGGCCGCCGGCCGACTTGAACGACGAGGGCAGGCGCTGGATCTCGTCCACCAGCCGCGCGTCCAGGAACGGCGCCCGGACCTCGAGGCCGCACGCCATGCTCGCCCGATCCACCTTGGTCAGGATGTCTTCCTGGAGGTAGGTGTCCTGGTAGAGGGCCAGCGACCGCCCCAGCGGATCCGCGAGGGGCGACAGCGTCGCGGCCAGGCCGACGTGCTCCGCCTCCACGTCGAGCGGGTCTCCGCCGTTCGTGCCGGGCAGCAGCAGCCGGCTCAGCTCCGGCCCGCTGAACGAGCCGAGCCAGCGCTGATGGGCGAGCGCGGGAGCCTCCGCCGCCCCCCGGAGGAATTGCCTGAGCTTGAAGTCGAGGCTGAGATAGCCGTAGCGGGTCGGCAGCCGGTTGACCGCGGCCTCCGCCAGGGCCCGCGCCGGCCTCGGCATCCTCCGATAGACCCCGGCGGCCCGCTCGGCCTGGAAGGTCGGATAGCCGGCGAGCAGCTCATCGGCGCCGTCGCCGCCGAGGGCCACCGTGACGGACTCGCGGGCGAACCGGCTGAGCAGGTGGGTGGGCAGGATCGACGCGTCGCCGAACGGCTCGTCCAGCCAGGTCGCCACCTCCGGCAGCAGCTCGAAGACCTTCGACACCGAGAACGTCCGCTCGTCGTGGCTGGTCCCCAGGTGCTTGGCGACGGCCCGCGCGTGGGCGCTCTCGTCGTAGTTCCGGTCCTCGAAGCCGATCGAGAACGTGCGGACGTCCCGGGCCGGGTAGAGCTCGCAGAGCGCCGCGGCCACGCTCGACGAGTCCACGCCGCCGGAGAGGAAGACGCCCAGCGGCACGTCCGACCGGCGATGGCGGGCGACCGCATCCCGGAACTCCCCCCAGAATCGCCCGGCGACCTCCTCGATCGGCGCGCCCTCCGCCGGCGTCGCCGAGACCTCCGGTCGCCAGTACGGGAGAATCCGTGTCGTCCCGTTCTCCCAGACCAGGACGTGCGCCCGGGGGAGCTTGCGCATCCCCTTCCAGATTGAATGGGGCGCCGGGATGTACTCGTAGAAGAGGTAGCGAGACAGGCTGTCCCGGTCGAGCTCCCGGCTCACGTCGGGATGCTCGAGCACCGCCTTGGGCTCGGACCCGAACGCGAGCCCCCCGCCCGGCAGCTCCGCGTAAAAGAGCGGCTTCTGACCCATCCGGTCCCGCGCCAGGACGAGCCGTCGCTTCGGTGCGTCCCAGATCGCCAGCGCGAACATGCCGTTGAGCCGGCGGACGAACTCGAGTCCTTCTTCCTCGTAGAGGTGGACGATGGTCTCGGTGTCGCTCGAGGTCCGATACGAGTGCCCCTTCGCCTCCAGCTCGGGCCGCAGGTCGAGCTCGTTGTAGAGCTCGCCGTTGTAGCTGATCCAGACCGTCCCGTCCTCGTTGCACATCGGCTGGCCGCCGCCGGCGACGTCGATGATCGAGAGCCGCCGATGCCCGAGCGCCACCTGCCCCGAGACGTGGAAGCCGTCACCATCCGGCCCGCGATGGGCCAGCACCCGCGTCATCCG
Source organism: Aquisphaera insulae (assembly GCF_011064615.1). Taxonomy (GTDB): domain Bacteria; phylum Planctomycetota; class Planctomycetia; order Isosphaerales; family Isosphaeraceae; genus Aquisphaera; species Aquisphaera insulae. The sequence continues at coordinate 2,218 of NZ_JAALJH010000131.1, read as the reverse complement.
CTCCACGATCGCGCGGTCCGCCGCCCATCCGTCCCGATTCACGAATCCGGCGATTCCGCACATCGAGCCCTCAATCCCCGGACGTGGCTCCGGTCGATCCCGCCGGCCGGATCTCGACGCCGGCCCTCGACCCAAGCATCATACCTCCGGCGAGCCCCGGCCGTGCAGCCATCTCCGCGCGAGCGGCCCGCCCATGCAGCCGCCGCGCGGCGAGATCGGCGGCCACCAGCCCGACCGCGTCCGCCGTCAGGTCCAGGAGGTCGAAGTTCCGGCCGGGGATCCAGATCTGCGAGACCTCCTCGGCCAGGACCAGGATGCCGATGACGGTCGTCGCCAGCAGTAAGCCCCCGCGCCCGGGCCGGAGCTTGCGACAACTCACCACCAGGTTCGCCAGCAGGCAGAGCGTGAACATGAGCGCGGCGTGGCACATCTTGTCCCCCATCGGCACCCGACTCAGCCCGCCCCAGATCCTCGGCCCCAGCCCCATGTCCGCCGCCACGATGATCGACACCAGGAACACGCAAAACACCGCGAACGCCAGCCGAATCGGGGTCATGATCGCCGCCCTCCGCTTCAGGTCTCAATCTTTGCACGCTCGATTACTTTGTCGTGCAAAGTTGATCCCGTCAACGGGCATTGAGAGAAAGCAACATCGTCGGCGGTGTCACTCTGCGTCCGAGAGTCCGGTCCAGGCCGGGTCGGGATGGAATGGGAATTGGCTTCGGTCGTCGCGCGGGCTGCTTCGAAAGGCTCGACGCAAGTCCTTGCGTCATAAGCCTCTGGTTCCGGTTTTGAATTGGCTTCGCCCCCCCGCACGGGAGTCCGAAACGACGGTCGCGCCGGTCGTCGGCCAGCCTCGGCGAACCCGCGATGCAACCCATCCTCACCGGAGCGTGGAACGAACCTTCCGCGCATCGCCCAAGACTGGCGAGCTCGTCCCAGCCCCGTCGATCGTCCCGACCGCACGTCATCGCGGCGGATCTCCTTCGGTCTCATTGTCGGCTCGTCCGAGTCGGCGCGCACGACACCCCTATCTAGAGAGTGCGCCATGTTTCGCGTTTTTTGTCACCGGCCCCCGAGTTTTCCCAGAGGTTGTTTCCACTGAAATCCGTGAAACCCGGATTTTCACGTCAGCCCATAAGGCATCCAGGGCATCGAGAGCCAGGCCCCCAGGGTGGGCATGATACGTCGAGCGGAACGCGTTCCGGGCGGGGATGGTTGAGCGCGGCAAGGAATGGCCATGGACAAGCCTGCGGGGCCACGACCTGCCGGTCCTCGATTCAGGCCCGGTGCCACGCGGTCCCGGCTCGCTCGACCATGTGAACGCACCGCTGAGGGACGGCGAGGTAAGTGCCATCCGCCCCTCCGCCGCCCGCCGGTTCCCGGCTGCTCCACACCCGCCCATTCCCCGCGTCGTCCGCCCCGCTCGTTCCTCGTTGAGCCTCGAGCCGACCGCCGACCGCTGTCTTGCTTCAGCCGGAAATGGAGAAACGCCATCGCCGAGTTATGGTAGAACTCGGCAGGAGTTCCTCCCATGCGAAAGCCGCGCAAGAACTATACGCCTGTCGAGAAGGTCGCCATCCTTCGGCGTCACCTGATCGACCAGGTGCCCGTCTCCGATCTTTGCGATGAGCACAAGCTCTCGCCCACGCTGTTCTACCTCTGGCAGAAGCAGTTCTTCGAGAACGGCTCCGCCGCCTTCGAGCGCAAGAACGCGACCTCCGACGGCCAGCTCCACCGCACCATCGCCGCGCTCCGCGACAAGCTCCAGCGCAAGAACGAGGTCGTCGCTGAATTGATGGAGGAACATATCAAACTAAAAAAAGAACTTGGGGAACTCTGACCGGGGCCTGGGTCCCCCACGACACCCGCGACGCGATCGTCGACTTCGTCCGCACCTGGTCCGATCGCGCCGAGATCCCCGCCCGGCGACTCGTCGGCTGGCTCGGCATCGCCGCCAGCAAGTTCCACGACCGGAAGGCTCGCTATGGCATGGCCAACGAGCATAACGCCCTGGTCCCCCGCGACCGGTGGCTGGAGCCGTGGGAGAAGGAGGCCATCATCGAGTTCCATCACGACCATCCCGTGGAGGGCTATCGCCGGCTCGCCTTCATGATGATCAACGCCGACGTGGTCGCCGTCAGCCCGTCGAGCGCCTATCGCGTCCTCCGCGGCGCCGGCCTGATCGACGCCCACGGGGGCAAGCCTTCGCGCAAAT
>NZ_JAALJH010000130.1 GCF_011064615.1 Aquisphaera insulae | reverse complement strand
GGTGCGTGGTATCCTACTCCGTCGGGTGCCCCGGGTCGGATCCCATTCCGGACGGTGTGCCCGCGAGGCCGCGTCCGTCCTGGCTGCATTCCATCGCGGCCGGAACCTCCGGCCGAAAGGGGGGCCGATGCAACCCAGGGGGCCGCATTTCCCGCACGCGACGTCGCGCCGCGCGTTCCTTGAGGAGGCGGGCGGGGGCTTCGGCGCGCTGGCGTTGGCCTGGCTCATGGAGCAGGAGAAGGCCCGGGCCGGCATCGTCTCGGGGCCGGGGCCGGCCGACGCCGCGACGGAGCCGCACTTCCCGGCGAAGGCCCGGCGGGTCATCTACCTGTTCATGCACGGCGGCCCGAGCCACCTGGAGACGTTCGACCCCAAGCCCGACCTGCAGCGGCTCGGCGGCCAGCCGCTCCCCGCGAGCTTCGGGCACGTCGCCACGCGTCGGAAGGTCGCCCAGAACCCGCTCCTGGCCACGAAGCGGACGTTCCGGAAGTGCGGCCGGAGCGGCATCGAGATCTCCGACTTCCTCCCCCACCTCCGCGGGTGCGCCGACGACCTCGCCGTGATCCGTTCCTGCTGGGCCGACAGCGTCAACCACCCCCAGGCCGTCTACCAGATGAACACCGGCTCGGTGCTCATGGGGAAGCCGAGCCTCGGGAGCTGGGTGAGCTACGGCCTGGGGACCGAGAATCAGGACCTGCCCGCCTTCGTGGTCCTGCCCGACCCCTCCGGCGGCATCAAGGGCGGCCCGCCGGCCTACGGCGCGGGGTTCCTGCCGGCGAGCTACCAGGGGACCGTCATGCGCGGCGGGGCCTCGCCGATCCTCGACCTGCGACCGCCCGAGGACACGACCCCGCAGGAGCAGCGGGGGATGCTCGACCTGATCGGCCGGCTCAACGCGAGGCACCGCGAGCGGCACGGCGAGGACGGCGAGCTGGACGCCCGGGCGCGGTCGTACGAGCTGGCCTGTCGGATGCAGAGCGCGGCCCCCGAGGCGGTAGAGCTCGCCGACGAGTCGGCGGAGACCAGGGCGCTTTACGGCCTGGACGACCGCCGCACGGCCGAGTTCGGGACGCGCTGCCTGCTGGCGCGGCGGCTGGTCGAGCGCGGCGTCCGATTCGTCCAGCTCTACTCGGGCGACGTCAACGGCTGGGACGCGCACGACGACGTCGAGGCGAACCACGCCGCGATGTGCGCCCGGACCGACCGGCCGGTCGCCGGCCTCCTCGTCGACCTGAAGCGGCGCGGGCTGCTCGACAGTACCCTGGTCGTCTGGGGCGGCGAGTTCGGGCGGATGCCGATGTCCGAGGGGGGCAAGGGGCGCGACCACAACCCGCACGGCTTCACCTGCTGGCTGGCCGGCGGGGGCGTCAAGGGCGGGGTCGTCCACGGCGCGACCGACGAGGTGGGGCTGCGCGCGGCGGTCGACCGCGTCCACGTCCACGACCTGCACGCGACGATCCTCCACCTGATGGGCCTGGACCACACCCGCCTCACGTTCCCCCACAACGGCCGCGACGAGCGGCTGACCGACACGGCGGGGAAGGTCGTCCGTTCCATCCTGGCGTGAAAGGACGGGAGCCTTGGGCGTTGCCGTGGAACCCACGATGAGGCCGGGCCGGGGGCCATTCCCCGGGCTCCTGCTGGGCCTGATCGCGCTCCTCGGCGGCGAGGCCCTCGCCGGCGACCCCGGGCATTGGGCCTTCACGCCGCCGAGGCGCCCGCCCGTCCCCGTGGTCCGGTCGACGGCCCGGGTGCGCAATCCGATCGACGCCTTCGTCCTCAAGAAGCTGGAGGAGGCCGGCCTGGAGCCCGCGCCGGAGGCCGACCGGGCCGCCCTCGTGCGTCGCCTGAGCTTCGACCTGACCGGGCTGCCGCCGTCGCTCGAGCTGCAGGATCGGTTCCTCAACGACCCCGCCCCCGACGCCTACGAGCGGCTCGTCGACCGGCTGCTCGCCAGCCCGCAATACGGCGAGCGATGGGCGCAGCACTGGCTCGACCTGGCCCGCTACGCCGACACCGACGGCTTCGAGTTCGACCAGGCCCGGCCCGACGCCTGGCGGTATCGCGACTGGGTCGTGGACGCGCTCAACCGCGACATGCCGTACGACCGGTTCCTCCGGCTGCAGACCGCCGGCGACGAGGTCGCCCCGGACGACCCGGGCGCGTTCATCGCCACGGGGTTCAACCGCTGCTATCCCGACATGGTCGACCTGAACGACCAGGGCCTGCGGCGGCAGAACGCCCTGAACGACATCACCGAGACGACGGGCCTCGTCTTCCTCGGCCTGACGATCGGCTGCGCCCGCTGCCACGACCACAAGTTCGACCCGATCTCGCAGGCGGACTTCTACCGGCTGCAGGCCTTCTTCAGCCCGGCCCGATTCCGCGACGACTACCCGATCGCCTCGCCCTCGGACCGCGCCGGCCACGAGGCGCGGGTGAGGGCCTGGGAGAAAGCGACGGCCGACGCCCAGGCCGCGATCCTCCGGCTCGAGGCGCCCGTGCGTGCGGCCCTGGCCCCGGGCGATCCCCCGGGCCTGACCGACGAGGTCGCCGCCGCGGTCCACAAACCGGAGGCCGAGCGGAGCCCCGCCGAGGTGCGGCTGGCCTACGAGGCCGCGGCGAAGGACGGCCGGATCAAGCCCGAGGCCCTGGCGGCCGCCCTCGGGCCCGCCCGGATCGAGTCTCGTCGCGCCTTGCTCGCGGAGCTGAGCCGCCTGATGGCCGCGCCCCCGCCCCCCTTGCCGAAAGCGCGGGGGCTGGACGAGGCGGGCCCGGACGCGCCCCCGACCTTCTTCCTCCGCCGCGGCGAGCTCTCGGCCAAGGGCGACGAGGTGCAGCCCGGGTTCCCGGAGGCGCTCCGGTCGGCGGGCGAGGCGCCCCCGGCCATCCGGCCGATGCCGCGTTCGACCGGACGCCGCAAGGCGCTGGCCGACTGGCTGGCGAGGGCCGACCACCCCCTGACCGGGCGGGTGCTGGTCAATCGCCTCTGGCAGCACCACTTCGGCCGGGGCCTGGTGGCGACGCCCAGCGACTTCGGCACGATGGGCGAGGAGCCGAGCCACCCCGAGCTGCTCGACTGGCTGGCCTGCGAGCTGGCGGCCCGCGGCTGGAGCCTCAAGGCGATGCACCGCCTGATGGTGACCAGCGCGACCTATCGCCAATCGTCGCGGGCCTCGGCCGCCGCCCTCGCCGCCGATCCCGACGACGCGCTGCTGTGGCGGCACGGCCGCCGCCGGCTCGACGGCGAGGCGCTCCGCGATTCGCTCCTCGCCGTCTCCGGCAGGCTGAATCCCGCGCTCGGCGGCCCGCCGATCTTCCCGGAGCTCCCCGACGAGCTGAAGAAGCTCAGCAACAAGGGCGCGGTCTGGCCCGTCTCCGACCGACGCCTCGACCGCGATCGGCGCAGCCTCTACGTCTTCGTCCGGCGGAACCTGCGCTACCCCTTCTTCGAGGCCTTCGACCGCCCCGACACGAACGCGAGCTGCCCGCGGCGGCCGGCCACGACGATCGCCCCGCAAGCCCTGACCCTCCTCAACAGCCGACTCGCGAACGACGCCGCGCACGCCCTCGCCGCCCGGATCGCCGCGACGGCCGCCCCGGACCGCGACGCCCAGGTCGAGCTCGCCTACCGGATCACCCTGTCCCGCAAGCCCGACGCCGACGAACGACAGGCCGCCCGATCCTTCTTCGCGGGCGGCGGCACGTTCCGGCATTACTGCCTCGCGCTCCTGAACGCGAACGAGTTCCTGTACGTCGAATGAGCGCGATTCGACACTTCGTCGGGTGGCCGCCGAGCGGCCCATGATCAGGCGGCGCACCCCGCCCGAATAGCCGGGGGGGCCATCCGCCTCCGCCTCGTCTGGCGGCGACACCAGGAAGGCATCGGTGGGAGCCGAACGGGGGATTGCCTGCTCGGATCGTGATCATCGCTTCTTGCGCTGGCCTGAGGGCTTCTTCGACTTCTCGTTCTTCTCGACTCGCAGCGTCCAGGCAAGCTTCAGTCCTTTGAGCAACTGCTCGGGGGTCGCTTCGGCCAGTCGGATGTGCGTCGCGCCGTGTCTTCCCCAGCCGCCGGGGACGGGGAGGAAGACCTCGGGGGCCTCGGCGAGGAGCGATCCCTGAAGCTCGGGAGAGAGCATCAGGTTCCCGAGCCCGAGCGGCTCATGGGCGAGCGTCGCGAAGATGCGGCCGCCGACGCGGAAGTCGGCGGCCCCCATGTGGGCGCCTTCCTCGGCGCCGTCGAAGCCGAGGGCCAGCTCCCGGAAGTCGTTCGCGGTCATGGACGCGGCCCTCCCTGGCCGGGCGTGTGGGGAGTCCCGCGGAGGGACGCCAACCCGGCCGTTCCTGTTCGATCGGGTCGAGGTGGCCCCGTCACCTCGTCAGAAGGCCCGCAGCTCCTCCGACGGCCTGAACAATCGCGGCTTGCCGGCGGCGGCCCGGACGACGTTCAGGCCGCCGAGATGGCCGCACGCATGGCCGGCGATGATGAGGATCGCCTGGCCCGCCGTCTCGAACCCGCGGAAGCCCGGCGGCTGGCACCTGGTCGGCCGATCCAGGCCCTCCTCGCCGAACTCGTCGAGGAACGCGTGGGTCCGGGCCCGCAGCTCCTTGAATTTCTCCATGACCTCGCCGAACGGCGGGTAGTCCGCGGGGTCGTCGGTGGGCTCGCTGCCCCAGTCGAAGAGCGGCTTCCAGTGGTGGACCGGGTTGGGCGTCCCGTCCAGCATCTGGTGCAGGCGGCCCTCGACCACCGTCAGGTGCCCGGCGATCCACATCGCGTGGTTTCCGCCCCACGGCCCGGGGCGCAGGAGCGGGGCGTCGCTCATCTCGCCCAGGTACGTCATGCCCATGTCGCTGAACCTCAGGACGGTCCGGATCGCGTCCAGTGCTTTCATGGCCTCAACTCCCTTCCAGATCCGGGGTCTCGATACGGCCGGGAGACTCCCGGTGTTTCCTGGCGATTCGGTAATGCACGGCCGCCTCGGACGCCTCGAAGCCGGTCACCTCGTAGTCCTCCTTCACCCCCAGGCCGCCCAGGAGCCGCTCGCCTTCCCCCACGAAGACCGGCGCCAGGACCAGGTGCAGCTCGTCGAGGAGCCGGGCCTTCCAGAAGGCACGGACCGTGGCGGTGCCGCCGTTGACCTTGACGTCCTTGCCACCGGCCGCGGCCCGGGCCCGCTCCAGGACCTGTTCCGGCGAGCCGGCGACGAAGTGGAAGGAGGTGCCGTTCTCGAACTCCAGGGTGGGCCGGGGATGGTGCGTCAGCACGAAGACCGGGTGCTTGAAGGGGGGGTTGTCACCCCACCATCCCTTCCAGTCCTCGTCGGCCCAGGGGCCGCGAAGGGGGCTGAACATGTTGCGGCCCATGATGGAGGCGCCGATGCCCTCGAAGGCCCTGGCCGCGTAGCGATCATCCAGCCCCGTGCTGCCACCCTCGCCGCCGACCATAGACTTGAAGGTCTGGGTGGACTTGAACCAATTCATGATCTGGAAGGCGTTCTTGCCGAACGGTTCGGACCGGCTTTGCTGAAGGCCGGCTCCGAAGCCATCCAGGGAACAGCCAAAGGCGCGAACCACGACCTTGGGCATTCGAGGCCCTCCGCAGGAACGTCCCGAGAACAGGTCGATTGACGGAGCCGACCCGGATTGGGGGATTGGAACCCTTGATCGGCAGAATGTCAACGTACGTACAGTGATTTTCTGAGGGATCGAGCGACCCCTTCGGTCCCTCCGCCGATCGACCGGTTATCGCCGGGCCTCGATCACGAGGTTGAACGGGGTCCTGGTGGCGATCCGGAAGCGGGAGAAGCCGCCGCGGGTGACCACGTCCTCCAACGCGGCGGGGCCGGCCTGGGCCCCCAGCGATTCGCCGCCATCCTGGCTCAGGGCCGAGGGGACGCAGACGGACGTGGACATGGCGTAGAACACCCGGCCCACCGGATTGAGGTTCTCTTCCAGCCGGTCGCCCGCGGCCGGCTCGACGATCATCCAGGTCCCGTCCGGTTTCAGCATCTCTCGCACCCGACGGGCCACGCCGCGCGGGTCGCCCATGTCGTGCAGGGCGTCGAAGATCGCGACCAGGTCGTAGCCGTCCTCGTCGAGGCGCGTGAAGGCCTGCGCCGTCGCGACTTCGAAGCGTACGTTGGGGATACCTTGCCCGGCCGCCATCGCGCGGGCGCGCTCGATCGACGGCGCGTGGCTGTCGAACCCGACGAACGTGGAGGCCGGGTAAGCCCTCGCCATCAGGACGGTGGAGCAGCCGTGCCCGCAGCCGAGGTCGGCCACGGTCCCCCCGGACCGGAGCCTCGCCTGCACGTCCGTCAGCGCCGGGATCCACGATTGGACGAGGTTGCCGGCATAGGACGGGCGGAAGAACTTCTCCGTGCCGCAGAAGAGGCAATCGTGGTGCTCACTCCAGGCGATCCCACGCCCCGTCCGAAACGCCTCTGCCAGGCGTCGTTCGTCGTTGACGGCCGCCGCCGCGGCGAAGAAGCCGCCGGCCATGTAGACGGGGCTGTCCTCGTCGGCGAAGAGCATGGCCTGCTCGCGAGACATGCTGAACCGCCTGGTGGCCGGGTCATAGGTGACGTAGCCCGAAGCCGCCTGGGCGGCCAGCCACTCGCGGATGTAGCGCTCGTGAGTCCCGGTCTTCCGGGCCAGGTCGTGCGAGCTGGCGGGGCCGACCTCGGCGAGGGCCCGATAGAGCCCGAGCCGGTCGCCGACGATGACGAGTGCCGCGTTGGCCGTCCCGCCCAGGTCGCCGATCACCTTGCCGATCAACTGCTCGAGTTCCGTGGTCATGGTCTGCATGGGCTATTCCGTTCCGGTGGGGCGCAGGGCCGACCTGTCCCGGCTCGTCATCCGACTTCCCTCGATGAGACGTCCGGGCGCGAGACACTTCAGGCCGAATCCTCTTCGCAAAGGCGCACGAAGGACGAATGAGAAATCGCGGTCCGCGGCCCGACCGGACGGGAAACTCGAATCGTCCATGAAGCCGAAAACGGGACAGCGTCGAACTCGATGCGACTTGAAAACGTCCCGGGCCCCGTCACGGCTTGATTTCCCGGAGGGCGAATCCAGGCGGTGACAGGCACCGGTGCTTCGTCACAGCCCAATTTTCGGGTTGGCCTCGGGACAGGCAAGGAGGCCTGTCCTCCGAAATCTCCGCCTCGCCTGGCCTGACCTTGCTCCCGGGGGCCAGGCATTCCTGCCCGTGCTGCAACTCAGGATCTTGGAGTGGCCCGGCTCCCGGCTTTCCATGGTAACGGAAAGCCGGGAGCCGGGCCCGACACCGCGTGTGCGTGACCCCGCGTGGGCCTTACCCCTTCCGGATCGCTGGCGTCCCGGGCGCCGGATCCGGCCGCACGCGGATCATGACGAGCCGTTCCGCGATCGAGGACGCCCCGGCGGCGTCCACGGTGCGCATGATCCCGAGGTTGATGAGCACGGCCCCGGACGCCGCGGGCAGGGTGATTTTCTGATCCACATCCGTCCGGACCAGCTCCGGCACCTCCTCACCGCCCTGGGGCCTCGGTCCCAGCTCCGGGACCTCTGCCTTATGCATCGCCACGACGTGAAGGTTGCGGATCGCGACGTTCAGGGTTCGATACCTCGCGTCGGCCGATAGCTGGCTGGTCAGGCGAAGCTCGCAACCGCGATTCGCTCCCCCTTCGGCCGCTCTTCCTATCGCTTCCGCACCGGCTGCCGCATCCGGCTTGCCGAGATCGGGCGATTGGTTCAGGGCTGCGGGCTTGTGAAAATCGTCGGGAATGCGAATCAGGGTGCGAACCTTGTCGTCACCCGAGACCTTCGGGACGTGCGCGACGACCGCCGCGGGCGCATTCTCGAGCTGCCGGTTCAGGACGTCGACCTCGACGTCCGAGAGGAAGACGTAGCGGACGGGCGGCTCCCCGCCGACGTCCGGCCTGAGTCCCAGCCGATGGAGCAAGAGCCCCGGGGAGTCGATGAAGGCGATCTCGTAATGGAAGGCCCGCGGCCCGGGCGGGGGCAGCGGCCCCTCCGGTCCGGCTCCCCTCGCCGGTGCCGTCCCGCCGGCCGCGGTGGACTGCGATGGAGCCGCCGGCTGCATCCTCGCCACGGCCACGGCCGATGCCGCCAGGGCGGTCCCCAGGATCAGGGACTGGACTCCTCGCTTCAACAATTCGACTCGCATCATCCGGATTGCTCCCGACGCGAGCGAAGCGACGGCCGCGGGTATCGCCCCGGACGCCGGCCCCGCCGACGCGGCTCGCATCGCGACGGCGGTCGTGGACTCGATGAAGTTCCAGGGCCTGCCGACCCATCCCGCCGCGGGCCGAACCAGCCCGGCCCCGAGGGCGATCCCTCGTCGTCTCAGGCGTTCCGCCAGGCGCCGGCGGCCCCGGGCCAATCGGCTCTTGATCGTGCCCACCGGGCAGCCCTGGAGGCTTGCCGCCTCCTCGTGCGTGAGCCCTTCGAGGTCGCAGAGCATGACGGCCAGGCGGTGCCGCCCGGGGAGCCGCCCGAGCTCCTCATGGAGGATGCCCGCGGCCTCGTCGTCGCCCGCCTCTTCCACCCAGGGGGGGCCGGCCATCAAGGCGTAGGCGGACTCGTGCCGACGCCTGCGGGCGACGGACGCCTTGCTACAACGGGCAACCCGGTCGGCGACGCCGTGGAGCCAACCGCCGATCGAGCTCCGGTGGCGGATCGAGCCGGCCTTGAGGGCAAGGACCAGGAACGTGGCCTGGGCGGCGTCCTGGGCGTCGTCGGGGTCGGACAGGATCCGTCGGCAGACCCGAAGCACCATCGCCTCATGACGCTCGACCAGGATGGCGAACGCCGGCTCGGCCTCCTCCCGACACCGGGTCGCGAATCGATCCAGCAACTGCCCGTCGTTCAGCTCGGCAATCACGCCGCCATGGAAGAGTGTCGCCAGTTGCTTCGGGGCGGTCCCAACTCGTCGCCGCATCGCTTGCCGGCCCTCCGTGGTGTCGTGTCGTACATAGTGTGACGGCGCGCGAAGACCGTTCCATTTTTCCGGCCGAAGGCCCCGAGTCTACGGAGCGGCCCGATCGTCCGCGCCGACATCGTCCCAAGGTGCTGGGACAGGGGGCCTGGAGCGCTTGACAGTTGGCACAGAGCTGCGGTGGGGGGGTTGTGGCGGACGCACAGCGACACCACGGTGAGGCAAGCCGTTGCGCCGGACGGTCTTTGCAGCCCGGCCACGGCGGTCCCGTGGTGTTCCACCACGGCCACCCGGAGGCTTTGCGTGCATGCAGAGAATACCAGGATCCGCCACGGCGATTTGGGACGGTGCCGTGGCGACGGTTATGATAGCCTTGAACGCGATTGGGAGACAAACGTTATGACAATCAACATCCCTCCCGAGATCGAGAACTCGATCCTCGCCGCCGTGCGAAGTGGGCGGTTCCGATCGGTGGACGAGGCGGTGACCGCCGCCTGGCTGGAATGGGACCGCAGACAGCCCACATCTCCGCAGCCGCCGGCCGGGGAGCACGATCTCGGACCTGACCCGATCATGGGCCTCTGGCGGGATTGTGCCGACGAGATCGACGAGATCGTGGCCGACGCGTACCGGCGGCGGAGTCGGCCATCGTGGCGGGAACTTGACCTTGAATAAGGCGATTCTGGACACGGATACCCTGTCGGAGATCGGCAAGGGGAAAGACCCGGCCATCGCGGGAAATGCCAGGACCTATCGTCGTGCCTTTGGCCACTACACGTTTTCCGTCATCACCGTCCTGGAAATCGTGCGCGGTTTCCAGCAGATCCACTCACAGCCCCGCCTGAATGCCTTTTTAGCCACCCTACCGCATGTGGAAGTGATCCCGTTCGACCAGCGGGAGGCGGAACTGGCCGGACACATCGCCGGAGAGCTGCATCGGCTGGGCCGGCCGATTGAGATGGCGGACACGATGATCGCCGCCACCGCGATCACGCATGGCCTCGAGCTGGTCACCGGCAACACCGCCCATCACCAGCGAATCCAGCAGATCGGCTATCCCCTCATCCTGGTCAACTGGCGGTAACGGTTTCCGTAAGGGGGCGACCGCCTTTCGGGAAATCGCGACGACGGTCACACTGGAGGGGGCCTCGCGATGGAGGCCGCCCCGGGGCTCGGCGTCTGGTGCGGTTCTCCTGGTCAATCGGTAGTTCAGGCGGAAGCCTGCTGCAGGCGAGAATCTCGATGGAGCCCCCGTCCACCTGCTCGGGAGAGAGAATGCAGACGATGCCGTTGGAGATCCCGACGCGCGACGAGTTGTACGTGCGGTATGTGGACCAGTTGCCCTATGAGCCCTATCCCGTCCAGGACGCCGCGCTGGCGGCCTGGTTCGAGTCCGAGCAGGGGGTCCTCGTCTGCGCGCCGACGGGGACGGGCAAGACCCTGATCGCCGAGGCGGCGCTCTTCGAGGCGCTCCACACGGGGAAATCCGCCTATTACACGACGCCCCTGATCGCGCTCACCGAGCAGAAATTCCAGGAGATGCAGGACCGCGCCGTCGAGTGGGGCTTCCGCCGCGAGGACATCGGGCTGGTCACCGGCAGCCGCAAGGTCAACCCCGACGCCCCGGTGCTGATCGTCGTGGCCGAGATCCTCCTGAACCGGCTGCTCAACCGGTTCGACTTCTCCGGCGTGACCGCCTGCGTCATGGACGAGTTCCACAACTTCGCCGAGATCGAGCGCGGGATCGTCTGGGAGCTGTCGCTCGGCATGCTGCCGAAGCACGTCCGCCTGCTCCTGCTCTCGGCGACGGTCGGCAACTCGGCCGAGTTCGTCGGCTGGCTGGCGCGGCACCACGACCGCAGGATCGCGATCGTCGAGGGGACGGAACGGCGGGTGCCGCTGACCTACGAATGGGTGCCCGACAAGTTCCTCAACGAGCAGCTCGTCGTGATGGCGGCCGGCGACGAGGATGGCCCCCGGACGCCCGCCCTTGTCTTCTGCTTCGACCGCGAGGAGTGCTGGAGCGTCGCCGAGAACGTCATGGGCAAGGACCTCAACCTGTCCGACGACCAGAAGAAGGAGCTCCACGACCGGGTCAACGCGATCGACTTCAGCCAGGGGGCCGGCCCCAAGCTCAAGCGATTGCTCCACCGGGGGGTCGGCGTCCACCACGCCGGGCTCCTGCCCAAATATCGCCTGGCCGTCGAGGACCTCTTCCAGCGCAAGCTCCTCCCCGTCGTCGTCTGCACCGAGACCCTGGCGGCCGGCATCAACCTGCCGGCGCGGTCGGTGGTGCTCTCGTCGCTGGTGAAGGGCCCCTTCGGCGCCAAGAAGCTGATCGGCTCCAGCATCGCCCACCAGATCTTCGGCCGGGCCGGCCGGCCGCAGTTCGACGACCGGGGCTTCGTCTACGCGATCGCCCACCCCGACGACGTCGACCTGCTGAGGTGGAAGGCGAAGTACGACGCCATCCCCGAGGACACCCGCGACCCGGGCCTGATGAAGGCGAAGAAGGCCCTCAAGAAGAAGAAGCCGAAGCGCCGCGAGACCGAGCAATACTGGGTCGAGGGGCACTTCAACCAGCTCAAGGCCGCCCCGCCCGGCAAGCTCTACAGCAAGGGGCCGCTCCCCTGGCGGCTGCTCGCCTATCTGCTCGAGGTCTCGCCGGAAGTCGAGGGCATCCGCGCCGCGGTCCGCAAGCGGCTGATGGACGACCCGCGGATCGCCGCGGGCGAGAAGGCGCTCGACCGGATGCTGCTGGCCCTGCACGCCGGCGGGTTCGTGACCCTGAGCCCCGAGCCTCCGGCGCCCGCGCCGCCGGAGCCGGGCCAGCCCCCGACACCTTACGTCTACTCGCCGACCCTGGCCACGCCGACGCCCGCGCTGGGCAAGCTGCTGGCGTTCCGGAGCATCCATCCCCTCTACGGCGCCTTCCTGACCGAGATCCTGGCCGGGGCCGACGCCGACGAGCGGATCCAGGCGATGGAGAGCACCCTGGAGATGCCCGGACCGGTCCGCAAGCGTCTTCGCGTCCCGCTCAAGCTGCTGGAGTCGGGCGCCCTGGCCGCGTCGAAGCTCGACGCCGAGCTGATCCAGCGCGGGCTCATGGCCGCGAAGGTCGAAGCCGACGAGGAGGAGGACGACGAGGACGACTGGAAGGAACGGCCGCCAACCTTTGCGGAAAAGCTCCGGTCCTACTTCGACCACGTCTACCCCGACGTCACCGACGTCCACTCGCACCCGCTCTGGTGCGTCGGCGAGCTGGTCGAATTCGGCGGCAACTTCAACAAGTTCGTGACGACCCTCGACCTGACCAAGCAGGAAGGGATCGTCTTCCGCCACGTCCAGCGGATGATCATGCTCTGCGGCGAGTTCGAACGGGCCTGCGCCCTCGACGTCGATGGCGAGGCTGAGGCCGGCGCCGACCCCGCCGCCCTCGCCTGGCGGGCCGAGCTCCACGAGCTGGCCGCGAAGCTGACCGAGAGCTGCCGCGTCGTCGACCCGACCAGCACCGATCAACTGATCGCGAGGATCGCCGAACCCGACATGATCGATGCCGAGGCGGCGAAGCTCGCGGGCGGCTCGACCTGAGGATGGGATGGGGCGGGGGAGTGGAGTGGGAAGGGGGGGGTGAAGGTAGGGGGATGGTTTGACGCCGGGTGGCCGTAGCGTTCCACCACGGCCACCCCACGACACTCTGGGGCCCATCGTCAATCGCCCCAGCCCGATTCCCATTCCTGCAAGACCGTGCCGTTGCACGCCGGCAACGCGAGACGGCGATTCCGAAGCCCGAGCTATGGTTTGACAGGGACAGACCAGGGAGCTCGAGGGCGGGACACGTGCGCGAACAGTCGAGCGGGCTGCGGACGGTGATGGTCCTCGCGGGGCTGGTCCTGGCGATGCTTCGCGGGCCGATCGGCGGCAAGCCGGGCAGCACCTGAGGCACGTCCGCCGCAGCCCGCCGGTCGGCGGAACGGGAAGCCGCGCAGGCAATCGAGCGCCGCGAAGCGTGGGAGCGGACGGTCTCGACCGGACTCGAGCTCACGCGCGACACCTTTCGGCCGTACGCCCATGTCGTCATCGGGGCCGGCGTGACCGGGATCACGCTGCTCATCCTCGTCCCGCTGACGCGCAAGCGCGACGACGCGTAGGTCGCCGGGTTCAACCCCTCACGAATCCTCCCATCATGACGCCGAGTCCCGACCAGGATAGAATGCCCGGAGTGTCGGATCAGGAGGAAGGCGAGCAGACCATACACTTACCCGAAGACCTGGCGTCCTCCCTGGAAGCGGCCGTTCATAGCGGTCATTTCGCCACGATGGACGAGGCCATGGCCGAGGGCGCCCGGTTGCTACTCCTCGAGCTCAAGCGGCAGGTGGGGGCGGCGACATCACCTGGCGTCGCCGGGATACCGGCCCCGGTGCTGGACTCCATCGACGCCATGCAGAAGGATGCCGAACTTCTCGACGAGATCGTGGCCGACGCGTATCGTCGGCGGCGAGAGGACAGGCCGCGGGAATTCGTGCTTTGAACAGGACACTTCATAGGTGTGCTGAACCGCGTTAAATCGGGTGTTGCCCAGATTTCTCAGGCACTTGGGGCCAATCGCTTCGACTGCCCTTGAAGCGCCCGGCGCGGTGCCGGATCCGGTACAATGCGCCCGGCCCACGCGCCACCTGGAGCCGATGACACGATGAGCACCCCCAGGCCGGACAGGACCATCGACGACATCTTCGCGGAGTTCCTCGCCGCCCAGGAGGCCCGGCTCAGCTCGAAGACGTACGCCAGGTACGAGGGGATCATCGACCTCTACCGGGGATACCTCGAGCGCTACTGGCCCGGCCACTCCCGCGAGGACTGCGACGCGGTCACCCGGGCCGGGGGGACCTACTGCGGCACGTACGGCGCCGCCGACATCGCCTCCGGGTTCTCGGAGTTCCTCGGCTACTTCATGCCCCACAAGGTGATCGCCGGCAACGAGACGATGAAGGCCGCCGGGACGGTCGTCAACAAGCTCACCCGGTGGCTGGCCGCGCGGGGCTACACCGAGGTCGACGAGGCGGCCCGGGGGCGCGTCCGCGAGGCGGCCCGCGACCTGCCGGCCAGCCAGAAGCTGCTGGACGCGCTCAACGACTGGATCGAGGCGACGGGGCCGGCCCGATCCGGCAAGGAGATCGAGGGGCATTTCGTCATCCAGCGGGTCGAGCCGAAGCAGATCTGGCTGGAGTCGCTGCTCGGCGGTGATTCGGAGATCGGCCCGATCCCCGTCCCCGCGGCGATCGCCCGTGCCTGCAAGGTCGGCTGGGACATCGGCGGCGTGGTCGCCCGGACGGCGCGAGGCTGGCGGCTGGTCGAGATCTGGAACATCTCGCCGTGACGGCCCGGCCTCTTGATGGTGTCGGTCCCGGAATTGTTCCCGTCGTTCATGTGAGTCGGAGCACCGCCGATGGGAAAGCCGCGCCTCCCCGAATCGCTCCGGCAGTTCGTCGAGCGCCAGACGACCACGACGGTCGCGGACGCCTGGGACGGCGAACGGAAGGAACACCGGTCGCCGTACGGCAGCTACTGGTACCGCGCCGTGGCGTGCACCCTCCTGTCCGGGCGCGTCCAGGCCAGGCAAGACGGCACGCCGAACATGACCGACGTGAATCGCATCGCCAAGGAGGCGAACTTCAACCAGTACCTCACCGAGCGGGTCGGGACGTTCCTCGTCGCGGCGGACGTGCTCCGGTTCGACCTCCAGAACCGCTACGAGGCGGGGCGGGGCCTCGACGCATTCTGGGGCCACGACGACGCGAAGCTACCGGCGATCGCGCGTCAGGCTGTCAGGCGGCTCGTCGGGTCCCAGACCGGGCACCCGTTTTCCTACTCCAGGGGCCTGGAGGACTGGGGCCTGATCGGGCTGCTGTCGCTGTTCTTCACGTGCTTCCGTGGACTGGCCCTGGTCGAGTCCGAGGTAGGCCAGGTGCTGCACGACTTCACGCGGCTGCCCCGGGACGACCTGGTGCGGGCGGCTCACGGGCTCAGTCTGGGGATGGACAGCATCGATGTCGCGGGATGGCAGAAGAAGCTCGATGCCCGGGGCCGGAAGGCGCTGGTCGCGGCCCTCTACACCGCCGAGTGGGCCTATTACGCCGAGCACGAAGAGACCGGCTGGTGGTTCCCCAGCCCGACTGGCCTGTCGATGCTCGGTCTCGGACCACCACTCCCCGCGCCGGAGCTGGCGACGGTGCTCAAGGCGCAGCCCGACCTGTCCGTCTTCGCGGGAGCGGGGCTGAGCCGGGGCACGCTGGTGCCCCTGTTCCGCCACGCCACGATCAAGCGGATCGACCAGGTCTACGAGTTCCGGCTCGACCACAAGCGGCTGGCCGTGTCGCCCGCGGGCAGCGCCCCGGGTGAGGAGTTGCGTGAGGCGCTGCGCGATCTGGAGCCTCTCCCCTCACCCGTCGCGGACCTGCTGGGCACGAAGTCGAAGGTAGGCGGCACGGTGGGCATCCGCTGGTGCAGTGCGCTGGTCAAGCCCGAGAGCGCCGAGGTCCTGGCCGCGATCCGCGAGCACCCGCAGCTCAAGGGTTACCTCGAGCCGGGCGCCCCGCCCGGCTACCTGCTGATCAAGAGCCGCTCCCGCCCCGACAACTTCGTGCGGCGGTGCCAGGATCTGGGGTTCGCCGTGACCGCGTTGTGAGCCGTGATCAGCTCGGACGACGGTCCCCGGATGGTTCCGAGATGTCGGCACAGGCCTCCAGGCACGCCCGCAGCCAGATGATCTCGTCCTTGCCGGTCAGGCCGGTGAGTCGTCCCGGCGCCAGGGCGTGGTCGATCACCGGCGGCCGTGACCTCGCGTCGTCCCCCTGGACCTGCGCGGCGAGGTCCCGGGTGCTGCGCAAGGCCTCGTCGAGCAGGCCGCGGGTGAACGTCCTTGGCTCGGCCCAGCCGAGGTCGCCGCCCGAGACGGTGCCGGTCCCCGCCGCCCTGTCGCACGTGAAGACGAACTGCTCGCCGTGGCGGTTCTCGAAGTATCCGTGGTAGAGCCCGGGGTTGTCGGTGTTGCGCAGGCGAGGCGGTGGGCCACACCGCGGGTCGTGGTTGTTGCACGCGGCGAAGACGAGACCGGCGTCGCCGGGGTCCTGTCCCTCCGGGGCCGCCATCGGTTACGCTCCTTTCCGGGAGGGTGGGGGCCGGCGGGCTCGAAGCTTCCGGACCCCCTCCGGGATTCTCGCCGTCTTGGGGCCGGCGGTAAACGGCCTTCCGTAGCGGGCGGCGTAGAGAACGTTACCGAGCGGCCAGAGCGACTTGCCGGATTGGGCGAGGGGTGTGGTTCGCTATGCGCTTACAGCCCAGGGGTCCGGCCGATCGCCGCGGCGAGCTTGCTCCTTCGGACGATGCCTCGATCCAGCGCATCCTGGACCGCCTTCTCAAGCTGCTCCTGGCTCGTCGTCCCGGCGGCAACATCGAGGAGGCTTCGGAGAGGCGTCGTGGTCCGGAAGCCGATCCGCTCCTCGACGTCTCCTTCCGAGAGCGCTGACCGATGCAGGACGCAGCCCGGCGGGGACTCCTTGCGGAAACCCGGGGGTACCGTGAGGTGGACCTGATTCGGGAGCAACTCCGTCAGGTCGTGAAGAACCAGGGCCGACTCGTGCGAGACGACCGCTTGCGGTTCGTCCGCACGGTTCCGGCTCCAGAGCGAGAGCCGAATCAAATCCTCATTCTCCGGCCGGGCCATGTCCGCGAGCCGGTACAGCCCGTGCCCCACCCGCTCGAACGCCTCCGTCGCGAGGTGGTAGTCGAGGTGAGGATAGTCATATCCCGAGCGCCTGGCCTGCTTCGCGGTGAAGTATCCGCCCTGCTCCTGGGCAGTCGTCCGAAGAGACCTCGCCGCTTCCCGGGTCGAGCGGGGCATCGTAAAATCCTTCAAGAAAGTTGAAGGATTATGCGACAACCAGGGAATCAGGACAAGAACAGGAGCCGAAATCCTATGACCTCCTGCCACTCGACAGCCCGGCGTTTCGCTGCTGGGCCCGATTTCTGCACTGGAAATCCGACACCCTCTACGAAGACGCCATGATCGCAAAGACCAACGGCCTGGTCGTCGTGACCCGCAACGTCGCGGACCTTGCCGCGCTCGGCGTGCCGCTCCTCAACCCGTTCGAATTCGGCACGAAATCCTGAGGACGGCCCGACGATCCGCGCAAGCTTCGTCCGGCCGATTGCCGCGGCCCGCCTGCGTTTTCCGCCCCATCGTCGACGATGCTGCACCTCGATTCCCCGGGCCAGCTTCGATGTCCCTCGATTCCCGGGGCATCCGGGCAATTCCGAGGAATTCACGACGACGGAGCATCTCACCGCAAGCGTCGCGAGGCCGATCAACGGCCCTTGTGCACCTTGGGAGGCGTGACGTCTTCGGATTGCCTGACGGGGACGACCTGGCCGAGGACGGGAGCGATCCCGGTCCGGGGCAGGGATTCGAGCTCGAGCTGGTCGCCCAGGAGCTCGATGTAGGAGGCTCGCGGTTTCCTGACGACCTTGACCCGATAGACCGGGGCTCCACCCGGGCCGAGGGGGCCGCGGAGCTCGGTGATGCGGCCGATCTGGCCGGGCAGATCCTTGATGCGCACGCGGTCGCCGAGATGGAACGAGGTCGCCGCCTTCACCTGGTGGGCCTTCTTCGCCATCGCAATACTCCGGGCTACGGCTTCCACGGACGCTTGCCGAGTCGTCGTCGTAACTCAGGGCAGAGGCCCCAGCGCACGGCGCGCCAACCTCCACCATGCGGACGAGTCGATCGGTTTGCCAGATTCCGAGTGACGAGGAGGACATCCCTCGCTCCAGACCACGGCGGACGGGGGATTGTCGCAAACGGCGGGGGGTTTAGGACGCGGAGAGATTGACAGATGGCACTGGGTGGCCGTGGTGGGACACCACGGGGGGCAGGCCGAGTGGGTGGACCGGCTCTTCACCAAGGCCGAGGCGGTCCCGTGGTGTTCCACCACGGCCACCCGGAGGGTCTGCGTCGGAGCAAAGGCTGTCAACGTCCGCCATTGCGTATTGCGACAATCCCGCGGACGGCAGAACAGCGACCGTCCATCCGCACAGTATT
>NZ_JAALJH010000013.1 GCF_011064615.1 Aquisphaera insulae | reverse complement strand
GAGTCCGCCGATCGCGTCAAGGACCGACCGCTTCATCAGCAGGCAGAAGCCCGACAGCTTGGCGGTGGTGAACCACTCGCCCCGGTGCTCGTCCCGCCAGCGCCGGGCGAACTCGTGCATTTGGTCCAGATCCGCGTACGGCACGCCCTCGACGAGCTGCGGCGGCGAGGCATAGTTCGACATCGGCCCGACCAGGCCGATCCGGGGATCCGAGCTTGCCAGGGCCACGAGCTGGTCGAGCCACCCGTCGGTGACCACCGCGTCGTTGTTCAGCAGGACGAGGAACTCCCCGCGCGCCGCTGCCGCCAGCCCCTGGTTGACCGCCGCCGGGAACCCGCGGTTCGCCGCATTCCGGATGACCGTGACCGGAATTGAGGCCCCATCTGCCACCCCCGCCAGGTACAGGTGCGTGCCGTCCGTCGATCCGTTGTCGATCACGACGATCTCGAACGGCCGCGTCGTGTGCCGGATCACCGCGGCGAGGCATTGCCGGGTGTACGCGACCTCGTTCCAGCAGGGGATGATGATCGAGGTGAGGTCAGAAGCGATCATGAGGATGACGTCTCATGGGGTGACGGGGCACGGTCGCGACATCGAGATTCCCCAGGCTGCACAGAAAGCCGGCACACATCGAGATGTCCTGTTGCGGCGTATGACCACCTAAATCACCCAGACGCCTGGCACCAGTATCTATGTCCCCTGGTATGCACCTCGTGCTGGGCGTTGCCTTGCATACCTTGAGGGCAAATCCCGGTCTATGCGTAAGGAGATTCCATCTCTTCGTAGAACATGCCTTGCGGCGGCTCGCCAAGACTTATCATGTCGATGTTGCTTCCAATATACATGTAATAGTCATAACCAAAATTTACGTAAACTCCATTGTCTCCGATCAATTTGCACCAAATAAGTTCTCTCAAGGTCATCCGCACGACCTTGTCAAGATTTGTCCCGCTCACCACCATACCTTCGTAAACCGGGCCGAGAGATGCAGGCCGAAGTTTCTCGATCTCAGAGTCGAGCAATGTGGTCCCCCTTTTGTCCTCCAACTGCAAGATCCGCAGTGAACTTACACGAGATGCTTCTAAAAGCCTTCTAACACATAAAACATATGCATCATCTGAAAATAAATATATTTCAACAGATACATTGATGTCACCGATCTTTTTCCCGACATCGGATGCCGAAGTGAATTCATTGAAGGTGTAGAGCCCTTGATTGTCTCGCTTACTAGGGTCATATTTTGTTGCACGAATACAAATCATGGTTAGTCTCCAATCCGATTCAAGTTCGCATCGTAAGTGCCCATCCTCGTCCTCTTCGACCCGGGATCGATGGCCGGGATCGATGGCCACGGGGATCGATAACGGGATCGATGGGATCGATTGGGATCGATTGGGATCGATTGGGATCGATTGGGATCGATTGGGATCAATGGCCACGCACCCAAAATGGGCAGACTGGGAAAACAAGAGAGGTCGTCGGTCTCTAAACGCTGACTGAGCGGTCTTCGGCCGCTCGTTTTCGCACAACATAGTGGACACAAGATGACCATCGGTCTAGACTCCAGTCATGGGAGGTCCCGCCGATGGCCACGCCGCGCTCCCGGCTCGTCGATGAGTCGGTCACCCCCTGGTATCACTGCATCTCGCGGTGCGTCCGACGCGCCCGCCTCTGCGGCGAGGGCGGCGGGCATCGCAAGGCGTGGATCGTCGACCGCCTCCGCGAGCTCGTCGGGCTCTTCGCCGTCGATTGCGGCGGCTTCGCGGTGCTGGACAACCATCTCCACCTGCTGCTGAGGCTCGACTCCCCGCGCGCTTCGGCGTGGTCGGCCGAGGAGGTCATGCGGCGCTGGCTGACCCTCTTCCCGATCCGCAATGCCGTGCGCTCTCCTTGAGTGTCTGCCTACTGCGGATCCTCGGCCGTCATGGTCCCCCTGGCTGGAGAGCAACCCCCGAGGCTCTCGCATGACGATCGCCGCGCCGATGGAGGGGTCGAGGAGGCCATGGATCGAGGAGAAGAGGGGGCGCATCGAGGAGGAGCCCGTCCGACCGGGTGTACCGACGGCCACCGCGCGATTGTAAGGGCGCGCCCGCCGATTTTCTCCATTTTGGTGAAACTCGGATTGGGCTCTCCGGGACTGTATTGAGTAGGGAGGGATCCTTGCGCGCCGTGCGCGCGGGAACCCTTCCGAGAGTCTTTGGCAATTCGGTGGCAGTCGAGGAACGCACCGGCGCCGGCCCGCGCGAAGGACGCGGGCCGGCGGGAATGACGGCAAAGAGCGGATCAAAGCCATTCGAGCTTCGCGATTCAAACCTATTACTTCAATAGTCTTACGTCAAACTAACGGGAATCATGGAGTGACGAACGGACCCAATTTCGGGACGGCGTGGCGCGGGTGGACGGGAGGCGCGAGTATCAGGCAGTCGTCCAGGACATCGAACCTGCTCGTCGTGAAACGGAGTCGCGATAAGCCTCCCGGAGTGCTGGCAACGGAACCGATCCACGGTGAGTGAGATCCACGCGGTGGGGTTGTTTCCCGATTCCTCGGACCGGGCGGGCCGGGCCGGCCTCGTGATGTGACCCTTCCACGCCACGGTGATCTCGTGAGGCCCCGCCTGGGGCACTCAACTGTTCCATGCTTGATGATCGACACTTAGTGCTTAAGTCGATTTCCCAAAAAGACTTGTAGAAGACGACCGAGGGTCAGCAGGTGACGAACGGACACAATCTCGGGGCGACTCGGACGATGGCCCGTGGTTTTTCGCGATCTGTCCTTTATTCCTTTGCGGCAGGATCATAAGATTGACGTCTCCGGTTGCCAAAGATCAGGCACGATGCCTCGTCGCACTCCTCTTGTGCGTCAGGTATCTCGGGTTGACCGGTCTCGGGACGAGGCATGCCAGAAGTTACGATCACCCTGGATGGGCATGCGGAGGAGCTGGCGGTCTTTGGAAGCCGCGATCAGCATCTCCGTCAAATCCGCGATTCCCTGGGTGTGAAGGCGATCGCCCGGCACGGAGAGGTTCGTCTCGAAGGGGAGGCGGACCGGGTCGAGCATGCGCGCCAGGTCTTCGAGGGGTTGCGCGCCATCCATCGCGGGCGACGGCCGATCCACTCGAAGGACGTCGAGGAGCTGATCGAGAAGGTCACGCGTGGGGGTGAGGATGCCGGCGAGGCCTTCGAGATCCGCGAAGGATCCCGCGTGGTTCGACCCCGGACCGAGGGGCAGGCGCGATACCTCAAGGCGCTCGTCGATCATCCGCTCGTGCTCTGCGCGGGGCCGGCGGGGACCGGCAAGACTTACCTGGCCGTGGCGATGGCCGTGACGGCGCTCCGGAAGGGGCGGATCAAGAAGATCGTCCTGGTGCGGCCGGCGGTCGAGGCCGGCGAGCATCTCGGGTTCCTGCCCGGCGACCTGGAAGCCAAGATCAACCCTTACCTTCGCCCCTTGCTCGACGCCCTTCATGACCTGATGGACTACGATCAGATCCGGCGCTACATGAGCAACGACCTGATCGAGATCGCGCCGTTGGCGTACATGAGGGGGAGGACCTTGAACGATGCGATGATCATTCTCGACGAGGGTCAGAATGCCACCGTCCCTCAGATGAAGATGTTCCTGACCCGCATGGGCCAGAACGCACGGATCGTGGTCACCGGCGATACCACCCAGGTCGACCTCCCCGCGGCGACCCCGAGTGGACTGGCCGATGCCATCGATCGCCTCGCCAAGGTCGAAGGGGTTGCCGCGGTCGTCCTGGACCGCTCGGACATCGTCCGGCATCCCCTGGTGCAAGCCATCGTGAACGCGTACGAAGACGAGGAGCCGGGGAAAGTCGCGGAGGCGCCGCCGGCCGGTCCGGCCTCGGTGCCCGCCGCGAAGGGCCCCGGCATCGCCGCCTCGGGGTGAGGCGGCGCGGCCGTCGGATCCCGCCCGCGCGGAGGGAGGCCTGATGGGGCAACCCGGGCCGTGCGAGGGGGGATCGAAGCCCGCGAATCCCGGGCCGCGTCGCCCGGGACCACCCCTGTGTGGAGCGCCGAGTGGTGCCATCCACGCCGAGTCGAGATGCTTCCATGAGCATTGGTAAACGTCGGACGAGGCTCCCCCGAGCCCAGCTCCGTTCCCTCCCCCTCACGCAGAAAGAGGGCCGGCTGGCCCGCCAGCGGGCCACCCTGATCGGCCTTTCCATCGTCGCGTCGAGCGTGCTCGCCACCGCGGCGATCGTCCACGGCTTCGGCCCCCCCTTCACCTACCGGATCGGCCAGCGTCCCGATCGCGAGATCCGGGTGAAGGTCAAGGAATTCAAGATCCGCAACCAGACCAAGACGAGCAACGATCGCCAGGCCGCCGCCGACCGGGTCCCCCCCTCGATGGTGAACGACCCGGCCCCGCTCAAGGACCTCGCCGACCGGCTCGACGACCTGACGGTGACGATCGCCAAGTCGGCCCGGATCGAGGACCTGCCGGAGGTCGTCCGCTCTTCCTGGAAGCTCCGCCCCGAGGCCTATCTCGACATCAAGGCCGCGACCGACACGCCCCAGCGGAGGGACAACCTCCACGCCCAGCTCGTCAAGGCGTTCGTGCCCCTGATCGAGAACGGCGTCCTCGGCCCCGAGGCCCTGCCCCGCAACGAGGAGGCGAGCGCCACCCTGGCGATCCACAACGTCGACGCGCCCCGATCGAGCGAGATCCTCGTGCCCCGAGAGCGGGTGGTGCCGGAGCGGATCGTCAAGCCGGACGGGACCGTGCACAAGGACTTCGTCTCGGCCTTCACGTCGCCGAGGCTCGGCGAGGCCCTCTTCCAGCTCGTCGCCGACCGGATCGGCGGTCGCCCCACCCTCACGCTCGAGCCGGAGGTGACGGCGCGGCTGCGGGAGGCCGCCCGCGAGGCCGTCGAGGAGAAGTTCGACACCTACAAGCTCGGCCAGGTCCTGGTGGAACAGGGCCAGTACATCGGCGAGGAGCAGCTCATCCTGCTCCGGATGGAGCACGAGACCTCGCTGAAGTCGCTGGGGCTGGGATTCAAGTTCCAGCGGGCTCTCGGGATCCTCGCGCTGGTGGTGGCCCTCTTCCTGCTGACGGGCTACTACATCTATCGCCACGAGCCGCGGATCGGCGGCAGCCTGCGGCACGTCGCCACGGTCTGCGGCCTGGTCGTCCTGTCCATGGCGGTCGTCCGGATGCTGGCGAACCAGACCTGGAACGCGGAGCTCGTCCCGGTGGCGATCGGGGCCATGATGCTGGCGATCGCCTACGATCCGAACTTCGCGCTCATGGCGACCTTCGGCCTCTCGATCCTCACCTGCCTGACCCTCGGGGGCGGGATCGGCCTCTTCCTCGTCGTGATGGGGGGGACCGCCGCCGGCGTCCTCGCCCTCAACGAGGTCCGCACCCGGACGAAGCTGATCAAGGTTGGGGCGACCGCGGCGCTCGGCTACCTGATCATGACCTGGGCGACCGGGCTGTGGGAGCACCAGCCGTTGGAACTGGTCCGCAGTGACGGCCTCTGGCGCGCGGGCTGGGGACTCATGTCCGGCTTCTTCCTGGGCGGCAGCCTGCCGTTCCTCGAGAGCGCGTTCGGGATCGTCACCGGGATCAGCCTGCTGGAGCTCGGGGACATCACCCACCCGCTCCTCCAGGAACTGGTCCGCCGCGCGCCCGGGACGCACAACCACTCGATCACGGTGGGGGCCATCGCCGAGGCCGCCGCGGAGCGGATCGGCGCCAACGCCCTCCTCGTCCGGATCGGCGCCTACTTCCACGACATCGGCAAGATGCTCAAGCCCCACTACTTCATCGAGAATCAGGTCGGAACCACGAGCCGCCACGCCAACCTCGCCCCCGCGATGAGCACCCTGATCATCGTCGGCCACGTCAAGGACGGGGTGGACCTCGGCCGCCAGCACCACCTGCCGGAACCGATCATCGACCTGATCCAGCAGCACCACGGGACGACGCTCGTGGAGTACTTCTTCCACGAGGCCAATCGGCGATGCGCGGATTCGGACGGATCCACCGTCCACGAGAGCGCCTTCCGCTATCCGGGGCCGAAGCCCCAGTCGCGCGAGGCCGCCATCCTGATGATGGCGGACGCGGTGGAGAGCGCCAGCCGCTCCCTCTCGGAGCCGACCCCGTCGCGTCTCGAGGGGCTGGTCAGCGACATCATCGACAAGCGGCTCCGGGACGGCCAGCTCGACGAGTGCAGCCTGACCCTCCGCCAGATCGCGGAGGTCCGGGACAGCCTGATCAAGTCCTTGATCGCCATCTATCACGGTCGAGTCAAGTACCCCGAACAACGCACCGCGTGAGCGCACAGCCCCCATGCCCAGCCCCCCAGCGAGATCCTCCCCCGATCCGGCCCGCCGCATCGCGCGAACGGAATCCATCGATGTCGATATATCAAACACCCAGCGATTCCTCGGCGTGGACGCCGGGCGACTTGCCGAGCTGGCCCGCGCCGTCCTCCGCGGCGAGGGCGTCTCCGAGGCGTCGATCTCGATCGCGCTCGTCGACGACGCCACGATCCACCGGATCAATCGCCAGCACCTGGACCACGACTGGCCGACGGACGTGATCAGCTTCGTCCTCTCCGAGCCGGCCGATCCCGGGCTCGTCGGCGAGTTGGTGATCTCGGCGGAGATGGCCCGGTCGACGGCCGCCGAGCTTTCCGAGGATCCGGACTCCGAGCTGGAACTCTACGTCGTCCACGGCCTCCTCCATCTCTGCGGCTACGACGACACGAGCGACGGGCCCGCGGCCGCGATGCGCGAACGCCAGCGGGACATCCTGGAGCGGCACGGCCTCGCGGGCTCTCGACGGGGACTCGCGTCGTGACCTCCCTCCACCCTCTGGCGCTCGCGCTGCTCACGATCCCGGCGATGCTCCTGTACGTGGCCGCCGTGGCCCTGTCGAAGGCCCTCCACTCCTATTCGCGGAGCCGGCTGGAGGAATACTGCGACGACCGGAATCAGCCGGAGCGCGCCGACGCCGTCGCCCACCTCGACGAGCGGACGGCGCGGGCCAGCGAGCTGATCTCGGTCGCGGCCGGCCTGCTCGCGGCCGGGCTCCTGGTCCTGGCCGTGGACCGGTCACCGATCCACGCGGGCGCGGCCCTGCTGGCCGTCTTCGTGGTCCTTGGCGGCCTGGCCTACTCGCTGGCGGCCGTGGTCGGCAGGGTCTTCGCGGAGCCCCTGATCTTCGCCGCCTGGCCCCTCGCCCGGCTGATCCGCACCATCGCCTGGCCGCTCAATCACGCCGAGAGCGTGATCGAGGAGTTCGCCGAGGACTGGGTCGGGAATCCCGACTCGGGCCCCCGCCCGGCCAGCGTGGAGGTGGAGATCCATGCGGAGGACGGCGAGAGTCCCGACGACATGGACGCCGACCTGCCGGAGTCGACGCGGACGCTGCTCCAGCATGCCGTCAAGCTCACCCGGGCGGACGTCTCGGAGGTCATGATCCCCGCCTCCGCCATCGTCAGCCTGCCGGCGACGGTCTCCGCCCAGGTCGCGTCGGAGACGTTCCGCAAGAGCGGCCGGAGCCGCATCCCGCTCTACGGCGCCAATCGGGACGACATCATCGGCATCCTCATCGGCAAGGACCTGTGGGAGAGGATGATCGAGAACGAGAAGCACGACACGGTGGTCCCCCGCGATCTGGTTCGTCCCCCGTTCTTCGTCCCCGAGACCCGGAACGCGTTCGAGCTCATCGGCGACCTGAGGGGCCACCGCACCCAGATGGCCATCGTGCTGGACGAATACGGGGCCGTCACCGGGCTCGTCACGCTCGAGGACCTCCTCGAGCAGCTCGTCGGGCCGATCGTCGACGAGCACGACGCTCCCGCCTCGTCGGACGAGATCACCGCGCTCGGCGGCACCCGCTACGAGGTCGACGGGGGCCTGTTCATCGAGACCCTCAACGAGCGGCTGGGACTTCACCTCCCGACCGGGGAGGACTACCAGACCGTCGCGGGGCTGGCCCTCAGTGAGCTCGGGCGTCTCCCGGAGGTCGGCGAGTCCTTCACGGCGGACGGGATCGGTTTCACCGTCGTGGAGGTCCGGGACCACCAGATCCGACGGATGGTCATGGACCTCCAACCCGTCCCCACCAGCACGGGGGACGGGTGAGAGGGCCCGGCCGATCTAGCTCGACGCGGCTCACCTCGCCTGGGCATGGGCCTCGACGAACCAGAGCCACTTGTCGACGCCCCGCGAGATGCCCGTGAACAGGTCGGCCGTGTCGACGTCGCCGAACTCGTCGGCCTCGTCGATGGCATCCCGGACCGCCTTGCCGTAGCGGGCGAGTGCCGAGGAGAGGGCGGCAACGTGCTGCTCGCCGTCGACCGCCGACGCGGGGTATTCGCCAAGCTGGCTCGACCTGGCCGCGGTCCGGACGGTCCCCTGGGCCACGCCGCCGAGCTGGACGGCCCGCTCGGCGATCTCGTCCACGTACTCGAGGACGTCTGCGTGGATCTCGTCGAAGAGCTTGTGGAGGGCGATGAAGTTGGCCCCCTTCACGTTCCAGTGGGCCTGCTTCACCTGGGACTGGAGGTCCACGCTGTCCGCGAGGCGGGCGTTGAGCAGATCGATGACCTTGGTGCGGACGCCGGCGCTCAGGTCATTCTTGGTCTCGAAGGGGGTAGACTTGCTGGCGGAGGCGGGAGCGTGGATCTTGGGCATTTCGGGTTCCCGTGGTGACTGCGGCAGGGTGATGATTCTCCGATCCCTTTCTTTGTACACGAGGGCCATCGGAAGGCAACGGGGCGTTGGTAAGTCCCGTGATCATCTAGGCTTGGGTCGAGCCTCCGGGGCCGGGATGGGATCGCCGCAAGAAACCCTCAGGAACGTGAAGACCGAAATCGTCGGGAGATCGCCCGGCGTGCCAAGCTCGCGATTGATCGTCATGTGCGTCTTTCCCTCAGCCGGCTCCACCCTGGCCGCCACGCCCGCCGCGCGAAGGCGTTCCCCGAGCGACTCCGACTGCAACCTCGAATCCGGGCGAGCGGCCACGTGGAGGATCAGGAAGGCCGGGATTCCTTTCCCTCTCGACACATGCTCGATGGGCGATGCGTCCTTCTGTCCTTCCACATCCTTTCCGAAGACTCCGGTGTACATGGCCTTGATGCGTGGCAACCGCGACGAGGCGACCTGCTGGGGGATGTCATATCCGGCACCGTCGAGGAGGATCACCCCGGACAGGTCCTTCAAGCCGAGGCCGGCTTTCTCCAGGTATCGTTCGTCGGTCGCGACCAGCGCGGCGAGATGGGCCCCCGCGCTGTGGCCCATCAGGAAGATCCGCTTCGGGTCGCCGCCGTATTCCGCTGCATGGTCTCGTACCCAGCGGATGGCCGTGGCGATGTCGCCCGCCTGCTCCTTGTAGGTGACGGCGGGATGCATCCGGTAATCGACGCTGACGAAGAGATAGCCCTTCTCGCCGAACGCCTTCGGCTTCTGGCCGACGCCGCTCTTGTTCCCGAACTCCCAGGCCCCGCCATGAATCCAGACGACGCACGGCCGCGCCTTCCCCCCTTCCCCGGCGTAGACATCGAGCTGCGTGCGAGCCCCGCCGAGGTCGGAGTAGGCGATGTTCCTGTGAGAGCCGCCGGGCCCGGAGGCGGCGGCCGTGATCAGCAACCAGAAGGCGATCGCGATCTGCATGTCCGAGGTCTCCACGTCGTCCCATGATGAAACACCAGGAACGCCGGATGGTAGCGAGCCCTCCCGATCATGGACCCCTCACGACGCGCCGGCCTCGCCGCCGGGATCGTCCCCGGTCCCCCCCTCGTGGTCCGTTTCGAGCCCCCGCCCGGGCCGGTCGCGGACGAGGAGCGAGTAGATGACCGGCAATACGAAGAGCGTGGCGGGCTCGCCCGCGATCAGGCCGCCGAGGATGGCTCGCGCCAGCGGCGCGTTGGCCTCGCTCCCGCGCTCGAGGGCGAGCGCGCCGGGCGTGAGCGCGAAGAATGCGGCGAGCGCGGTCATCGTGATCGGCCGCACGCGAAGGGCGGCGGCCTTGCGAATGGCCTGCAGCGGGGTGAGGCCCTCGTGGCGGCGAAGCTCCTGGGCATAGTCGGTCATCAGCACCGAGTTTGCGACCTTGATGCCGACGATGAAGATGAACCCGAGGAGGGACTGCACGTTCACGGCCGACCTCGTGAGGTAGAGCATCGGCATGATGCCGACGAGCGAGAGCGGCACGATGGCCATGACGGTGAGGGGGACGACGAAGGAACGATCGAGCCCCACCATCAGGAAGTAGATCAGCAGCGACGCCAGGATTAGCCCGATCCCCAGGCTATTGAACGTATCCTTCATCCGGAGATATTCGCCGCTGAGCGTGATCTTGCTGCCGGTGAGCAATTCCTTGCCGCCGGAATCGGGCTTGTAGGTGTCCCACTGGCCGGCCTTCGAGAACCTGCCGAACCTGCCGAGGATCTCCGAGACGTCGTCCGAGACGTGGCCGAGGTCCCGCTGGTGGACCCCCATCGTCAGCTCGATGGTCGGCTGGATGTTGTAATGGGTCACCTCCGTCGCCACGGGACTCCGCTCGATCTCGATCACGTTCCGCATCGGGATCGGGCGCTTCTGGACGGGGCTGGTGATCGGGATGTCCAGGATCGTGTCGAGCGACGTGATGTCGTTCTCGGCGTACGAGACCCCGACGTAATACTGGTTCTTGCTCCTCGGATCGATCCAGAAATTTCGCTTGTCGAACTGGATGCTCGAATTCAGGGACGCGATGATCGCCTTCATGACGTCCGCCTGCGTCAGGCCAAGCTGGGCCGATTTCGCCCGGTCCACCTTGATCATGAACTGGGGATAGTCGAGCCGCTGGATGATCCGGGCGTCGACCACGCCCGGGACCTTCACGACCTCGTTGCGGATGTCCAAGGCGACGCGGTGGGCGGTCTTCTGGTCCTTCGCGGTGATCCGGACGCTGATGGGCGTGGACTTCCCCTCGTTCATCGCGGCGCGGACCATGCCGCCGGCGTCGAAGGCGAACTCCAGGTCGCTGAACTCGCTGCGGGCCGCGAAGCTCTCCCGCAGCTCCGCGACGTAGTCCTGGGCCGATTTCTTCCGCTCGGCGGAGAGCTGGATCTTGACCACGGCGTCCATCGGGCCGGCGTTGGGCGTGTAGGCGGCCGACCAGTCCGACGTCACCCCCAGCTCCGAGAGGACCAGTTGCAGATCCTCCTTTTCGATCGTCTCGCGAACGTGGTGCTCCACCGCCTTGATCCGCTCTTCCATCTTCTCGATCCGGAGCCCGGACGGGGCGCGGACGTACATCTCGAAGGCCCCCGCGTCGACCTCGGGGAAGAACTCCTTGCGGAGGATCGGCCAGAAGACGATCACCGTCGCGGCCAGGGCCGAGAAGGAGAGGCCCAGTGTGAGCCTCGGATGATCCAGGACGACATCCAGGCCCTTCACGTAGCCTCCAATGCCTCGATCGATCACGGCCTGCAAGCCGGCGAAAATGCGGGCGATGGGCCCGCCGCCCTCATGCTCCGCTTCCTCGCCACCGTGCTCGCCGGAGCCGTGCGGCTTCAACCAGTACGCGGAGCAGGCCGGCACCAGCGTCCGCGAGAGCAGGTAGGCGGCGATCATCGAGAAGGCGACCGCCATGGCCATCGGCTTGAAGAGGAACTGGCCAAGGCCGGGGGTCAGCACCAGCGGAGAGAGGACCAGGAACGTGCAGAGCGTCGAGACCAGCTCCGGCATGGCCACCTCGCTCGCCCCCAGGAAGGCCGCGTCGCGCGGGCTCGCTCCCAGGCTCATGTGCCGATGGGTGTTCTCGAGGCAGATGATCGCGCTGTCGATCATCGGCCCGATCGCGAGCGTCATCCCCGCCAGGGTCATCGTGTTCACCGTCTGGCCGCAGAAGTAGAGCGCGGCGCAGCAGGCCAGGCAGGAGATCGGCAGGGTCATCACCGCGATCCCGGTCATCCGCCACTCGCCGAGGAACATCAGGATCACCAGCGAGCAGAGGACCGCGCCCAGCAGGCCCTCCTGGACGAGCGCCTCGATCGACTTCCGCACGTAGACGGACTGGTCCATCACGAGCTTAAGGCTGATCCCGGCCCGCGACAGCTTGCCTTCCATCTCGTGGAGCGAGTCCTGGAGCGCCTGAACGACCTTCAACGTGCTGGCCCCGAGCTGGCGGAAGACGGGGATGTAGACCTCCCGCTTGCCGTCGATGCGGACCACGTTGGTCTGGATGTAATTCGCGTCCTTCGTCCGGGCCACATCCTTCAGGTACGTCGCGTTTCCCGGCTCGATCCGGACCGGGATGTCGCCCATGTCCTCGACCTTCTCGTACATCGAGTTGGAATCGATGACGTAGTCCAGGTCGCCGAACTTGGCGTCGCCGGTCGGCAGGAAGACATTGCCGGCGTTGAGGGCGGCGAGGACGTCCTGAGTCGAGAGCTCGCGGGCCTGCATCTTCTGGCGATCCAGATAGGCCATCACCGCCCGCACCTTGCCGCCATAGACGACCGGGGCGACCGCTCCCGGCTGTCCCATGATCATGTTTCGCACTTCGTACCGGCCGACGTCGTAGAGGACCGATTCATTGTTCGCCGGGTCGTCACTATCCACCGCCACCACGCAGATAGGGGTCGTCGACGTGGGATCGAAAGGGAGGACGACCGGGGGCAGGGTCCCCGGCGGGAGGTTCGGGATGGCCGCCAGGGCCAGCGAGTTCACCTGCGTGAGCGCCCCGTTGGGATCGACGTCGCCCTGGAAGTAGTTGCGGACGATGCTCGCGCCCAGGATCGATCGAGACTCTTGCCGAGCCATGCCGTTCGCCTGGCCGGTCCATCGTTCCATGCGGTTGGTGATGTCGTGGGCGATGCTATTGGCCGACATCCCGCCGTAGAAAGTCAGCGTCTGGACCGCCGGGCTGCGGAAGGTCGGCAGGATATCCACGGGGATCTGCGAGACGCTCAGGCCGCCCAGCAGCACGATCGTGAGCGCCATCACCGTCACCGCATGGGGATTTCCGAGCGAGGCCTTGATCAGGCCGTTCATGATCGAGCCCCTGGTTTTGGGGAAAAAGCCTCAAGGGCCCGTGGATCGAGACGCGGAACTCCGATTCTAGGTCGTGGGTCCGCGTTTTCCTATCACGCCGAAGCCGTCCCGGAACGGGTCGGCATCAAGTTTCCCATCTCTCGGGGTCGATCAGGAATTCGTGAGCGGGCAGGATGCCCGGAATATGCCCCCACAGGGAGCAGGATGGTGACACGACGAGGCAGAAGGGCGATCCACCTGGGGCTGGCGGGATGGCTCGCGGCCGCCGCGGCCGCCGGAGCCGCGGCGGTGGCGCAGACCGAGCCGGGTCGTAGCCCGAGCCACCGCCCCATGCCCGAGGCGCTCCCCTCGTCGGGAGAGAGTATTCCGTCTCGACCTGCCGGCGAGGCGACTCCGCCACCGGCCCCGGTTTCACCACCGTCGATCCTGGCGACCGAGACGAGGCCGATCGACCTCACGACGGCTCTCCGGCTGGCGGGAGTCCAGAACCCGGATCTGAACGTCGCCCGCCAGCGAGTCCTGGAATCGGTCGCCCAGAGGCAACTCGCCGCCGCGCGATTCCTGCCGTCGATCAATCCGGGCATGAACTACGACAGCCACGCCGGGAACTTGCAGCAGGGCAACGGCAATATCCTCTCGGTCAATCGGAGCTCGGTGTACGTGGGTGCCGGCAGCAGCGCGGTCGGCTCCGGGACCGTCACCATCCCCGGCGTCTTCCTGGGCGGCAACCTCGCTGTGGGCGTCTTCAATTACCTGGAGAGCCGCCAGCTCGTCCACCAGCGGGAATTCGAGAACGTCGCGGTCCGCAACCAGGTCTTCCTCCGGGTCACGCTGTCCTACAGCGAGCTGCTCCGTGCCGAGGCTCGCCACGCCGTGGCCTTGCAGAACCGCGACGAGGCAAGGGGGATCGCCCGTTTGACGCGTGATTACGCGGAGACCGGCCAGGGCCGGATGGCAGACGCCAACCGCGCCGCGACCGAGCTCCAGCGCCGCGAGGCGTTCCTCAAGCAGGTGGAGGCCGAGATCCTGGCCTCTTCGGCACGCCTTTGCGAGGTCCTCAACCTGGACCCGTCGGTCCGGCTCCACCCGACCGACGCGTTCGTCGTGCCGCACCCCCTGGTGCCGGATCCGATCCCCGTCTCCGAGCTGCTAGCCCTGGGCCTGCTCCAGCGTCCCGAGCTGGGAGCCCAGCGAGCCTCGATCATCCAGGGGCTGCTGGCCCTGGAGAACGCCAGGGTCCTCCCCTTCTCGCCGACAATCTATCTCGGCTTCAGCGCCGGCGGGTTCGGAGGCGGCAGCAACCTGGTCCGGCCAATCCTGGGCGGCTTCGGCGGCCGGACCGATTTCGACGCGGCCGCCTACTGGACCATTCGAAACCTGGGGGTGGGGAACGTGGCCCTGATCCGGGGCGCGAACGCCAACCTCCAGGTCCGCCGGTTCGAACAGCTCGAGGTCCTGAACCTGGTCCGCGAGCAGATCGCCGAGGCCTACGCGAAGACCCACGCCCGCTACGCCCAGATCGAGACGAACGAGTCGGCCGTCGAGTCCGGCCTCCTCTCGTTCACCCAGGACCTGACACGCATCCGCTATCGGTCCCGCGACGTCCTCCCGATCGAGTTACTCGACAGTTTCCGACTCCTGGCGCAGGCGCGACTCGACTACGTGGACGCTATCGTGGACTACGACCGCGCCCAGTTCGAGCTCTACGTCGCTCTCGGGCAGCCGCCCGCCGATACGCTGGCCCGGCCGGTGCCGGTCGGCGGCGTCTCGCCGAGCGGGGTCACCGCGGAGAACCCCCGGGTCACCGGGCCGGCCCGTACCGGCAACGTCCCACCGCCGGCGGGTCGCTAGATGAGAAACAGGCCATCAACGCCCGCGCGAGTCTTCCTGGGGGCCGCGATCGGCCTCTCCATCCTCGCCATGATGCCGTCGCGGGCCGGTGCTCGGCCGCCGGCGAGCGACCCCTCGGATGGCCAGGCGGAGGCCGAGAAGGACCTGGCCGCGCGGCGGCAGGCTCTTGGCCTTCGCGTCCCCTCGCCGGCCGTGGTCCCGGCGGCGCCCGCGTATCCGGTGGACCTGTACACGGCACTCCGGCTCGCCGACGCGGAGAACCCGACCATCGCCGCCGCGCGGGCACGGATCACCGAGGCTCTCGCGGCGCAGACCCAGGCGCGGTCGATCCTCCTCCCCTCGCTGAACGCGGGCACGAATCTGCACATCCATACGGGAAACCTCCAGCGATCCTCGGGTCAGATCTTGAACCTCACGGAACAGTCCCTCTACTTCGGCGGCGGCAGCCTCGCGATGGGGTCCGGCACGCCGGCAGTCCCGGCTGTCAGCCTCTTCGGCTCGCTCACCGAAGCGTGGTTCGAACCCCTGGCCGCCCATCAGCTCGTCCTCGGCAACCGATTCCGCGCCCTGGCGACGGCCAACGAGGTGCTGCTGGACGTGGCCGTGCTTCACCTCGAGCTGCTCGCCGCGCAGGAAATCCTGGAGATCAGGCGGCTCAACGAGACTCAGGTCCACGATCTCGCCGTGAACGTGGACGACTTCGCGATCGCCGGCGAGCGTCGCGTCGCCGATGCCAACCGCGCCCAGGCCGAGTGGAAGCTCCACCGCGCCGCCGTCCAGCGCGCGGAGGAGGAGGTGGCCGTCACGGCGGCCAGGCTGGCCGCACGGCTCAATCTGGATCCCTCGATCAGGCTCCACGCCGAGGGGGGGACGCTTGCTCCGATTCACCTGATCGATCTCGAGACGACCGTCTTCGACCTGGTCCAGTATGCCCTCCGCCGTCGACCGGACCTCGCGGCCCGGAACGCGGACGTCGTGCGGGCCGATTACGAATACCGCCGCGAGATTGCCCGGCCGCTGCTGCCGACGCTCTGGCTGGGATACAGCGGCGCCGCGTTCGGCGGCGGCAGCAACGTCGTCCCGCCGCTGATGGGGAATTTCGCCGGCCGGTCCGACTTCGACGTCCGCGTCTACTGGACGCTGATGAACCTGGGTGCCGGGAACCTCTCGCTCCAGCGGCGGGGATCGGCCCTGGTCGGCGAGGCGGAGGCCCGACGCGTCCGAGCGATCAACGTGGCTCGCCGCGAGATCGCCGCGAGCCGGGCCGAGGCCCTGGCCGCGCGGGCGAAGATCGAGATCGCTCGCCGCGAGCTCGCCTCGGCCGAGGAGGGCTTCCGGGAAGACCGCGCCCGAAGTCGCCAGAACCTGGGCCGGCCGATCGAGGTCCTGAATAGCCTGAATCTCGTGGCGACCGCCCGCGTGAATGTCGTCCGTGCGATCGTCGCCTATGACCAGGCCCAGTTCCGGCTCTTCGTGGCCCTGGGCTCGCCCCCGCCCCTTCCGGAGCCGGCGATCGAGCCTGCCGGGCCGCCGCCGCTGAATACGCCCCTCGTCGGCCCCCTGCCCGTCTCCGGTCATCCGATTCATCTTGGCGTTGAGTGATGATCGGCGAGAGGGCAGGGCGCAACCATTTCATCGGCCGATACGGCCCGACGCGTAGGGAATCCAGAGCACGGGGAAATCGATGATCAGCCGACCGCCGAACGGATCCAGGACGAGGAAGTTGTTGTTGTTCACGCCCTCGGTATTCCTCGCCTTGATCGAGAAGTTCCCGCTCGCATCGACGGCGTGCGCCGGGCCGGTGAACTTGTAGGCCGAAGAACCGCCGGAGAGCCGCGACTTGTGATTGTCCTCGATCACCAGGCTCCCCGGCGTCGTGTGTCCGATGATCGTGAAGTCCTGGTGCATCGTCGCGCCGCCCGAGATCTGCGACGTCTTGAAGTCCGGCCGGTCCTCCGGCGCCAGGGCCAGGCTGACGTTCAGCGGGCGGCGGGTCGTCAGGGGCGCCATGCTCCGGAGGATGACCCTCGCGTCCTTCGCGTTGATGACGCCGTCACGATTGAAGTCGGCGGCCGGATTGAAATTGGGAGAGCCCGCCCGCGACGGGAAGGCCACGGCAAACGCCCGAAGGTCGGAAGGATCGACCGTCCCGTCACCGTTGACGTCGCCGGTGCCCAATGCGGTCGCTGCCCAGAGCCCCGCGCCGGCCGGCATGTGACGAGGCTCGAGCGCGTCGAAGTCGAGTCGGTGGCCCCTCTCGTCGCGTCCGCGGTCCATCGCGATCTCCGTGAGTCCCGTCGGATCGGTCGGGCATTCCTGCAACCGATATCGACCGAGTCTCGGACCGCCCGCCCGCCATGGTGCCGATGACGTGCACACCTCCTCGGATCATCCCGCACGATCGGCGCCGGCGGAATCCGCCTTGACGGCCAGACCTTCGGAGAGGGAGGACGTGACCTCGGCGATGACGACGTCATCCTTCGACAGCCCCTCCAGGACCTCGGCTTCCCGCCCATTGTCCATGCCCACGCCGATGGGCCTCCGCTCGACCTTGCCATCCCGAACCACGAAGACGGCCCCCTTGCCGTTCTCCCCGCGCTCCAGCAAGCAGGCGGACGGAATCGTGAGCTTCTTCGTGGGCGGCTCGAGCTGGATGATGACCGTCCCGAACATGCCGTCGCGGAGGATTCCGTCCGGATTGGGCAGGTCAAGCTCGACGCGCATGGTCCGTGTGAGCAGGTTCTCCGATTCGGAGATCCGGCTCACATTCCCCTGGAAGGTCCGCCCGGCGAGCGCCGCGATCGTCACCGAGGCGGGATCGCCGACGTCGCAGGCCGGCGCGTCGGAATCCGGCAGCTCGACGATGGTCCGCATTCGGTCCGTGCGGGTGACGGTCAGGAGCGGTTGGGACACGCCCCCCTCGGTGGCCGACCGGATGAATGAGCCGATGTGGACGCCGTCCCCTCGGTAGGTGATGACTCCGTCGAACGGTGCGATGATCTTCTCGTAGTCGATGAAGACCTTCGCCTTCTTCAGGTTCGCCTCGGCGATCACCACCTCTGACTTCGCCGTCTCGAGGTCGGCCTCGGCCAGCTCGACGGCCGCCGTCGCCTCGATGAGCTGGGCCTCCGCCGTGGCGATGCCGGACTGCTTGCCGTGCTCCGCCGCCAGGGAAGCCATGTACTGATCCTCGGATTCGTCGACCAGCCTCTGCTCCACGGCATTGCGCCGGGCCAGCTCCGTCATCCGATCGAGCGCCTTCTTTCGATAGGTCCGCTGCGCGACGGCCTCCTCGAGGAGCGAACGGCTCTGCGCCAGCGTGGCCTGTGCCGCCTGGACGCCGGCCTTCACCGTCCTCAGCTTCGCCTCCGATTGCTTCACCATGGCTCGCGAGTGCCCGAGGGCCGCGTCGGCCTGGATCACGGCGGCATCGAGCTCCGGATCGAGGATCTCCGCGAGCACCTGCCCCGCCTTGACACGGTCGCCCCGATCCACGTTAAGGGCCTTCAGGTATCCGGAGACCTTCGCGTACAGGGGCGCGAAGTCGAAGCCGCGGATCGTCCCGGGCTGGTTTGACGTTCGTTCGAGCCCCCCCTGCCGGGGCGAGATGACCTTGACCACCCGGTCGCCGGCCGGAGCCGCGGCCTTGCGGACGTCTGCCTTCTCGCCCCAATGTCCCCGCGTCAGGACGAACACCCCGAGCCCCACAACGCCGGCTCCCAGCACCCATAACCACCAGCGGCGAGCCGCGATCCGGTGCACCGAAGACTTCGAAGGGAGGAGGGCTCGTGCGGTCTCGGGACCCGTCTTGATGGTCATGCCCATTACTCGAAGGGGAATCAGAGTACGAAACCGGCTCCTCGAGTCTACCCGCCTCGTCGAGGGCTAGCGCATTGGGAAATCGTTCCAATCCCGTCGATCATAAAACGAACACGAAGTAGCGATCGTTCATTCCGAGGAGTATCCTCGACGTGTGCGATGGATCATTCGTCCCCGACAGGCGTGCGGTCATGGATTGGTGTGGGGCGATCGTCACGCCCGGGGCGTCTTCTCGGAGATGGAGGACCAGACCATGATCCCGGGCAGACCGGCCTTCCAGTTCCTGTCGGTCAAGGACGTGGACGGCGTGGCCGTCATCAGCTTCCTCGAAACCGCTTCCATGGTCGAGGGCGAGAAGGTTGACAACCTCTCGAAGGAGCTCTTCTCGCTGATCGAGGGGAAGAAGTACAAGAAGGTCCTCCTGAACCTTTACAACGCGGGCTACATGTCGAGTGCGATGCTCGCCCAGCTCGTGCGGCTGAACCGGAAGATGCAGGAACTGAAGGGGAAGGTCAGGCTCTGTTGCCTCCGCCCTCCGGTGATGGAAGCCTTCAAGGTCAGCCAGTTCGACCGGCTCTTCGAGCTCTTCCCGGACGAGCCCTCCGCCCTCAAGAAGTTCTGAACGGCCGAGGGCTGGCGCCTCGGCCCGGTCAGGACGCTTCCGCCGCGGCCACCCGCCGGGGCACCAGGCGTCCGGTCCGGTCGGAGCCGGGGCCGTCGCCGTCCTCGTGGTATTCGGCGTCGGTGTTCACCTTCCAGGTGTCGTATCGTCCCAGGCCGAGGATATTCCGCGCCGCCAGGAGGGCGGTCATCATCGAGTGGTCCTGGTTATTGTACTTGTGCATGCCGTTTCGGCCGGCGAGTTCGAGGTTGCCCAGGCTGGCCAACCATCGCCGGATCACGGCCAGGTGATCCTGATAGACGTCGTCGTAGACCGGATACGCCTTGGGCATCCGGACGACGCAGCCGTCGACCACGTCCTCCGCCCTGGCCAGGCCGATGGCGTCGATCTCGCGGCGGCCGAGCGCGACGAGATCGCTGTCGGCCATGGTCCAGAGGTTGTCCCCCTCGAAGCAGAAGTACTCCATGCCCAGGCTCGAACGGGAATGGTCCGGGACCATGTCCGGCGACCAGTTCTTGAAATTCTGGATGCGGCCGACGAGGACGTCCGGCTCGTGGATGTAAATCCAGGTATCCGGGAAGGTCTCGGCGCGATTCACGATCAGGACCACGCTCAGGAAATCACGATAGCGGAGCGATTCCGCCGCGCGGACGACCTCCGGCGGGGCCGGGGGATCCATGGCCCGGATCAGCTCCCGGATCGGCATGGTCGAGAGGAAATGGTTGCCGTGATACCGGCACCTTCGCCCCTGGGCGTCCACGGTCAGGAAAGCCCTGACGGCGGAGCCGTCGTGCTCGATCCGTACCACCCTGCGGTCGTTGTGGACGGCCCCGCCCAGCTCGCGGATCCGGTCGCGGGCCGTTTCCCACATCTGGCCGGGTCCCAGGCGGGGATACTGGAACTCCTCGATGAGCGTCTTGATCACCTCTCCTCGCTTGGACTTGCGTCCGCCGAGCAGGGCTCCGAGCACGGCCTTCGTCAGGCTCAGCCCCTTGATCCTCTGGGCGGCCCAGTCCGCGGACATCTCGCTCGTGGACATCCCCCAGACCTTCTCGGTGTAGGACTTGAAGAAGGTCGCGAAGAGTTCCCGCCCGAAACGGTTCACCACCCAGTCCTCGAAGGACCGCTCCGGCGCGATCGGTCGGAGCCGGGCCTTGGCGTAACTGAGGACGATCCGGGCCGCCCGCACCGGGCCCAGCTTCACGAGCGCGTCGAGCGGCTTGAGGGGATAGTGGAAGAACTTGCGGCGGTAGTAGATCCGGCTCAGGCGAGTCCTCGTGACGAACTCGTCGCCCAGGATCTCCTGCCACAAGGCGTTGATCTCGGAGCTCTTCGAGAAGAACCGGTGGCCGCCGATGTCGAACCGATAGCCCTTGTACTCGTCGGTCCGGCTGATGCCCCCGACCATCCTGGGGTCGGCCTCCAGGACCACGGCGCCCCGGCCGTGCTTGGCGAGCTCATAGCCGGCGGTCAGTCCGGCCGGGC
This sequence comes from Aquisphaera insulae, assembly GCF_011064615.1. Taxonomy (GTDB): domain Bacteria; phylum Planctomycetota; class Planctomycetia; order Isosphaerales; family Isosphaeraceae; genus Aquisphaera; species Aquisphaera insulae. Next base: position 123,198 of record NZ_JAALJH010000013.1, on the reverse strand, counting down.
CGCCGCCGGCGATAACCGTCTCGTAGGACGCGACAACCGACTCGGCCGTCGGGTCATCGACGCGCGTCCAATGGTGGGGCAGGGATCCGCCGCGAACGCGGTGCGACTGGGGCGTATCCGTGCCCATCGGTGGCTCCTCATCCTGAGGCTTGACGATTCCGTACGACAATTTCAAACGTTCGGTCTCCGGCGGCGTACAATATGAGTATCGACACCCGGATTCTTCGAGTTGTGGCATAAAACGACCATGTGGTCAACGCGGAAGAAATGCCGGGCAACGCTGTCGATCTTGACGCCGCGGCTCCGATCTTCAGAATAGGCCCGCTGACATGGACCATGCCAAGCGACCTCTCCTCCAGTCGACCCATGATGGGTCGACCGTCGCGTGGCGAGCCGGAGGGACCCCCGTAAGAGACGGGCTCCCTGGTTCAGGTCCGTCGCTCGCCAGGAAGGTGTAAAATGACATTCGAACAGTGCCAGGCGATCCTCAACGAGATCCGCCACCGGCAAGGAACCGAGCATCCCCTGGTCCAGGTGACCTGCTCCGGGGCCATCCTGCGAGGACGGGTCCTGCGGTCCGATAGCGACCGGCCTGTCCGCCCTAACCAGGACTCCCCCTTCGGACTGCTGGTCCTCCAGCAACCGGGCCTCTTCCCCGGCCCGATGAACTTTATCCAGATCGCGAGCATCCCGAACGACGGCCTCCTCGGCCTGGACCCCGACGGCAACGTCGAGTCCCACAGCCACGAGGAGCTCCTGGTCGGCGCAGGACGCTGAGCGGAATCTCCGATATGGCCTGATCTTTTGGCGAGGCGCGTCGGTTCCCCGACCCGCCTCGTTTGCGTTCGAACTCGAGGCCCGGCCGGTCAGGGCCGCCAACCCAGCAGGCTCGGGCTGAGCTGGAGCCGGCCAGCCAGGTCCGCGAAGGTGGTCGCCAAGCGCGGTTCCACGCCGTTCGCCTTCGACAGCTCGTGAAATCGGTTCAGGAGCACGTTCTGGGCCTGCCACATGGGTGGCCTTACGTCCAGGAGTCGAGAGGCGTCGAGGAGCAGCCCCGCGCGGGCCGCGACGGCGGTCGGGTCGGAGTCCGGACCGAGTGCCCCGAGGGTGCGCTCCAGGGCCTCCCCCAGGATCTTCTCGAGGACCTCTCGCTGAGGCTGGTATCCCCAGGCCCGGCCGCGCTCGTGGATTTGCTCGAGGTGGTCCAGGTTGGTCTCCTCCCCTCGCTCCAGTCGGGCGACCTGATCCCGCAGGTGCCGGTCGATGCACGTCGAGGCGGCCGCCCGGAGGGAGCGGGGGACCGGATAGTTCAGGTTCCCCAGCCGGTTGAGGATCTCCTCATCCTGATTGGCCAGATGCTCGAAGGCCCGCTGGTAATCTTCGAAGCGGTCCGCCAGGACGATCCCGATGATCCGCCGCTGCTCGTCCCGGAAGAGGTCGTCCAGCCGGTGCGGCCGGCCGGGGAACTCCTCCCTGACCAGGGCCATCACGTCGGCGAGCGAGCCGGTCCGGTAGGCCGCCAGCAGTCGGGCCTTGAGCAGATCGAAGACCTCCGGATGTGTCCCGTTGTTCAGGACCGCGTGGAAATCGAGGCCGCCGAAGTGGACGACCACGAAGCTGGTCTCGGCCTCGGTCCTCGTCCGCCGAGAGCGGGCGCGGAGCCGCCCGACGGCGAGGTGGCCGGTCCCCCGCGTCCTCATCTCGACGTCCAGATTCTCAACATCGTAAGAGTAGACACGACGGGTCGCCGCACCGTCCGCCGGATCGAATATCAGGCTGATGGCATGGTGCGCGAAGACCCGCTCGAGGTCCACATCCGCCGGGCGGACGACCTGGCTCCAGACCCCCGCCCCGTCCCGGAACCGCGGGATGTTGCTCGGGGCCTTCGCCAGCCCCTCCACGAAAGGCGCCTCGAAATCCCGGTGGAACTGGCGGGCGATGCCGATGGCCCGTGCCGCGTAATTCAGGCACTGCACGGTCTCGAGGCCGCTGATTTCATCGAAGAACCAGCCGCACGACGTGAACATCAGCATCGCGTCCTGCTGCATCTCGAGCAATCGGAGCGCCGAGGTTGCCTGCGCCTCGTCGAGATCGGCGTGCCCGTACCGGGCCAGGAACGTCTCGACGGCCTGGGGATTCTCGCGGTCCAGCACGACGTCGATGTAGGCGTCCCGGGCCGCCCAGGGGTTGGGGAAGCACTCGCGGCCTCGGGTGCTGAACAGGTGATCCAGCCGGTCCTTCAGTTGATTGAGCGAATCGCGCAGGGGCCCCCGCCATTGCTGGTGCCACTCGCCGCGCGACTTGCAGCCGCAATCCGACCGCCACCGCTCCACGCCGTGGACGCAGCTCCAGGAGCTGTCGTCGTGGATCTCCACCTCCCATTCCGGCGGATGCAGCTCGAGGAACTCGCCGTAGTTGGTCAGCCGTACCTCGGGGTCGCGAGCCAGCCGGTCCAGGACGTAGGCCAGGGCCATGTCGCCGTGGGCGTGGTGATGCCCGTACGACTCGCCGTCGGTGGCGATGTGCATGAGCTGGGCCTGCTCGCGCTGGGAGTCGAAGCCCTGATAGAGCCGGGAGACGAAGCGATCGCCATGGTCCAGGAGGCGTTCGAAGGCCACCTGCTGGGAGATGATGCCGTCGTAGAAGAAGAGCGAGATCGACCGGCCGGATGGCAGCCTTGCCAGGTAGGCGCGGGACGGGTCCACTCCGCCCGTCGACTCCGGCCAGTCGGTCTCCCCGAGCCTCCGCCACCGCTTCGCCTGCCGGGGCGCGAGGATCGTGAACCGGATCCCCGCCTCGGCCAGGACCTCCAGCGACTTCACGTCGACCGCCGTCTCCGCCAGCCACATCCCCTCGGGCTCGCGGCCGAATCGATGGCGGAAGTCGGCCATGCCCCACCGCACCTGCGTGACCTTGTCCCGCGCCGAGGCCAGCGGGAGGATCATGTGGTTGTACACCTGGGCGAGCGCGTTGCCGTGCCCCCGCCGCCGCTCCTGGCTCAGGCGGTCCGCCTCGACGATGCCGGCGAGCGCCGCCGGCGCCGACTCCGCCATCCAGTGCAGCAGGGTCGGGCCGAAGTTGAAGCTCATCCAGGCGTAATTGTTCACAAGGTTGATGATGCGTCCCTGCCCGTCCAGCAGTCGGGCGCGGGCGTTGGGGGCGTAGCACTCGTGGGTGATCCGCTCGTTCCAGTCGTGGAACGGGGCGGCGGAATCCTGGATCTCCACGGCGCCCAGCCAGGGGTTCTCGCGGGGAGGCTGATAGAAATGGCCGTGGATGCAGATGTACCGCGGATGCCTCATTCGGGTGCTCGTCATGGGGGGAGACGCGCCGTCTGCGGATCGCCGCTCGAGTCGTCGCGCGTCGGGATTCGGGACGAGAGGATTGGTCGCTGTTTCAGCGAGGGTTCGGCTCGGGGGAGGTCGGGATCATCGGCAGATCGAGGACCTCGGCGCGGGCCTCCGTCGTGTCCGGGGCGTCGAAAGGCTTCAACAACAGGCTCGTCCCGGCCGTCGCGTGGGCCGAGCGGACCATGGCCAGGGCGACCGGGGCGCCCCAGCCGGGAGAGAACGCCGCGGACGTCACCCGTCCCGCGGGCTTGCCGTCCGCCTCCAGGATGTCGCCCCGGCTCGGGATCTTCGAGGACGGATCGAGGCGGAGCCCGCGGAGGTGCTGATTCACGTGGCCGATGGCGTCGATCCGGGCGACGGTCTCCTGGCCGAGATAGCACCCCTTGATGAAGCTGATCGCCCGATCGTCGCGGCCGGCCTCCTGGGGGAGGTTCTTCTCGTCGAGGTCCACCCCGAAGGCCGGCGTCCCCGCCTCGATCCGGAGGGCGTCGAACGTCTCGGCGTCGAGCTCGAGGAGCTCCGCGGGGCTCGCGGCGGCCCGCAGGGCGTCGAGCACGGCGGCGGCCGCCGCGCGGTCGCCGATGACCGTCAGGCCGGGCCGCCCCGTCGGCGATTCCCGGACGACCAGCACCGGATGGCCGGCGAGCTCGGTCCGGACAAGGGCCAGGTCTTGCGGGCCCGGCACCGCGGCCGACGCGGCCCCCAGGATCTCGTCGGCGAACGGCCCGGCGACGTGCAGCTCGAAGGTACTCGTCGTGCGATCCGTCAGGCTGACGTCGTCGAAGACGCCGTACTTCGTCAGGTGGGGGATGGCAAGGTCCAGGCCGGCTCGGTCGGCGACCAACAGAAACGAGTCGGCGGTTGCCAGGATGTTCACGAATGCCAGCGTCTTCCCCTGGGGGCTCGTGACGAAGGCCTCGCATCCCCGCCATTCGGGCAGCCGCTTGACGTCGTTCGTCGTCAGGTTGTGGAGGAACTTCGCGCGATCCGGGCCGCCGATCTCGAGGCGGCCCCGGTCCGATCGATCACGCCATGCCGCGGCCTGTCCAGCCGCTCGATACGCTTGCTCGCCGCTCATCAGAGTATCCGGCCCTCCGAGTGTTCCCGACTTTCCACGACGGTGGCACGGGTGAGGTCCGCGCCGCTGACGACGAGGCAGGCCCCGGACCGAGAGACCAGGCGGCGGGCCTCATCGGGGCCCTCCACGGGGACCATCGACAGATCCTCGACCGTCCCCCGATCGAGCCCGCTCAGCAGGTAGACGTCGGCCCAGGAGAGCACGCGAGCCAGCCGCCGGCCGCTGACGGAGTCGACGTCGTCGTCATGGCCGCGCAGAATTGCCGAGGCCTTCCGAACATCATCGATCGAGGTCAGTCGTCGCAACGACGGGCCGAGATCCCCGCTCGCGCGGGAAAGCGCCAGGATCTTGCCCCCGTGGTTGACCAGCCGAGAGGCCGTCATCAGCCCGTCGACGAGTTCGCCGAGCCCCGAGGGGCTTCCCGGCCTGCCGATCCCCGCGACCACGCATTCCGCGCCGGAAGGGACCTGATAGCCCCAGAGCTTATCGAGCACCTCCACCGCGCGCCCTCGCAGCGGGTCGCCCAGGCCCGCAAGGACCGCGGCCGGCCCGCGAGCGCCGGGGATGACGCCGACCTGAAGCTGGGAGCCGAGGAGCCAGCCGACCTCGAACGACTCGTCCCACCGAGGGGCCGGCTTGAGTTGATCGGCCGGATCCTCGACCAGTTGGTTGCGATAGGACCGGTGCGTCTCCACGTCGCTGAGCGCGGGGAAGAGGGTGCTCCACGGCCCGCGGTATCCCAGGATCGGATCGTAGCCGACGCGGCCCACCGGGATGACGACGTCCGCGTCCGTGAGCCGACGGTTGAGGTAGATCCGGCGGCCGTCCTTCGTCGCCGCGAGGTACGCGAGCGAATCCTGATGGAGCGGATCATGGACTTCCTGGGCGACGCCGGCGGGCAGGTCGAGCGGGCCGGACCGAGACGAGCCGGGGGTCGTGACGACGACCACGTCGTCGACTTCCACGCCGGCGGCCGTCAGCCGCTCGAGCAGGCCGTGGAGGATGGGCGTCGCGCCGGCCAGGGAGGAATCCCAGGCGATGGCCACGCGATCGCCGGCCACGACCATCCGACCCACGGGCGGGAGCTCGACGGGGCTGTCCAGGGCCTCGCGAGCGGCCGCGGCGGCCGCGGCCGGATCCAGTCCTTGCGGACCGTCCCAGCTCCCGACCAGCTTGTCGTCAGGGATGTCGAGGTCCAGGCGTTCGTCGTCAAAGCTCAGGGAAACGTGCATGGGCCTATCGGTCTCTCGCCTGATCCTACCCGCCTCCTGTGTGAGGCCCGAATCGCGTCAGTCGCTCGGCCGGACGGGAACGGATTCATGATAGGTCCGGCCGAGAAGAGCGGTCAAGCGCCGACGGTGGGTCGTTGCCCCGTCGTTTCCATGGGGGTAGCATGGCCTCCATCAATTGGCCGGGGCGTGTCCCACCGATATCACGCCCTGCGAGGCATCCGCGCGATCGCGGGTGGGCGAGGGAGTTCCGCATGCCACTGGAAACCATCGAGCAGATGGTCGCCGACGCCCGAGCCGGGGGATACGCGATCGGCTACTTCGAGAGCTGGAACGTCGAGTCGCTCCAGGGTGTCATCGACGCCGCCGAGTCCTCGCGATCGCCGTTGATCGTGGGCTTCAACGGCGATTTCCTGGCGCGCCCGGACCGGCTCGCGGCCGAACGGCTGGACTGGTACGGGGCCCTCGGCAGGGCCGCGGCCGGCTCCGCGAGCGTCCCTTGCGGGTTCATCTTCAACGAATGCCCGGACGACGACTGGGTGCGACGCGCCGTGGTCTCTGGGTTCAACCTGGTGATGCCCGCCGACCCGTCCGCGAGCTTCGAGGAGTCGACGCGACGGGTCGCGGCGATCACCCGGTTCGCCCACGATCACGGCGTGGCGGTCGAGGCGGAGCTGGGCGTCCTCCCCTGCGGCGCCGGAGAGGAAGAGGGGCATGCCTCGTCCCTGACCGACCCGGACCAGGCCGCTCGATTCGTGGAGGCGACGGGCGTGGACCTCCTGGCCGTGAGCGTCGGCAACGTCCACATTCGGCTCGAAGGCCAGGGGGAGCTCGACCTGGATCGGCTCCGTCGGATTGCCGGGAAGGTCCCCTGCGGGCTCGTCCTCCACGGCGGCACCGGCATCGAGTCGGAATCACTGCTGCTCGCGGTCGGCCTGGGCGTCGTGAAGGTGAATTTCGGCACCTACCTCAAGCAGCATTACCTGGCGGCCGTCCGCGCGAAGCTGGCGGCCGGCGTCTCCGATCCCCATCGGCTGCTCGGCATCGGCGGGCCCGACGACCTCATGGTGGCCGGGCGGCTCGCGGTCCGGGACGCCGTGCTCGAGCGGATCGGTCTGCTCGGCTCGGCCGGCAAGGCCAGACCATCGACGCCGCGGGAGGACTGACTTGGAAACGTCCATGCGGATGCCCGACCTCGCGACGACCGGGTCGCCGATGAAGGTCGTTCGATTGCTGGCGGCCGCCGGCGACGACATTGCCCGCGGCCAGCCGATCCTGGAAGTCGAGACGGACAAGGCCACGATGGAGGTCGAATCCACGATCTCCGGGCAACTGGTGGGGCTCCTCGTGCGTGAGGGGGACGAGGTCCTCGCCGGCGCACCGATCGCGACCTTCTCGACGGATTCCGCGGCCGGCCCCGAAGAGGTCTCCTCGCCGCCGATCGCCCCCGTCGCGATCGCGCCGGCGAGTCCGATTCCTCGGCCGGCCACGGTTTCGCACGCCGGCGCCGGCCGGACCTCGTTCTTCGCTCGCAATCGCGACCGGAAGGCGATCCCGGCCCCGGCCGACGGGCGTGACTCCCTGCCCCTGAGCCTGGCCGAACGGGTCGTGGCGCGGCGGATGCAGGAGATCAAGAGCACGGTCCCGCATTTCTACGTCCAGTCCTCCGCCGACGCGGGGCGGATGGTCGCGCGGAGGAACTCGAGCGAGGGCCCGAAGCCGGCCTGGGACGCCTTCTTCGTCATCGCGGCCGCGCGGGCGCTGCGTGAGCATCCCCGGTTCGCCCACCGATTCGCCGGCGACCGCCTGGAGCCGCACGGGGAGAACGCCGTCGGCGTGGCCGTCGATCACGAGGGCGAGCTCTTCACGATCCGGGTCGAGGATCCGGGCGGCAAGGACCTCGACCGGGTCTCCGAGGAGATCCGATCCCAGGTCGAGCGGATCCGATCCGGCGACCAGAAGGCGCGCCAGCCGTCGCCGGCGAGCATGACCGTGTCCAACCTCGGCGGCTCGCGGGTGGAGTCGTTCGCGGCCATCGTGAACGCGCCCGAGGCGTCGATACTGGCCGTGGGGACCATCGCGGCCGCGGCGGTCGTGGAGAAGGGCCGCGTCGTCGTCCAGGATCGCGTGAACCTGACGCTCTCGGTCGATCACCGGGTCGCCAGCGGCCGTGCCGCGGCGGCCTTCCTGGGCTCGATCGTCCGCGAGCTGGAGTCGTTCTGACCGTCCGAAACGGCAACCACGAGGCGCCGCATGCCCCACTCCATCGAGACACCCGAGCGTACAACGCCCCGCGAGTTCGGCCGGTACCCCGAGGGATTCCTCCTGGGACTATACGAGCGGATGGTCACGATCCGCGAGTTCGAGGACGGGGTGAAGTTCCTCTTCCTGGAAGGCTCGATGCCCGGCACGATCCACCAGTGCCAGGGCCAGGAGGCGACCGCCGTGGGCGTCTGCTCCGCCCTCAAGGAGACGGACTTCATCACCTCGACCTTCCGCGGCCACGGCCATGCGCTGGCCAAGGGGCTCTCGGTCGAGTCGCTCCTCTTCGAGCTCTTCGGCGCCTCGACGGGCTGCTGCAAGGGCAAGGGCGGCTCGATGCACGTCGGCGACATGGACAAGGGGATGGTGCCCGGCATCGCGATCGTCGGCGGCGGGATCCCGCTGGCGGCGGGCATGGCGCTCGCCTACAAGATGCGGAAGCTGCCGACCGTCGTCGCCTGCTTCTTCGGCGACGGGGCGGTCGCCGAGGGCGCCTTCCACGAGGGCGTGAACCTGGCGGCCATCTGGGACCTGCCCGCGATCTTCGTCTGCGAGAACAACCTCTACGGCGCCTCGACCCGGGTGGACCTGGTGATGCGGAACACCCGGATCGCGGAGCGGGCCGCCACCTACGGCATCCGCGCGGAGACGGTCGACGGGAACGACGTCCTGGCCGTCCACGAGGCGGCTCTCGCCGCCGCGGCCGATTGCCGGGCCGGCCGGGGGCCCGTCCTGCTCGAGCTCCTCACCTATCGACGGACCGGCCACTCCCGCCGCGACCCGTGCCACTACCAGCCCAAGGACGAGCGCGAGGCATGGCTGCAGCGCGATCCGATCGAACGGTTCGGGACCCAACTGATCGAGGCCGGGCTCGCCGACGCCGCGCGCCTGGAATCGATCCGCCGCGAGGTTCGGGAGGACTTCCAACGGGCCGTGACCGAGGCCAAACGCCAGCCCCTGCCCACGACGGACGACCTGACGACCGACGTCCTCGCCTAAGGACACGCCGAGAATGAGACGACTCAGCATCGCCGAATCGCTCCGCGAAGGGATCGCCGAGGAGATGAGACGGGACCCGACCGTCTTCTGCCTGGGCGAGGACATCGCCGTCCCCGGCGGCTGGGGAGGCGCCTTCACCGTCACGCTCGGGCTCGAGGAGGAGTTCCCGGACCGCCTCCTGAACACGCCGATCGCCGAGCTCGGCTTCTTCGGCGCGGCGGTCGGGGCCGCGATCGCCGGCATGCGGCCGATCGCCGACGTCCAGTACGGCGATTTCCTCTTCCTGGCCATGGACCAGATCGTCAACAACGCCGCCAAGCTCCGCTACATGTCCGGCGGCACGGTGAAGGTCCCGCTGGTGATGCGGGCCCCGGTGGGGGCGACGGGCCGCGGCTCGCAGCATGCCCAGAGCATGGAGCGTTACTTCACGGGCGTCCCCGGCATGAAGGTCGTCGCCGTCTCCAATGCGTTCGACGCCAAGGGGATCCTCAAGGCGGCCGTCCGCGACGACAATCCCGTCCTGATCTTCGAGCACAAGCTCCTGTACGGCTCGAAGGGGGCGCGGACCGAGCCGGGTGCCGTCGACGCCACGAGCGACATCCCGATCGAGGACTATACGGTCCCCCTGGACACGGCGGCCGTCCGTCGCGAGGGCTCGCACGTCACGATCCTCGCCTGGCTCCTGATGGCCCACTACGCCAGGCAGGCCGCGGAGGCGCTCGCCGACGAGGGGATCGACGCGGAGGTCATCGACGTCCGCAGCCTGGCGCCCATCGACTACGCCACGATCGGCGAATCCGTCCGCAAGACCGGCCGCGTCGTGATCGTCGAGGAAGGCCCGAGGACCGGCGGCGTCTCGGCGGAGATCGCCGCGGGCCTGATGGAGCATTGCGGCTCCGACCTGATCGCCCCGGTCGTCCGCGTGGCCTCGGCGGACGTCCCCGTGCCCTTCACGCCCGTCCTGGAGGACGCCTACCGCCCCGACGTGGCCAGGATCATCGAAGGCGTGCGGAAGGTCGTCCGCGATTGACGAAGGTGTCCAGGGGAGGGAACTGCGATGAGGACTGCCATTTTCATTCTCCTGTCGGCCGGGCTCTGGCCTGCGTCGGGCAGCCTGGGCGACGAACCCGCCGCGCCCCGGATCGTGGTAAGCCTCCAGCAGCCTCATCCGTGGCGGCCCCCGTTCGGCCTGAATCGCGTAGGCCGTCGCGCGGAGGTCCGGATCGAGGCGAGCGCGCGGCCCGCGGGCACCGTTCGGATCTCCGAGCAGGTCGATGGCGAGGCCACGCCGGGTCGCGAGGTCCGATTCCCCGACCAACCCCCGTTCGTTGCGATCGTCCCGATCGGCCATCGGGCGACCGAGGTCTCGATCCTGGCGGAGCGACGAGGCTCTCCGGTGATCGACAAAACGGTCCTGGTCATCGACCGGCCCCCCTTCGAGGCCGAGGCCGTCGCCGAGCCATCGAGCGTAATCAATCCGGTCGATCTCGGGACGATCCTCGTCCCCGAGGGCTGGCTCCTCCTCGGGCCGGGTCAACAAGCCAACCTGGATGTCGCCGCGATGTCCCGCGCCGGCGACCAGCCACGCGCCCGGCTCTCCGCGCGATTCGCGTCGCAGTCGGTGGAGACCGTGGCGCTCTTGCCCTTGACGCGAGGCGAAACGGCGACCGCTCATCTACGGCTGAACGGCCCCGCGGCCGACCGGGACCGCGACACGCTCGTCGTCGAGATCGTCGATGGTAAGGGCGCGCGACTCTGGTCGAAGGACATCCCCGTGATGATCGTCCGCAAGCCGCCGGCGTTCCCCGCCTTCGGCGCGACCTACACGACGCTCCGCTACGACGCGCCGATCTCGGTCCGTGATCCGGCCACCGGGGCCCATTCCTCGCTGGCCTACGAGAAGGGCTGGGACCCGTCCCTGCGGGACGTCGTCGTGACGCTCCCGAACGGCGGCCGGTTCGTCTTCTGGCGTGGCTCCAGCTACATCCCGTTCTGGGCCGGCTTGCACAACACGGGCGCCTGCTACGAGTGGGCCGAGGTCATCACCCGCCGCGAGGGGGCGGTGGACTGCGTCGAGCCGCTGATGGACAAGGAGCTGAAATACAGCCGGGTGGAGATCGTCGAGTCCACGGCCTCGCGGGTCCACGTCCGCTGGACGTACGAGTCGACCGACCTGAACTACAAGGTCTGGGGCGACCAGGCCGTCGAGGATTACTACTTCTATCCCGACGGTTTCGGCACCCGCGTCGTGACGCTGAAGACGGACGCGACGACGGATTACGAGCTCTGCGAGTTCATCGTCCTCACGCCCCAGGGGACTTACCCGTTCGACGTCCTGCCCGAGAACCTGGTCGACGCGCTCTCGCTCGACGGCTCGAAACGCTCGTACCGGTTCCCGCTCCGCGGCGACGTCGATGCGCCGAAGGGAGGGACCCCGCCCTCGATTTACCGGCTCCGCTTCAACCGGCACGAGGATCAGGCCGCCATCGCATTCAACCCCGGCGATCGCGCGTTCCCGAAGGTCGTCTACGGCCCGTTCGAGGACCAGGGGCAGCGAGTCACGCCCTGCTACTGGGGCAGCCACTGGCCGCTCGCCCGCGGGAATGCGACCGGCTCCAAGATCGACGACCGGGTTGCGCTGACCCCCTGCCACAACAGCGTCATGAGCTGGGCATCGGACCGACCGGAGCCGATCGACGAGCGGCATGTCGCGTCGATCGACACCCTCGGCAGGTCGCGCCCCATGGTCGTCCGCCGCTGGGCCTGGCTGATCGGGATGACGAACGAGGACGACGATCACCTGCTGGGGCGTGCCCGCGGCTTCGCCTCGGCTCCGTCGCTGAAGCTCGATGGGGCGGAGGTCGCCTTCGACGGCTACGCCATCGAACGACGGGCGACGCAGCTCCGCGTCCGTCGGCCCGACGTCGCGGTCACCATCCAGCCGGCGGTCGCCTGCGTCGATCCGGTCTTCGAGCTGGAGGATGCGCCTCGCGGCAAGCTCTCCCTCCGTCGCGATGGGATTCCCTGCCCCGATTTCGCCTGGGACGGCCGGACGCTCTGGCTCCCCGGGACGTACGCGAAGCCTACACGAATCGACCTGCATTTCGAGACCTCCGCGGCCGCGTCGAACTGATCCTTCCTCCCGCTCTCACCCATCCCGGGAGCCCGCACCATGACGTTTCGAAGCCTGGTAGCCCTGGCCGCCGCGATCGGAGCCGCGGCACTGCTCGCTCCCGGACCGAGCCACGCGGGGCCCCCCGACGACGGCCGGCCGACCTTCTGGGTCATCCCGCATTCCCACTGGGAAGGCGCCGTGTTCAAGACCCGCGAGGAGTACCTGGAGATGGGGCTCCCCAACATCCTCCGGGCGATGCGGCTGCTCGGCGAGCAGCCGGAGTTCCGGTTCGTCCTCGACCAGGTCGCGTATGTCCGCCCGTTCCTGGAGCGGTATCCGGAGCAGGTGCCGGCGTTCCGACGCTATCTGGCCGAGGGCCGGCTCCAGATCGCTGGGGGAGTGGACGTCATGCCGGACGTGAACATGCCCGGTGGCGAGACGTTCGTCCGCCAGATCCAGTATGGCAAGGGCTACTATCGAGAGAAGCTCGGCATCGACGTGACCACGGGATGGCTCATCGACACCTTCGGCCATCACGCCCAGATCCCTCAGCTAATGGCCCAGGCCGGATTCCAGTCCTACTGGACCCAGCGCGGGGTTTCTCGCCGCGACCATCCGGCCGAGTTCCTCTGGGAGGGGATCGACGGGACCCGGCTGCCGGTCTACTACCTGCCGGCCTCGTACGCGGTGATGTATGGCGCGCCCGGCGACCCGGCGAAGTTCCGTGACTTCGTCATCGACCGCTTCCACAAGCTCGACGCCAACGCCCCGGGCAAGGACCGGGCCGGTCCGGCCGGCGTCGACGTCGGCCTCCCGGAGCCGCAGCTCGTCCCGATGGTCCGGGCCTTCAATCAGCTCGCCGATCGGCCCTTCAACCTGAAGATCGCCACCCCCGCGGATTTCGAGAAGGTGATCTCGCCCCGGACCGATCGACCGGTCTTCCGCGGCGAGCTGAACCCGATCTTCCAGGGGACTTACAGCAGCCGGATCGAGCTGAAGTCGTGGATGCGGCGGATGGAGACCCGCCTGCTCACGGCCGAGAAGCTGACGTCACTCGCACGACTGCTCGGCGGCGACGTGAACGATGAGGGCCTCTGGCGGGCCTGGGAGCCCGTGCTCTTCAACGAGACGCACGACCAGGCCTCCGGCGTCATGACCGACCACGTCTACGACGATGCCATCCGCGGCTATGAATTCGCGGACCGCCTGGCCGGCGAGATCATCGACGACGGCTGGAACGCCCTGGCGTCGCGGATCCTCACCCGCGAGGAAGGAACTCACGTCGTTGTTTTCAATCCCCTGAGCTGGACTCGGTCGGACGCGACCGAGGTCACGGTCGGTTTCGCCGAGCCGGGAGCCCTCGGGATCGAGATCGTGGACGGGCCCGGCAAGACGCGCCCCGCCCAGCTCGTCGAGGCGACCTACTATCCGGACGGCGGCCTCTGTTCCGCCCGGGTCGCCTTCGTCGCGGCCGAGGTCCCCGCGTTCGGCTATCGGACCTACCAGGTCCGTCCCACGAAAACTCCGCTGAAGCCCCCGGCCCCGGCCCCGGCCCCGCCGTCGATCGAGAATGCGTTTCACCGAATCACGATCGACAGCCGCACCGGTGCCATGACCTCGCTCCGTTCCCGGCAAGGCGACTGGGAGGCGCTCCGGGGGCCGGCCAACGTCGTCGCTCGCCATCAGGACCGGGGGGACGTCTGGGAGCTCTACCGCGGCCTCGACGGCGGCAGCAACGTGGCGATGAGCAACAAGCAGCCGGTCCCGGCACGCGGCGATGCGAAGTTCAGCGACGAGGAGAAGGCGGAGCCGGCGACCCTGATCTCCGGTCCGGTCTTCACGGAGTACCGCGTCTCTCATCCGTTCGCGGGCGGGACCTACGCCGCTACGGTTCGGCTCTACGCGGAGCTCCCGCGAATCGACTGTGCGACGACCCTCGTCAACAACGAGAAATACGTCCGGTATCAACTCCTGTTCCCCACCGCGATCAAGGGCGGCAAGCGCTTCGACGAGATCCCCTTCGGCGCGATCGAGAGGCCCGAGGGGATCGAGTTCCCGTCCCAGAACTGGGTGGACCTGGGGGACGGCACGCACGGCCTGGCCGTCCTCAACGCCGGCCTGCCGGGCCATGTCGTCAGCGACAACACCCTGATGGTCTCAATCCTGCGCTCGCACAACCTTGGGGCCTACGGCTTCGGCGGGGGCTATGAGCCCGGGATGAGCTCGGAGGGGGCCTTTCAGATCGGCAAGGAGCGGACGGCCCACTATGCCCTCCTGCCCCATCTCGGCGACTGGCGAGATGCCGGGCTGGCGCGGGCCGGGCTGGAATTCAACCATCCCCTGGTCGCCCGCCTCATCGATTCTCACGCGGGCGACTTGCCCCTGTCGAAGGGCTTCCTCGAAGTCTCCTCGCCATCCGTGATCGTTTCCTCGATCAAGCCGGCGGACGACGGCGGGATCGCCCTCCGCCTCTACGAGTCGACCGGACGCCCCGCGCCCGGGACTCGGATCCGGCTCTCGGCCTTCGAGGCCGAGGCATCGGACGCCGACCTGCTCGAGACCGCGAGGAAGCCGCTGGCGATCGTCGACGGGGCACTCAGCGCGGACTTCGCCCCGTTCCAGATCAGGACGATTGTCCTGAAGCCGAAGTCAGCTCCTCGCTGACGTGCCAGAGTCGTTTCGCGGCCTCGTCATCGCGGGCGGCCGAGGATGTCTCGATCGGCCGCTTGCGATCGAAGTACTTGCCGCTGACACCTTCAACGTCGGGCGAAACGGCCAGGTAGATCGACGTCTCGGCGCCTCGTTCCGGCGTGATGGCGAAGAGCTCGGCGGCTCGGCGGAGGATCCATCCTCGAATCCCGTCCGCGCGGAAGATCTCCGTCTTCACGTATCCGGGATGGAGCGCGTTCACGGTCACGCCCGAGCTGTCGAGTCGACGGGCCAGCTCCCGCACGAACAGGAGGTTGGCGAGCTTGGATCGCTGGTAGGCCCGCCAGGGGCTGTAGCGTTTCTCGCCGTTCAGATCGTCGAACTCGAGCCGGACTCCCCGATGCGCGGCGGACGCCACGCAGACGATCCGCGCCGGGGCGTTCGCCTTCAGGTGATCGAGCAGCAGGTTCGTCAGCAGGAAGTAGGCCAGGTGGTTGAGTGCGAACGTCAACTCCAGGCCGTCGACCGTCGTCTGCCTCGTCAGGAAGATCCCGCCGGCGTTGTTGACCAGGACATCGAGCCGCGGGACCTTCGCCCTGATCTCGGACGCCAACCGGCGGATGTCCGCCTGCGAGGAAAGATCGGCGATGAGGTACTCGATCGCCCGGGAGCCCGTCTCCTCCCGGATCCGCCGGGCCGCGGCCTCGCAGCGTTCGGGGGAGCGGCCGACCCCGATGACCCTCGCGCCCTGCCGGACCAGCTCGCGGGCGGTGATGAAGCCGATTCCGGCGCTGGCGCCGGTGACCACGCACACCTTGCCTTGCATTCAGGACCCCTTGGCGACGGCCTCGTCGCGATGGACCGATTCCATGGTGAAGGCCGGCAGGCAGATGGCGACGTACTCTGCCCCGTCCGGATCCGGCGTGCTGTAGCGGACCCACTCGCCGCGGTGGACGACCACGGCCTGTCCGCCCCGGACGTCGATCGACCCGTCGCGATGCTCGACCCGCAGGAGCCCGCGCAGGACCAGCGTGTATTCGTCGAATTCCGGCGTCTGTCCCGGTTCGATCCAGCCTCCCGGGCTTCGCATGTGAGCGACGCTCAGCCTCGACTCGCCGGAATTGACGACCCCGACGTACTCGTCGATGAGCTTCGGCTTGGTCCCGGCGGCTTCCACGCGGCTTGGTGCGGGGATCAGTGTCGGCATTCGAGTTCTCGGTAAGTCTGGAGCTCCCTGAGGCTGTCTCGACCGATGCTAGGCCCCTCGCGAGAGGCGGTCAAGGCCCTCGGATCGCCCCGAATGCCGGTGCGCGCCTCGCTCCGGCGGCCGATTGGCGATAGAATGAGATGAGTTGCGGGGTCCTCCTCCGCGGCCGCGACGTCAAGACCCGGAGCGCATTCCAATGCCCCCGATCACCGTGAACCGCCGTCGATTCCTCGGCTGCTCGGCGGCGGCGAGCCTGGCGATCTCCCAGGCCGCGACCGAGGCCGCCGCGGCCGATGACACGGCGGCGGTGGTTCGGGTCGGACTCGTGGGCGTCGGCAACCGCGGGACGGCCCTGCTGCGGTCTCTGCTCGAGCTGCCGGGCGTCAGCGTGCCCGCGGTCTGCGACCCGGAGCCGCGGCATCGGCTTCGCGGTCAGGGAATCGTGGAGAAGGCAACCGGCCGCCGCCCCGAAGCCATCGAGGATCCTCGGCGGCTGATCGAACGCAACGATGTGGACGCCGTGGTCGTCGCCGTCCCGTGCGACCTGCACGAGTCGATCGGCAGCGACGCGATCCGTGCGGGCCGGCACCTGTACGTCGAGAAGCCCCTGGCGCTCACGCTCCCGGGCTGCGATCGACTGATCCTCGAGTCGGCTCGTCGTCCCGAGCTTGCCGTCCAAGTTGGCTTTCAGCGGCGGTCGAATCCGCGGTTCCGCGAGGGGGTGGAACGTGTCCGCTCCGGTGAGCTCGGCCCGCTCATCGAGGCGAGGGCCACCTGGACCAGCAGCAACGGCCCGCTAGTTGGCCACGACGGCTGGCTCGGCCGCCGCGACCGCTCCGGTGACTTCATGGTGGAGCAGGCCGTTCACGTCTGGGACATCCTCCACTGGCTCCGCGGAGGGCCCCCCTCGAAGGCCGAGGGATGGGGCCGGAAGGGCCTCTTCGCCCGGGTCGACTCCAGCCGGGATGTGACCGATCATTACTCCGTCGAGCTAGAGTGGCCCGACGGCTTCCGTGCCTCGTTCCTCCAGAGCTGGGTCTCGCCGGCCGACGATGGCTTCACGGGCACCACGCTCCGGGTCCTTGGCGAGGAAGGCGGTCTCGATCTCTCGACCGGCTCCCTCTCCTTCCGTGACCGCGGCCGACCCCGGCAGTCGATCCACCCCGGGCCGCAAAACGACACGAGGCTCGCCCTCATGGACTTCCTGGCCTCGATCCGGGCCGAGCGCCGGCTGCCTCCGCCGGTCACCCTGGCGGAGGCCCGCGAGGCCACGCTGACGGGGCTGCTCGTGCGGAAGGCGGTGGATGAGAGGCGAGCCGTGACGATGGGCGAGATCGTCGCGGGCCCGACCGACGTGGCCTGACGAATCCGACGAAGGAGGCCTTGCCATGGCGACCGTCGAGGATCTGGAGAAGAGCCAGGATCCGGGCGACGATCAGCCGCCCCCTCTGGAGAATGGCGATCAACTTTCGCGCGCGGAGTTCGAGCGTCGCTACGAGGCGATGCCGGGGCTGAAGAAGGCCGAACTCATCGAAGGGATCGTTTTCATGCCCTCTCCCGTTCGATTTCGACAGCACTCCGAACCGGACAGCCGGGTGAACTGGTGGCTGCAAAATTACGCGATCGCCACGCTCGGTATTCTCTCGGGTCAGGGCGCAAGCATACGACTAGACCTCGACAATGAACCCCAAGCCGACGCCGTGCTGATGATCGCTCCGGAACACGGGGGTCAGGCGAGCTTTTCCCCGGACGACTACATCGAAGGCGCCCCGGAGCTGGTCGCGGAGATTAGCGCCAGCACGGTTAGCATGGACCTCAATCTGAAGTTCCATGTCTACCTTCGGAACGGCGTTCGGGAGTACATCGTCTGGCGGATCCGAGATCGCGCCATTGACTGGTTCGTCCGTCGAGACGCCGATTACGTCCGACTCGAACCGGACGCCGAGGGTTGTTACCGCAGCGTGACCTTCCCCGGTCTTTGGCTCGACCCGAAGGCCCTTGTGTCCGGTGACATGGCTCGGGTGAAGATCATGGCCGAGCAGGGCCTGGCGAGCCCGGAGCATGCGGACTTCGTACGAAAGCTCGCCGAACGGGTGATCAGATAACTGCGGGTGGGCCGCCTCTTGCAGGGTGCGTCAAGCGCAGCGCGGACGCACCGGAGCGGCTCGTCCTCACCGGTTGCCGCTGAGGTACACGAAGGGGGGAGCTTTCCTTTCTTTCCTCTCATTCCCCATGACCCAGCGGTCCGGTGCGTCGGCGCTGCGCTTGACACACCCTACGAGATCACTCCCGGATTCGAGCCTCGCCCCAGTCCTGGGTCTCCCCGGGGGCGACGGTCCATTCATGCCTCGGCTTGCCTTTCGCATCACGGAAGTCGGCGGCCTTCTTGCCAAAGCTGAGGAAGCGGTAGGTGATCCCGGGGACCAGGTAGGGGATCCGGAACCGTCCGTCGCCATCGGTCGTCAGGCCCTCGGCAAGCGAGTATTTCAGCCAGCTCTCGCCCCAATCCTCATTCCTGCGTCCATACTCGAGAGCCATCGGGAAGCCGGCCAGGGGGCTTCCCTTCTCGTCCACGAGTCGGCCGACGATCGTCCCGGTCGGCCGAAGGGCGAGGTCCATGCGCTCGGGAGTCTCCGCCGTGACGTCCTGAAATCCCCCCAGCGCCCGTCCCCGGTGGATGAAGAGAAGCGTCCGGGCCCGGTCCTGCTCGGACCGAATGTAAGGAATCTCCGCCGTGGCCAGGTGCTCGATCGCATAGCCTCCCCCGACGACGCCAAGACCTTCCGCCCCCTCGACGGGCTGGCCGGCCCCGTCGACCAGCCGGATGAACCGCTTCTTGCCCGGGTTGAGTGCGATCGTGATTTCTGGAGCCTCTGTGTCGGCTGCAGGGTTGATCTCCTGGAATGCCGTCGCTCTTACCGAGAGCCAGCCCGAGGCTACCGGATTGACGAGTGTCTCCACCTCGTCGGGCCCCAGTCTCGCCCGCGAATAGCCGCGGGTCTGTCCCATGACGGCGAGCATCCCGGGGCCAGGAAGAACCACGGCGCGAAACCGCCCCTGCTCGTCCGTCCGAAACGAAGGCCCGTCTCCCGACAGCTCGTTCCGCCAGGTCTCATCCGCGGGCTTCTGCGCCGCGGGATTGTCGATCCGGGGGAGATACTCAACGAATGCCGAGAGCGGTTGACCCGTCTGACGATCCACGACCTTGCCCCGGAGCCAGACCCCACGCTTGAGACGAAAGTCCGTCCGCAGCGGACCGCCCGGTATCGCGCCCATGACCGTACGCCCAGCCTTGAGGTAAGGCTCATCCGGTGTTTCGACGAAGACATGTACGCCGCGCATCGGTTGGCCCGACAGGCGATACCGCCCCTTCGCGTCGGCCGTTATCCAACCGACTGTGCCGGAGAAAACCCGCGCCCCGGCGATCGGCGTCCCGCTCTCGAGGTCGAGGACCGCTCCCTCGATCACGCGTCCTGGCGACACCTTCAGCTCGAACCGCGGCCCGAGCACGAGTAACGCCGGCTCGATCTGCCGGCCGGGCTCCGGGCGATAGATCGGCCCGGCCTTGGTGAACACGAGCCGGTAATCGGTCTCGATCGTCGACCCCTCGAAGCGAACGCTTGCGACGCGATCCCGCCCGACGCCTCGAAGGGTGAATCGGCCGTCGGGGTCTGTCTTCGCACGGGCGATCAGCGCCTCCGGAATGGGCCGGAAAAAGTCCGTCAACTTTTCCAGAATGTCCCGGGTGGCTCGCCCGGAGGTCTTGCGAAGGTCGCGGGCGAAGTCCGCCGGATTCGCCAGGGCATAGATCTCTTCTGCAACAACCGAGGCGCCGGCCACGGGCTGGCCTTCCTGATCCAGGAGCCTGCCGACGATCGGCACATCATCCGGGCAGAGCGTGATCTTCAGGTCGTGATCGGCCGCCGTGGTATCCAGCGGGATCCAGGCCGGGCCGAATCCCTGGGCCTGCGTAGTGAGTCGGACTCCCGGGGCCTTTCCCCAGGGAGCGGCCCTGCCCCCGGCAAGCTCTTCGCGACTCGCGGGACATTGAAACCGGCCCTCCGCATCGGTTGTAGCCCGGACCTGCCCGTCGGGCCCCGTCGGCTGGCGCCGCGATTTCTCCGAGAGAGACACCCTGGCCCCTGCCACGGGCTTGCCCGAAGGATCGACGACTTGCCCGGTCAGGTTCACTTCCGCGACGACCTTTTTCGATTGGTCGGGCCCGGAAGGGGCTGCGACCTGCGATGCGGGAGTGGCGAGCAGCCAGAGTCCCCCCATCGCGGCGGGGACGGCGGCCGCGAGCAGGAATGCTCCGAGAACCTGGTGGCGAATCCGAGAGAGCCCATTGAGGGTCGCCGCGGCAAGTGTTGCCGCCCTGACAGACGCCAAGTCGCCGTTCAGGGATTCCGCCAGCCCGAGTGACTTGCAGGCGCGGACCGCGTTCGCCGCCAGGTCTCGAGGCAAGGCTCGACGCCGGAGACCTTCAAGGCCCGGAATGAGAATCCGCGATCCCAGCCGATTTTCCAGACGCGTTTTCAGCCGCTCTCGGGCCCTGGCGAGCCGGGAGAGGATCGTCCCCCGCCGACAACCGGTCCGCGCGGCGATCGCCTCGGTGGTCAGTCCCTGGAAGTAGTGGAGGACGATCGCCGAACGGAACGGATCGGGGAGACCCTCCACCGCTTCGAGAAGCTCGGTGGATCGCGATTCCGTCGCCTCGACGGGATCGGATCGTTCGGCCGCCTCGGATCGCTCCTCCAGCCTGGCCATCGCCGATCGATTCGCCTCAGCTTGCTTCCGGGACTGGCGCGCCACCCGCAACGCGATCCCGTAGAGCCAACTCCCCAGCGAATCGGGCTTGCGGATCGTCGAGGCCCGCTGGACCATCACCAGGAACGTGGCCTGGAACGCGTCCTCGGCGTCCGGCGTACGCCGAAGCACCTGACGGCAGACGTCCAGCACCATCGGTCCATGCCTCTCGACGATCGCCGCGCAGGCCGCATTCGATCCCTCGGGATCGTCGCGGTCAAGCAGGCGAGCGAGAAGTTCGCGATCCGACCACAGTCCGATCGTCCCCTGGCGTTGCAGGGTCCGAATCCCGTAAAGGACGCCCGAAGCTGTTCGAGGCCCCATGGCATGACTCCCCACAAACCGGATCACTCATCCTTAGAGGATGGTGGCGAGTCGAGCCGTCGCGATTCCGTGATAATCGATCGCCGATGTAATTTCCTCTTCAGCGAGGGGGAATGTGTCGATCCGATTCTCCGGAGTTGCAGGCTCTGCGGGCAAGCCTTGAGGGTGAACGGAGATCCTGGGGCATGCCCGGGGACGGCGTGGATCGGAATGCTGAAGCCGGTCCAAGGCGGCCTGAGAGGTGGCCCTGCGTCTTGCGACCTCACCGAGTCGGCTCGCCGCGGTTGCCTACTGGCCCAGCAGCTCGAGCGTTCGCTTTACGAAACCGGACGCCGCGGCGACGGCGTCGGCGGGCGAGAGTTTCAGGCGCTGGGCCAGCTCGAACTTGCGGAGATGGTCGGCGTCGAGATCGCCGGGCTTGACGTAAAGCCCCTCGCAGGCCAGCAGGAGGCAGCGAAGACCGTACTCGCGATAGCCCTTCGAGTAGACGAGCGCGCGGAGGCAGCAGAACATCGCCTCGTAGGCCAGGAAGACGATGTCCGCCGGATCGCCCTGGCCGGTCGTCTGGATGTTCACCGAGGCCTCGAGGCGATCGCCGGCCTTGGCGAGCAACTCGCCGATCTTCGCCTTCGCGTCCGCGTCCTCGACCAGGTACGGGCTTTCCAGGCACTTCTGGAGCGTGTTGATGATCGCCATGACTGTCTCTTCAGGTGTCGCTCGCGATGGGCGGAAAGCCGATGGAATCCCTGGTCAACGTCTCGAGTCGTGCCGACGGCCGAGGCGTCCGACTACCGAGGCGCCGCCTTCGGCGTGGCACCTGTGCCCGGTGGAGGTCCGCCGCCGGGTGGAGGTCCGCCGCCGGGTGGAGGTCCGCCGCCGGGTGGAGGTCCGCCGCCGGGTGGAGGTCCGCCGCCGGGACCGCCTGCCGCCTTCCGGGGCGCCCCCGGAGACTGGCCGGGTGGGAGCCCCTTCATCTGGTCCATGTTCTTGCTGTATGCGGCTCGCTCTTCGGGCGTCATCGCCTTCCGTTTGCGAATCGCGTCGGCGTCCCGGCCCGAGACGAACTCACGCCGATCTTGCTTCAGGGGCCTGTAATCGGTACCCGTGGGCGCGGAGACCGTGGCCGCGAACCCGCCTCCCGTGGCGGTGAGCATCGGCACGGCCGCGGCCTGCATGATCGACATCAGGCCCCCCTCGAAGGCGCTGCCGACGCCGCCCGGGAAGATGCCGACAATGATGGCGACGAGCGCCCCGACGACGATCGGGACCTGGATCGGGCCTCCCGCCGCGCGAAGCGGCTCGGTCTCCGACGGTTGGCGAAGGAACATCGCCTTCAGGACGCGGACGTAATAGAACGCCGACACCACGGAATTCATCAGGCCGAGCGCCACGAGCGAGATCAGCGTCACGCGGGTCCCACCGTGCGGCTGATTGAGGGCTTCCATGAACATGTAGAGCTTGCCGAAGAAGCCCGCGAATGGCGGCAGGCCGA
The DNA here is from genome assembly GCF_011064615.1 of Aquisphaera insulae. Taxonomy (GTDB): domain Bacteria; phylum Planctomycetota; class Planctomycetia; order Isosphaerales; family Isosphaeraceae; genus Aquisphaera; species Aquisphaera insulae. The sequence continues at coordinate 100,687 of NZ_JAALJH010000013.1, read as the reverse complement.
TCAGCGAGAGCATCAGGACGAGGATCGAGACGGCCAGCAGGGGCGACTGATACGCCAGGCCGTTCAGGTCGTCGATCTCCTCCGTCTTGCGGTCGCGGACGAGCCACGCCGCGACCGCGAAGGCCCCCACGTTGGTGAAGGCGTAGACGACCAGGTAGAAGAGGACCGCCCCGGCCGCCTCGGCGCCCCGGGTCGACACGCTCGCCGCGGCGACCCCCACGAGCATGTAGCCGGCGTGGGCGATCGAGGAGTAGGCGAGCATCCGCTTGAGGTTCCGCTGGCCCAGGGCGGCGAAGTTGCCGTAGGTCATCGTCACCGCGGCCACCACGGCAATCACGCCCAGCCAGCCGGGGCCCAGCAGGCTCGTGGACGGATACGACCACGGCTGCAAGGCGTGGATGAAGACCTTCATCAGGGCGATGAAGCTGGCCAGCTTCGACCCGGTGGCCACCCAGGCTGTGACGCCCGCGGGGGCACCTTCGTAGGCATCGGGCGCCCACTGGTGGAACGGCACCGCGGCGACCTTGAAGCCGAAGCCGACGAGGAGGAGCAGGAGCGCGGCCGCGCCGGCCACGTTGTGAGAAAGCCCGCTGGCCGACGGCGCCGCGCCGTCCAGGGCCCGGCGGATGGCCTCGAACTGGGTCGTCCCGGTGAGGCCGTAGAGCAGGCTGAGCCCGTAGAGGAAGAGGGCCGAGGAGACCGATCCGTAGACGAAATACTTGAGCCCCCCCTCCGCGGACCTCCGCCGCGTCTTCTCGAACGCGGTCAGCAGGTAGAGGCAGATGGTCATCGTCTCGAGCGTCAGGAAGAGCGTGACCAGGTCCTCGGACGCGGCCAGGAGCATCATCCCCACCGTGGCCCACATCATGAGGGCGAAATACTCGCCCCAGTTCTCGGTGAACGTCCAGGCCATCGAAAGCCAGGTCACCAGGGCCAGGAGGGCGAGGAAGAGGATGTTGAAGATCGCCGTCTGGTCATCGATCGAGATCGATCCCAGGAAGGCCACGCTCCCCGCATCGCGGAAGTAGGCCGCCAGGGAATCGCCGAGCCAGGCGGGAGGATTCTCGGACTGGGCCAGGCGGTGGACCGTGCCGACCCCGATCTGTGCGACGAGGGCGAGCACCACGCCCACGAGCGAGAGCTTGCCGATCCGGTCGCGGCGGTCGTCCAGCGACCATCGCCGGGCCGCTGCGAGGTCGGCGATGAGGACGACCAACCCCCAGACCGACAGCACGATGGCCGGCGACAGGAACCAGAAATCGCGAGGATCCACCGCGGGTAGGGGAGAGTCCATGGGGCGTCACCAGGTCGTTCGGCGGGGAAGGAGCGGTTCGAGGAGCCCGGCCCCGGCGATCGCGGCCGGGACGGAAACCATGATCATCAACCCGAGAGCGTGTCGTACTGGTCCACGTCGGCGACGCGCCAGCGGCGATAGCAAAGGAGGATCATGCCGATGCCCACGGCGACCTCGGCCGCGGCCACGGTGATCACGAAGATGGCCATCATCACGCCGGGGATCGGCCCCGCCGACGCGACGGTCGCGGGCGTCCCGTATCGCCAGAACGCCACCAGGTTCACGTTGGCGGCGTTGAGCATGATCTCGATCGCCATCAGCACGGCGATGGCGTTCCTCCGCAGGAGCACGCCGATGAGCCCGATCGAGAACGAGGCCGCGGCGAAATAGAGGAACCAGGTCAGCGGGATGTCATTGCTCATGATCGGCTCGATTCCCTCGCGATTCCGTCTGCCGTCCCCATCGTCCTCGAACGCCAGCCACCACGTCCGCCCGGCTCAGCTCGACGCCCGCCCGCCGCTGGCGGCGAGGCCGGCCTCCGCAGCAGCAGCCGCCGCCGGTTCAGTGCGGTCGGCGGCCCGGTCGCCGGAAGCGGCGGCACCCGGCTCGTCCTCATCCCGGTGCGCCAGCGCGATCGCCCCGACCAGGGCGGCGGTCAGGAGCAGCCCGGCGACCTCGAACCCCACGACGTACCGTTTCATCAGCTCGAGGCCGACCATCCGGCCCATGTTGTTGATCGAATCGCGACGGGCGGCGGTCCCCGGGGGGGACGTCATGTCCTCGACGATCGACGGACGCTCGGCCCGGCCCTGCCAGCTCGGCTGGCCGGGCGGGGTCACCGCGTTGTTGATCCCGAAGACGAGCACGCCGAACAGGAGCAGGCCCGCCACCATCGCCGGGGCCCGCCATCGGCCGACGAGGATGGTCGTGTCGTCCCCCTGGATATTCCGGGTCAGCATGATGCCGAACATCAGGATGATCGCCACGGCGCCGATGTAGACGAGCACCTGAAGCGCCGCCAGGAATTCCGCCTCGAGCAGCACGAAGACCGCGGCCACCGCGAAGAAGTAGCCGACCAGGAACAGGCCGGCGTGGACGAGATTGCGCGCGAGCACGGCCCCGAGCGCGGCGAGGAGCCCGAAGCCCGCGATCACGAAGAAAACGATCTGGAGCACGACCACCCCTCCGGTCCGCCCGGCTAGCGGGCTCATTCGTCTCAATGGCTGCGAAACACGCCTTCCGGCCGCCTCACGCACGCCCCGAGGGGACCACGCCGCCGGCCTGGGGGACGGTCCGGACCGTCGGCCAGTCCGCCCCCAGCGGCTCGCCGGCGGCGAGCCGGCGGTTGATCGAGAAGACCAGGAAAATCAGCACGACCACGATCGGCCCCGTCACCGCGACCCCCTTGAACCAGTTGGCGGCCGTCAGGTCCCCGGGACGGATCACCAACTCGTACCAGATCGCCGCGACCAGCACGTTGGCGATGCTCAGCGGGACCAGGTATTTCCAGGCGAAATTCATCAGACGGTCTACCCTCATCCGCGGCAGGGTCGCGCGGACCCAGAACATCACGAAGATGAAGAACAGGACCTTGGTCAGGAAGACCCCCAGCAGGATCGCGTCGGCCACGATCAGCGACACCGTCGACTCGGGGCTCACGATGTTCGCCGGGAAGGCCATGAAGGGCAGGATCGTCCCCCCGCCCAGGAAGAGCACCGTCGCCAGGCAGCTCACGGCGAAGACGCTCAGGTATTCCGCCAGGAAGAAGAGCCCGAACCGCATGCTCGAGTATTCGGTGTGATAGCCGGCGATGATCTCCGACTCCGCCTCCGGCAGGTCGAAGGGGGTCCGGTTCACCTCCGCGATGCTGGCGATCAGCAGGATCAGGAAGGCCAGGAATCCAGGGGGGGAGAAGAGGAACCAGCCGAACTCGAGCTGCCGCTCGAAGATCGTCACCAGGCTCAGGCTCCCGGCCCAGAGCACGATCGGGATCGTCGAGAGGACCTGGGGGACCTCATACGAGACGAGCTGCGCCACGGCCCGCATCGCCCCCAGGAGCGAGTACTTGTTCCGGCTCGACCAGCCGGCCAGGAAGATCCCCAGCGGGCTGAGGCTGGAGACCGCGATCAGGTAGGCCATCCCGGACGGCAGGTTCACCGGGGCCAGGCCGATCGCGAACGGGATCACGGCCATGACCAGGAACGACGACGTGATCACCACCACGGGCGCCGCGAGGTGCGCCCAGCGGTCCGCGTTCCGGGGGACGATGTCCTCCTTGGTGATCAGCTTGATCGCGTCGGCGATCGGCTGGAGCAGGCCCAGGGGCCCCACGCGGTTGGGGCCGATCCGGTCCTGGAACCGCGCGGCCACCTTGCGCTCGAGCCAGACCATGTAGGCGACGATGCCCGGGAAGACCCCGAAGAAGCCCACCAGGAGCCAGAGCACCCAGCGGACCTTGGTGAAGAAGCTGAGCTCGACGAGCGGCTGCTGGGAGAGGAGGGTCGGGACCGCCCAGGCCCCGGCGCAGAGCCAAGTCAAACCCACCGCAGGACCCCCTTGGCCCAGGCGTAGGCCAGGCCGATGAAAAGGATGACCAGGAAGACGATCATCTCGACCAGGGCGAAGAGCCCGAGCTCGCCGTAGGCCGCGGCCCAGGGATAGAGGAACACCGTCTCGATGTCGAACACGACGAACATGAGCGCGTAGATGTAATACTGGATCCGGAATCGGATCCAGGTCTCGCCGTAGGTCCTCACGCCGCATTCGTACGTGTCCGCCTTGGCGTGGGACCGCTTCCGGGGCGCCACCACGGCCACGGCGATCAGCGGCAGGAGCCCGAAGGTGATCCCCAGGAGGAGCAACAGTCCGATGAAAATGTAATTGTAAATAACCATCGACGTGTCACCTGGGTTCTGGCCTCGGTTAGGGCGGCCAAGGCGGGGCCGCCCGGACTCCGTTCGCTCCCCGGGCCGGGAGAGGCCCCGCGGATCGACACCGGAGTGCCGCGATCAGGTTGCCGGGGCCGGCACGGCCTCGACCTTCGTCTCCTCGTCCACGGCGATCTCGACCAGCTCGCCGTCGGTCCGACGGAGGCGGATGGTCGGCTGCTGGCAGTATGACGCCTTGCCCCCCATCTCGATCCCCCCGACGGGTCGGCGACCTTCCCCTTCCACCAGCCCCTCGACCCGGGTGAGCCAGCGGCGATGGCCGACGCGGACGAACTGGGTCACGCGGAGATGGGTGCCTGGTGCGTACTTCGGCGGCGGCGGTGTCGGTATCATGCTCGGATTCGCGTGGCGTCGCGCGGAGCGGGACGGCCGACCGGCGAGAAACGCTTTCCCGGGACCGGGATCGGCGCGACGGGCTCGCCCGACTAGGACCATGGAGCGATCATCTTAAGGGGGCGGTCGTGATGGAGCAAGACCCCACCACGACGTGGATTCCTCGACGCCCCGCTCGCGCCGGCTCGGCTCAGATCCGGACCGTCAGCAGGGCGTCGGTCCCCGCGGCCCCGCCGCTGCCGGCCAGGTAGGTTCCGGTCGTGTTCCGGATCCCGGTCGGGGGCGTGCCTCGCACCAGGATCTGGAGGACCTTCGGCAAGTGGATTCGCCCGAGGGCGCCGCGGCTCAGCGTCACCACGGTCCCCGTCGGGTCGAGCGTCGCCTGGGCGAACGAGTAGGTCTGCTGGGCGGCGCGGGCGGTTCGCACGCGGCTGCTCCGTGCCGCCGTCGACGGGAAGATCATCGCGTAGTTCGCCACGTCCTGCGCACTCGCCGCGTCGAGGGACTGGCTGAACGTGAGCCGGAATCCCGTCACGCGATGGGTCCCCGCCCTGTAGACCTTCGCGACCGTGGGCGAGACGGTCGGCGGGACGGGGTCGGTGTTGACGATCGTCAGCGTCGATACGATCGGCGGGACGAGCGGCGCCGTCAGGGTCGGATTGCTGAGATAGAGCTGGACCGTCCTGTCGCTCCCGGCGACCCCGTCGTCGATGAGCGGGATCGCCACCACGGCCTGGGTCTGTCCGTCCGCCAGCGTGATCGGACCGGCTACCGACTGGTAATTCACCCCGTTCCGGGCCGTCCCGTCGGCCGACACGAAGCCGATCGTCACGGAGCCGGACGATCCTCCCGTACGGATGATCGTGATGAAGGCCACGCCGTCCGACTCGTTGGCCGAGAAGTTGGCCGCACCGAAGGAGACGGACCCGGCCAGTCGCTGGCCGGTGTACTGGACGTTGACGTTGTCCAGGTCGAAGTCCGCGAAGGCCGCCGCCGTGTTATCGGCCTGGAAGGACACGCGGGACTGATAGGGGCCCAGGTTCGGGATGTCGACATCGCTGAAGACCGTCGTGGCGGGCCCCGAGATCGACGGCGTGAGGGTCAGCGAGATCGTGGAATGCTGGAAGTCGATCGTGGCCGACGCATGGATGAACTGGCCGCTCGCGAGGTCCACCGACGCGGGCAGGCTGGCGGCGGTGACGACGGCGCTGTTCAGGCTCGCGTAGACGACGTTGCTGGTCGTGTCGAATCCGAACGCGAACGATCCGTCGTAGATCCCTTGCTGCGGGGCGAGGCTCGCCGCGCCGCCGCTGGTCCCGAAGTTGTTCGTGTTCAGGAGGGCGAACGACAGGCCGACCCCCTTCTGGCCCGCGACGGTCTGCGTCACCCGGAAATCCCAGTTGGCCTGGACCGAGTTGTACAACCCGGCATCACTCGTCACGAACGAGATCGAGTTGTTGTTCCCCGCGATTGGACTGGCCGGCGAGGTCGCCAGCCTGAGGAAGCTCCCGGTCGGTCCGCCGGACTGGATCGATGCCTGGGGCGGCCCGGCAATCTGCTGCAGGGTGTAAGTCGTCCCGCCGCCGTCGAAGGTCTGCACGGTGCTCAAGAGCTGGCGATCCTCGAGCAGCTCGACCGCGACCCCAGGACGGATCGACCGCAGCCTCGCCCTATGCCCCACGGGCGACAGCGAGCCCCCCTTTTCACCATTCCGACCCGAAACTCCCAATCGACGGAATATGTTGATCATGAGGAAGCTCGTCTGAGAGGCTCAAGTAGCGGAACAAGCCCATTCTAAACCCCGCCTTTTATCTATGTTACCAAGAAACTCGCCTCATGCCACTGAACTTGGGTCTGTTCCGCGGATTTTCGGCATGCCGTGGAGGGAAGCACTTCCACGACGCGAACCGGGACGGGACGGGACCAGCGGCGCCGGCGCCGTTGGTCCCGTCCCGGATGGAGAGGCGAAGCTCGTGGCTCAGGCGCCGGCGGGTTGTGGAGATGGCTTCGCGGCCGGGGCTGAGCGGCCGGCCGACAGGGCTTTCTGGAGGCGCTGGTCCTTCTTCTTCGCGACCTTGCCACGCTCCGCGACCTGTTCGGCGCTCGCCCAGGCGTCCGGGTGGGTCTTCGAGTAGTACTCGCTCGAGACGAGCAGATCCTGGAGCGAATAGATATGAGTCTGATGCCGTTCGTAGTTCGACAGCTCGAAGTTCTGATCCATCTTGATGGCGTCGAACGGGCAGTACTCGGAGCAGAGGCCGCAGTTCATGCAGACGTCCATGTCGATGTAGAAATCCTCGGGCAACGGGACGACGGTCCCCTTCGGGCTCTTCGCCTGGGTCATCCAGATGCACTGGGGGGGGCAAACCTTGGCGCAGATGTTACACGAGGTGCAGCGGACGTTGCCGTCCTCGGTGTCGTAGACGAGCATCGGGAGGACGCGGAAACGCTCGTAGACGGGCAGGCGCTCGTCGGGATACTCGACGGTGAACAGCCCGTCGGTGGTGAAGTCCTGGGTCACGGTAGGCTCGTGACCGCGCTCCGGCTTCTGGAAGAAATCGAAGGCGCCGTGTCCCCCTCCCCGGCGGGCGAAGGCCTTGCCCAGCCGGAAATCGCGCCAGAAGGTCAGGACGAAACGTCGGAGAGTGATCGCATGGCCGCGGATGACGCCCTGTCCAATTCCCATGGAAGCCTGCCCCGACTGGTAGGATGTCGCCGGAACCCCGGCGCGATGGTCTGAAGTCAACGAGTCTCCGCCCTTGCCGCCCGCCTAGCGATCCACCTCGCCGAGGACGATGTCGAGGCTTCCCAGGATGCCGACGACGTCCGCCACGGTATGTCCCAGGCACATCGCCTCGAGCGCGGTCAGGTTGATGAAGCTGGGGCTCCGGACGTGATAGCGATAGGCCGTCCCCGACCCGTCGGAGACGACATAGTAGCCGAGCTCCCCCTTGGGATTCTCGACTCGCGAGTAGGCCTCGCCGGACGGGACCTTGATCTGGTAGCTCTTCTTGCCCGGGAGGATCGGGCCGTCCGGGATGTCGCGGACGGCCTGCTTGAGGATCTTGACGCTCTCGCGCATCTCGAGCAGGCGGACGTAATACCGGTCGTAGAGGTCGCCGTTGGGGCCGGTGACCACGTTGAAGTCGAACCGGTCGTAGATGCTGTAAGGCGCCGCCCGGCGGACGTCATAGGCGACGTTGGAGGCCCTCAGCACCGGCCCCGCCGTCGAGTAGTTCACGGCCTGCTCGGGGCTCAGGATCCCCACGCCCTTGCACCGATCGAGGACGATCTCGTTCTCGGAGAGGTATCGGTCCAGCTCGTCGATCTTGGCGTCGATCCGATCGTTGACGATCCCCCGGCAGCGCTCGATCCAGCCCTTCGGCAGGTCGAAGGCCACCCCGCCGAATCGGAAGTAGTTGCACATCATCCGGCTGCCGGCGGCCCACTCGAAGAGGTCCAGGATCAGCTCACGCTCCTCGATCGCGTAGAGCGCCGGGGTGAAGAACGCGCCGAGGTCGTTGAGCAGGAAGCCGACCGACCACATGTGGCTGGCGAGCCGCGTCAGCTCGGCCATGATCACCCGGATGTACTCGGCCCGCTCCGGGGGCTTGGCGTCGTCGCCCATGAGCTGCTCGACGGCCAGCGCGTAGCCGAAGTTGTTCCCCATGCTGGTGAGATAATCGAGCCGGTCGGTGAACGGGAAGTTCATGAGGAACGTGTTCCGCTCGCCGATCTTCTCGTGATTGCGGTGCATGTAGCCCATGACGGGCTTGAGGCCGACGATGGTCTCGCCGTCGACCCGGAGGTTCAGCCGGAAGACGCCGTGGGTGCTCGGGTGCTGCGGCCCCATGCTGATCATGTACTGATCGGTGCCGAGCTCCTCGACCTCCACGCCGGCCGGGAGCAGCGGCTTGCCCTTGGGGTCGGAGCCGCTCGAGAGGCTGGCCCAGTCCTTGAAGCCGCGCGGGACCTTGATGTTGGTGCCCAGCGGGCTGAGCTCCTCCGCGCGGACCTGCTGGCCGAAGCCCTCGTCCACGCGGCTCGGATAGACCTTGGCGGGCGCCTCGTAGTAGGGTTCGAGATAATCCTTGCGGAGCGGATAGTACGCGTACCCGTCCCACATCAGGATCCGCTTCAGCTCCGGATGTCCGGTGAACCGGACGCCCATCATGTCGTAGACCTCGCGCTCCTGGAAATCCGCCCCGCGATAGACGTCGTACAGGGACGGGACCTCGCCCTTCCCCTCGGCCTCGTCGGTGCGGACCCGCAGGGCGATGAGCGAGCCGGGGGTTGTCGTGCTGTCGAGCTGGTAGTTGACCTCGATGCAATCCTCGTAGTGGACGCTCTGGAGGCTCGCGAGGTAGTCGTAGCGGATCGGGTTCCGGTCGCGAAGATAGAGGGCCGCGGCAACCAGCTTCTCCGCGGGGATCAGCAGGCCCGCCTCGACGATCACGGCGGCACCCGCCCCGAGCTCCCGGTTCAGTCGGCCGGCGAGCTCGCTGAGCTTCTCGGCCCCCAGCCAGACCAGGCTCGGCCGCTCCTCCGCCTTCTTGGGCTTCTTCCCGGGCTTCGCGGCCGAAGCTGCAGCGGGGGCCGGCGCCGGCGAGGCCGCCGAGGGGGTGGGAACCGCCTCGCCGCGCGCCTTGGCCCGGATCATCTCGATCTTGCTCATCGGCCTCGCCGCGGGGGCCGCGGCGGGGGGCGGCGCGGGCTGACCGTCGGCCGGCGCGGCCTCGGGCTCCGGCTGCGGAGCCGGGATCTTGGGGGGCTTCGGGAGGTCCGCCTCGCGCGCCTCGAACGCCCCCTGGGCCGTCTTCTCGGCGGCGATCTCCACCGTCCGCAGGTCGATCAGGTCGGGGCCCAGCACCGGGATCGGGATGTCGCGATCGACGTCCCCTCGATACCAGGGCGCGTTCACGATCTTCTCGCCGTCGATCTTCTTCTGGAGCATGATCAGGCCGTTGATCAGGGCCTGCGGCGTGGGCGGGCAGCCCGGCACGTAAACATCCACGGGCAGGTACTTGTCGATCCCGGAGACGACGTTGTACCCCTCCTTGAAGGGGCCCCCGCCGGTGGCGCAGGCCCCCATCGAGATCACGTATTTCGGCTCGGGCATCTGGTCGTAGAGCCGGGCGATCATGGGCATCATCGTCTTGGTGACGGTCCCGGAGACGATCATCAGGTCCGCCTGCCGCGGCGAGCCCCGGAAGACCTCGGCGCCGAAGCGGGCGATGTCGAACCGGCTGGACGCCGTGCAGATCATCTCGATCGCGCAGCAGGCCAGCCCGAACCCCAGCGGCCAGAGGCTGGACCTGCGCCCCCAGTTGTAGATCGGATCGACCAGGCCGATCAGCTTGTCCCACGTCGTCACCACGACGTGCCTCTCGAGCTCCTTCTGGAGCACGGGGTCGATCTCGGTGCACCATTCCGGACGGATGATCGTCGAATTCGCCATGATGGATCCATCACTGCCTGGGACGGGTTCCAAGGAACCGTGACCGCGTGAAGGCTCGGTCGATCGCCGCACGTACGATCATCGGGTGAGCCGGCCGTCGCCGCCCTGGCACGGGACCGGCATGAGAATTGACCATCGGCGAGCCCCGCTCGATGGGAGATATCCTAAACGCGCCAATGGCCTTCCGCCAGGGGGCACCCGGGGCCGCCCGGGTCGGCCTCGGGCCCGCTTTCGAATGGACCGGAGTGCCACCCCGCGGGGACACTTCCCGAATCCCGGGTGGCGTCCCATAATCACGAGATGGACCCCTCTCGCCCCCAGATTTCGATCGCCGCGCTCCTCGGCCTGGTGGCCTGCGTCGCCCTGAATTTCTGGCTCTTTCGGCTGGGCGTCCTCTGGGGCATCCTCGGCCTCAACATCACCAAGCACGTCGGCATCGCCCTCCTCTGCCAGGGGCTGGGGGTCGACCGGGCGACGCAGGGGTCAGATCCGGACCCGAGTGCATCGGCCGGCCCGGCAACTCGCGTGGACCGCGCGGACTCCATCGGATAGCATCCGGCCGCCCGGGGGCGCCGCCGACCCGAGGATCTCGCTCGTCTCAGGGATGAGACCCGGACTCACGGAGGACCCTATGGAAAATAGCCCGCCCCCCCGAATCCTGCTCGTCGAGGATGAAGCCCGCCTCCGCACGCTCGTCGCCCAGTTCCTGAGGGGAGAGCATTTCGACGTGACCGAGGCCCCGGACGGGCCGGAAGGCGCGCGGTCCTTCGAGGAAAGGGGCCCATTCGACCTGGTCCTCCTGGACCTGAATCTGCCGGGGTTGCCCGGGGTCGAAGTCTGCCGGCGGATTCGCCGCCTCGAGCCCTCGCAGCCGGTCATCATCTGTAGCGCCGCGATCCTGGATTCGCACGCCGAAGTCCTTGCCGCGCTGGGCGTGCATCAGTTCCTCACCAAGCCCTATCATCCCGAGGAGCTCCTCCGCCGCATCCGAATCGAGCTCGAGCAGGCTCGGCGGGCTGTCGGCGAGGAGGGGCATGTGAACACCGGATCCATCTGCACCCCTCGGCCCCACCTCGACACGCTCAAGGGCCGGGCGACGCACGGGCCGCGAGCGGCATCGCGCGTACTATCCAAGCGCGAAGCGATCGATTAGAATCGTGGGCCGGGCGAGCAGGCCCTTTCCGCGATCGGAACGGGCTGCGCCGCAGGGAGATCCGACCATCGGTCCGGATCACGCGAGTTCCTGTTCCAAATGATGAGAGGGACGGTTTCATGGCTGGGAAACCGCAGAACCGGCTAGAGCTGAGGCGCCAGTACGAAGCGGCGGAGCCGCCGGATCCGATGGAGGACGAGACCGAGGAGGCCGCCCCGGAAGCCGATGAGGAGGAAGTCGTCGACCGGAAGCCGAAGAAGAAGGCCAAGGCGCCGGCCAAGTCCAAGGCCAAGTCCAGCCGTCCCGCCAAGCCCGCGGCCCGGATGCGGATCGTCTGGGTCGTGATGAACGACGCCTTCAAGCAGGTGGCATCCTTCGACTACACCCAGAAGGAGGCCGCCGAGGCCCGCGCCGCCGAGCTCACGGCCAAGGGGCGCGGGACGCACTTCGTCCAGCGCACCAAGGAAGCCATGCCCGACGATGCCCCCGGGCTGGGCGCCATCATCCCCCGGCCCGAGCCCGCCCCCAAGAAGACGGCCGCCGCCGTCAAGGAAATCGAGGCCGCCGTCGAGGACGACGAGGATCTCGAGGAGGAGGAAGAGGACGTCGAGCCGGACGACGAGCCCGAGGACGACGACGAGTGACCCTCGCCCGGTAGCTCGTCCCCCCGCGCCTGAGTTCGCCCGGCGACACGATTCGAAAACAGAACGAGCCCGGGTCGATGAATCGATCATCGACCCGGGCTCGTTGCATTTCACCGTCGAGCGGTCGGACTGTCCGTCCGGCCGAAAGACATCGCGAATGGGCGCATCAGGATTCGAACCTGAGACCTCGTCGTTATCAGCGACGCGCTCTAGCCAACTGAGCTATGCGCCCTGGCGAGTCACGAGAGAACATTCTAACCGGAAGATCCAGGGAGTCAACCATGTGCCGCCACTTGAACGGGCCACGATGCTCCGCGATGATGAGCGCGGCGTCGTGATCCTGGTTGCGACCGGTTCGGATGGGAGGGAGAACGATGTGGACGTGCCCCGCTTGCCACTCGCGCGTCGACGACTCCTTCGAGGTTTGCTGGTCCTGCGGGACGACCCAGGATGGGGTCGAGGATCCCGACTTCGTCACCGCCGACGAGGCCGAGCCCATCCGGGATGAGCCCATCGAGAAGGGCCCTCCGGTCGACGATCCGCTCGCCGACTTCGCCGGCACCCCCCTGCCCGACCTCGTCGAATGCTACAGCGCGGCGGACACGATCGAGGCCAAGTTCGTGGCCGACCGCCTGATGGAAGAAGGGATCCCTGCCGTCGCCGATCACGTCGACATCAACATGGTCATGGGCGGACTCCGCCCCCAGTTCTGGGGTCAGGATCCGAAGGTCCGGGTCCGGGCCGAGGACCTGGAGAAGACCCGGGCGTGGCTCGCGGAGTTCGAACAGCGGCGGAGGCACCGTTCTTGATCCCGGTGGCCGACCTCGGTCCACTCCGGGATGGGGACGACTTCGACCGACGCGCCGGCCGACTCGAGGTCATGGATGATCCGTTCGACAGTCATCCGGGGTCCCCGAACCACCTCGACTCGATCCGACAGGAGGCGGGCCCTGGCCTGTGCGGGCGTGACACCGAGTCGCTCTCGATAAAGTCGAAAGACGCTGGAGGAATTCATACGGGTGAGCGACCTTGCTCAGTCCGCGTCCAGGCCCAGGGCGCGAAGCCTCGCGGCGAGCCGATCGGCGCGCTCCCGCTCCGACTCGGCACGCTCCCGCTCCGACTCGAGCAGCTTGCGGTCGCGCTTTCGCTGGTTCGCCATCTCAACGGGGGAGATGAAAACCTCGCCGTCGGGGCCGATGATCCGCAGGCTATCCGGCCCCTTCCCGGGCTCGAAACGGATGCCAAGCCGAGGACTCATATAGCCGTTGAGGTCGGGGATGGGGCGAAGCTTGCCTCGGCTCCGCCGCCAGCCGGTGAGCTTCCCGTTGTCGGGATTGTAGTAATAGTATTCCTCGACCCCATGATCCTCGTAGAAGCGGAACTTGCGCTCGTTGGTGGCGCGACGATTGCCCGGAGAGTGGACCTCGAAGACCACCTGCGGGGCGATCCCTTCCTCGACCCATTGCATGTAGGACCCGCGGTCCCCCTTGGGGCGTCCGAACACCACCATCGCGTCGGGCGCCATTCGAACCTTCGGCTTCCCCTCCTCGGCGTACCAGAGGAGGTCTCCGGCGACGAAGACGTCCTGGCGGTCGGCGAAGAGGATATCCAGACCCTCCTTGATGATCACGATCCACCGAAACTGCCGCGTGTTATCCGCAATGGGCCGACCATCGCTGTCGGGGTAGACAATCTTGCGAGACCTCTTCGCAACGTCGCATGGCCTCTTCTCGTCGAGTCCCTTCTTCGGGGTGAACGCGGTGCTCATGACGCCCTGAACTCCGTGGGTCGCCTCGGGATCTCCGCAAGGCCCCGTTCTTCCAGGAAAGCCGCATCGAGGCCAGGTCGGCAGGGCAGCCAGCCCAATTCGCGGCTCCGGGAAACCGGAACGGAGCGATCTCCCCGGGTGACCCGACGACGAAACCCGGGACAGAGGTCTCCAACCGTACACTGATCCTATCCTATAATGGGACGTGACGCGAGCACGACAAGGGGACGACGGCCCATGAGCCTGGCGGGTGCGGAATTCGACCTGGAGAAGACGCTCCGCGAGCAGTTCGGACTCGTCGGGTTTCGGCCCGGCCAGCGCGAGGCGATCGAGCCGGCTCTCGCGGGACGCGACGTGCTCTGCGTCATGCCGACGGGGGGAGGCAAGAGCCTTTGCTACCAACTGCCCGCGCAGCTCCTGCCGGGCGTGACCCTGGTCGTCAGTCCGCTCATCGCCCTCATGAAGGACCAGGTGGACGCGCTCACCCAGCGAGGGCTGAGCGCCACGCTCATCAACAGCACCCTCGACCTGGCCGAGCAGCGAGCCCGGCTCATGGAGGTGGAGGCGGGCCGGCACCGGATCATCTACGTCGCCCCGGAACGATTCCGTAGCTCTCGGTTCGTCAGCCTGATGGCGCGGCTCAAGCCGAGCCTGCTGGCCATCGACGAGGCCCACTGCATCAGCCAGTGGGGGCACGACTTTCGCCCGGATTACGCGCGACTGGGGTTTGCCCGGAAGCAGCTCGGCTCGCCGCCGTGCATCGCCCTCACCGCCACCGCCACGGATGCGGTCCGGCGCGACATCTCGGACCAGCTCCAGCTCAGCGACCCCGAGCTGATCATCACGGGCTTCGATCGGCCGAACCTCCGGTACTCGGTCGTCGAGGCGGGCAAGGACGAGGCCAAGCTCCAGGAGCTGGCCCGTGCGCTCCGGCAGAACCCGGGCGCGGCTGTCGTGTACGCATCCAGCCGGGCCCGTTGCGAGATGGTCGCGGCTTACCTCGCGGCCGAGCTGGGGCGCGAGGCCGTCGTCTATCACGCCGGGTTGACCCGCGAGCAGCGCAACGAATCCCAGGACCGGTTCATGAGCGGCCGCGCCGAGATCGTGGTCGCCACCAACGCCTTCGGCATGGGCGTGGACAAGAGCGACATCCGTTCCGTGATTCACTTCAACCTGCCCGGGACGCTCGAGGCCTACTACCAGGAAGCCGGCCGCGCCGGCCGCGACGGCCAGCCCGCGAATTGCTTGCTGATCCACTCCTACGGCGATCGCTACCTGCAGGAGATGTTCATCGAGAACGAGTACCCTCCGCGAGGCGCGGTCCATCAGGTCTACGAGTTCCTCCGGAGGCTGGATCAGGAGCCGATCCAGTTGACCCATGCCGAGATCCGCGAGGAGGCGCGGCTCGACCTCAACGAGTCGGCGATCGGCTCCGTCCTGAAGATCCTCGACAACGCGGGGGCGATCGAGAAGTTCCTGCCGCGCGAGAACCAGGCGATCGTTCGAATCAACCTCGAGCCGGAAGAGAACGGGGAGGTGCCCAGCCTCGTGAATCGCCTCAGCCCCCAGGCCCATAACCAGCAGATCGTGCTCCGCGGCCTGGAAGGGCTCGTCCGCGGTCGTTACGGCGAGGCGGTCTACTTCCGCCCCGACGACCTGGCAGAGGCGTTGGGACTGGAACGCGCCGCACTCGGGAGGGCGATCAAGTCGCTCACCGCGGAGCTCCCGATCGATTACGTCCCCCCCTTCCGGGGCAATGCGATCCGGGTCCTCGACCGCTCGAAGCGTCCCCGCGACCTCAAGATCGATTTCACCGAGCTGGAGAAGCGGAAGCAGCATGAATACGCCAAGCTCGAGCGGATGATCGAATTCGCCAGGACGAATCAGTGCCGTCGGGCGTTCGTGCTGAGATACTTCGGGGAGAAGGCCGAGCTGGCGGCAACCGGCGCCTGCGGCAACTGCGACAACTGCCGGCCCGGGCAGGGCCATGCCGCGGAGGGCCTGAGTGCGGCCGGCTCCGCCACCCCGATCGACACCCCGGGCGGGCGTGAGCTGCTGCTGAAGATCCTCTCGGGAGTGGCTCGGGCGAAGGGGGGATTCGGCAAGACCACCGTCGCGATGATGCTCACGGGCTCGGATTCGGAGAAGATGTCCAAGTCCCGGCTCGACCGCCTGAGCACGTTCGGCATCCTGAGAGACAGCGGGCTGACCCAGAAGGAGGTCGGAGACATCCTGGACGCGCTGGCGAAGGCCCGGCTGCTCGAGTCGCAGGAGGTTGACCGGTTCAAGCCGGTCCTGACCATGACGGATGCCGGATGGGACTACCTGAGGAATCCCGAGGCCACGGCCCCTCGACTCGACCTGCCCGACCACCTGATCGCAAAGCTCCGCAGGGGCGGGCAGGGCCGCAGGCCGGAGCCCGTGCGTGCGGTCCCCTCGACGTGGGAGTCCCGGGAATCCAGCCTCGAATCCGCGGCCTCGCCCCGCTCCGCGGCAAGGCCAGCCCCGGCGCTCGAGGCGGCCGAGGAGTCCGTCGAGGACGCCTCGAACCTGCCGCCGGATCCGCTCCGCGACCGGTTGAAGGAGCTGCGGTCGAGCTGGGCTCGCGAGCTGAGGCAGCCCGCCTACTGCATCTTCACGAATGAGACCCTCGAGGCCCTGGTTCGGGACCGCCCCTCGACGCCGGCCGAGCTCGCGGGCGTGAAGGGCCTCGGGCGAGCACGAGTCGAGAGACATGGCGGCGCGATCCTGGAGGCGATCTCCGCGCACCCGCGCATCGGAGCCTCGCCGGAGAAGGTCGCGGCCCGATCGGAGGCCACTCTCGGAGAGGCCCCGAGCGTGGTGAAGCCGCCGGCTGTGGCTGCTGTCAACCACCGCACGAGGCCCGTCGAGGCGTCCGGAACGTCGCCGGACGCTACGAGGGTTCCCGCGGCGACTCCGTCCGCGCACGTCTCGACCGAGGAGTGGAGTTACCGCCTGATCGCCAAGGGTTTCACCGTGACCGACGCGGCGGCCATCCGCGGCCTCGAGGTCGCGGCGGTCATCCGTCACCTGACCTGGATGGTGCGCCGGGGGATGGCCCTCGAACCGTCGTCGCTGGCGTCCGCCGAGAGCCTTGATCGCTGGGAGCGCTGGCGAGCCGATCGCGGCGACGACGCTCCCCCTCCGGACGACGATCTGCCCGCTGGCCTCTGGGGGCTCTACCTGCTCTGCCGCCAGAAGTCGTGACCACGCTCATGGCGTCGACAAAAACGGTTCATCCGGCCGAAGCGTGCGCCGGATGAGCGGCGGGGCAGTTCACCTCCCGCCAGGGAGTCTCTCCTCAGGGTGAGACCGTCCTTTGTAGGGTGCGTCAAGCGGAGCGCAGACGCACCGGATCGGATCGGCACCAGGATGGCGAGGATTCCCCATTCGGGCAAGGCACAGGGACCTCAGATCGCTCGCTCGTCCACCATGCCTCGGCGGTCCGGTGCGTCTGCGCTCCGCTTGACGCACCCTACGAAGGGCTCATCCGGCGGACGCGCGCGAGCTTCAGGACGAGGCCAAATCCGGCTCTCCCCCTTGGTAAGCGGGGAACGATTTCTGTCTCGGCCCGCCTCGGCAAGTGAGACCGAGACGGCCTCGGGACTCGCAACGATCACCTATCGTCGCTCGAGCCCAAGGCCCCGGCCCGCTTCCCTCACCTGGCCACCCGCTTCTTCCCGCAAGGCCGTCTTGCCCCTTCGGCCGTGAGCCTCCGATCGGGCGCACGCTCCTTCCGGATGAACCACAAAAACGCCCCGGACGTCTCGAGGTCGACGGCCGGGGCTTCTGTTCGTGGTTCGGCGTGGGACGCTCAGCTCGTCGCCTTCGTCTTGCCCTTCGCCTTGTTGACCTTGCCTTCCCGCGCCTTCTTGACGTCCTCACGGTCGAGATAGCCGTCGTGGTTCGTGTCGAGTCGATCGAACTGCTTGGGCTTCCCGGTGAACTCGGTTCGGCTGATCCGGCCGTCGCCGTCCTTGTCCATGGCCTTGAGCTTCTCTCGGATGACCTGGCGGCGTGCGGTCGGGGTGGCGGCAGCCTCGGACTTCGATTCGGACTCGGCGGGCTTGGCCGCGGTCTCGGCGGGCTTGGCCGCGGGCTCTGAGGGCTTGGCGGTCTCGGCGGGCTTGGCCGCGGTCACGGCGGGCTTGGCCGGCTTGGCGGCCGACTCGGTTGCCTTCGCCTTGGTCTCCTTGGCCTCGGACTTCGGCTTCTCGGCCTTCAGCTTCTTGAGGACGTCGCGGTATTCGGCGGCCTGGAGCTTCTCGTCGTGGTTCGTGTCAGCGTACTTGAGGACGGCGTCGAACGCCTTGCGGCCCCCCTCGGGGACTTCCTGGCGGTCGAGGACCTTGTCGGAATTCACATCCAGGTCGCGAAAGAGCCCCTGGAGCGCGGGGGCGGCCAGGGCCTTCTTCGCGGCCTTCTTCTCCGGCTGCTTCGCGTCGTCGGCGGCGACGGTCGCCGACGCGGCGGTCATCAGCATCGCCGCCATGGAAAGACCGGCGAGCCGCCGGAACATGCTCGAATCAAGAGCTGTCATCTTGGGTGGACCTCAGTGGGAGGGACGGATCGTCGCGAGGACCCTGCCTCGGACGGCGTCGGCGAGGACGCATCTCTTCCCATTGAACACCGGGCCGGCGGAAAAGTGCCGTCCGGCCTCGCCAAAGGAGCGTGCGGTTGCGGTCGAATGGTCGCGAGGTCGAGAGACACTCAGGCGGATGCGGGGGCCGTTGCCATCCGCTCCGGGGCGGAAGCCGCGGCCGCTTCGACGTTCACGTCCCGCAACTCGAGCTGGACCTCGCGGCGACCGTTCCATTCGTTGATGCTCGAATGAAAGACGATCGAACAGACCGCATTGGGGGTGAGCTCGCGAGCCTTCTCGGCCAGCCCCCAGCCAATCGCCTTGATCTGGAAGTTGCCCTGGAGGAATCGGAGCTGGAGGTGGTTCCGCTGGGCGCCGACGACCCGGGGCTCGCCGGCGACGCGGACCTGACTCGCCAGCAAGAGGGGCCGAGGGTTGCCCATCCCGTGCGGCTCCAGCCGCTCGATGTCCTCGACCGTGGCGAGCGTGAGCTGGCTGAGCTGAACCTCGGCGTCCACGGTGATGCTCTTCTCGAGCTGCTCGGTCGTCAGCACCCCCTGGCAGTGGGCGTTGAATCGTTCGGCGAACGTGGGGAAGTGATCCTGAGTCATCTTGAGCCCGGCGGCCGCGGCGTGGCCCCCGAAGGCGATCAGGCCGTCCGAGCATTCCCGGATCGCCTCGTAGAGATTGAATCCCGGGATCGAGCGGGCGGAGCCCTGGCAGACCTCATCGCCGAGAGCGACCACGATCGTCGGGCGGTGATAGAACTCGACGAGGCGGCTGGCGACGATCCCGATCACCCCGGGATGCCAGCCCCGCTTGCCCACGACAATCGCCCCCTTGCCCGTCGAGCCGCCGGCGCTCCGGACCATCTCCTGGGCCTCCTGGACGATGGATCGCTCCACCTCCTGGCGCTTGGCGTTCAGCTCGTTGAGCTCGCCGGCGATGACGGCCGCGAGGTCGGCATCCTCGGTCGTGAGCATCTCCACGGCGCGCATCGCCCGCTCCAGGCGGCCCGCCGCGTTGATCCGGGGGGCCAGGCCGAAGGCCACCGTCCCGGTGGTCAGCTTCGATTTGTCGAGGCTCCCGGTCACGGCCATCAGGGCCTTCAGGCCGACCATCGGCGCGGCGGCGATGCCGGCCAGGCCGTGGCGGACGATGATCCGGTTCTCAGAGGTCAGCGGGACCACATCCGCCACGGTCGCCATGGCGACGAGCCCGAGCGAACGGACCAAAAAGTCTCGCAGATGCGGAGAAGCCTTCTTGCCGTCGCCGAAGCTCTTGCAGATCTGCCAGGCGAGCTTGAACGCCACCGCCGCGCCGCAGAGGTCGCCGCACGGGTATGTGCTGCCGGGTAGCCGCGGGTGCACCAGGACGTCGGCCCCGGGGAGGTCGTGCCCGATCGTGTGGTGATCGGTCACGATCAGCTCCAGCCCGAGCTCGCGGGCCCTGGCGGCCTCCGCCACGGCCGAGATGCCGCAATCCACCGTGATCACCAGCGCGTTTCGGTGGGCCTGGGCCAGCTTGACGAGGGCTTCGCCGTTGACCCCGTAGCCCTCCTCCACCCGATGCGGGATGTAGTAGTGCACCTGGCGGGCACCGGCCAACCTCAGGCAGGCCCAGAGGACGCTCGTGCCGCAGACTCCGTCCACGTCGTAATCGCCGTAGATGACGATCGGCCTGTCCGCGCGGATCGCGCGGACGACGCGTTCCGCCGCCTCCGTCACGCCGGGCAGCGTCTCCGGGTCGTTGAGCTCGCTCAGCTTCGCCTGCATGAAGGCGACGGCCTGCTGAGGATCGGTGATCCCCCGGTTGATCAGCAACTGGGCGACGAGCGGCGAGACTCGCGCGCCTCGGCTGAGTGACTGGATCTGCGCGGAGTCGAAGGGCCGGAGCCGCCACCTGGTCGCCATCCCGCTCGATCCCCCGTCACGCGGCCACTCTCGCCGAGGTCGGGACGGTCCACCGCGCCATGGATCGCCGTTCGGTCGTTTCAATTATTCCATGATCCCAGTCGGACGCCGCCCGGACAAGCCGCGTCGGCACCCCTTCGGGCGCAAGCTGGTGCTGTCGATCCTCCTCTTCGGCTTCGGGGAGCGGCCTCCGACAGGCTATTCGTCGCGGGCTTTTCGCCGAGGCCAGAGAACCCCCAGAACCAGCAACGCCACGCCGAGAAGGCAAGCTCGAACGGCACGCGGGGTCGCGTCGACGGGCGCCAGCTCAGGTCCCCAGGCGGGCACGGCGAGTGCCAGGGACGCTCCGAGCAGGGCCAGCAGGGCCGCCAGCCGGCGCCCCGAGAAGCATGAGAGGAGGAGGACGCCCGCGGCCGTCGCCAGATTCAACACCGGGATCCGGCCGCGGATCGGCTCAGGGATCCAGGGCCAATCCGGGCCTTCGAGGAACCGCGGCCAGTTGGGGTGAATCGACCACCTGATCTCGCCCAGGGCTCGCGGATTGGCGTATCGAACCGCTCGAATCACGGCATGGCCGAGTTCGACCACCTGGTCCTTCACCTGTTCCAGGGTCAAGATCCCCTGCCGGTCGAGCCAGACCAGGGCCAGGGTGGCGAGGACCATCCCCAGGCTGAAGCGGAGAAACCCTCCCAGCACGACCGACCCGAGCCGGTCGACACTCCGCGCGAGGCCGGAGCGAGCGGGCTCGTGGGGTTCCAGGACCGGCTCCGGCTCCGTCGCCGCGCGGTCGATGCGTTCCAGCAAGACGGGCCCCTCCGAGGCCGCCGAAGTCCCCTCTCGCTGGAACGCGGACTGCTCCGCGAACCACTGAACGGCGACCAGGGTCATCGCCTTGGCAGATCGCCGGGCCCGCCGACGGGCCGTCAGCAGGTTCAGGCCACCGGCCTCGAGCCGACCTTCCTCGCACGCCTCGAGGAGTCGCCGGTGGCGACGCTCGTTCCGCCCCACGCGCCGGGCGTGGACGCTCCGATCCGCATCGACGCCGAAGAGCTGATCCCCGAGCATGCCTCGATACCGCCCGGCCTCGCGGACCACGACCTCGCGGAGGGCGACTTCATCGTGGCCGCGGGACCGGAGGCGGAGCAGGAGCTCGCGGATCGGCTCCAGCACACTCCTCCGCTCGTCGGCCACCGGCCGATCCAGGAAGACGTGAAAGGCCATCGCGAGCCCCCCCGCGACCGCCGCCAGGAAGAGCGAGCCGAAGAAACCCCGGGACAGGACCGCGAGCGCGACCGGAAGCGCGATCAGGCCGACCGCGATCCAGGTCTGCCACCCGCTCTGGAGGACGGCCTCGGCGAGCCGTCGCGGCCAGGCCGATGCATGAAGGCGAGCGGAGGACGCCGCGACCAGGACGGCCGAGAGCAAGCCCAGCTCGAAAATCCCGAGGGCGGCGGAGCCGACTCCCAGCGCCAGCAGGGTCAGCACGAACAGCATCCAGATCCCGGCGGCGATGAAGAGGACGTTTCGTCGAAGCCGCGTCTCGGCAGAAGACCCGACTCCCTGGATCGCGCGGACAGCCTGCGCCAGTTCCTCTCGATCGGCCGCGGCCCGGTTCGATCCGCCGTCGCGAAGCCCGAGTATCCCCTCGAGGACATCGACCACGACGGCCATGGACGGATACCGCTCGTCGAGCCGCTTGCCGAGCATGGCGGCGATCGCGTCGCCGATCGGCCGGGGCAGTCCCTCGACGAGCTCGGCCGGAGGAGTGGGCGATTCCTCGCGATGCTTGCGGCCGAGCTCGACGGCGTTCTCGCCGAGGAATGGAGGCCGGCCCGTCACCATGGCGTAGTAGGTACAGCCCAGGGCGTATACGTCCGCCCGAGCGTCCGCGTGCAACGGATCCGCGGCCTGCTCCGGCGCCATGAACATGGGCGATCCGGCGGCGGCGGTCGGCGGCGGTTCGGGCGGATTGACGACGTCGAATGTCTCGACTCGCTTCAGTTTGGAAGCCGGGTTGCTCGAACCCGCCCTGGCCGCGACGGTCTCCTCCATGGCGGAGGCCAGCGACGGCGTCATTTCCAGGCCGAGGTCGTCCACCTTGACCCGGCCCAGCGCATCGACGCGGATGTTCTCCGGCTTCACATCGCGATGGACGAATCCCTGGGCATGACCCGCGCGCAGGCCGCGCGCCGCCTGGAGCGTCACCACGGTCGCCAGCCAGGGATCGAGCCGGCCCCGCGCTCCGATCAGGTCCGCGACGGATTTCCCCGGCATCCACTCCATCACGGCGAAGTCATGTCCGCGGGCCGTGCCGATGCCGCGGTTCGCCACCAGGTTCGGATGGTCGAGGTAGCTCGCCGCCAGGGCCTCGCGAGCCCACCGGGCGCGGAAGACCCGATCCGCGCGGCGGTGGTCGTCGACCAGCTTGAGGACCTCCAGAGGGCCGATCCCGGCCGGCATGGCCAGGACCGCGATCCCCCGTGGACCTCGACCCAGGAGTTTCATCAGGACGTGAGTGCCGAGCAGGCGGGGAAGGCCCGGCACGAGCGGACCGGGCCGCGGCATTCCCGGAGTCGTCAGGTCCGCCGGCCAGGCTATTTCCGGGACGTCGGCGACCAGGTCGGCGCCCTCCCTGGCGCTCTCCGTGTCCGGAGGCAACCCGCCGGTCCGGAGATCGACGGCGGCCACGGGCTCGGCGAAGACGCTCGGCTCGATGGCCTCGACGACCGGCGACCGGCCACGCTCCTCGGGGATTGTCACCTGGAAGGTCGCCCGGCACTTGGGGCAGACCGGCCGGAACCGACCCGCATGGACATCCACCAGGCGGATCGCGTGCCGGCAGCTCGGACAGACGATCAGCACGAAGGGTGCTCCGTGAATCGGGACTCAGCGGCGAGTCGTCGAGGGGGTGACGTCGCCCCAGGGGCCTTCCACGATGGAATGCGTGCGCGAGGACTCCACGGCGGCCTCGAGGATCTTCACCACCTCCCTCGCCTGCTCCGCCGTGACGGCGAGCGGCGCGTTGCGGAGGAGATGATCCGCGATGTTCCGGTAATACCCGTCCCAGTGTGGACGGTCGGAGGGGACGCGGCTCTCGTGGACCTGGCCGGATGCGTCCGCCGTGCGGAGGATGGCCTGGTGCGCCTCCGGCTCGTTCGCGCGGTCGATGTCCCCCGCTCGAAGGGCGGCCTCCTGGGGATCGATGCCGTACTTGGCGATCCCCCCTTCCCGGCCGACGATCCACCACCTGGGCCGATCGATCCGGCAGATTCGGCTGGTCTCGGCCTGGAAGATCGTGCCGTCGAACTCCATCAGGATCCGCCCGTGGCCGCCGTTGTCCACGCCCTCCCAGGGGGCGTCGATGAGCCACGACGAGAGCCGCCGGCAGGGCCCGAGGCCGAGCTGCAAGGCGTGATCCACCAGGTGGGCCCCCCAGTCGTGGAGGATCGTCCCGGAATCGCGCTCGCGTCCCCGCCAGGATCGCGGAGGCGAGAACCGGCAGACCGAGCTCTCGACGAGCAGCGGCTGCCCGATCCGGCCCTCGGCGATGAGCCTCCGGATCGTGGCGAAGTCCCAGTCCCACCTCCGGTTGTGGAAGACGCTGAGCATCCTGCCGGATCGATCGCGGGCGGCGATCATCCGATCGGCCTCGGCGGCGGTCAGCGCCATGACCTTGTCGACGACGCAATCCCGCCCCGCGTCCAGGACCTTCTCGGCCATCTCGGCATGGGTGTTGTGCGGCGTGGCCAGGACCACGAGCGTCACGAGGGGATCGTCGAGGGCCTCGTCGAGGCTGGCGAATCCCCGGGCTTCCTGCTCCCGGACGGCCTGGGCGCGGACCGCCGGGTCTCGCGCCACCACACCATAGAGATTCAGCTCCGGCTGCCTGCGAATCAGCTCGCTGTGGAATTCCTTCCCCGCCAGGCCATAGCCGACCACCACCGTCTTGATCATGACACGTTTCCGTAACCTGGGGAGGGCGGATGCCGGATCCGGGCGTGCATCCCGACCGGGTTCATGATAGGTAAGGTGGCGGCGGACCGCCAGTTGGCAGCCACGGCCACCGGTCTTATGTCACCGCGATCGGCCCATGGTCGGCGTGAGCCTCATGCCCCTTCACGACGACTCCCGCTCCTCCGCGCAACCGATCCGGATGACCCGGACCTCGATCTCCGCCGGCTCGAACCGCGCATCCGGACCCTTCGCGGGGATCGTGCGGAACGGCCAGAGCTCGATCCGGTTCGTCGCACCCGGGCGGATCGCGGCCGTGACGTTGACCTCCGCGCGCAGGCCGAACGGATGCTGAAATCCGTTGTAATTGATGGGTCGTCCATTGACGACGATGCTCCCGAGCCATTGCGTGCCGGTCTCGACGTGGATCAGGACCGATCGTCCCGCCCAGGAGGCGGGGATTTCGACCTCACGCGCGAGGTGCTCTCCCTTCGCGGTGCCCGGCAGGTCGAATCGCCTCGGCGGACGTCCCGGGGCCTCGTGGATCTGCCATCCCCTGGAGAGGTCGGTCACGGGATCGAGTCGCTCTTCCGCCTGGATCCAGATGCCCCCGGAGAGCCCCGCGAACTCCTTGCCCGGCCTGACTCGAACGGCCAGGACGTTCTCACCGGGGACGATCTGGTCGGTCACGTCGTACTGATACATCTGGCTCCAACCGTGGGCGCGATACGTCGTCACCGGACGGCCGTTGAGGAGGAACTCGCCCTCGTCGTGGACGATCGGCGTGTCGAAGCTGGATAGACAGAGGACGACCCGGCGACCTGCCCATGATTCGGGGACGTTGAAGGAATCCCGATAGAGCCCGATCCCTCGGTAATCGCGGAGGTCATCGCGGTCGATGTTCCAGGGAATGGGCGAGAGCTCGATCCACTTCGCGTCATCGAAGTCCGGTCGCAGCCAGTCCGTCGTGGCGGACGTGCGACCGTCGCGATCGGCCAGGAACCGCCAGGACTCGAAGACGAGCGTTCGAGGCAAGCGTACTGGCTGTGAAGTGCCATGTGCTTCCGGGGTCGCGATCCTCGGTCCGTCCCGACGGGCCCAGTATTTGACCTTCTCCGCCCACCAGAACGGGATCGCGGCGGCAAAAACGCCCCGCCGAACCGAGAAGGCCCGCGTTCCCTGCGGCTCGAACGACATGCCCCGGATCCGGATCCAACCGTCCTCGCTCCAGTCGAATTTCACCGGCACGCGGCCTTCCAGGTCGAGCACCACGTCCGGCCGACTCGACACGCGGAAGGAGACGTCCGCCGTGACGGGCCCGTCCTTCGTGTTCATCGCCAGCAGCCATTCCTCGAGGCCGTTCTTGGTGATCGACTTGCGAGCCCAGACGTCCGGCGTGCTGGCGACGGCATTGCGGACGACGCCGGCCTCGGCGAACAGCGTCTCGAAGGTCATTCGCTGATGATCTCGGTTGCCCCGCCAGAACGTATTGCCCAGGAGGATGACGCGTCCCTTGCCGATCGACCGGCAGCCGACCGCGGCGTGACCGTCGCTCCACCGCGCCAGGACGGTCGCGCCGTCGGCCGCGGGCTCCAGGTCCAGCCCGTCCCAGCCCTGGAACGTCCTCCCCTGCCAGCTCTTGAGAATTGGCAGGGTCTTCCCGAAGGTGACCGGCCCGCTCCGCTCGCGCCCCCGGACGCGGAAGCCCGAGAGGCGGGACATCGGGTCGCATTCCGGGGAAGCCGAGGTATGCCGGCCGGTGTTGTGAAGGGCCAGGAATGTCCCCCCGCGGCTCACGTAGCGTTCGATCGCCCGGACCATGTCATCGTCCAGGAACTCGGTGCCGGCATCGAGGAGCACGGGGTAACCGTCGACCTGACCGTTGAGGACTTCCCGCTCGGTCGCGTACACGTTGTCGATGTGGGCCGCCTGGAGATCGCCACGCCCCATGTCCCAGGACCAGGGCGCGGAGCTTCCCAGCCGATGCGTTCGCCCCGAGTGGAGGATCACGACACCCGGCTTCTCGCGGGTCGACTTCCCGACCAGGTGGAGCAGCCGCTGGTGCTTCTCGAACCAGTGGCTGGTCTTCTCGTCGCGGATGTAGTCCTCGATGTCCCAGAAGAGGTTGTGGTTGCTATCGCCGTCGAGCAGGATCCAGCCGAGCATCCGGGTCAGGCCCGTCCCCAGGACGGTCGCCGACGGCTCGCTTGCGCCATAGAAGCCCGCCACGTAGCCGACCCCGGAGCACCACGGGTAATACCACGCCTCGCGCCCGGTCATCTGGATCGAGCCGAAGTGGCGGGCACACAGATCCGAAACCAGGTCGCCCCAGGCGTCGAGCCCCCCCGACAGGACGAACGGCCGGTCCGGGTCGATCCCTCGAGCCTCCTGGAGGACCGACTCGTGGTAGCGGATCACGCTGTCGTATTGCCATTCCTTCACGTCCACGAAGCGAGCGTTGGCCTGCTCGCCCAGGTGGGGGAAGGAGCGGGGCGTCGTCCTTGTCAGGAAGACCGGGCCGAATAGCTTTCCTTCCTCGCCGGGCCGTCCGCCCGAGGGAACTCGAAGAATGAGCTCGTTCCGCCCTGCCCGCAGGACCGCGGCCACCTCAACGGCGAACGGAGCCGGGTCGGGGGACTCGGGTTTGCGGGGACCAAGGGCCTTGCCATTCAACCAGAGGCCGATCGGACGACCGGAGCGGATCATCGCGGCACAGACGAGGTAGACGGCCGCCGACTTCTCCTTCCGCAGCCATTCGGACGGATCGAACTGCACCCGGTAGAAGCTCGCTCCCCAGGGGAGAAGCAACTGGCCGGACGACGGCGGCATGGCGACGGGCCTCCAGCCCGCGTCGGGGCCGGGCGGAGCCTCGTCGTCGGGGCCGGTCGCGGCACGCCACTGCCAGCCGTCCTCGACCCGCAGGCCGCCCTCGTCGAGGGCCCCGAAGAAGCCCTGCACGTCGGGCAAGGCCACCTGATCCCAGCTCTTGAACCGGGACGCATCGCCGTGCCAACGTCTTCCGAGCGTCGCCAGATCGTACTTCTTGACGTTCTGAAGCCACCAGCGGAACCCGGCCTGGCCGGCGGGGGAGTAATCCCAGAATTCCCCGGTGCGCTCGTGGAACCCGAGCTCCGCCCCGGGGGAGCCCGCGTACACGTGCCAGCCCCCGACGGCCGGGCTCCTCGTGAAGCGCGACATCGCCAGCCGGAGCATCCCGAGCGAGCCGGCCCGGCGCTGGTCGAGCGGCATCCACCAACTCTCGTAATGAGCGCCCGCCGCGCCGAGGCCGCCCCAGGCACCCAGCAGGCTCGTCGGCGACGGCTCCGCCATCGACGACGCGAAGGCGTTGTGGATCCAGAGCGGCACTTCTCCCCCGGCGGTGATCCCGACGCTGACCATTCCCCCCTGCCGCTCCGCCTCGCGGACCTCATACTCGGTGGATGCCAGCGTCAGCACGCCCGGCGCGGGGTTCTGGGTCCAGACCCCCAGGTCCTGAAAACCGAGCCCGCCCAGGCCATACTTGCGCACGAACGGCCAGTGGCTTGCGAGCCCCTGGCCGTGAACCGACCGCATCGCGTGAGTGTACAGCTTGAACGCCCTGATGTCGTAGAAATCGAGGTAGCTGGGATACGTGCCGCTCGACTCGAAACAAGCGGACGCCCCCAGGAGCTCGGGCCGGCGTCGGACGTTCGCGACCAGCTCCGCCTCAGTCGATCCCCCGACCACGATCACCCGCTCGCCCACTCGACCGACGGCGATCGATCCGAAGGGCTGCCAGGCATGCGCAGTGACGACCTGCGCGTCCACCGCGATTCGCTTCGTCACGACCTGGCCCGTCGCGTCCCAGAGGAAGTCGGCGAGGAGTTTGCCCATGAGCCAGTCCGCGTGCTTCACGTCCTCGCAGTCGAACGTGGCCCCTGTCGGGCCGAAGGCCGCGGCCACCCGGCCGAATCCGTGCAGAGTTGACGGTTCGCCGGCCTCCGCAAGGCTGTTCGGCAACAGGCAGAACGCCGATAGACAGACCGTCACGGATACAAGCTTGCTCCATTCCAGACGCAGGAATCTCATCGTCGAACTCCGCGGATGGCAAGCGTCGACAGGCGGCCGCATCGACGCGCGACTGGGACACCCCACTTCACGCTACGTCGCGCGCATTTGATCCGCAATCTGGGGCTCGGCCACGCTGGAGCAAAGGCCGCCGGGCGAGGGCTTGCCTGGAACCAACTCGCCATGCCGAATAGAATACGGGATGGTGAGATGTGCCCGGATATGGGGACAGTCCAATGGGTGAGAAACTCGCGAAGCTGATCGACAGAAAAAGGAAGCAGTCGGCCGACGGTCCCCGAATTAACTGGGATGATCGCCGCGATGCCTACGTGACGGCCGTCGATCATCTGTATGCCCTGATCGAGAATATTCTGGCGGCCCCCCTCAGGGATGGTGCGGTTCAGGTTCAAAGACGCCCCAAGAATCTGGAAGAGGCTTACATCGGAAGCTACCGGATCGAGGATCTCGTCCTGTTTTTTGGCGACGAGCAGGTCCGCTTCTCTCCGCAGGGAAGGAACATCCTGGGGGCCGAAGGTCGAGTTGACGTCCTCGGGGAGCGGGGCACCGCGACCTTGATCCTGAACGGAGGAACCTGGAGCAGGCTCCTGACTCGACAGCCGAGGGTGACGACCGAACAGATCGATGAAGAAGTGGTCGTGGATATGCTCAACGCCATCATGAGAGATTAAACGTGATTCGCGCCTCGCGTCCAGGCCATCCGGAGCCGCAGAGCCTGGACGAGATCCACGACTGGAACGAGGGCGTCCACGAGGCCATCAGCTTCCAGCGAACCCGGGTGCTCCAGGCGTTCAACGGGGGCGGAGTCGTTCCCGCGCGGTTTGTCGGGATGACACTCGATGATCTCGAATCCTATATCGAGAGCTTGCGCAAGGAAGTCGATTGGCTCACGGTCTTCAATTTCGTCGCCAGCGTCGAGGCGTCGATCCGCATGGATTTCGATCGCCGGATCACGGCACGGCGAAAGGACCCCTTGTCGAGATCTTACAGGAAGTGGCTTAAGGGTCTCTCTCCCCGAAAGAAGAAACGTCTGTCCCTTGACGAAGGCGGGATTCTGGAGATCGTGAAGGTCCATGCGGACCGTGGCCTGAGGGCGCTGATCGGCAGCTTTCGAGAATGCCTGCCGGCTCGCCATTGGGTGGGACACGGCCGCTACTGGAACAGGCCCGAGCGGATGGACCGACTTACTCCCGGGATCGTGCTCGCCCGCTGTCGCGATCTCCTTGACGCGTGGCCGGACTGAGCCGTAGCCCTCAACGATGGACGGCACGCCCAGGATCGATGCCTCTCAACCTGGGGCGAATTGATCTCGGATCTGATGGCCTCGCCTTCAAGGTTAAACTTTCGTACAATTTCCGGCCTGCCGACCCACCCCGCCTGGCCTGGAGTTGCGACGATGCCCACTCGAATCATCCGCCGTCGTAGCGCCTGGGCGTTTGTCTGGTTGCTGTCCGTGTCGTCGCTGAGCCATGGCGATGACAAGGGGCCCGTCATTCCCCCGAAGGGAGTCGCCAAACCCGACTTGGCCGGGTTCGACTCCGCGGTCCGGCCTTTCCTCAGCAAGCACTGCGCGGGCTGTCACGGCGAGACGAAGCCGAAGGGAGGGATCTCGGTCGCGGGACTGCTCAAGGATCCGGACGCCGCCTCGGCGCGGAAGCTCTGGACCCGGGTCAAGGAGAGCGTCGAGGGGACCATCATGCCTCCGGAGGATCGGCCCCAGCCGTCCCGGCCGGAGATCGAGGGCCTCGTCCGATGGATCGAATCCGCACTCAACCAGACGGATTGCGGGCGCACGGTGGATCCGGGCCGGGTCACGATCCGTCGACTGAACCGGGCCGAGTACAACAACACCATCCGCGACCTCGTCGGGGTGGACTTCCACCCGGCTGACGACTTCCCGTCCGATGACGTGGGCTATGGATTCGACAACATCGGCGACGTCCTCTCCGTCCCGCCCCTCCTGATGGAGAAATACCTGGCGGCGGCCGAGCAGGTCGCCCAGCGAGCCATCGTCGCAAGCGGATCGTCCGCCAAGCCGCCCCTCAAGGCCTGGGACGCGGAGGCCCTGGACGGGGCCCCCATCGGCGGTGATGGCGAGGCGCGAATCCTCGCGAGCGAGGGCGAGGTTGGCGTGTCGCACTTCTTCCCGCGCGAGGGCGCGTACATCCTTCGAGTCCGGGCCTATGGCCAGCAGGCGGGTCCGGATCCGGCGATGATGGCGATCCAGATCGACGGCAAGACCCTGAAGACGTTCAAGGTCCCCGCCGTTCAAGGTGCACCGGGCGTCTATGAGCTCCGCGAGACGCTCCGCGGCGGCAATCGTCGCATCGGCGCCGCGTTCCTGAACGACTATTACCAACCCGACGACCCCGACCCGTCGCGCCGGGATCGGAACCTCGCGGTCCTCGGCATCGAGGTCGAGGGGCCGATGAACGCCGCCGGCGCCGAGCTGCCTGAGAGCCACCGGCGGATCGTCTTCCGGACGCCGAGGAAGCCGTCCGAGTTCCAGGAATGCTCGACCGAGGTCATGCAACGATTCGCGTCGCGTGCCTATCGACGGCCCGTCACCGGGGGCGAGCTCGCGAGGATCCTCCGGTTCGTGGACCTGGCCCGCGAGAACGGCGACTCGTTCGAGCGCGGCATCCAGCTCGCGGTCGAGGCGGTCCTCGTCTCTCCCCAGTTCCTCTATCGGGCGGAGCTGAACCGCGGCCGCAAGAAGGGCGCGGCGAAGGATGCCTCGGGCGTGCCCCTGACGGACTTCGAGGTCGCCTCGCGGCTCTCCTACTTCCTCTGGAGCAGCATGCCCGACGACGAGCTGACCAGGCTGGCCGTGGACGGCCAGCTCCTGGCGGGCGACAACCTGGAGAAGCAGGTGCGGAGGATGCTCCGCGACCGCAAGGCGGAGGCGCTCGTCGACAACTTCGCGGGCCAGTGGCTCCAGCTCCGCAACCTCAAGGCCGCGAATCCGGACCGCCAGCAATTCCCGTCGTTCGACGAGCCGCTCCGCAAGGCGATGGTCGACGAGTCCGAGGCGTTCTTCGCGTCGATCATGCGGGAGGATAAGAGCGTCCTGGACTTCCTCGATTGCAATTATACTTACCTGAACGAGCGTCTGGCGAAGCACTACGGCATCCCCGGGGTGACCGGCGACAAGATCCGCCTCGTCCGGCTGACGGACAGGGGACGTGGCGGGCTGATCACCCAGGCGAGCGTCCTCACGGTGACGTCCAATCCGTCGCGGACCTCGCCGGTGAAGCGCGGCAAGTGGGTGCTCGAGCAGATCCTCGGCACGCCGCCGCCGCCGGCCCCGCCGAACGTCCCTCAGCTCGCCGACGACAAGAAGGAGCCGCTCAAGGGGACGCTCCGACAGCGGATGGAGCAGCATCGATCCAACCCCTCGTGCGCCGTCTGCCACAGCCGGCTCGACCCGCCCGGGTTCGGCCTGGAGAACTACGACGCCATCGGCGCCTGGCGCGACAAGGAGGGGGGAGCGACCATCGACGCCTCCGCGACCCTCCCCGGCGGCGAGAGCTTCCGCGGCCCGGCGGAGCTCAAGGCCATCCTCAGGTCGAGGAAGGATCAATTCACCCGCTGCCTGGCCGAGAAGCTGCTCACCTACGCGCTGGGCCGCGGGCTGGAGGACTTCGACGACTGCACGGTGGACCGGATCGTGAAGTCGACGGCGGAAGGTCAGTACAAGTTCACGCGGTTGGTGCTCGAGATCGTCAAGAGCGACCCGTTCCTGAAGCGCCGCGGCTGAGACGCCGGCGGCCGGCGCGACTCCCATGCTGGACCCGAAGAGGAGATGACGATGACCCACGGCCGATCGATCCATCGCCGCACCGTCCTTCGCGGGCTGGGAACGGCCATCGCCCTCCCCTGGCTGGAGGCCATGGGCCCGCGGGCCTTCGCCGCCCCCGCGGGGGGAGTCGAGCGGGTCAAGCGGATGGCCTTCCTGTACGTCCCCAACGGCGTCCACATGGCGGCCTGGCGGCCCACCGAGGAAGGCGCGAAGTTCAAGCTCCCGGCGACCCTGGAGCCGCTCGAGCCCTTCCGCGAAAAGCTGATGGTCCTCTCCGGCCTGGCACAGCACAACGGCGAGGCGCTCGGCGACGGCCCCGGCGATCACGCGCGGGCGCTCTCAACCTTCCTGACCGGCGTCCATCCCCTCAAGACCGACGGCGCCAACATCCAGGCCGGCATCTCCGCGGACCAGGTCGCGGCCCAGGCGATCGGCGAGCGGACGCGGCTTGCGTCGCTGGAGCTGGGGGTGGAGCGAGGAGGGCAGTCGGGGAATTGCGACTCCGGTTACAGTTGCGCCTACTCGTCGAACATCTCGTGGCGTTCCGCGAGCACGCCCATGGCCAAGGAGGTCAACCCGCGGGCCGTCTTCGACCGGCTCTTCGCCGGACGTGGCCAGGCGGGCTCGGAGGGGGAGCGGCGGAAGGACGACCTCTATCGGAAGAGCATCCTCGACTTCGCGCTCGAGGATGCCCAGCAACTGCGCAACCGGGTGGGGATGAACGACCGGCGCAAGCTCGACGAGTATCTCAGCTCGCTCCGCGAGGTCGAGAAGCGGATCGGCCGGGCCGACCTCGGCAAGGTTGACCTGCCGGCCGGGACCTCGCGACCCGCCGGCGTCCCGCAGGATTATGCCGAGCACGTCCGGCTGATGTTCGACCTGATGGCCCTGAGCTTCCAGACCGACACCACGCGGATCGCGACGTTCATGTATGCGAACGAGGGATCGACCCGACCTTACCCCTCGATCGGGATCGCGGAAGGCCACCACGACCTGTCCCATCACGGCGGCGACAAGAAGAAGCACGAGAAACTCAAGAAGATCAACCGCTTCCACATCGAGCTGCTCGCCCACCTGCTCGGCAAGCTGCAGGCGACCCGGGAGGGAGAACACTCGGTCCTGGACAACACGATGCTGGTTTACGGCAGCGGGATCAGCGACGGCGATCGCCACAACCATGACGATCTCCCGGTCCTCGTCGCCGGCAAGGGCGCCGGGACGCTCAAGACCGGGCGGCACATCGCCTACTCGCCCCAGCCGCTCAACAACCTCTACCTCTCGATCCTGGATCGCGCCGGCGTGAAGGTCGACCGGATCGGCGACAGCACGGGGCGTCTCCCTCACCTGGACGGCTAGTGCCCTGTCAGCACCAGGGATTTAATTGCAGGACAGGCGGGGATGCCTGCCGCCGGTTTTCGAGCAAGGCGAATCGAAGGATTCGGAGGACAGGCATTCCTGCCTGTCCCATTGCCAACCCCGCAGAGGAACTGTGGCAAAGCACCAGCCAGGTTCGGCGGATCGGGCTCCGCTCGCCCGATCCGTCCGATCAGGGGGCCAGCCAGGGGAGCGACTTGAGGGCCGGCCCGGCTCCCTGCAGCGCGGTGGATTCCGGCTTCAGGAGGCGGCGGGCCTCGGCCTGGAAACGAACGATCTCGGCGTTGGTGGCCATGGCCGGGTGGACCGCCTTCCAGGGCTCGACTCGGCCGAACCAGCGCAGCGCCGCCTCGTGGAACCCCTGCTGCTGCTTGACCATCGCCAGGAAGAGCCAGTCGAAGGGATCTCCGCCGTCGCGGTACTTCATCGATTTCTCGAAGGCGTCCACGGCCCCGACGAGGTCCCCCGTACGGTAGCAGCAGACCCCCAGCGTGTTCCAGAAAGTCCCCTCCTCCGGGATCCGCGCCAGGGCCTCTCGGGCGAGTTCCAGTGCCATCCCCGCATCCTGGGGCAGCGCCCCCGCGCGGGACACCAGCTCCCAGGCGAGGTTATTCCAGAGCCTGGCATTGCCCGGCTCGCTCCGCAGCGCCCGGAGATAGTTCTGATGGAAGACGGGCCGGAGCGCGTCGGCCTCGGCGCCCCGGCCGGCATCCTCCAGGAGCTGGAGGAGCTCTCCCTGACGGTAGCTCAGGCAGACGGAGTACTCGGAGGACTTGGGGTAATCCCTGATCAGTTGCTCATTGATCGGTAAGAGTCGCTCGAGCTCACGGATCGCCCTGTCGAGCCGCCGGGTGTTGCGGAAGTGGAAGGCGCGATCGGCGAGGAGGATGCAGAGGTCGACCCGGAGGTCGCGGTCCTTCGGTGGGCTGCAGAGGGTAGCGTCGTAAAGCGCGAGGGATCGATCGTAAGCCTCGTCCGTGCCGGGCTCATCCAGGAGCAGCCGGATGAAGCCCACGCGATGGACGGCGGCCGCCGCGACCCAGCGCATCTCCGCGTCGCTGCAATAGCGTTCGGAGAGCGACGCGTAGTAGTCGAGCGCCTCGCGGCAGAACTCCTGCTCCTTCTGGCTCAGCTTCGACCCGGTCGTCGCCATCATGGAGAGGGCCCGGGAGGTGATCTGATCCGACGCGTCGAACGTGAACAGATGGGCCTGGTGCTCACGCAGCCGCGCCTCCCTGGCCTCGGCCAGGGCGGACTGTGCATGCTGCCTCGCCTTCCAGAGGACGGCCAGGCCGCCGACCAGGGCGATCGACAGCATCGCCAGCAGCACTCCACCAACCACCATGCTCCGGTGGTGCTTCCTCGACCATCGCGATGCGCGTTCCGCCACGGTCGGCCGCCTGGCCCGGATCGGTCGGTCCCCCAGGAATCGGTCCAGGTCCTCCGCCAGGTCGGCCGCGGACGCGTACCGATGGGACGGCTCCTTGGACATCGCCTTCTGCACGATCGTCTCGAGGTCGCGGGGGAGGCTCGGATCCCGCTGGCGAATCGGGACGGGCTCGTCGTGGGCGATCTGTCGGAGGAGCTCCTGACGGTCCGCTCCATCGAAAGGAGGCCTGCCCAGCAGCATCTCGTAGAGCGTCACCCCGAGGGAGTAGACGTCGGTCCGGATGTCGAGGATCCGGCCGCCCGACGCCTGCTCCGGGCTCATGTAGCGGAGCGTCCCGAGCATGTCGCCGGTCATGGTCAGGTCGCTGACGCCCTGCAGGCGGGCCAGCCCGAAGTCCCCGACCCACAGGTTGTCGGCGCCGTCGAGGAGCAGGTTGCCCGGCTTCACGTCGCGATGGAGGATCCCCAGCGAATGGGCGTGCTCGAGGGCGTCCGCCGCCTGCTTCGCCATCCGGGACGCCTTGCGGCATTCGATCGGGCCGGCGGAGGGTCCCGGCCCGGCCCCGGCCTCGCGGCCGCGACCGCGACCGCGACCCCGGCCTCGTCCCCGGAGCAGCTCCGCGACCGATGGGCCCTCGATCAGCCGCATCGCGTGGAAATGCACCCCATGGTCGCAGCCCACGGCATAGATCGGCACGATATGCGGATGGTTCAGGACCGCGGCGACCTGGGCCTCGATCTGGAACCTCGCGAGCTGTTTCCCGTCGAGGCCCGGGAGGACCGGCAGGACCTTGAGGGCTACCCGCCGATTGAGCGAGATCTGCTCGGCCTCGTACACGATCCCCATGCCGCCACGCCCCAGTTCCCGCAGGATCTGGAAGTCGCCGAGCCGTCCCCCCTCGGCGAGGTTCGCCCCATTCGCCGTGGAGGCCGGTTCGAAATTCTGGAGCATCGAGAGGACCGGGAGGATCTGGGGAAGGACCTCCGCGATCTCCGGATACTGACGGGCGAACGCCTCCGGGTCCGGCGACTCTCCCCGGTCCAGCTTCTCGAGGAATTCGTCGGCGGCGTGGGCCACCAGGGCGGAGACCGACGTCGAACCGATCACTCGGGATTCCAAGGGGCTCATAGGCAGGACTCCGTCAGTCCGTCGGCGACGAGGATGCCGCGCAATCTCAAGAGCGCCCGGCCAAATCGCTTTCGCGCCGCCGCCTGGTCTATACCTAGTCGTGCGGCGACCTCCGCAAAAGACAGCCCCTGATAGGTACGAAGTTCGAGGATCGCCCTGTCGGAGGCGGAAAGTTGACGCAAGAGCTGCCCGAGCCTGGCCGATCGCTCCCGTCGGGCCGCATCCTCCGAAGGCGATGGGCCGTCGTCCTGAACGGCGAGCGTGTCCTCGCCGTGGGGGTGCCAGTCACCCACGCCGACACCCGCCTCGCGGATGACGCTTCGACGGCCGGCGAGTGCCTGGTTCCGCAGCTTGACGAGGCGCTGGACGGCCGTGCGTACCAACCAGTTCCGAAATGACATCGGCCTCCTCGCCAGGAATTCCGGCATCCTTCGGAGGATCTCGACATGGGTCTCCTGGACCACGTCGGACGGGTCCAGCCTCCCGCGGAGGCACGGATCGAGCCTGCGGGCGATCACCCGGCGGAGCGCCTCGCGGTGCCGGCCGAAGACCCGATCCAGGGCGCCGGGATCGCCCTCGCTGGCCCGTTGAACCAGTTCCGCCGTCAGGTCGCCGGCGGGTGAGTCCGCATTCACCATCGCGCGCAGTCCTCCCAGGGAATACCTCCCAGGGCCCGACCGATGTGACACGACGATATCATCGAATTGTCCTTCGGCCGGCGTCAATCGCGTTTTCCCGAGACGTGGCGCCCCGGGCCTCGGGGCCGAAGCGTGCCGACGAGCCTCAGACGTCCAGGCCGACGGCCCGCATCAGCGCGAGTGCGTTGGAATGCTCCACGACGCCCGGTCGCATCGTGTAGTCGAAGTGCATCTTCCCGCCCTCGAAGCGATCCTCGAAGTGCACGTTCTGGGCACTGCCGTCGAGCCCCCCCACGATGGCGGCCAGGGCCAGGTCGTGGGTCGTGATCAGGCCGATGGCATCGCGCTCGAGCAGGCCGCGGAGGACCGCCTCGGCGCCGATCGTCCGGTCGTGAGAATTGGTGCCGTGGAAGATCTCGTCGAACAGGAAGAGGAGCGGCGTCGGCCCTCGAGACAGGTCCACGACCTGCCGGACGCGGGTGATCTCGGCGAAGAAGCGGGACTTGCCGGCCTGGAGCGAGTCCTGGATCCGGAGCGTGGCGCCGATCGCCAGCGGGCTCACCCGCAGGCCGACGGCCCGGACCGGGATGCCGGCGAACGACATGACCGCCCCGACCCCGACCGAACGGAGGAGCGTGCTCTTCCCCGACATGTTCGATCCGCTGACCACCAGGGCGCGGACCTCTCCGCCGAGCGCGACGTCGTTCCGGACGCAGGCCTCGGGCGGAAGCAACGGATGCCCCAGGGCCTTCGCTTCCAGCCGGGCCGGCCCCGGGACGATCTCCGGCCAGGGATCATCCGGGTTCTCGGCAGAGTAGGCGGCGATGGAGCAGAGGGCCTCGAACTCGCCGACGGCCGCCAGCCAGTCCGCGATCGACGGGCCCTCGCGGCCCCGCCAGGCGTCGATGGCCATGGCGAACTGAGTCCCCCACAGGAGCACGGCGGTGAATGGGGCCAGGAACTGGTTCTTCCTGTTCTCGAGGAGCCGGACCAGCCTCGCCAGCCGGCGAATCTCGACGGACGCCGGCCGGCCGCGGGTCTCGAGCGCCCGCTGCAACTGTCGAAGCCGTTCCGCCTGGAATGGCTCCTTCTCCAGTCGATCGAGCATCGACCCGAGCAGGTCCAGGTCGTGCGATCGACGATCGACGGTCGCCAGGACCCGCCGGACTCGCTTCGTGAGCCCGTAGGCAAAGGCGGCCTCGAGGCCCAGGACGCCCAGGAAGAGGTAGATCCCAGTGCCCAGGAAGAGCCAGCCGACCAGCGTCGCAGCCCCCGCCGCCGCCAGGATCGCCGCCAGGAGTCGCAGCGGCGTGCTCTCGAGGAGTCGCGGGGACCTGCCCCATTCGGCGAGCCGTTCCGGATCGATCCCGGAGCGGACGTCCGAGCCCAGCAGCTCGAGGTCCTCGCGCAGGTCCAGCCGCGGGCGAAGCTCGTCGATCGCGGCCTGCCGCCGCGCGATCTCGTCGGGCGGGGACGGGCGAAGCAGCCAGCCGGCCAGCGTCTCCTCGCCCGACCGCGTCCTGGCGGTGCAGAGCCGCTCGTAGAGCGATCCCGCGCCGAAGAGGTCCAGGTCCGCGGCGTAGGGATGGTCCAGGTCGAGGAATTCGAGCCCCGCCACGCCCTTGCCGGCCCATCGCCCGGCCATCCGGTCAAGGCCCCGGTCGTAGAAGTCGACGGCCCGCCCCATCCGACGGCTCCGGCGGCGGAGCGGTTCGTGGATCAGCACCAGGACCAGGAACACCAGCCCGATCGGGACCAGCCAGAAAGGGCTAACCCGTTTCATCCAGAGCGAGAGCACCGCGACCGCTACCGCCGCGCAGAAGATCAGGAGCCGGACGTCCGCCACCCGATCCTCGAGCCGGCTCCAGCGGAGGTGGGCGATCTTTCGCTCTTGCCGGCGCCGTTCGTAGTCAACCCGCACCTCGGCCCGGGTGGGCCGATTTTCCTCGGCTTTGGACACGTCGCATTCCACCTGCGGAACGTAAGTTCGGAAAAGGCATAGGGTAGCGAAGGCATGCTCCGATCTCAAGCGGTTCGCGCCCGATGATCCCGCGTCCTTTACAGGCCCCCGCGCGTCTGATAGTCTCGCGCAGGCGGTCATGTCAGCGGCGAGGACACCGCTTCCCGTTGCCTCGGGTACGAGACCGACGCCCATGAGCTCCCAGGCGGATGTCCGATCGATCGACGCGCTCAAGAACTTCCGATCGGTGCTGGCGCTCTACTCGGAAGACACTCTGGCCGCCCTCGGGGCCGTCGATGCGGAGGTCCGGCGCACCGTCCGCTGGCTGGTCGAGGATCGACCCCAGTTCTGGCAGGACCAGATCAAACGCCGCCGCGAGCACGTGGCCTCGGCCAGGGCCGAGGTCTACAAGAAGAAGCTCCAGAAGAAGCCGGACTATTCCCCCGCCATGAGCGAGCCGATGGAGCTGCTCCGGAAGGCGGAGGCCAGCCTGGCCGATGCCGAGAACCGGCTGGTCCTGGTCCGCAAATGGCAAACCAGGTTCAATCAGGCCGTGCTCGAGTATCACGGGGCGACGCAACGCCTCAAGGACCTGTCGGCCTCCGACGTCCCCCGCGCCATCCAGGCGCTGATCCGGATCATCGACGCCCTGGAGGCCTATCTGGCCGTGGCCCCGCCGTCGGGATCCGGCGCGGGAGCCTCCGAGGAGTCCGCCGCGCCGACCAGGGCTTCCGGGACCCTTGAATCGATCGCCGCTCGCGTGCTCGACGAGGAGCCTCCGCCCCCGGATGAGCCGGTCGTCGAGGGGCCGGCCCGGGCCGACGACGAGGAGAAACCCGAGACGCACCAGGGAGGCGGGTGAGCATGCCTAATTCCAGGGTCATGGCGGGTGCCGCCCGCCTGAATCAGAGCATTCGCGTCCTCAAGGACGACTGGTTGATCACCGAGGCCACGTGGGGCGACGTCGTCCGCCGCCGATTCGAGGAGCGTTACCTCGCACCGCTCGGCCCGGCCGTGGACGCGGCCATCATCGGCATGCAGAAGATGGCGGAGGTCCTGGACCAGGTCCGCCGCGATTGTTCCGACCGGAGCGAGTCATCGTGAGCACGAGCCCGTCCACGTCCCTGCACACGAACGAGGATACCCCGCCCGCTCCCTCGGCCCCGCCCCCAAGCCCGACGCCGCCGGGCGGCGGCCCCCCCCGGGACCTGATCGCTCGCGA
Source organism: Aquisphaera insulae (assembly GCF_011064615.1). Lineage (GTDB taxonomy): Bacteria > Planctomycetota > Planctomycetia > Isosphaerales > Isosphaeraceae > Aquisphaera > Aquisphaera insulae. The sequence continues at coordinate 61,043 of NZ_JAALJH010000013.1, read as the reverse complement.
GCACGACGCCGTCCGCCAGCTCCTCTCCCTCGTCGAGGATCGGGCACGCGCCGAGGCCGAGATCACCGAGGGCCGCCGGTCGCAGGACGCCAAGGTGGACGCCGAGTATGCGAGGACCCGGCAGGGCCTGGTGGACAAGTTCACGACCCAGGACAGGGACGCTCGCGCGGAGGATGAGGCCCGCCGGGCCGCCATCGTCAGGGCCGCCATCGACGGGGAAGAGAAGGCCAAGTCCGAATTCGCCTCGTCGAGCCGTCGGATCGCCGCCGACTTCGACAAGCTCCGCGAGACCGCCAAGAACTCCTACAACCGGGCCGTCCGGGACGCCGGCAGCCAGTTCGAGAACGGCAAGCGCCAGGCCGACACGGCGTACAACGAGGAGCTCCGGCCCCTGAGCGAGGCTCGCGACATCGCCGACGGCTTTCGCGAACGGCTCGCGGACCTGCCCGCGAGCTATGCCAAGCTCAAGCTCGATTCCGATCCTCCCGCCCCCGTCGCCGAAAGCTACGACAAGATCCCCGAGCCCGTGGACGAGCTTTTCGACCGCCTCGCCCGGATGGAAAGGCCGCTCAAGATCCTGGAAGGGTTGATCATCCCCAGGTCGATCAAGGGGGCCAACGAGGCCTGGACCTTGATCGTCCCGCTCGTCGCGGCGGTCGCGGCCGCGGTCGCGATGGGGCTGGACCTGACCGGCACCATCGGCCTGAGCGTGGCCGCGCTGGCGGCCGGCGTGGCGCTGCGGTTCAGCCTCGTCCGGCTGGCGAAGCAGCAGATCGAGCATCTCTACAATCCCCTCCGCCAGTCCCTCTCCGACGCCAATGGGCTCCTCCTCTTCTGCAAGGCCGGCGCGGACGCACGCCATGCGGCGGCCCGCAAGCAGGTCACGACGCGCCACGAGGACGAGCTGAAGCGCGCGAAGGAGGCCCACGCGGCCAGCATCTCCACCGGAGAATCGATCCGCGACGAGCGACTCCGCGAGATCAACGACACGTATGGCCGGCAGCGGGTCGAGGTCCAGACCAATCAGGCACGGGCCATGCGTGCCGCGGTCGACGGGCACGACTCTCGGATGGCCGAGCTGCCGGCCCAGTCGGAACGCAAGCTCGCCCAGCTCGACGAGGGATACCGGGCGCTCAAGGAGCAGATCAGCACGCGCCATGAAGCGCGATGGAACAACCTCGCCTCGCGGTGGCGCGAAGGCATGGCGAAAATCGCCGCCGAACTCTCGTCCGTGAATCGTGCCGTGGACGTCATCGGTCCCGCGTGGGACGACCCGACCTGGACCGACCGCCCCTTCCCCGCGACGATCCCGCCGGCCATCCGGCTGGGCGCGATCCGGATCGGGCTGGATGCGCTTCCCGCCGGGGTTTCGAACGACCCGCGATTGATGGCGGAGATCCCTCGTCGCTTCACCCTGCCGGCCCTGCGTCCGTTCCCCGCCGGTACCAACCTGCTCATCGAAACGCCGCCCGAGGGCCGGGCCGCGGCCTCGGCCGTCTTGCAGGCCGGGATGTTCCGAATCCTCACGAGCCTCCCCCCGGGGATGGTCCGGTTCACGATCATCGACCCGGTCGGCATCGGCCGCGGCTTCGGTGCGTTCATGCACCTGGCGGATTACGACCCCGCGCTCGTGTCCGGCCAGGTCTGGACCGACGCCCGCCAGATCGAGGAACGGCTGGCCGAGCTCGAGCAGCACATGGAGACCGTGACCCAGAAATACCTGAGGAACGAGTATCCCACGATCGAGGCCTATAACGCGGTGGCCGGCGAGGTCCGCGAGCCGTACCGGGTCCTCGTCATCGCCGATTTCCCCAGCCGGTTCGACGAGCGTGCCGCCGGCCGACTGGCCGCGATCGCGGCCGGGGGCATCCCCTGCGGCGTGATCGTCCTGATGGCCGTCGACGTCAGCCGGCCGATGCCGCCGGGATACACCATGGAACAGGTCCGCCCCTACTGTGCCCTCATGGGCTGGGACGGCGGCAAACTCCTCTGGGACGATCCGGAGCTCTCGGCGTACCCCCTCGATCTCGATCCGCCGCCCCCCGGGGACTTCGCCACTCGCGAGATCCAGCGCGTGGGCGCCGCGGCGAAGGCGGCCAAGCGCGTCGAGGTCCCCTTCGAGTACATCGCCCCGGCCGAGGACGCGTGGTGGACCGAGGACACGCGGGCCGGGATCGACGTCCCGCTCGGCAAGTCGGGCGCGACCAAGTTGCAGGACCTGATGCTCGGCCAGGGGACCAGCCAGCACGTCCTGGTCGCCGGCCGCACCGGCTCCGGCAAGTCCACCCTGATGCACGCCCTGATCACCAATCTGGCGCTCCGCTTCAGCCCGGACCAGATCGACCTCTACCTGATCGACTTCAAGAAGGGCGTCGAGTTCAAGGTCTACGCCACCCATGCCCTGCCCCACGCCAGCGTCGTCGCGATCGAGTCCGAGCGCGAGTTCGGCCTCAGCGTCCTCCAGCGGCTCGACGGCGAACTACGCACCCGCGCCGATCGGTTCCGCGAGGCGGGCGTCCAGGACCTGAACGGCTACCGCAACGCGCCGGGGACCCCGCCGATGCCCCGCGTGCTGCTGATCGTGGACGAGTTCCAGGAGTTCTTCGTCGAGGAGGACAAGCTCGCCCAGGAGGCCGCGCTCCTGCTCGACCGCCTGGTCCGCCAGGGCCGGGCCTTCGGCGTCCACGTCCTGCTGGGCTCCCAGTCGCTGGGCGGCGCGTTCACCCTGGCGCGGAGCACGCTCGGCCAGATGGCCGTGCGGATCGCCCTCCAGTGCAGCGAGGTCGACTCGCTGCTGATCCTGGCGGAGAACAACCTGGCCGCCAAGTGGCTCTCGCGCCCGGGCGAGGCCATCTACAACGACGCCAACGGTGCCCCGGAGGGCAATCATTTCTTCCAGGTCGTCTGGCTCTCCGACGAGAAGCGCGAGGATTACCTGAAGCGGATCGCCGCCCTGGCGGCCGAGAGGAGACCCGCCCTCGCGCGGACGCCGCTCGTCTTCGAGGGCGACGCTCCGGCCGACCTGGACGCCAACCCGCTGCTCCGGCTGCTCCTCGAACAGCCGGCGTGGCCCTCCTCGCTCCGGTCGGCGAACGCCTGGCTCGGCGACGCGGTCGCGATCAAGGACCCGACCGCCGCCCTCTTCCGCCGCCAGGGGGGGAATCACCTCCTGATCGTCGGCCAGAACGACGAGGCCGCCGCGGGGGTGATGGCGGCCTCGATCCTGAGCCTCGCCGCCCAGCATCCCCCGGCGGCGGCCGACGACGCTCGCGGCGGGGCGAAGTTCTATCTCCTCGACGGCACGCCCGAGGACGAGCCTCGTTCCGGCGTGCTGCCGGGGATCGTCTCCGGCCTGCCCCACGGCGTGAAGGTGGGGGGCTGGCGAGACGCCGCGGGGTTCGTCGCGGCCGTGGCGGGCGAGATCGCCCTCCGCCAGAGCCCCGACGGCGGCGACGGCCCGGAGGTCTTCCTCTTCATCCACGACCTGGCCCGCTTCCGCGACCTCCGCCGCCGCGAGGACGACTTCGGCTTCGATCGGCGCGACGAGGCCACTCCCACCGATCACATCGACATGATCCTCAAGGAGGGCCCCGGCCTGGGCGTCCACCTGATCGCCTGGTGCGACACCGTCAACAACGTCAACCGCTGCTTCTCCCACCAGCAGCTCCGCGAATTCGAGATGCGGGTCCTCTTCCAGATGAGCCCGACCGACAGCGGCGCCCTCCTCGATTCGCCGCTCGCCAGCAAGCTCGGCCCGAATCGGGCCTATTTCTCGAGCGAGGAGCAGAACCGGCTCGAGAAGTTCCGGCCTTACGGGCTGCCGCCTGGGGCGTGGGTGGACGCGACCGCCGCGACGCTCCGAAATCGCACGGGGGAATGAGCCCTCGCGGTGCCGGATTCAACGAGTGGAAACCTCATCATGAAGAGCTTCCGGGAACGGGCCATGGAGGGCTTGCTCCGATACCATCGGAATGACAGGGAGCTCGAAAACGCGCTCCGATACGTGGAGACGGGCGATACGGCCATCCTCAAGGCCTTCTCTCCCGCGACGCACCGGCACAATTCCTGGAGGGGGAGCTTCGGCGACACAATCCATCCGGCGCGCGAGTTCGACGATGAGGACCGCCGCGCCGTCGAGCTGCTGCTTCATCTGAAGCAACTGACCCTGCTCGCCACCTGGCTGGGCAGGAGCCTGCGCGACGAGAAGGCGGACGAGGACTTCCACGGGCTGATTCGGTCTGCCGCCGAGTCCACCGGCGTCCCCGCGAGCCTCATCGATACGATGACGGCGTCGTTCATCCCCTCTCTGATTCGCGGCGTCACGCCCAATTCCGCGGGTCGCTACGTCCTGGGGATGGATGAGGCTCGCCTGACGCGGGCCGTCAAGTCCGCCCCCTCGTCGAGCGACTTTCACGAGGCGTTCACGGGGCTGCTCGAGCTGCTCTTCGCGTCCGCGCCGGAACGAGTGGACGCCGTCGCGCCGCTCGTCCTCGCGAGCGGGGGCGTCCAGCCCGTCCTCGCCGAGATCCTGCTCCGGAAGGGCAAGCAACGTTTCGAGGTCCTCGTCGCCGGGCTCTGGCGCGAGAAGAAGAAGCTCGGCGAGAGCTTCGATCTCTCGGTTCGGCTCGTCGCGCACAATCCGGCGGCCTTCCGGGCCGAGGCACTGGAGCGCACCCGGACGTGCCTGCTCAACGGGTCCGACCGACACCGACAGGACGACGTCTGCCTCTGGCTGATCCGGACCTACGGCAAGGATTCGCTCGATGACCTCATCCGCTATTTCCGAAGGGAGGAGCTCAGCCCCTACTGGGTCGGCCCGGTCGCGGATTCGCTCCAGGCGGCGCTCGGTCGTGAAGGCTTGCCGGCATTCCAGGCCCTGGCGGGCCAGTCCAATCCCGGCCTCCGACTCATCGCGGCGAAGCATCTCATCAAGGCGCGCACCCCGGAGGTCGATGCGTTCATCCGGGAGACCCTTTCGAAGGGCCTGAAAGACTCGCTCAACCAGACGGCCGATTCCCACGTCGACCTGCGAGCGGCGTGGATCCACCTGATCGCCGGTTGGGGTCCGGCAACCTTCGAGGACGAACTCTTCGCACTTGCCGACGACAGGACGAAATCCGTTCGCGAGGGCGTGGCGCGAGCCATCGGGAAGATCGGCGAGTCGGCCATGCCCCGGATCCTGCCGTTCCTCTCCGACAAGAAGAAGGACCGCCGGCTCTGGGCGACGGTGGCGCTCACGACGCTGGGCACCGCGGCCGCCGCCGAGGTGCTCGAGGCTCGCCTGGATGCCGAGACGGACGACGATGTCCGGGACGCCATGCTCGAGGTCCTGGACGCCGCCCGGACGGCCCGGGGGCAGGTGGTGACTCGCTCCGAGATCGAGGATCGCGCCGCGCGGTCCGAGAAGAAGCTCAAGACCTCGCCCGCCCCCTGGCTGGACCTGGCCGCTCTCCCGCCGCTGGCATGGTCCGACGGGACGCCGCTGGGCGACCAGCTCACTCGCTACCTCCTCTATCGCCAGTCCCGCCAGAAGGAGATCGTCCCGGACATCGAGGCCCGGCACCTCTATCCGCTGATCGAACGGAAGTCGGGTCGAGAGTTCGCCGTTCAGCTCCTCCGCGGATACCTCGGCACGAAGCTCGCCCCGGCGGAGCGATGGATCTTTGCCGTGGCGGCCATGCTCGGCGACGACCGGATTGTTCCGCCGCTCAACCGCCTGGTCCAGGATTGCGCCGAGTCGTCGCGCGGCAAGATGGCCGAGTATGCCGTGCAGGCCCTCGCCCTGCTGGGGACCGACGCATCGCTCACGACCGTCGACTCGCTGGCCCTGCGATACCGCAACAAGCAGAAGAACATCGGCGCCGCGGCCTCGGCGGCCTTCGCCGAGGCCGCGGCCCGCCGGGGCGTCTCGGTGGACGAGCTGGGCGATCGCGTCGTCCCCTGGCTCGGTTTCGAGCCGGGCAAGCCGCGGATGGTCGAAGCGTCCGGCAAGAGTTATGAGGTGATGATCAGCCCCGAATGGAAGCTGACCTACCGGGACGTGGAGAAGAACAAGAAGGTTTCCGCCCTGCCGAAGAGTGCCCCCAAGGAGGTCCTCGCCGAGCTGAAGTCCGAGGCCGCCCTGCTCAAGGACGCGGTCAAGGGCCAGAAGGCCCGGCTCGAGAACCTGCTCGTGGTGCAGCATCGCTGGCCGGTCGACCGCTGGAGGGAGCTCTTCCTCGAGCATCCGGTTCTGCTCCCCTTCGCCATGCGTCTCGTCTGGGGCAGCTACAACGCCGTGGGGGAGCTCATCGCCACGTTCCAGGCGCTCGAGGATCGCAGCCTGACCACGGCCGAGGACGACGTGTATGAGCTGACCGGCGACGACAACGCCACGGTTGGCATGGTCCACCCGCTCGAGCTCGACGCCGAGACCCTGGCCGCCTGGCGGACGCACCTGGCCGATTACGAGATCGCCCCACCGTTCCCCCAGCTCGACCGCCCGGTGATCGCGGTGAAGGAGGAAGACAGGACGACGAGGATCTCGAGGGCCCTCCACGGGACCAGTCTCAACGCGATGACCTTTCGGGGCCGGGCGGAAAAGCTCGGCTGGGTCCGCGGCTCGGTCAATGACGGCGGCTCGGTGGATGCCTTCCTCAAGTCGTTCCCCGCCGCGAAGGTGGACGCTTTCCTCGGAGTGGAGGGGATGAACGTTGTCAGCGGCGTCGAGGACTCAATCCGGCTGGAGGATTTCTCCTTCGTCGGGAGTGGCAGCGTCGTGGTCAGGAGTTATACCTACGATCGACCGAGCGACGTCACCGACTCGCGGCTGATCCCGTTCGAAGACGTTCCGCCGATCGTCTTCTCGGAGGTCATGGCGGATCTCTCCAGGATCACAGGCAAGAGCGGGACCGAAGAGGGGGAGAACAGCTAGGAGAGCCCCGGGATCCGGCGCGACGCCGCGGTTGTTCGTGAATCCTCCCTCGAGCCATCACCATGAAGAGCTTTCGCGAGCGAGCCCTGTCGGGGCAGCTCAAATACTCTGCAAAGAACCGAGACATCGAGACAGCCTTCCGATTCGTCGAGACCGGCGACGCCAACTCGCTTGGGGCAATCATCGGCGATAACGGTCTGACTCTCTGGCTGTATCACTTTGTCGAGGCGATCGACGTTCCAAGGCGGCTCGGCGCCGAGGATCGGCGAGCGGTCGAATTGCTTCTGCGTCTGAACGCGTTCCCTCTTGCCGGGAGCTGGCTGAACCGGGTCCTGCTCGAGGAGCGGCCCGACGAGGACTTTCACACCCTGGTCCGGGAGATCGCGGAGTCAATCGGCATTTCCTCCGACGTCATCGACGTGATGACCGTGGCGAACGTCCCGCACCTGCTCCGCGGCACCGAGCCGAACTCGGCCGGTCGCTATGTCCTGGATCTGGATGAGGCGCGGCTGACGTCCGCCCTCGAGTCGGCGTTCACGGCCCGAGGTTCCTACGTCCACCTTGTCGGCCTTTTCCGTCTGCTCCTCGGCCACGGATCCGAGAGACTGGACGCGGTCGTGCCGCCCGTGAGGGACGCGGGTCGTCTCGATGCGACCCTTGCCGCCCTCCTGCTGGAGAAGGGGAACGGGCGGTTCGATGACCTCGTCGCCGAGGTCTGGCGAGCCCTGGACGATCCCCTCGAACAGCACAAGTTCTCCGCCCTGCTCGTGACCCACGATCCGGACCGACATCGGGCGGAAGCGCGGGATCGGGCTCGTCAGTACCTCCTCCTGCGAGGGAATCGACCAAATAGCGGTTTCATCTACATCTGGTTGATTGAAACGTTTGGCGCGGAGGTGCTGGACGATGTCGAGGAGTTCTTTCGGGATGAGTACGTGACCTCGCATTCGATCAGCATGGTCGCCGAGGCCCTGTTCACCGCGCTCGGTGAGGTCGCGGTGCCGGCCTTGCAGCTCCTCACGTCGCATGCCAGTCGGGTAGTCCGTCTTGCCGCGGCAACGTACCTGGTGAAGGCTCACACCGCCGGGCTCGACGAACTGCTCCGTGAGACTCTGGCGAACGGCCTCAAAGAAGCCATCGACGACTCGAACCCCTACAGCCATCACGACCGGAAGGACTGGATCCGCCTCATCGGCGACTGGAATCCGGCGCCCTTCGAAGCCCTGCTCTCCAGCCTCGCGGACCTCAAGGCGACGACCGTCCGGGATGCCTCGGCCCAGGCCGTCGCGAAAATCGGCGAGCCGGTCCTGCCGCGGATCCTGCCCCGACTCGACGACGGCAAGAAGGAGGTTCGCCTCTGGGCGACGGCGGTCCTGACGTCGATCGACACTCCGGCCGCCACCGCAGCCCTCGAGGCACGCCTCGATGAAGAGGACGACGACATCGTCCGGGACTCGATGCTCGAGGTCATCGACGCCGCTCGGACGGCCCGCGGCCACTTCGTCACGCGTGACGAGATCGAGGCGCGGGCCCTTCGCTCCGAGAAGAAGCTGAGGTCTCTCCCCGCGAAGTGGCTGGACCTTGCCGCGCTGCCGCCGCTCACGTGGAACGACGGGGCGCCGATCGGGGAGCGAATGACTCGCTATCTCTTCTATCGCCAGTCGAGGGCGAAGGCGACCCTGGCCGATGTCGAGGCCCGGCCGCTCTTCAAGATGCTCGATCGGCAGTCGGGCGCGGACTTCGCCCATGCCGTCATTCGCACCTATCTGTCCACGAAGCTCGCGGCGGCCGATCGCTGGGCTCTGGCCATCGCGGCGATACTGGGGGATGACCGCGTCGTCCCGTTCATCAACCGTTTGATCCAGGAGTGCGCGGAGTCGTCGCGGCTCCTGATGGCACAACTGGGTCTCGACGCGCTCGCGATGCTCGGGACGGATGCGGCCCTGGCGATCGTCGATTCCCTGGCCTTGAGGTATCGGACGAAAAACAAGCAGGTGGCCGCCGCCGCCGCGGAAGCCTTCATGGCGGCGGCGGCTCGGAAAGGCGTCTCGGTGGATGAGCTGGGAGACCGCGTCGTGCCCTGGCTCGGTTTCGAGCCGGGAAAGCCGCGAACCCTCGACATCGCCGGCAAGCTCTACCAGGTCCAGGTCGGCCTCGACGGGAAGCTCGGCTACCGCGACGTCGAGAAGAACCGAAAAATCGCCTCGCTCCCGAAGTCCACCCCGGGGGAGATCCTCGCGGGGCTGAAGGCCGAGGCGGTGATGTTGAAGGACGTGATCAAAGGTCAGCTCGCCCGCCTGGAGAACCTGCTCGTGGTCCAGCATCGCTGGCAGGTCGCACGCTGGCAGGAGCTGTTCCTGAACCATCCGGTCCTCATCCCCTTCGGCGTGCGACTGGTCTGGGGGGTCTACGACGCGGCCGGTCGCCTGGACGGCACATTCCAGGCTCTCGAGGACCGGAGCCTGACCACGGCCGGCGACCTGCCGTTCGAGCTCGCGGATGAGCCCGGCCGGAGCGTGGGGATGGTCCACCCGCTCGAGCTCGATCGGGAGACGCTCCACGCCTGGCGGACGCACATGGCCGATTTCGAGATCGCACCGCCGTTCCCCCAGCTCGACCGCCCGGTCGTCACGGTCCGAGACGATGACCTGGAGACAAGAGTGTCTCGCTCGCTGCAAGGTACGAGCCTGAATGCGATGACGTTTCGCGGCCGGGCCGAGCGACTGGGCTGGACGAGGGGAGCCGTCGGCGACGGCGGCTTCGTGGAGGACTATCGCAAGACATTCTCGCTCACTAGGCTCGTGGTTTTTCTCGGGATCCAGGGGCTCTACATGGGGATAAGCCGGGACGAATCGATCACGCTGGACGATTTCTGCTTCGTCCAGCGTGAGGGCGCTGATGTGCCAGCCTACGTGAGCGATCGTCCCAACGACGCTTCGGATCCTCGTCTCATTCCATTCCGCGCCGTGCCGCCCATCGTCTTCTCCGAGGTGATGGCCGACCTCGCGAAGATCGCAGGCAAGAGCGACGAACCCGCCCATGGCGACTGAGGATGGCCTCCTGCATCGGCCAGCTCTGCCGGACGACCGCGGGAGCAACCGCGGGAGCTCAAGACACGGGGGACCGGCAAGACCCGAGTGCTGCGGCACCTATGGGTGTATACCGAGTGAGTCCGCCGCCTGCTGAACGGATTCCTGAGACTGGCAGAGGCGGGCAACGTGATAGCAAGCCAGCAAGTCGTGGGCGAGAGGGGAGGAATTCGATAGCTCCCCCCGGCGCTGGGCTTCGAGCCCGTCGGCGACCTTCTCCATGACGATCGCCAGGACTCCCAGGCCAACGGCCTCGAGTTGCCTCGAAGCCCTGCGGACCTCGCCGACCTTCCCGAAGGCCGCCGGACCACCTTCCGCAATGGCGAGGAGATCGCCCGAGACCTGCTCGAGGAACCGGCCGAGGCTCGTCGCGGACTCCTCCACCTCGGGATCGTCCTCGGGATCGGGGTCGGTCTCGATCTGCTCCGGTCCGGCGGACACGGCCACCGCCGGCCGACGCGCGGGGGACACCTTGCGAGCCGAGTCGAGCGTCAGGTGAACGGGCCCCCTCGCCGTGTGAAGCGTGACCGGCAGGACGCAAAGCCGGTCCGCCTCCAGGATCAGGAGGCCCAGGATCGACGTCGTTCCGGAAGGATCGTGCGCCTCGAGCATCGTCGCCGCCTGGCCCGCGCCCGCCTCATGCCGGACGACCAGCGGCAGGCGGCGGCCCTCGGCGTCGAGGACGTTCCGAACCATCTGCTGGCGGAGATCGTCGAAGCTCGCCGGCTCCCACGCCGCAGGGGCGATCAGGACGATACTGTCCTGCTCCGAACGATCGGCGAGGCCGCCCCCGAAGAGGGTCGCCGCACGATCGGGCAGCTCGGACCAGCGAGCGATCCACGCGGGGACCTCGTCCGGAATCGACGGGCCGAGCGCCATGGCCTGCGTTGAGGGCCGGCCGGAAAGCCGACCCTGGCGATTGCGGTACGCACCCGTGAGTCGGATGACCCGCCTCGAAGCCTCGGCGGGGGAGGCGAGGCCGTACCAGGGTCCCTCCGCCCGGAAGCGGCCGGACGGATCGAAGCCCGGCGTCCCGATCGGACGCGAATCGGACCAGGTCGCCCAGCCTCGCGCGGACCGGTCCCAGAAGTAGACCGTGAGGCCCTCGAAGCCGCTCCGCGTCTGCCAGACTCGGGCGCCCAGGCCGATGAGATCGAGGTCGCCGACCGGCTCGTAGGTCGTCCGGTGCACGCCGACGAGCCGCGGCGAGGGCTTCTTCACCAGACCCAGGCGGAGCACCTCCACGCGGGCCGCCTGGCCAAGGACGCGGGCGGCATCGGCCTGGGCGTCGCGGTTGAGGTAAAGCTCGACCTCGGAAGAGAGCGCCTGGAGCAACCTCTGGAGCCGCGGCAGGTCCACGCCCTGGGCCGAGATGGCGAGCGTCCGGAGCCGTTCGGCGGTCCCCCGAGAGAGCCGCGAGAGCCCGGTCACGATCATCTGGGCCAGAGCGTCTCCGACCGAGGCGAGCACCTCCTCGCGCGACCGGGGCGCGTCGGTGGAGGCGGCGAGCGCAAGCTCCGCATGGACCTCCGCGGGCCGGCTCCCCCGCTCGATCTGGAAGGCCAGCACGGCCGCCACCCGATGTTCACAGGCCCCCGCCGCGTGGCACGAGCAGATCATGCCGTCCAGGCCGCCGGCCGTCATCCAGCGGCAGGAGACGTTCCGCGTCGGCAGCCTCGCCGTCAGGACGTCGCCGGGCTCCAGTTCCACCGGCAGTCCCTGCGCCAGCAACTTCCTCACCTTGTTGAAAAGCGGCCGGCCGGCCCATTTGATCAGGGCGTCGTCGTCGAGGGCGAGGACCTCGGCCGAGGCGGAGACCGTCATCGATTCGGGGGCTGGGGTCGCCTCGGTGCCCGCTTCACTCTCCTTGACGAAGATCAAAGCCGTCAGGATGTGTCGGCAGATGCCGCTGGCCGGGCACGAGCATCGCGACTGGACCGGAGGCAAGGCGAGCTCAGCCACGCCGTCGCCGACCTCGACCCGGAGTCGATCGGGCTTCTCTCCCGGGCCCAGCAACCTCGGCGTGACGGACTCCAGGTCCTTGCGAGCGCGCCGCACCAGTCCCCGGTTGGCGAGGGCGGCGAGGGCCTCGTCGTCGAAGGCCGCGAGCGCCAGGCGAAACGTCGCTACGAGAGGATCCGCGCCATCCATTCGGCGAGCCTCCTCGGCGTCAGCGCCGCCACCTCGGCCCCGGCGGCCACGCACCGCTCGGCCATGTCGCGGTCGTACACGGGATTGGCCTCGGCGTCGAGGGCCGCCAGGCCGAGGACCCGCGCCCCGGCCTCACGAAGTCGCTTCACGCTGGCCGGCAACAGGCCGGGGGCGTTCCCTTCGCAGAAGTCGGTCACCAGGACGACGATCGTCCGCGCCGGCGTCTGGACGAGGCCCTCGCAGTAGCCCATCGCGCCGGCGATGTCGGTCCCGCCGCCGAGCTGCACGCTCATCAGCACCTCGGTCGGGTCGTCCGCATGTTCCGACAGATCGACGACGGCCGTGTCGAACGCAACCAGGCTAACGCGGACGGCCGGCAAGCCCTTGAAGATCCCCGCCATGATCGCGGAGTGGATCACGCTGTCCATCATCGAGCCGCTGCAATCGACGGCCATGATGATGTGCCAGGGCAAGTGCCGCTCCACCCGCGATGAAAACAGGAGCGACTCGAGCACGATCCGGCGCTTCTCCCGGTCGTAATTCTTGAGGTTCGCCCGGATGGTCCGGTGCCAGTCCAGGTTGCGGGCGAGCTTGAGGGGGCTCCTCCGCTGGCGGTTCAGCTTGCCCCAGAGCACCGGGCGGACTTCCTGCGTGAGCTTCCGCTTGAGGTCCTCCACGACCTGGCTGACGAGCTTCCGCGCAGCCAGGAGGACGTCCGGCGCCATCAGGTTCCGGAACGACATCACCGCCTTCAGGAGCTCATAACTGGGCTCCATCTTCCGGAGCGATTCCGCATCCGTGACGAGCTCGGTCATGCCGTAACGCTCGAGCGCGTGCTTCTCCAGGATCTCGACCGTCTCGCGCGGGAAGAGCTCGCGGACGTCCTTCAGCCAGTCGGGGATGTTCAGGGCGCTCGGCTGGTCCCCCCCCGTCGGATTGAAGCCGCGGACGCCGCGGCGCCCGTACTCGCGGCCGTAGAGGTAATCGAGGGCCCGGTCCATCCGGCCGTAGTTGCCGCTCGGCCCGCCCGATCCGGGACGCTTCTGCGTCTCCCCGGAGGCCCCTTCCGCGGCCGCCCCTTCGTCCCCAAACCTGGAGCCAAGGCTTCGCTCCGAGAACTTGCCGAGCACCAGTCGCCACCGTTGCCGGGCCAGCCAATCGTCACCGGGCTCAGGCACCGAGCACCTCCTCCAGGCCGTCCTCGTGGAGGATCTTGAGGACGCCCCGGTTGATCGCGATGCCCTGGAGCAGATCGGCCTCGCCGAATCCCTCCAGGCCGGCAACGACCATCCGGCCGTCGGGATCACCGGTCGACTGCCCGATGCGTCGGGCGACCTGGTCGCACTCCCGCGGGGTCAGGTCGCTAAATGCCAGCCGCAGCTCCGGCAGCGCAGCGACGAAGCGATCCTCGTCCCAGGACCGGATGACCTCGTGGAGCTGATCGAGGACTTCCGGGACCAGCCAGAGGACGCTCCGGGCCGATCCGAGCAGGCCGCGGAGGAAGGCCGCGCCCTCATGCCCTTGCCCCTTGACGCTCTGGAGATGACCGTGGAGCGCGCGGACGAGGCCCTCGGCGTCGAGCTCTCCAGAGCCGAAGAGGAGCCCCGCCGCGGCCCCGTGGAGGACGCTCCGGCAGGCGGGGTCGTCCATGAGGACCTTCAAGGCACCGGTGCGGAGCGACCGGCGGGCCTCATCGTCTCCCAGCCCGAGCGCGGCCTGCGGCAGGGCGTTGAGGGCGTCGAGGACCTCCTTCTCCTCGGCCTCGCCCGTCCCGGCCAGCCCTGGGATGAGATAGCAGGCCCGCGCGTAGGCCGCGTCGACGAGCTCGGTCACGCCGGCCAGGTCGTGGGCCTCGAGCGGCTCGCGCGAGACGTGCAGGACGAGGACCTGCTCCATCGCCCGGACGAGCGAGACGAACTGTCCGTCCTCGCCCACCAGCCGGGCGGTCCGCGCCAGCAGGTCGGGTGCCTGGCGGTGCAGGCCCATCCGGCAGGCTTCGAGGAGGAGCGTCGCCGCACGGTCGGCGCGGCGGCCCTGGCCGTCCGCCTCCGCCTCCGTGAATTGCTCCATCAGCAGGGCCGCGGCGGCCTCCTCGAGCGTCGAGCCGTAGAGGGATCGCTCGATGAGCGAGGAATCGACGTCCGGAGTCCATCGATAAGTCCAGACCTCGCGGATCCGCTCGAGGTCCTTGCCGGCGACGTAGTCGGGGCCGGCGACCCACTGGGCGAACGGGACCTTGAGGAACCGAAGCCGATGGAAGAGCCGGCTCGCCTGGCGGGCGCGATCGCCCCGGTAGAGGTCCAGCGCGAGCTCGCGGGCCTCGATGCGGTCGAGCTCGATCTTCAGTCGCGCGGAGGTCCGGCGGAAGTCCTCGACGAGCGGCGGCACGCCCGCGTCGGGCGGGACCTCGCCCACGCGATCGCCTGCCAGGAGCTTCCGCAAGAGGGCCAGGATCGGCAGGCCGTCCAGGTCGTCGGCCCCCTTGATGAAGACGGAACGGATCCCGTCCGAGAGGTCCTCGCGCGACGGGCTCGCGTGGCCGCGGAGCATCGCCAGCCGCCGGACCTGCTCCAGCGCCGCGATCTCGTCGGCGATCGAGACCGGCTGCCGCCGCTTGCGGGCCTCGCGGGCGAGCTCGACGACCAGGCCCGTGGCCGGTCGCCGCTCCCATGACCGCTGATAGAACTCCGGCGAGGGCATGCCGCTGGCATAGCCGTTCAGTCGGTCGAGCTGCTCGAAGCCGTAACGCATGAGGGCGACGAGGGCATCCTTCTCGTCCACCTTCACGCGTGCGGGCTTCTCCGGCCTGGTCCCGGGCAGGGCCACCGTGTGGAAGCCGCCCGTGACGACCACCACCCGGCCCGGCTGCTCCGCGATGGCCGCCGCCATGGCCCGCTCGCGAGCCAGGGTACCGTCGGCCTCCAGCCGGTCCGCCGTCGCGTCCCTCCGCGCCAGGACGCAATAGGCCAGCACGCCCCGGAAGAACTCGGCCGTGTCCTTCGCCCCCGGATCGACCTCGTAGAGCTGATCCCAGAGGTCGTCGGGGTCACGGGCCCCGATCCGCCGGCCGGCCTCGCGAAGGACGTCGCTGTGCGAGAAGGTCCGCTCCTCCTGGAGGCTCACCGCGCGCCCCGTGCCGTCCCTCCGGCCGGCCTCCACCATCTCGGGATAGCTCAGATCGATGAACCGGGCCTCCATGCCAAGCTCGGCCGCGGCGCGGATGGCGGCCAGCTCCGGCGAGTAGTCGCAGAGGGGATAGTAGGCCGCGTACCGGACCGGCTGGGCCTTTACGATCGATGCCCCCGCCGCCGTCTCGGCGGCCTGTCGTCGCACGTACGTGGTGTAGATGGCGACCGGCATCTTCGTGCCCGGATGGGTCAGCAAGTGGATCCATTTCGTCGCGTCGCGCGGGCCCTCGATCAGGACGGCATCGGGACGGACCGTCCGGATCAGGCGATCGACGTGGATCGCACAGGCCGGGCTGTGGTGGCGGACCGGCGCGTAGACGACCCGCGCGGAGGGGTCGATCGCGGGGATCAGGGGAGGCTCTTGCGCGCCTCGAGCATCTCCGTCCAAGGCCCCCCCTCCTTCTGGCTCCTCGGCTTGACGACGACGTCGAAGTAGTGCTTGAGCTTCTTCAGGTCGTCGGGATTGTCCTTGAGGACCGCCCCGGCGAGATGCCGGACGACGTGCCGGGGCGAGAGGGCCCCGCCGTCGAAGTAGAACGCATCCAGCCCCGCCGCCATGGCGACCGAGACGGCCTCCGCCGTGGACATCACCGTGCTCGGCCGCTCGAGCTGGATCCCCTCGCGAGAGACCCCCTCGCGGAGCTCCTGGAAGACCGAGACGAGGAGCTCCACGACCTGGGGCGTGATCGTCACCGGCGCGGAGACTTCCTTCAGGAGTCGGTCGCACTCGCGGCCGACGAGCTCGATCTCCTGCTTCAGGTCGCGGATCGGGTGGACGGTCTCGAAGTTGAACCGTCGCTTGAGGGCGCTCGACATCTCGTTGACGCCGCGATCGCGGGTGTTGGCGGTGCCGATGACGTTGAATCCGGGCCTCGCGTGCAGGACCCGGTCCGGGCCGTCGAGCTCCGGCACGATCATCACCTTCTCCGACAGGATGGAGACCAGCGTGTCCTGGATCTCCGGCGGGCAGCGGGTGATCTCCTCGAACCGGACGAGCGTCCCCTCCTTCATCGCGACGTAGAGCGGCGACGGCACGAGCGCGCGGGGCGAGGGCCCCTCGGCCAGCAGCAGGGCATAGTTCCACGAGTACTTGATGTGATCCTCGGTCGTCCCGGCGGTCCCCTGGATCGCGTTGATCGACGAGCCCGAAATCGCCGCGGCGAGCAGCTCGGAAATCATCGACTTGGCGGTCCCCGGCTCCCCCACCAGCATCAACCCGCGATTGCTGCTCAGGCTGACGATCGCCCGCTCGATCATCGTATCGTCGCCGAAGAACTTGCGCCGGATCGACAGCGTTTCCGACCCGCAGAGGAACGCCCGCACGGCCCGCGGCGAGAGCTTCCAGCCCGGCGGTCGGGGGTCTCGATCGGCCTCTCCGAGCGCCTTCAATTCGGCCTCATAGACGAGCTCGGCCGGCGGCTTGAGCATCCCCCCGCCGGCCTTCGCATCGCCGGCCGGTCCCTCGCGCGGTTTCTTGGCCATGGTCAGGCAACCCCTCATCGCATGTTCAGGTTGCCGCCAGTCTGCCAGGCTCCGGCCCGGGAGGCAAGTCTAGTGAGGCGATTGAGCGGCGGGCTGAGGTCGGGGTATTGCTCGTACCTGCAAGTGCGACCGCTAGATTGTGCCGGATCGTGCACGGACGCGTTCCCGAAGGCATTGACCACCGATTCGCCCAAGGACCACGAGAGGGTCCTGATCGACATCATTTCCTTCATCCGCGATCATCAAGGGCAGCCGAAACCCCTTGCATCCGGCGGCGCCGCTCCGCCCGGGATCGGCCCGGGAGGGCGATCGGCCGCGGAAATGCCGGCATCCGTCAATGCGGCCGGAGGTTGACTCCCACGGATCGCGATCCGATCGTCGACGACCCGATCTGGTTCGAGGACGAGATCCTCCGCATCAGCAACGCCTTCGGGCAACATCCCGGGCCCATTTTCGATGGATGGGGGGAACCCGGACTCCGGGAACGGACGCGGAGTGATGCCCGTCCGCAACGCCTCAGTTTTCAAATCGGCACGCCGGAGAGTAGAATGGGCCCTCCACTCTCCGAACGAGCGCCGTTTCGCGACCCCGCCCGAGGTGTAGCCCGAACCATGACCGAAGCGTCCTCCCTGAAGACTCCTCTTTTCGACTGGCATCAATCGCACGGTGGAAGGATCGTCGAGTTCGGCGGGTGGCTCATGCCCGTCCAGTACTCGACCATCGTCGAGGAGCACCGGGCCGTCCGCGAGCGGGTGGGCCTGTTTGACATCAGCCACATGGGGCGGCTCACCTTCGACGGCCCCGGGGCCCTGGACTGGATCGAGCGGGTGACCACCAATCACGCCGCGAAGCTGGCCGTGAACCAGATCCAGTACAGCCTGATGCCCAACGAGAA
The DNA here is from genome assembly GCF_011064615.1 of Aquisphaera insulae. Taxonomy (GTDB): domain Bacteria; phylum Planctomycetota; class Planctomycetia; order Isosphaerales; family Isosphaeraceae; genus Aquisphaera; species Aquisphaera insulae. The sequence goes on along the minus strand of NZ_JAALJH010000013.1, from coordinate 43,325 downwards.
GGGCGGCCTGATCGACGACCTCCTCGTCTATCGCCACCAGCACGGCTACCTGGTCGTCTGCAACGCCTCGAACCGGCCGAACGTCAACCGGCAGCTCGAGACGTATTGCCAGGGCTCCAACACGGTCTTCCACGACCGGACGCTGGATACCGCGATGATCGCCGTCCAGGGCCCCCACGCGGCGGCCGTGGTCCAGCCCCTCTTCGATCAGGATCTGGCCGGGGTCCGATACTATCACCTGGTCGCGGGGAGGCTCTTCGGAGAGCTCGACACGATCGTGAGCCGGACCGGCTACACCGGCGAGGATGGCTACGAGCTGATCGTCCCGTCGGACCAGGCCGTACGCGTCTGGGAGGCCCTGCTCGAGTCCGGAAAGGGCCACGGCATCCTCCCGTGCGGCCTCGGTGCGAGGGACACGCTCCGGTTCGAGGCGGCCATGCCGCTCTACGGCCACGAGCTCTCGGCCGAGATCAACCCGTACGCGGCGGGGGTGGGCTGGGCGGTGAAGCTGGAAAAGGGGGAGTTCGTCGGCCGGGAGCCGCTTCGGGCCTTCAAGAAGGACCCCGGCGCGGCCCGTGTGGGCCTTCAGCTCGAGAGCAAGCGGATCGCCCGCCAGGGTGCCGAGGTGCTCCAGGGGGGCGTCAAGGTCGGCGAGGTGACCTCCGGGACGTTTGCACCGACGCTTCAGGCGAGCCTGGCGATGGCCCTGGTGGAACCGGCCGCCGCCGAGGTCGGCACGTCCCTCCAGGTGGACGTCCGCGGCCACAAGGAGCCCGCCAAGGTGGTCCCGCTCCCCTTCTACCGCCGCCCCTCGGCCCACTGACGCGGATTGCCGCGACCGTCTCCCCGGACTATACCGAATAACGTTCTGACGCGTGGACTCTCGCAACCGAAGGACCTGTTCCATGGATCCGACGACGCTCCTTTACCTCCCCTCGCACGAATGGGTGCACCTGGACGGCAAGATCGCCACGATCGGGATCTCCAAGTTCGCGGTCGACCAGCTCACCGACCTGCTGATGATCGACCTCCCCGAGGTCGGCAAGACCCTCAAGGCCGGCAAGGGCTTCGGCGAGATCGAGAGCGTCAAGTCGGTCAGCGAGCTGTACGCACCGTTCTCCGGCAAGGTGACGGAGGTCAACCAGGCCGTCGCCGACGACCTGACGGTCCTGTCCGAGGATCCCTTCGGCAAGGGCTGGCTGATCAAGATGGAGATCGACGACCCCTCGGCCACCTCCGACCTCCTGGACCACGCCGCCTACGAGAAGAAGGTCGCCGAAGAGGAGCATTGACGACCATCCTCCGTGGCTTCGGATTTCACCCTCGAGAAGGACCCGCGGCGCGACGGCCGCGACTGAGACGACATGGCCTACATTGCGAACACGCCGGATGACATCCGAACCATGCTGGCGACGATCGGGCTCGACTCGCTCGATCAGCTCTTCGACATCGTCCCGGCCGACCTTCGACTGAAGCGGCCCCTCGCCGTCCCCCCCGCGCTCACGGAGCTCGAGCTGACGACGCACGTCGCCGGCCTGCTGGGACGCAACGAGGGGGCCAATCGACGCGTCTGCTTCCTGGGCGGGGGTGCCTACGACCACTTCATCCCCGCCGTGGTGGACAACCTCGCCTCCCGGGGCGAGTTCTACACGGCGTACACCCCCTACCAGGCCGAGGCCAGCCAGGGGACCCTGCAGGCGACGTTCGAGTACCAGACGCTGATCACCCAGCTCACCGGGATGGACGTCTCGAACGCGAGCCTCTACGACGGCGGCTCCGCCGTGGCCGAGGCCATCCTCATGGCCATCACCAGCACTAGGCGGTTCGGCCGGGTGATCGTGCCCGAGACGGTCCACCCCGAGCATCGCCAGATCGCCTCGACGATGCTCGCCCACCTGGAGCCGGAGGTCGTCACGATCCCCGCTCCCAGGGGCATCGTCGACCCGAATTCGCTGGCGGACGCCCTGACCGACGACACGGCGGCCGTCGTCCTCCAGCATCCCAACTTCTTCGGCCAGTTGGAGGACATGGAGGCCCTGGCCGCCGCGGCCCACGCCCGGGGCGCGGTCGTGATCGCGAGCGTCGATCCCCTCAGCCTCGGGCTCCTCAAGCGGCCGGCGGACTACGGCGCGGATATCGTGGTGGCGGAGGGTCAATCGCTGGGCAATCCGCTCAGCTTCGGCGGCCCATATCTGGGGATCATGGCCTGCCGCGAGGCCTACATCCGCAAGCTGCCCGGCCGGATCGTGGGCCAGACGACCGATCGCAACGGCAAGCGGTGCTGGGTCCTGACGCTCCAGACCCGCGAGCAGCACATCCGCCGCGAGAAGGCGACGTCGAACATCTGCACCAACCAGGGCCTGCTCGCCCTCAGGTCCAGCATCTACCTGGCCGCGATGGGCCCCGGCGGGCTCCGCCAGGCCGCGGAGCTCTCCGCCCGCAAGGCCCATTACGCGGCCGAGAAATTGTCCGCCGTCCCCGGGCTGAGTTTGGCGTACGCGGGCCCGTTCCTCAAGGAGTTCGTCCTCAGGTCGAGGAAGGATCCGGCGATCGTCCTCGCCGCGGTCGGCAAGGGCGGCTATCACGGCGGGATCGCGCTGGGCCGCTGGTATCCGTCGCTCGCCGATTGCATCCTGGTCGCGGTCACGGAAAAACGGACCCGCGAGGAGATCGACGGCCTGTCCGCCGCCTACGAGGACGCCCTCAAGTCCGCCTGAGCCACGCCACGCCTCTCGACCCAATCCAACCGCCCGGATCCCCCGGAGACCTCGCAGCGACGATGTACAAGCTCGACCCGCCCCCTCTGCTCTTCGAGTCCAGCCGACCGGGCCGCGCGACGGCCGTCCTGCCCGAATCGGACGTCCCCGAGAAGCCGCTCGACTCGCTGATCCCGCCGGCCCTCCGCGCCGCGACCGCGCCGCCGCTGCCGGAGCTGAGCGAGCTCGACGTGGTCCGGCACTACACCAACCTCTCGTCGTCGAACATGTCGATCGACTCGAATTTCTACCCGCTCGGCTCCTGTACCATGAAGTACAACCCGAAGCGGAACGAGCGGCTGGCGTCGCTGCCGGGCCTGGGCGCCCAGCATCCCTACCAGGACGACGGCACGCTCCAGGGGCTGCTGGCGATCCTGTTCGAGCTGCAGGACTGCCTGGCGGAGATCGCCGGGCTGCACGCGGTCAGCCTCCAGCCGGCGGCCGGCGCGCAGGGCGAGCTCACCGCGCTGCTGGTCGCGGCGGCCTACTTCCGCGACCGGGGAGAGACCCGGACCAAGGTCCTGATCCCGGACAGTGCCCACGGGACCAATCCGGCCTCCGCCCACCTGGCCGGCTTCGAAACGATCACCATCAAGAGCAATGCCTCCGGCCTGGTGGACCTGGCCGACCTGGACCGACACCTCGGCGACGACACGGCCGTGTTCATGATCACGAATCCGAACACGGTCGGGCTGTTCGACCCCCAGATCGGCGAGATCGCGAAGCGAATTCACGAGCGGGGTGCTCTGCTCTACCTCGACGGCGCCAACATGAACGCCATCCTCGGCGTGGTCCGGCCGGGCGACATGGGGGTGGACCTGATGCACTACAACCCCCACAAGACCTTCTCCGGCCCGCACGGCGGCGGCGGCCCCGGCGCCGGGCCGATCGCGGTCCGCGAGCACCTGGCCCCCTACCTGCCCGCTCCGGTCGTCGGCCGCCGCGAGGACGGCACGTATTACCTCGACCACGACCGGCCGAAGTCGATCGGCCGGGTCCGGGCCTTCTTCGGCAACACCGGCGTCCTCTTCCGGGCCTACTGCTACATCCGCTCCCAGGGTCCGGAGGGCCTGCTCCGGGTGGCCCAGCACGCGGTCCTCAACGCCAATTACATCCTCGCGCTGGTGAAGCACGTCTACCCGGTGCCCTTCGGCGGCCGCTGCATGCACGAGTTCGTGGCCTCCGCCCGGACGCTCGCCAAGGAGCGAGGCATCCGCGCCATGGACATCGGCAAGCGGCTCATCGACTACAACTTCCATGCCCCCACGGTCTATTTCCCCCTCATCGTCCCCGAGGCCCTCATGGTCGAGCCCACGGAGACGGAGAGTCGAGAGACCCTGGAAGAGTTCGCCCGGGTCCTGCTGAAGATCGCCCACGAGGATCCGCAGTTGCTCCACGACGCCCCGGTCACGACGCCGGTCAGCCGCCTCGACGAGGTGAAGGCGGCCAAGAGCCCGGTCCTGAAGTGGACGCCCGAAGCGTCGAGTGCCTGAGCGGAGGCATCGGACATTTGTCTGCGCCCCCTTGACCTCGGCGCCTCCGGCCCGGACGATGAACTCCGGGCCACGAGGAATGTCCGCGCAGCCGGAGGTTGAGCCGATGAGTCGACTGCCTGATGATCCGGAGCCTCGACCCCGACCGAAGCGGCCCGCCGGCGGTTCCTCTCGGCCCCCGGGATCGGAGGGCGGCTCGACATTCCGGCCGAATCCGGCCTATTCGTCCGGCGAAGGTTCGGAGTCTCCGTCATCGCCGGCCCGTCCCAGGAAGACGCTAAAGGCGTCCTCGTCCACGGGCCTCGAGTTCAAGGAGGCCCTTGCTCCCGAGGCGAGGTGGTGGGAGCGGATCTTCTTCGGCAAGGTCAGCTCCGGGCAGCTCGCCCAGTTCTGCCGCCAGTTCGCGGCCTACCTCAACGCCGGCGTGGACTACGACCGCGCGCTGAGCAGCCTCTCGAAGCAGTTCGGCATGTCGGCGCTCGGGCCGGTCCTGGGGCGGATGCGTCAGGCGATCAAGGCCGGCTCGACGCTCGAGGAGTCCATGGCCCGCGAGCCGGGTGCATTCAACGCGATGTTCCTGAGCATGATCCGGGTGGCCGAGGCGCGGGGCGGCGTGCCGGAGACGCTCCGGATGATGGGCGACTACTACGAGTCCCGGCAGCGGATGATTCGCCAGGCCCGCACGGCGATGATCTATCCGGTGATCGTGCTCACCATGTCCGTGTGCGTCGGCCTGCTGATCGCCATCTTCCTGCTGCCCCTGTTCGCGGACCTGCTCAAGGACATCGGCCGTCGCGGCGGCGGGGGCCTGCCGCTGCCGAGCCGGGTCCTGATGGCCTTCAGCGACTTCATGAGGCAGTCCTACGGCCTGGTGACGGTCGCCCTGGTCCTGATCGGCGGGCCCTTCCTCCTGATCCGCTTCTACAGGACGGCCGGTGGCAAGGCCATGATCGACCCGCTCTTGATGTGGGTCCCGGTCCTGGGGCCGCTCCTCACCAAGCTCGACATCAGCCGGTTCGCGCGGACGCTCTCCTCGCTGCTCGACGCCGGTGTAGGGATGCGGGAGTCGATGGACATGACCGCCGGGGTGATGTCGCTGGTCCCGATGAGGAAGGCCGTTGAGGACGCCAAGGACCCCGTGCTCCACGGCCAGGAGCTGAGCGTCGCCCTCAGGCCATCCGGCCGCTTCCCCCACGACGTGATCGCCGTCCTCGAGTCGGGCGAGGAGACGGGCCAGACGCCCGAGGTCCTGAAGGTCCTGGCCAAGGATTACGACGAACAGGTGGAGGTGATGGTCAAGAGCCTGGGGCACCTGGTCCAGCCCCTCGTCACCCTCATGGTCGGGGCCCTCGTTCTGTTCATCATCCTGGCCGTCTTCCTGCCGTACCTCCAGATGATCACCGGGCTGAGCGGCGGTTGAATCCGGGCGAGGTCACGCCACGGGCGCCTGCTCGATCATCCCGCGGATGAGGTCGCGTGCCTGCGCCGCGATGTTCGGATCGGGCGACGAGGCCGAGACGACCACCCACGTCCCGCGGGGCTGGGGGACGCAGACCACGGTCACCGTGGCCGCATCGTTCCCCCCGATCACCACGAAGTCGACCCCGTCGGCCCCCTTGACGATGATCAGGCCCTGCGAGCTCATCGCCTGCTGGGCCGCGGCAAGGCAACCGCCGGGGGATGCCGGCTTCACGAAGGTCCCGTATTGCACGAACATTGGATCCTCCGCGATCCCCAGGGTTACGCTGGGGTGTTGGAAAGTTGGTCCTTACGACGGGCGAGGCCTATCCCGGATCTGTTGCGCGGGATCGAGGCTTCCTTGAACATCCGGAGCCTGCCCGGGGCTCGGCAGGAGCCTCGCCCCCCCGAAGGGAGGCGTCCCCGGCCCGGGAGGGCGAGGCTCCTGCCGAGCCCGGCGCGAGCTGCAGACCGCGCCCGGGCCGTGTTCCCAGCCGCATCACGGGCCTCGGAAGGCGCAACAGAAGCGGTCGAGTCTCGACCCCGCCTCCGGGCCGCCAGGATCCACTTTCCAACATCCCAGGGTTACGCATCCCTTGAACAGGCCTCGGCAACGGGACGTGGATTGTCGGAGCCGGGGGCAAGATCAAGGTTACTCGTGAGTCCTCGTGCTCACAAGATTCCCGGGGAATTCACGGAGAAAACGCGGCTGCGCGTGGAATTGCAGGATTCTGCGTGACGGATCCGCCTGCGACGCAGGATTCAGGAGGGGACATCGTCGCCGCCATGGGCTGAATTGCATCGGCCCGGCCGAAGTCCACACCTCGAGTCCGGAGTCATCGCGCCAATGAGGTTCCATCGATTCGGACACGCCGTGCAGGCCGTGCTGCTGTCCTGGGCCGGCACGACCATGACGGCCAGGGCGAACCTCGTCGTCTCCGTGGAAGCGCCCCACGTACAGACGACGTCCGTTGCGGGTGCGGTCACGGAGACCTTCGACGGATTTCCTGCCGGCGGCTATCAATCTCTCGACACCTCCGTGGGGAAGATCAGCACCACGCCGACGGGCAACTTCGCCGCCATCGAGGCCAGTCCCGTGGGAGGTGCCGGAGGGACCGGGAACTTCTTCGTCCTTGGCTACCAGAGCGGATCCGCCGAGCCGGTCACGCTCACGTTCGCTCAACCACAGGCGTACTTCGGGTTCTGGTGGTCGGCCGCGGACGGCTCCAACGAAATCGCCTTCTACTCCCAGGGACAATTGCTGGGGAGTTTCCGATCCTCCTTCGTCCTCGACGCCATCAAGGCGATGCCGGATGGTCAGGACTACTTCGACAATCCGAACGCCAACCTGGCGGGGGACATCTGGGAGCCGTTCGTCTACGTCAACGTCTTCGCGACAGCCGGGACCTCGATCACGTCCGTGGTGCTGTCCAACTCCAACACGACGCTCTCGGGGTTCGAAACCGACAACTGGAGCATCTCCGCAACCGCGCCCGATACACTCCCCGGCCGCATCATCGCGGACGCGATCGCCGTTCCCGAGCCGTCCTCGATCACACTCGGAGCCGTGTCCTTCGCCCTGGCCGTGCTGGGCCGATGCGGCGCCCGACGGCGAGGCACCTCGCTCTTTCGTTGCCGTCATGGACGCGAATGAGCCCCGCGTGAAGCCGCCTCCCCTGGTATCCGCTGCTCCTCGACGACCGGCCAGGGCGGGCCCCTGCCCGGTCGCATCAAGTTCCTTTCACCCGACACATCGATCCCCCGAACCTTTACCGGCTCGAGAAACCGGTTGACACCCCGATCGCCGCCTGTAGGATGGAGTTGAAGATAACCCACCGCGCGTCGTCCCTGTCGAGACGCCAAGGTCCCTGGTTGGCGCCGAGCTGTCGGCCCTCCCCATCACGACGCCGCGCCCGTGCCGCCAGCATGTTCCCCCTCACGCGCACTCATCATGGTGTCCTGCCATCGCTTGCCGGCTCTTGCGGCATGCCCGGGCGCCCGTGCGTATTCGGGGAGGCCCGGCGATGATCGGCATCCGGGAACTGCTCGTGATCGGGATGATGGTCCTGGTGCTCTACGGGCGATCGGGCGTCCTGAAAGGGGAACGCGCCCAGGCCGTGCTGCCGTGGCTCTCTCCGGTTCGTCGGACCTCGGCCCGGCGGGGACAGGAGCCCGTGTCAACTCCCCGGACCCGGAAGCAGATCGCCCTGGCCTTCCTGACTCGCGGGAATCGACTCTACTGGTTTTTCACGATCCTGGCGGCGACGGCGGTCGCGGCCTGGATCGTCACGCGGACACTCGTCGCCAGCGGGACCGGCCCGCGGCTCTCGCCCTGAACCCGAACGACTCGGCCTCGCACTCCGGTATCGTATCGCACCCCACGACTGAGGAACCATCCCATGATGCCGCTCGCCTTCTTCCAGAACCTCGGCACGACCGAGCTGATCATCGTCGCCTTCGTCTCCCTGCTCATCTTCGGCAATCGCCTGCCGAGCGTGATGCGGTCGCTGGGCAAGAGCGTGACCGAGTTCAAGAAAGGCGTGTCGGGGATCGAGGACGAGATCGACCAGGCCGTGACCGCCGACAAGAAGCCCAGCCCGCCGACCCCCTGAAGACGCAACGCCCGACCTCCTGATTCGTCTCGGACTCGGCCTCGAACGTCACCCGCTCGGAGGAGGAGATGCTCCCGCAACTCGGTCCCCTGGAAATGCTCCTGATCATGGGAATCGCCGTCCTCCTCTTCGGGAAGCGGCTCCCGGAGGTCGGCAAGCAACTCGGCCGCGGCGTCCTGGAGTTCAAGAAGGGCCTCAACGGGCTGACGGAGGAGCTGCACGACGGCTCGTCCGGCGGCATCAGCGGCTACTCGTCCAGCACCAGCCAGTCCCTCGGCTATGGCCGGACGAACTATCGCTATGACGAGAAGCCCCGAGGCGATCCGGCCTACAACGACGCGTCCGTCCCCAAGTTCGAGGTCCCCGGCGTCATGTCCTCGACCGGGACGGGGACCGGCGGGGAGCCGGCCGGTGGATCGGCCGGGGATTAAGCCTCACTCCTCGCACTGTCGGCGGATCACGTCAGCTCCTTGCGATGAGCCAGCGCCTCGGCGCGGCGGGCCAGTCGAATGGACTGGCGGGCACGGGCTTGCTCGTCGCGGCGGCGGTCGGCCTCGGTCTCGCAGAGCAAGGGCGGGACGGGGAGCGGCTTGCCGTCCATCTCTCCGAGCGAGACGTAGACGGCGTAGCCGACGCCGACCTTGCGCGGTTCGGCCTTCGTGAACGGCTCGGCGTGGATCTCGATCAGGGCCTCCATCGAGGTCCGTCCGGCGTAGGTGACCTCCGCCACGAGCTCGACGCGCTCCCCGACGTGGACCGGGTCGATGAACGTGAACGAGTCGAAGGCGGCCGTGGTGATCTGGCCGTGGCCGACATGCCGGAGCGCGGCGATCGCTCCGCATTCGTCTGCCAGGCGAAGCAGGACGCCGCCGTGGAGAGTCCCATAAGGGTTGGTCTTCTCGGGGGTGATCAGGACGGCCAGGGTGACGCGTGATGCGGAGCTGGCTCGCGGGGCGAGGGCCACCGCGGGCGTCGAGGCGCTCATCGAACTTCTCCTGCCGGCGAGAGCCGACCGGCGGCGGCGGGAGAGGAGGAATCGGGATGCGGCAACCTCATCATAGCGGCGCCGCCAAGTGAACGAGTCCATCCTTCCCCGCGACCGGATCATCGATGACGGACGAAAACCTGCTGGAGCTGCTGGACCCGGTCCTTCGATCCGGGGGCGCACGGGCCGAGCCGGGCGAGGATTATCGCAGGCCCCCGATCGAGATCCTGCGATATTACCGCCGCGAGCTCCGATGGAACCGCGTCCCGATCCTGGGCCGCGCGCTCAGCGTCGCGCTCGTGTCGCGGCCGATGCAGGAGGATGACACCGGCGGATCGTCCTATCTCCGGCTCCTGGAACGATCCGCCATGGTCGTCGGGATGCGCTACTCGCCCTGGCAGGCGGCGACGATCGGGCTGACGGTCGTCGGCCTGACGACGGCGCCCATCGGGCCGGAGACCGAGGCCAACCTGGACAGGGCCCTCGGCTCGTCCCTGCGGCGATATCGCGTCGTGCCGCTCGGACTGATCGTCGTGAACCTGGCGCAGGAGACGCTGGCCTTCGCCCTCCGGGCGGGCCCGGACCGGCTCTTCTCGGAGCCCGTCGCCATCGCCGATGCGCTGGGCGATCGTCTCCGGCGACTGGTCGATCCGTTCCCCCTCTGATGGCCGCGTGAAGGCCGAGGAGATCGCCGTGGATGTCGACCAAATCGAATCGACGGGCCGAAGAGCCGCACCGGCGACCGAGTATCACGGCCCGGTCATCGTCTCCCGGCTGGAGTTCGCCGGCCACGAGGTCGCCCTGGTGCGTCCCGGTGAGCCGGATCGGATGCTCGACGACCAGGTCGTCCGGGAGCTGAACCGGCGCGAGGATTACATGCCCTACTGGGCCTATCTCTGGCCGGGGGCCTGCCTGCTCGCCCAGGCCATCGCGACCGAGCCTTCGGAATCGCTGGATCGCCTCTGCGGCCGGGGCGACGATCGGCGCGAGGCCATCGAGATCGGCTGCGGGGTGGGGCTGGCCGGGCTCGTCGGCCTCCGACGGGGGCTTCGGATCCTCTTCACCGACTACGACCCCGCGCCGCTCGACTTCGTCCGCCGGAGCGTTGAGGAAAGCGGACTTGCCGCGGACCGCTTCCGCACCGCCCTGCTGGACTGGCGGTCGCCACCGGAAGGCCGGTATCCGCTGATCCTCGGCTCCGACGTGCTCTACGAGTCGAGGCTGGTCCCGCTGGTTGCCGGACTCCTGGCACGCCTGCTCGAGCCCGGCGGAGAGGCCTGGATCTCCGATCCCGGCCGCAACAGTGCGGGCGGATTCCGGTCCGAGGTCGAGAGCCGCGGCCTGGATGCCGGCGCGGAGGCCATTTCCAGCCGGGGCGACGGGGGTGGTGTCGTGACCGGGATCCTCTACCGGGTCCGCCGGCCCATCACTCCTCGGGACGGGGATGACTCCCGGCGAGATCCGGATATCTCCGCTCCAGGTCATTGAGGTAGCGATGGATCTGGCGGAGGCTCTTCTTGTGGGCCGTCGGGAACCGGCGTTCGAACCAGCTCTCGACCGTGCCGAATGTCCCGGGCCAGAGGACGAGCCCTCCCGCGATGGCCGCCGGGGCGCCGACCACGCCGGGGAGGACGAGGCCGAGCGCCCCCACGGTCACGAGCATGACCCCCACTTCCTTCGGCAGGTCCTTGATCCGCGCCATCTCATCGTCATCGGACGGGGGGGGTTCGGCGGCCGGTCTGTCGTCCATCGTGGGCTCCGCGGAGGTTTCGCATGGTCCGTACGTAGGTGGCCAGGGTCCCGAGGTTGGTGATGGCCACGTTCGTCATCGAGTTGAAGCCGAAGAAGAGCGCGCCGGCGACGCAGGCCAGGTTGGGGATCACGGCGGATTTCTCCGCCGCGCGGACCTGCTGTCGGTACTCGCGGGCCGCGTCCGCGAGGTCGGAAAGCCCGCCGAGATCCGGCTGGAGGAGCAGGACCTGCGCCGGGTTCCGTTCGGCCGACTCCACCGGATCCGCGTCGATCGAGACCGCCACGGCCGCCGCACGAGCGACCGCCGGAGAGGCGAGGCACTCGCCGACGAAGGCGATCTTCAGGTTACGATCGCGGCAACGCTCGACCAGACGGGCCGGGTCCTGGGACGACCCGATCGCCAGGTGGAAGTCCATGCCCAGGGCCGCGGCCCTGGCCCTGGCCCGGTCCTCGTTCGATCGCGAAAGCAGGCCGATGGCCAGGGGACGACGGGCCGCGACCCGGAGCGCGGCGAGGTCCGACGCGGCCCGGAGGCGTGCCGACGGACGGAACTCGATCAGGCCCGCGATCTGGCCATCGATCCCGACCATCAGGGTGTCCGGCTCGCGGGCTCCGGCGATGATCTCGGGCCGGGTCGACCGTTCGCGCCCCACGTCGCCGACCTTGATCACGCGGCCGCCGTGCGAGAGCGCGAGGTCCGCACCGTGGTCGATGGAGGCGGCCCGCAGCAGGCTGAGCTTGCGGGCCCGACAGGCCGATCGGAGCGCGGACGCTCGCCGGTCGTCCAGGTTGAACAGGGCCGAGGCCGCGAACCGGAGGATCTCCGACTCGTCGTGGCCGGGGAAAACCCGGACCGCGGCGACCTCGAGCTCCGTCGCGGAGAGTGCGGCAAGGTCCTCGACCAGGACGACGTCGACCTCGGCGAGGCGGTCGAGGGCGGACGGGTCGCGGACGACGATCCCGCGTCGCGAGCACTCCGACAGCGCCCGGAGCCGTTCGAGGGGATAGGACAGTCCGGGCCCCGACGCATAGTCCGCCCGGAGCGTGGCCAGCGCCGTGGGGGCATCGCCGACCATCAGTCCGACACCGGCCGCCGTGAGCGTCGGCAAGACGGCCCTGGACGCGAAGGCCTCGCCCATCCGCGACGGAGTCCGCTCGCCCGGCGCCTGGCCGGCGGCCCCCAGAGCGATCCGCGTCAGGGTGCTCGCGCGCGATTCGTTCGCGGGCCGACGGAGCTCGATCAGGAATGACCCGGAGATGACCTTCGACCCGGCCAGCACGTCGTCCTCGGCCCGGCCTCGGCGATAGCCGCGGCCGCCGCGGACCGGCCGGTCGTCGATCAGCCCGACGCCCTGGAGGATCCGGCCGTCCAGCGGGAGCGAGTCGCCCGGGCCCAGGAGGACGACCTCGCCGGGCCTGAGCAGCTCGGGCGGGATGTCGGTCGTGAGACCTTCCCGCACCCTGAGCCGCACGGGGCCTTCACCCTGCCCCAGATCGGCCCTGAGCCGATCGCGGGCCGAGGCGAGCTCGTCGCGATAGCCCCGTTTCCAGAATCGCATCGCCCAGCTCATCGCCGCCCACGGCAGGAACTGGCCGGTGACGATCGTCAGCCCCGCGATCGTGGAATAGAGCGCGGGGACCTCGATCCGCCCCCCGCGGACCTGCCGCGCCGCCGTCTCGAAGGCGCGAAGGTTCATGCCGACGAGGGTCGCCGCCGCGACCGGCCATGCCGGCGGGAAGACGAAATCACTGACGACCGCGAGCGTGACGGCCGCGTTGGCTGAGGCGAAGGAGACTGGCGGGAGGTCGCCACCGCCGTCGGGGATGGCGGCATGGTTCGAGGGCGACACGACGGCGCGCCCGCGCTCGACGCGGGTCCGGGCCGTCCTCTCCTCGATTCGGGCGTCGATCGACATCTTCGGGCTCGCTCACCTTCGGCGGTCGAGTCAGATCGGCTCGGGGATCACGTAGGGCTTGAGATCTCCGGCCTCGACCCATCTCTCGAGGAGGTCGGCGAGCTCGGATTCCTCGCGATCGAAGACGTTGAAGATCGTCCGCAGCTTGTGCCGCTGACGATTGACCTCGAAGCCGAAGTAGCAGAGGACGAGACTGCCGAGGATCAGGGGGAAGATCGGGATTCCTTCCTCATTCATCGCTGACCTGCCTTCCGGAAAAGGGAGCCTCGCTCGGATCAGAGGAGCTCGAGCGACGCCTCGGAGGCCTCGCGAAGGAGCTTCACCATGTTCGTCATCCCCTCGCGATGCAGCTCGCGAGCGACCTCGTCGGAGAGGCACTCCGCCTCCCGGTTCCTGGCGACGAACTTGAGGAACTCCTGGAGCTTGGCGGCGGCCTGCTGCGGGTTCTTGAAGACCCCCAGGTTGAGCCGGAAGCCGTGGTAGTTCGCCTGGGTCTTCGTCGGGTGCGTCGGCCGATACATGTCATACATGATGACCATCGGGTCGAGCCCGATGTGGTCGGGGGCGTGCTTCAGTAGGGAGATCGACTGCTCGCGCGTGAGGATGAAGAGGGGATCCTGCGGATGATAGCGATGGAACAGATGGACCTGCTCGTGGAGGACCTTCGAGACCGGGGTATTCCAGCCGGTGTCCACCAGGAACACGTGGAACCGGGCGGAATCCTTGTGGAAGGGTCCGGATCGTGTCCTGGGCCGGAGGTTGAATCCATCGCGCCCGTTCGAATCCGGGCCTGGTTCTGGCATATCCATGGTCCTCGGCCCTTGGCCGACTCCCAGTCCCACCGGGGCGGACGTCAGAGGTTCAGGTCGTCGGCGACGCTGTCGATGAACTGGATCGCCAGTCGGCGGTTCTCGCGGGTCGCGAGCATCTTGGCGGCCAACGTCATTTCGGCATCCACCTTCATGATGTCCTCGTGGAACTGGACGATGAAGGAGAGCCACTTCGTCTTGATCGTCATCTCGGGCTTCGAGGGGTGCTCGTGAAGCTCCGCGGGCATGGGGATCTCATGCCGGCGGCGCTGGAACTCGTCCCGGAGGGCCGCGATCGTCTCGGCCGTGATCGGCTTCCGGAGCCGCCGCTCATGGAGTCTTTCGCGCCAGGCCATAGGCCCTCCTCAGCTCCTGTTCGTGCTTCTTCTCGGCCTCGATCTCCGCGATCTTCCGCAGCGGCATCATCCCGTTGGCGAGCGCGCCGATGGCCGCGACATTGTTGGTGACGACCGACGCCATGATCCCGAAGCCCATGGTGAACACCCCCAGGATGCAGGCGATGTTGGGGGCGAGGATCATGCTCCAGCTTCGCTTCACGTTGCGATCGAGATCCCGGGCGATGTCGCGGAGCTCGCAGAGCTTCGTGAGCCCCTGCTCCATGAAGACGATGTGCGCGGTGTCGGTCGCGATCGAGGATGCGCCCCGCAGCGAGATCGACACGTTCGCCTTCTTGAGCGCGATCGAGTCGTTGATGCCGTCGCCGACGAAGCAGACCTTCTTCCCCTCGGCCTGGAGGGTGGCGACGTGATCGGCCTTGTCCGCGGGGAGGACCTGGGCGAAGTAGCGGTCCATGCCCAGCGACTCGGCCAGCTTCTTGGTGGGGGCCTCGTGGTCGCCGGAGATGATGGCGATGTGCTTGATCCCCCGGTCGCGGAGCCCCTGGACGATCTCCCGGACCTCGGGGCGGACCGCCGCGTGGAGCTCGATCGCGCCGCCGACGCGGTCGTCGACGCCGACCATGACCATCGTGTGGCCTTCGCGGTGGCACTCCTCGAGCGCCTCGAGGATCGAATCGCTGATGGGGAGGTTCTCCAGCTCCATGAATCGCTTGCTGCCGACCCGGATGAGGTGGCCGTCGATCTGGACCGTGATCCCGTAGCCCACCTTGTACTGGGTCTCGTCGGTCTCCGGGAGCTCGAGCCCCAGTTCCTTCGCCTTGTGGAGGATGGCCAGCGCGATCGGGTGGTGGAACTTCTTCTCCGCCGCCGCGGCGTAGAGGAGGATCTGGTCCCGGTCGAGGCCCTCGGCCGCGAGGACCCGGCCGACCTCCGGCCGCTCGCGGGTGAGGGTCCCCGTCTTGTCGAAGAGGACCGTGTCCACCTCGTTCATGAGCTCGAGGGCCCGGCCATCCTTGACCAGGATCCCCTTGCTGGCGGCCAGGGCCAGCGAGGAGAGCATGGCGAGGGGCGCGGCCATCCGGATCCCCGTGCCGAAGTCGCTGTTGAGCACCGCGACCGCGCCGGCGGGCCCCATCGTGGCCATGCCCACGGCGCCGATGGTCAGGGTCGGGATCACGGCCCTGTCCGCGAGCCGCTCCCCCTTGTGCTGGGAGCTCAGCTTGTACCCGGCGGTGTCGTTGAGGATCTGGCTGATCTTGGCCGAGGCGGTCTCGCTGCCGGATTTCTCCACCGAGACCAGCACCTTGCCCGCCACCATGAGCGTGGAGGCGAAGACCCGATCGCCGACGCCCTTCTCGGCGGGCGTCGACTCGCCGGTCAGGGCGTGCTGGTCGATCATCGCCAGGCCCTCGGTGATGATCCCGTCGACCGGCACGACCTCGCCCGTGTTGACGACGATCGTGTCCCCGGCCTCGAGCCGATCCAGCGAGACCTGGACCTCCACGCCGTCGCGATAGAGCCAGACGAACCGGGGCTGCTTGCCGAAGGCGTTGAGCAGTAGCTTCTTGGAGTTGTCCTGCGTCCGCTTGACCAGCACCCGGCCGAAGCTGAGGCACCAGCAGAGCACGGCACCGGGGAAGATGGACATCGTCCCCAGGCAGCCGATGACGACGATCGAATCGAGCACGTCCACCCCGAGCCGCCGCTCCTCGAAGAGGACGGCGCGGGCCTCCTTGAACGTCGGGATCGACGTGTAGGCGAAGAGGAGGGCCGCGGCGGGCAGGAGCGCGGGCACCGCGAACTGGGCGACGGCCGCCACCGGCAGCGAGAGGGTGCAGAGCGGGAGATGGACGTCCGCCCGATCCGGCTTCTCGGGACGTTCGGCCGAATGGAGGGCACCGTCGATGATCTCGATGATCTGATCGCGGGTCAGCTCCGCCGGGTCGTACTGGACCAGGACCGTCGACGTCAGCGGGTTGGTCCGGTAGGAATCCACCCCCAGGACGCTCATCAGCTCGCGCTCGATCGCCTGGCAGAGCTCCCCTCGGCGGTGGATGGCCGGGTTCCTGAGCCGGAGGCGCCCGGGGATCTCGTGCTTCACCTCCCAGTTGGTGACCACCGAGCCGTAGCGGAAGAACCGAATCTGTCCCGTCTCGGTGCGCACCGGGGTCACGGAACGGATCGCGACCCCTCGATTTCCGGTCCCCTCCCCGTCAGGCCCGGAGCCCGGCGGACGCCCGGACGTCAGGCAGGACGAGATCCGCCGGACGACCTCCGGGAGGGAATGGGTCGACGGGCAGAAACGGAGCTCCGCGAACGGGAGCTCGCCCCCCTTCCGGCCGCTGTCGATCGTCACGTCCGTGATCTCGGGGGCGTGGAAGACCCGCTCCAGGAAGCGCCGGCAGTCCTCGTTGCCCGGCTCGGAGAAGAGCCGCTGGCTACCCAGCCGGATCTGGCCGCGGGAGGGGAACGTAATTGCAATGTCCATGGGCATCCCGGACGGTGATGGTGGAGTTCGTCAGGCGGTTCAGCGATCGAGAGGAGAGTTTTCGGCTTGGTACGAACGGCATGCGCGGCGATCCAACCACCCGGGACGCGGGGCCGGAGAGGGTTGGCTCGCCGGCCCGGAGAAGAGCGTCAGTTACACGGGCATCGCCTCGGCCGCCCCGCTCCCGGCCGGCGACGGGGCGTCCGGTTCGCCGGCCTGCTTCATCTCGGCCATGGCGTCCTGCACGGCCTCGACCTTCTCGGCGACCTTCTTGGCCATCTCGGAGTACGACTCGCCGAACGCCGCGCCGGCGCCGGCGAGGGCACCGGAAAGCAGGGGCCCCAGCTTCTCCTTGAGGAGTGGGTAGTTCGCGCCCGCCGTGGCGCCGACCACCAATCCGGCGGCGAAGAACAACGCTTCCGACCTTGTCACGGGCATGGCAATCTCGCTCCGAGCGGGGGACGGGTCTCGACTTCACGGCCGCCCTCTAGGCACGAGGCAACGGCCGAATCCTGGGCAATCCTCGCCTGCAACCGCCATGCCCGCAAGGGGAACGGCGATCACCGTCGCGGCCCGGGCCCGCCACGAGTAGGGTGGCCGGCCTGGACCGCGATCAGGGCTGGACAAGGGCCGGCGTGGATTCCCCGGTCAGCGAGGTCGTCTTCCCCTTCTTCATGTCCTCGACCATGTCGATCGCCGCATGCGCCCCGTCCACCAGGCCGTGGACGAGCGGATTATCCCTGGGGATCGACCGGGCCACGAGGACGCTCGGGAAGACCACCCCGTAGGAGAGGGTATAGCAGGTCGTGTACACCAGGCGCGAGACGAACCGGTTGACCTTGGGCAGGGCCTCGTCCACCCTGGCCCTTGCGTCCGCGGCACCGTCCTTCGCAGCCTGAACCGCGTGCTCCATCGCGTCTGCGACCGACTTCAGGGGATCGGATGCATGCGCTTCGGGTGTGGAGTTCTCTGACATCACTCTGGCCTCCGGGTTCCTCTGCTCCAGGTCGCTCGCCGACCGGGACGCCGGCAGTGTCTCGCTCAATCGCCGAGCGTCCCACACGCTCTTTGATAATATAAGAAGAATAGAAAAGCTGCCAGTCTTGTAGGAAACTGCCAGTTCGAACCAACTCAGGGTGGATCTACCGAATCTATCGGTTGTGCGTCGATTCAATCATTGAGGTTCGACGCCCCCAGGTCTTTCAAGATATCGGGCAGTCGGGCTGGGCTCCCCCGTCGGATGCGACGCGGATGGCGCCTTTCGTGGGCCAGGGCCGCGACCTCGGAGCCGCGGCCATTCCGATCTCTTTGGGATGGGACGAGATCCGGCGAGGATGGGGCCTTGCTTGTGGGGCGGCTCGTTCCAGCCGAGTTGCGGCCGCGCTGAAAGGCTGGTCCGTTGCGGCGACATCCCTCGTTTCGGGCTCGAGGACTGGCAACCGGCCGCGATGAACACCACCCACGCGGCGACCAGGCAACGATACCGAGTCCTGATCATCGTCCAGCCACCTCGGATCGTCCGCAAGATTCCCCCAGTTGTTATCGTCCTCCTCCCCGTTCAGGGCCAGAAAAAGCATCCATCCGTCAAGGGTGATATCACGCTCGGATCTAATGCGGCAGCTTGTTGGACCGGAGGCTGCCCACGATCGAGGCGATGTCGTCGATTCCTTCCGCAGCGAGTCGTTCGATCAGGGAATCCAGCAGGTCTTCCGCGGCGGTGGGTTGGTAGAAGGTGGCCGTGCCGACCTGGATCGCCGACGCCCCGGCGACGAGGAACTCCAGGGCATCCACGGCCGACGCGATCCCACCAATCCCGATGATCGGGAAACCCGGAAGGGCCCGGGAGACCTCCCAGACCATCCGGAGGGCGATCGGCTTGATCGCGGGCCCGCTGAGGCCGCCGATGTCGTTGGCCAGGATCGGCCGCCTTCGCCTCCAGTTCACGGCCATGCCCTTCACCGTGTTGATCAGGCTGACGGCATCGGCGCCGGCTTCCGCGGCGGCGGCGGCGATCGGGACGATGTCGGTCACGTTCGGGGTAAGCTTGGCGATGAGCGGCAGCGGGCAGGCCGCTCGGACCTCCCGGACGAGCTTGCCCACGGACGTCGCGTCGATCCCCAGATCCAGACCATGGCTGACGTTCGGGCAGGAGATGTTGAGCTCGACCGCGGCGAGTCCCGGCTCGCCCGCGAGCATCCCGGCCATCTCCACGAACTGCCCCGGATCCTCGCCCGCGATGTTGGCGATCACCGCCGTCCCGATCGACCTCAGGTAGGGCAGGTGGTGCTCGATGAAGTGGCCGATGCCGTCGTTGTCGAGGCCGATCGCGTTGAGCAGGCCCGACGCGGTCTCCGCGGTCCTGGGCGTCGGGTTCCCCGCCCTCGAACGGAAGGTGACGGTCTTGGGGATGACCCCGCCCAGCCGGTTCAGGTGCACGAATCCCGCCATCTCGCGGACGTATCCGAACGTGCCGGACGCGACCAGCACCGGATTGCGAAGTTCCAGGCGCCCCAGGGTGACTCCGAGATTCACGATCCTGACCTTTCGCGGCAAGACGATCTGCAATCGAGGACGGCCATGCTCCAGCCACGATCATCGCCTCTCGGCGTCGAGGATGCCATCGGAAGCTGGTCGTGCGGGACGGGATGGCCGCTCTCCGCGTCCGCCCACCGCGTTGTTACAATGCGGAGATGCCGTGACCACAGCCCTCGGCCCGTCTCGCACGTCCGGGACGAGGCCCAAAGGGTCCCGATCGAGCCCGCCACGATGCCGACGACGAGCCAGATTGCCTCCACCGCCCTCACCCGCCTGCACGACCGGCTGACCCGGGAGACCCGCGCCGAGGTCTTCTTCGATCGCGGCCACCGCGGCCTCTACTCGACCGACGCCAGCCTCTACCAGATCGATCCGGTGGGCGTCGTCGTGCCACGGTCGGTCGCGGACGTCGCCGCCACGGTCCGGATCGCCGCCGAGGAAGGCGTGGCCATCGTCCCGCGGGGCGGGGCGACCAGCCTGTCGGGACAGACCGTCGGCGACGCGATCGTCATCGATTTCTCCAAGTATCTCAACCGGATCGGGATCGTCGACCGGGACGCGATGACGGTCCACGTGGAGCCGGGCGTCGTCCTCGACCGGCTCAACGCCCACCTGAAACCGATGGGGCTGATGTTCGGCCCCGACGTCTCCACCAGCGATCGCGCCACGCTCGGGGGGATGATCGGCAACAACTCGGCGGGCGCGCGGTCGCTCAAGTACGGCAAGACCGTGGATCACGTCCTGGCCGTGGACGTCGTCCTGGCCGACGGGACGCCCGCGAAGCTCGGCCCCGTCTCCGACTCCGAGCTGGCCGACCTCTGCGAGCGGCCGGACCTCCTGGGCCGCGCCTATCGG
Source organism: Aquisphaera insulae (assembly GCF_011064615.1). Classification (GTDB taxonomy): domain Bacteria; phylum Planctomycetota; class Planctomycetia; order Isosphaerales; family Isosphaeraceae; genus Aquisphaera; species Aquisphaera insulae. Next base: position 23,307 of record NZ_JAALJH010000013.1, on the reverse strand, counting down.
GCCGTGCGAGACACCGTGGCGGAGCATCGGCAGGCGATCGTCGACCGATTCCCGCACATCCTCAGGAGGGTCAGCGGCTACAACCTCGACGAGTTCATACCCGGCCTGCCGGTCCGCGCACCGGGCTGGGTGGACGATCCCTGGCAATTCAACCTCGCCAGGTTGATGGTGGGCTCCGAGGGCTCGCTCGCCGTGCTCACCGGGGCCGACCTTCGGGTCGTCCCCATCCCCCCGGCGCAGGGCCTCGTCGTCCTCTCATTCGCGACCATGCGCGCGGCCATCGACCGGATCCAGGAGATGGTCGCGACCGGCCCCGCCGCGGTCGAGATGATCGACCGGACCATCCTCGACCTGGCCGCCGAGAGCCCCCTCTACTCGCAGTATCTCGACTTCGCCGCGGGGCGGCCCGAGGCGGTCCTGGCGGCGCAGTACTATGCGGACACCCAGGAGGAGCTGGAGGCCAAGGCCGCGGACCTGGTCCGACGGTTCGAGGGCCGGCCCGGCGTCGTCGGCATCCGTAAGAGCCTCAAGGACTCGGCCAAGGACGGCTTCTGGAAGGTCCGCAAGGCCGGCCTCGCCCTCCTGATGAGCATGGTGGGGGACGCCAAGCCGGTGGCCTTCGTGGAGGACACCGCCGTCAGCCCAGAGAAGCTGCCGGCGTTCTTCGAACGCTTCGAGGAGATCGTCGCGCGGCACGGCACCCGGGCTTCCTGTTACGGCCACGCGGACGTCGGCTGCCTGCACATCAGGCCGATCCTCAACGTCAAGACCGAGAAGGGCGTCGAGGACCTCCGGGGCATCGCCCGCGAGGTCTCCGACCTGGTCATCGAGTTCGCCGGATCGATGAGCGGGGAACATGGCGACGGCCTGGCACGGAGCCTCTGGAACCGGAAGCTGTTCGGCCCGGAAGTCTACGAGGCGCTCCGCCGGGTCAAGGCCGCCTTCGACCCCGAGAACCGGCTGAACCCGGACAAGGTCATCGGCGACGCCGATCCGGGGGAGAACCTCCGAATCGGGCCGGGATACGATCCTCGCGAGCCGGCCTCGACCATCCTCGACTTCTCGTCCCAGGGCGGATTCGCCCGGGCGGTCGAGATGTGCACGGGCGTCGGAGCCTGCCGCAAGCCGGCGGGGGGCACGATGTGCCCGAGCTACATGGCCACCCGCGACGAGATGCACTCGACCCGCGGCCGGGCCAACGCCCTCCGGATGGTCATGACCGGCGAGCTCCCCTCCGACCGCGCCTTCGCCAATGACACCCTGATGGAGGCCCTGGACCTCTGCCTCCAGTGCAAGGCGTGCAAGAGCGAATGCCCCTCGGGCGTGGACATGGCCAGGCTCAAGGCCGAGGTCCTGCACCAGTACTACGGCAACGGCCCGCGTCCGCTCAGCCACCTGCTGATGGGGCAGATCTTCCGGCTCAATCCTCTCGGCTCTCGGATGTCGTCCCTGGCCAATGCCACGCTCAGGAATCCGGCGTTCAAGTGGCTCCTCGAGAAGGTCGCCGGCATCGATCGGAGAAGGACTCTGCCGACGTTCGCCCGCCAGGATTTCCGGGGCTGGTTCAAACGCCATGCCGCGGATCCGCGAGCCGGCCGGCGCGGGTCGGTCGTCCTGATCGATGATTGTTTCACGACCTACAACAGTCCGGAGGTGGGCATCGCCGCGGTTCGCGTGCTGGAGGCGGCCGGCTACGGCGTCGAGCTGGCGGGCCTGCGGTGCTGCGGCCGCCCCGCCGCGTCCAAGGGCCTGCTGCCGCTCGCCCGCGAGCTGGCCGCGGAGAACGTCGATCGGCTCTTGCCCCACGTCCGCAAGGGAATTCCCGTCGTCGGCTGCGAGCCGAGCTGCGTGACGATGATCACCGACGACTACCGCGATTTCCGGCTCGGCCCGGAGGCGGTCGAGGTGGCCAAACACTGCAACCTGGTGGATGCCTTCGTGGCCGATCCCGCCAACGCGCCGGAGCTGGACCTGGAGCCGCTGGAGAGGACCGTGCTGCTCCACGGGCACTGCCAGCAGAAGGCCACGCTCGGGACCGCCGGGACCGCGGCGGCCCTGAGGCGGATTCCCGGGGCCGAGGTCCGCGAGCTCGATTCGGGCTGCTGCGGGATGGCCGGCTCATTCGGCTATGAGCTCGGACACTACGAGGTCAGCTCCGCGCTGGCGGAGCGGGTCCTGATCCCGGCGGCCAAGGCCGACCCTTCGGCGATCCTGGCCGCCCCCGGGTTTTCGTGCCGAAGCCAGGTGCACGGGCTCGCGGATCTGGAGGCGAGCCATCCCATCGAGATCCTCGCCCGCCAGCTCAGGACCGGTCCGCGAGGGGAGGCGTGACGGGGACGCCGCTCAATGCCAGGTCCCGGCATCGGGGTTTGCATTCCACGACATGAGCGTGGCGGCGATGGCGTCGAGCGGGACGACGTACTTGGCGGCGCCGCGGCGGATCGCCTCGCGAGGCATGCCGAAGACGACGGAGGTGGCCTCGTTCTGGGCGATCGTCAGCGAGCCGGCCTCGCGCATCTCGTAGAGGCCGCCGGCGCCATCGTCGCCCATGCCGGTCATGATGACCCCCGCGCCGAGCGGCCCGGCGGCCTGGGCGGCGGATCGGAAGAGGACGTCGACGCTCGGCTTGTGGCGGCAGACCGGCGGGCCGTCGGCCAGCTCGACCCGGTAGCCCGCCCCCGAGCGGCGGATCAGGCCGTGCGCACTGCCGGGGACGACCAGGGCCCGGCCGGCGAGTATGGGCTCGTGATGGCGGGCCTCCGAGACCTCGATCTGGATCTTCGGGTCGTTGTTCAGCCGCTGCGCGAACGCCTGCGTGAAATCCGCGGGCATGTGCTGGACGATGACGATCCCGGGACAGCCGGCCGGGAATCCGGTCAGGAGTTGCTGGATCGCCTGGACGCCCCCCGTGCTGACGCCGACGGCTATGACCCGGTCGGTCGTCGCGGGGCCGGGGCGGAACGAAGCCCTCGGCAGGATCACGTCCGCGGAATGACGGGCCTCGCCGGGCCCGGCCGCCGCCCGGTCGTCGCGGATGGGGAGGCGGCCCGCGCGGGCGGCGTTCCGGATGCTCTCCAGGAAATTCGCCGACCATTCCGGCAAGCGAGAGGCGTTCATCCAGTCCGGCTTGGCGATGACCTCGATGGCCCCCATCTCCAGCGCCGTCACGGCCCGTTCCGCCTGGGAGGTGCACAGGACCACCGGCATCGGATGCTGCCGCATCAGCTTGCGGAGGAAGGTCAGGCCGTCCATCCGGGGCATCTCGACGTCGAGCACGATCACGCCGGGGACGGCCTTCTTGAGGATCTCGACCGCCTCGAACGGGTCCGACGCGAGCACGACGCGGAAGCTCGGGTCGGACTCGATGATCTGCTTGAGCCGCTGGCGCATCACCGCGCTGTCATCGACGACCATCACCTCGACGGTGGGATGCGGCGGAACGTAAAGGCTACCCGGCGGTTGCGGCGGACGATCGCGGAGCGCCATGGACGATCATCCCTCTCTCTGGTAGAGCGACGGCGAATGCTTCCGGAGCGTGGCCGGGAGCTGCGGGAGGATCTCGCCGTTCCCCATGATCAGCCAGCCCCCGGGCCGGAGGTGATGCGAGAGGCGGTCCAGCAGCACCAGCCGTTCGTCGTCGGAGAAGTAGATCGAGACGTTCCGGCAGAAGATGACGTGGAAATCGCTGGGCAGGGCCCAGGTCGGCTGGCGAAGGTCCACGTGGCGGTACTTCACCAGGTCGCGGACCTCGGGCACGACCTTGAATGAGCCCTCGCGAGGGCCTCGCCCGAGCATGAAGAACCGACGGAGGCGAGCCGGAGAAACCCCCTGGACGTCGCGTTGGGTGTAGACCGCGCCGGCGGCCGCCTTGAGCATTTCGAGCGAGAGGTCGCTCGCCCAGATCTCCACCTTGGCCAGGCCGTGCGGGGGCAAGGTCTCGGCCAGGGCCATCGCGATGCTGTAGGGCTCCTGCCCGGAGGAGCAGCCCGCGGACCAGATCCGGATCGTCGTGCCGGGCGCCTCCTTCTGCCAGGCGGCGATCTGCTGGGAGAGGAAGGTGAAGTGAGCGGGCTCGCGGAAGAAGGAGGTGTGATTGACCGTGCTCAGGTCCACCAGCAGTTGGGTACCCCAGCCGGTGGGATCCACCCGCAGCACCTGCTCGTGGAACTGGGTGAAGCTCTGATAGCCCTTGCTCTGGAGCCGCGACCGGAGCCGGGCCTGCATCAGCCCCATCCGGTGGGTCTCGAGCGAGATCCCGATCTGATGGCGGAGGAATGCCATGATCGGGACGAAATCCTTCTCCGACCACGGATCGGGCTCAAGGGGCGAAGGTGGCAGCATTCCCGATGACGCCACTTTAAGCTCCCTCGCCATTCAGCCGCGACAAGGCTGAGAAGACCCGGTCCACATCCAGTACGAGCAGAAAGGCATCCTGGTGACGGATCAATCCGCGGACGAACGGCGTTGCCTTTCCAAGTCCAAGCTGCGGTGAGGGTTGCATCTCTTCAGGGGAAAACTCGAGGACATCCGAGACGCGATCCACGACCAGCCCGGTGACTCTCGAGTCGTTGCCCGCCTCGGTCTCGACGATCAGGACGCTGGGCGACTTCGAAGGATTGGCGTTGGCCACAAGTCCAAACGGAATACGCAAATCATACACTGGGACCACGTGACCGCGAAGGTTGATCACGCCCAGGAGCGATTTCGAGCCGCCGGGGACCTCGGTCATGGACTGGACGTCCAGGACCTCCTGGACCCGCATCACCTCGAGGGCATAGCCCTCCCCCCCCAGTCTAAATATGACATAGGACTCCGCCCGATCCCGCTCTTGCTCGAGATTTGTCTCGGTTGCGTCGTTGACCATGCCGGGTCCTTCATTCTCTATCAGCAACCGTCCGGACTTGCGAAGACGTCCGGGCTCGACAAGGAAGAACCAGCGTTAGCGGGCGGTCGACCGGCCCCCTAGCTTACGAGAATCTCTCAAAGTTTTCGTCGTCATTCATGTTCAGGTCGACGAAGACCCCTCCCTTCTGGGGGAGTTCGAGGGGCGGCGAGCCATGAGTCGGCGGCGGGGCGGGGTGCGAGTTCCCTCCCGCCGCGGTGTGCGCCGGTCCAGGCTGAGGATGACTCGTGCCGTCCACGGGCTTGGTGAGCGAGGGCATCGGGGAGGGGAGCCGGGGGATGTGGAGTCTCTGCGGAGCCCGGCCCGGCGGCTTTCCCAGGCTCCGCGACGGCGGCCTGGGCGGTGGCGGGGCGCTGAATCCGCTCGCCGAGGGGTCGAGGTGAAAGAACTCGACCTTGTGCTGCAGGCCGGAGGACTGGGAGGCAAGGTCCGTGGAGGTCGCCGCCAGCTCGGCCGCCGCCGCCGCGTTCTGCTGCACCACCTCCTCCAACTGGCGGACGCCGATGTTGATCTCGCGGATGGCCGCCATCTGCTGCTGGGACGCGGCGGCGATCTCCGAGATCAGGTCCGAGGTCGCCCGGATCATCGGGACCGTTCGTTCGAGCAGGCCGCCGGCATTCTCGGCGACGGAGACGCTCCGCTTGGCCAGGTCGCTGATCTGCTGCGCGGCGGCCTGACTCCGCTCCGCGAGCTTGCGGACCTCGCCGGCCACCACCGCGAAGCCCTTGCCGTGGGTCCCGGCCCGGGCGGCCTCGATGGCGGCGTTCAGGGCCAGCAGGTTGGTCTGGTAGGCGATGTCCTCGACGACCAGGATTTTCTGGGTGATCTCACGCATTGCGGCCACGGTCTCGTGCACCGCCTCCCCGCCCCGCTCCGCCTGGCCGCTCGCCTCGTTGGCGGTCCGCGCGGTGTCGCGGGCATGCTGGGCGTTCCGGGCCACCGAGGCGTCCACGTTCGACAGGCTGCTGGCGATTTCCTGGATGGTCGCCGCCTGCTCCGTGGCCCCCTGCGAGAGCTGCTGGGCGCTCGAATTGAGCTGGCTGCTGGCGGTCGAGACCGACGAGGTCATCATCCGGATCTGGCTGATGACCTCGGAGAGGCGGGTGACGACCTGATTCGTCAGGGTCGCCACCTCGCCGAGCTCGTCATTGCGCTGGACGTTCGTCCGCAGGTCGAGGCGGCCCTGATGCAGCGCCTCGGTCACGTCCTTGATCTCGACCAGGGGCCTTACGAACCACCTGCCGAAGAGATAACCGAGGACGCTTGTGATCACGAGAGTGGCCAGCAAGATCAGCGACATCGTGATCTGATTGTTGTAGATGATTTCGTAGGCCGTGCTCCTGGGGACGGCCACCAGCGTGTAGTAGCCTCGCCCTGCGTTGTTGGCGCGTTGCGCCGAGTAGACGGGCGAGTAACCGACGATCTCCGAAGGAGACGGTGGGTCCTTCCGCGCGCTCAGCTCGCGGATCCCGGTCGAAAGCCCGATCTCCTCCGCCATGCCCTGGTACTTCCGGTCCAGCTCGGTCTGCGTCTTGCTGTTCCCACCCGTCTTGTTCTGCTGGAGCAAGACCCGATCTTTCGGATCCACGACGAAGACCATCGCATTCTCGAGCTTCGCATTCCCGATCGTGTTGGTGATGTGCGTCTCGAGGTCCGCCTGGTCGTCGGCGGTCAGCTCCCACTTCAGGGAGGCGGGCTCCGTCGGCTTGGATGCGGCAGGCTCCGCCGGCTTCTCGCCCCTGCGGGAGAGCTCGGCGTTCTTCTGCATCAGCAGCCGGGCGTGCTCGCTGATGGACGAGGCCGCCACCTTGATGAGGGTATTCTGCCGGGACATGAAGTCCTCGGCGGAGTAGTACGTGAAGGCGGCGATGATGAGCGCCGGGATCAGCCCGAACGCCACCAGGGCCACGGTCGCCTTGGTTCCAATTGAGAGTTTCACCGAAAGACCTCCGCCCTCACGCCAAAGGAGGGCGTGGAATAGCCACCTTGATCCGCGACGAGCGACTCGCTGACGACGGCGGACAGATCCAGGATCAAGGACACGCTCCCATCACCCAGGATCGTCGCGCCGGAGTATCGATTCAAGCCCTGCATCCCCTCGCCGAGCGACTGGATCACGGCCTGCACGCGGCCGACGAGCCGGTCCACGGCCACGCCGACCCGCTGGCCGGCATGCCGCGTCAGCAGCAGCTCCTGCCGCCTGGGGACCTGCCCGTTGCTCCGGAAGAGATCGCGGAGCGAGACCATGGGGACGAGCTCGCCCCGGACCGACACGCACGGCCGCTCGCGGGCCAGCGCCGGGCCCATCCCGCTGAGCGAGACGCACTCCTCCACCTGCGTGAGCGGGACCACGAACTTGCTCTCGGCCGCCTCGATGAGCAGGCCATCGATGAGCGCCAGGGTGAGGGGGAGCCGGAAGACGAAGGCGGTCCCCTTCCCCGGCGTGCTCTCCACCGACAGGCTGCCCCGGAGGGCCCGGATGGAATCGCTCACGACGTCGAGCCCGACGCCCCGGCCCGAGAGCTCGCTCACGTTGTCCCGGGTCGAGAAGCCGGGCTCGAAGATCAGGTTGACCACCCGCGGATCGTCGGGCGATGTCCCCGGCGGGATCAGGCCCTTGGCGATCCCCTTGCGGACGATCCGCTCGCGGTCCAGGCCGCGGCCGTCGTCCTCCACCCGGATGGCCACCCGGTCCCCCTCGTGGCCGGCCGTCAGCGTGATCTTGCCGATCCGGGGCTTTCCCCGCTCGACTCGCTCCCCCGGCAGCTCCAGCGCATGGTCCACGGCGTTGCGGATCAGGTGGACCATGGGGTCGCCGAGTCGCTCGATGATGGTCCGGTCGAGCCGCGTCTCCTGGCCGACGATCTTGAGGTCGATCTCCTTGCCCGACCGGTCCGCCAGGTCCCGGACCACCCGGTGGAACCGCGAGAAGAGCTCGTCCACGGGGACCATCCGGAGCTCGAGCGTGGTGTCCCGGATCTCCCGGCTGACCCGGTCCAGGGCCTCCAACGCATGAGCCCACCGCGCCACCCGCGCGTCTTCCCGCATCCCCTGGAGGTTGTCGGACAGGACCACGAGCTCACCGGCCAGCCCCACCAGGTCATCGAGCTGGATCGCGTCGACCCGGATCCGGGCGTGCGGCCGAGAGGGGGGCGTCACGCCGCCGGCCTGGGGCGAAGGCGACGGCCGTGAGGGGCCCGAGGCCGCCGCCGGCACGGCCGGTCTCACCGGTTCCAGGACCTCGGGGATCGGACTGCGGCCGCTTTGGCTCCCGTTCGAACCGTGCCCCGGGGCCGGGGCGATGCCCGTGGGATCGGGGACCGGGGCCTCGGTCGACGCCGGTCGATAGGGCACCGCCACGACGGGCTTCTCCGCCGGTTCTGCGTCCAGGGGCCGGAGGCTGCCGTCGGCCAGCCGCTCCGAGATCGCGACGGTGCAATCCTGAGTGACGAAGAGGAAGACGTCCCTCAGCCGTTCCGCGTCCGCGTCCGTCTCGACGTCGATCGTCCAGGACAGGTAGCACCGCTCGGGATCGATTTCGTCCAGGACCGGCACCGCATCGGGGTCGGTCGTGATCGTCGTCTGCCCGAGCTCCCTCAGCTCGTCGAGGACGCCGAGCGGGTTGACGCCCCGGCGCATCGTGTCCGGGCCCGGGGTGAGCTGGATCCGATATCCGACGACGCGTCCTTCCGCGGCCGGAGCGGGCGTTGCCTCGGGGGCCATCCCCTTGACGCCGGCCCGACGGGTGCGCGGCTTCTTCTCGTCCGTCGGCTTCTTCTCGGCCGGCGGCTTCTTCGTACGTCGGCTCGCCGCCTTCTTGACCGGAGCGGGGCTCGACGGCGGCTCGACGGCGGCGGCATCCGGTGGTGTGACCGGCGGCCCGGCGGCGGCCGGCATCGGCACCACGGGGCTGGGAGCGTCCGGGGCCGATTTCGGCTCGGGGACGCTCTCCGTCGGTTTCTCGGCCGGCGGGGCCGCCGCGAGCGCAGGCGGGGACGCGGCCGGGGCCGGCTGTGACGGTGCTCCCCGGCCCTTGAGGAGGGCGGCGACGCGTTCCATCAGCTCGCCCGAGGCCGGGACGGCCGCGCCGATGGCCTCGCCCTCGACCATCGCGGCGAGGTGATCCCTCGCCTCCAGGAGCGTGGTGATGATGTCGGAATCGACCGCCAGGTCGCCCGAGCGGATCCGATCCAGGACCGCCTCGATCCCGTGCGTGAACCGGGCGATCTGATCGAGGCCGACCATCGCCGCGGCCCCCTTCAGGCTGTGGGCCGCCCGGAAGGTCCGGTCGAGGTGCGCGCGGTCCCCCTGCCGGCGCTCGAGATCCATCAGGCCCTCTTCCAGGCCGATCAGGAGCTCGCGAGCCTCCTCGTAGAACATCTCCCGGAACTTGTCGTCGGCCATCGCCAAGGCGAGGTCCCTTCACGATTTCTACTAGGGGTTGCCGAACCGCGTCTCCTCTTCGTCGATCAGCTCCGCCAGGCGGACTCGCTGCTCGTCCAGCGACCGCGACGTCTCCTCCCCCCAGGAGAGACTCCCGGTCCGGAGCTGCCCGAGGACCTTTTCCATGGCGAGCGCCTGCTCCGAGATGGCGGCGAATCCCACCATGGCCGCGGCCCCCTTCAGGCTGTGCGCGGCGCGGTAGACGGGGTCCCATCGCCGGGGCTCATCGCCGGCCGGTCCGGCGCCGGAGAGCCCCTTCTCCAGAGCTTCCAGGAGCTCCCGGGCCTCCTCGAAGAACATCTGACGGAACATGTCGCTGCTGCCACCGCTCACCGCCTTCGCCTCCCTCGCAGCCGTTACGATCCCGCGGACCGGTCGGTTCGATCTGCCCGCGTTCGGCGCTCTGCCGGGCGAGGCCTGGCGCACCACGCCAACCTCGCAACTCTACACGACAAGATGAGGGGAGAGCGGCCCCGCGACCAGAAACTCGAAAAGAGCCGGCGGCGGGGGCGCCTCCGGCCGCAAGTCAACGCCTCGGAGTGCCGGAGCCCCGAGCACACCGGCCCGAAAACGGCCATCGTCAACTGTACCAATGAATAAGAGCCGGTCGCTAGCCCGGGAGGACTCGACGAATCCAGCGGCGCAGGTGGTTGGGATCGATGGGCTTGACCATCCATCCGGTGACGCCCTGCCGCCGGTTCGGCTCGTACTCGTCGGGCTGGTGGCTGGACAGGACGAGCACGGGGAGGAACCGATGCTCGGGGAGCTCTCGGACCGCCGCGACCAGGGCCAGGCCATCCATGTTCGGCATCTCGAGATCGGTCAGGAGCAGGTCGCAAGGGGTGTCCCGCAGGAGCCGGAGCGCGGCCTCGCCGTCGGGGACCGAGTAGACCTTCACGTCCAGCTCGCCGAGCTGCTGGGAGACCCAGTGCCGGACCGCGGCGCTATCATCGGCATGGACGACGGTCTTGCTCATAGCCTCGATTCGTTGGGCGGTGCCACGATCCGTGAGCCGCGTCTGTCTTCACTCCGATGCGGAAATGAGCCACTCGCCGAGCCCCGATCGCTCGGCGATCTCGGTGCAGGTCCTGGGGACCTTGAGGAATCGGATGACGTTTTTCTGGCTTCGGGCGGTCTGGACGGCGGAAACCAGGAGCTGGAGCCCGGTCAGGTCCCACTTGCCCGTCTCGCCGAGGTCGATGGCGAGATCCTGACCCGAGGCGAGGGCGTCGCGCAGCACGACGCGAAGGGCCGCCGCCTCGTAGATGGTGGCCGGGCCGTCGATCGCGATGCTCTGCGGTAATGGGCGGTCGACGGCCAAGTGAAGGCTCCTCCGCTCCCTTCGGAGCCGAGTTCGGGAGGCCTTTGGACCAGAACACTGAGGTGAGCTGCGCGCTCCCGAGGTCGGGCTCGACGTCGATCCACCGCCCCGGGTTCGATGCCGCATCAAGATTCTATCACGCGGGACACGGCCTGGCGAGTCATCCCCGAGCAGGACGCTGGAGGACGATGATGTTGATGTCGTCGGCGGGACGGCCGGGGGAGGTGTGCTGGTTGAGTGCCTCATCCAGCCGATTGAGGATCTCGGTGGGGTCGGAGCCGTGGTGCGACTGGAGGACCGTCATCAGGCGCTCCTCGCCGAACAGGACGTCGCCCGGATTCATCGCGTCGGTCAGGCCGTCCGTGTAGATGATCAGCGACTCTCCGGGCTCCAGCCGGTCGGAGGCTCCGGCGGTCCCGTCCACCATGCCGATCCCGAGCATCCCCGGGTTGGAGTCGAGCGTCCGCGTCCCGTGCGGCCCGATGACGATGGCCGGCGGATGCCCGACGCCCGCATAGCGGACCAGCCCCGTGTCCTCGTCCGCGATCAGGTAGAAGCCGGTGCAGAAGTAGCCTTCCGGGAAATACTGCTCCGTGGCCAGGTCGAGACCGGCGAGCAATTCGCCCGGCTCGAGCACGGCCAAGGACAGGGTGGCCGCCAGCGCCTTCACCATGCCGGAGAGCATCGCCGAGTTGACGCCGTGGCCGGAGACGTCCGCGACCAGGATCCCCAGCCGATCGTTCTCCAACCGATAGAAATCGTAGACGTCGCCGCCGAGCTGATTGGCGGGCGTGTATCGGACCGCGACCTGGAGCACGCCCCGGGGCTTGGGGGGACGCGGCATCAGGGCGAACTGGACCTTGCGGGCGAGGTCCAGCTCGAACGTCAGCTTCTTGTGGGCCGCCTCGAGCTGACGGTTCCGCTCGGCGATCTCGGCGGTCAGGTCCGCGTTCCGGAGCGCCGCGCGGATCCGCGCGAACATCTCCTGGACCTCGTCGGGGCTCTTGGGCTTCTGGATGTAGTCGTCCGCCCCGGCCTCGAGCCCGGCGATCTTGTTCTGCACCTCACCCAGGGTGGTGAGCATGATCAGGGGGATGGTCCGGAGGTCCTTGTCCTTCTTCACCTCGCGGCAGACGCCCGCCCCGTCGAGCTCGGGCATCTCATAGTCGGTGATGATCAGCTCGGGACGGGGCTCCTCGCGCGCCTTGACCAGGCCGTCCATGCCGTCGACCGCCGTCCTGACGTCGTAGCCTTCCCCCTTGAGCATCATCCCCAGCATGCGACGCATGGTGGAGCTGTCTTCGATCAGGAGAATACGACGCGCGGCCATGTCCCAGTCTCCACGAGTCTCGCCGATGATCCGCGCCGCGGATCATCCGCCGCGACGGCATCGCCCCGCGACCCCGCCCATCCGGCAGCGACGCCATGATACGACGACGACGGCGGATTTCGCTAGTCGGGGATGTCGGGGGGGCCCATGCCCGGGCCCCACTCCCGTCCACCGGCCTCCCGCACCTGCGGGGGCGCGGACCTCACTCATCCCTGGGAGGATTCGACCCCGGCGGTGGCCCTGGCGGGCCGCGACGGCGGGGGACAGCAATCGACCGGGCAGACGTCGTGATCGGGGCCGAATTGCCCGAGCGATCGACGCTCGCCCGCCGGCATGCACGCGATCCGCTCGCAGATCAGCTCGCGGATCATCCGGACGAAACCGCTGTGGGTCCCCACGGTCCGCGACCGGATCATGGGCAGCGAGATCGCCTCGCAGACGACCCGCGCCTCCTCGTCCAGGTCGTAGAGGACTTCCATGTGATCGGACAGGAAGCCGATGGGGTGGACGATGACCCCCGGCGTCCCCTCCGACTTCTTCCCTCGGAGATGATCGAGGATGTCGGGGCCGAGCCAGGGATCCTGCGGGCGGCCGCTCCGGCTCTGATAGGCCAGGCTCCAGCCGTCGCCAGCAAGCCCGAGCGCCTCGGCCACCAGCCGGCAGGACTCCGCGAGCTGCTCCTCGTAGCGCGAGGATCGCGCCATCGACTCCGGGATGCTGTGGGCCGTGAAGACGACGTGATAGCCCGGCCGCTCCTCGGGCTTCAGCTTCGCCAGTGCCTCTCGGATCCGGTCGGCGTTCGCCGCGATGAAATCGGGATGATTGTAGAAGACCCGGACCTTGTCGATCGCGGGCGAATTGGGGCCCGCTTCGTCGCGCGCCCGAAGGATGTCCTCTCGATACTGCCGACAACCCGAGTAGGAGCTGTGGGCCGCGAGCACGACCGCCAGGGCCCGACGGATGCCGGCGGCTTCCATCTCCCGGATCGTGTCGGCCAGGAAGGGATGCCAGTTCCGATTCCCCCAGTAGACGGGCAGGAGGACCCCGTGACGCTTGAGCTCCGGCTCCAGTGCCGCGATCAGGTCCCGGACATGCGCATTGATCGGGCTTCGGCCCCCGAAGTGGTCGTAATGCCGGGCGACCTCCTCGAGCCGCTCCCTGGGGACGTTCTTCCCCCGGGTCACGTTCTCGAGGAACGGCATCACGTCCTCGCCACGCTCCGGCCCCCCGAAGCCGACGACCAGGACCGCATCGTAGGTCGCGACGTCGCGAGGCTCGCTCGCGTCACAGTACTCGGTGATGGACAAGGCGCGATTCATGCGTGTGTCACCTCGCGATCGTTTCGTCTCCCGGCTCATTTTGCGAACCGAGGCGAGGAGTCCTCAACCCCAGATGTCTCGCGATGCCGGTTCGCAACCCGTCGTATTGACGCAAGGCGCAATGAGGCTTGCAGTTCATCCACCGCCGGGGACGTTGCCGTTCGTCGACACGGCGACGATTCTCGATCCGGGGTGGAGCCCTCGCCTTGGAACCGGGAGACGATGAGGGTTCATGCCCAGGACGACGACATGAGCCCGGCTTGACCCGGCACGCAACCAGGGATTATCATCCTGTTTTGATCTAAGCCTTTGAGGGATTGGCCGGTTGCGCGGGTCGTCGCGGCCGGGGGTGGGGTAAGCAGGATGAAGAACGAACCGGCGCACGCCGCGGGGACCACGAAGACCATTCCCGCGCGGCATCAATTCGAGCACGAAACGCCGACCCAGATCCATCATTCCGAAGAGGAGATGATGATCCTGGCGCGGTGGACCAAGCATGCCCTGGAGAACCCGACTCGGTTCTGGGGCACGATCGCCGCGATCGTCATCGGGCTCCTCGTCCTGGTCGTCGGGGCTTCGGTCCTGTCGGGCGGATCCTCGGCGAGCTCCGAGGTCTGGTCGAAGCTCGAGGCCGCCAAGTCGCCCGCCGACAAGGTCAAGATCGCCGAGGATTTCCCCCAGTCGCCGGCCTCACTTTGGGCCCGACTCGAGGCGGCTTCCGACTATTACAACCAGGGCGTCCTGGACCTGCCGAACAACAAGGACGTCGCCCTCCCCACCCTCAAGAAGGCCCTGGACAACTTCAGCGAGGTCGCCAAGGACGCGCCCAAGGACTCGCCCCAGGCCAAGACCGCGGCCCTCGGCAAGGCGCGGGCCCTGGAGGCTCGCAACGAGCTGTCCAAGGCGATCGAGCAGTACCAGCTCGTGGCCAAGACCTGGCCGGAATCGCCGGAGGGAATCCGGGCCAAGGACCTCGCCGCCGAGCTCCAGAAGCCGGAGACCGTGGCCTTCTACAAGGAACTCTACGCCTACGTCCCGCCCAAGGTCACGCTGCCGCCGATGGGCTCGCAGAACCTCGACTTGCCGCTCATGCCGTCGCCGGCCGGGCTCCCCGAGTCGAACTCCACGGGCACGGGCACGACGCCATTCGCTCCCTTCGTCCCTCCCCCGCCGCCCGCGGACGTCGAGAAGAAGGCGGACGCGGCGAAGCCGGCCGTCGAGGCGACTTCCGGCCCGGCGCAGGCGATCCCCGAACTCCCGTTCGACCCCGCCGCGAAGCCCAAGGCCGGGGCCCCGGTCCCGACCCCGGCCCCCGATCCGACCAAGCCCCCGGTCCCGGTGGAGAAGCCCAAGTCCTGATCCCGGGCTGGCTGTCACGCCATGGGTGAGTCCCCGATCTCCGTCGAGCCGCAGGAGTTCGAGGTCCGCCCGCGGACCGACGGCAAGCGGATCGATGCGTACCTCGCCAGCCGCTACACGGATTACTCGCGGAGCGTCCTCCAGCGGATCATCGAGGCCGAGGCCGTCCACGTCAACGGCAAGGCCGTCAAGGCCAGCTACAAGGTCCGCGCGGGGGACCGGGTCCGGATCTGGCTGCCGGAGCTCCCCGATTCGACGCCGGTCCCCGAGGACATCCCGATCGAGGTCGTCCACGAGGATCGGTGGCTGACCGTCGTCAACAAGCCCCCCAACATGGTCACCCACCCCGCGCGAGGGAACTGGCGCGGGACGCTCGTCAACGCCATCCAGTTCCATTACGACAACCTCTCGACCGTCGCCGGCGAGGACCGCCCCGGGATCGTCCACCGCCTGGACCGCGACACCACCGGGCTCCTCGTCGTCGTGAAGGACGACGCGGCCCATCGCCGCCTGGGCCTCCAGTTCGAACACCGCGAGGTCCACAAGGAATACCTCGCGATCGTCTACGGCGAGCCCGGCCGCGACAGCGACTACATCGAGAAGGCCATCGGCTTCCACCCCGTCACCCGCGAGAAGATGGCGATCCGTCCCGAGCAGGACGGCGGCCGACCGGCGCTCACGTATTACGAAGTCGTGGAGCGGTTCCGGGGCTACGCGCTCGTCCTCTGCAAGCCCCGGACCGGCAGGACCCACCAGATCCGAGTCCACCTGGCCCACATCGGCCACCCGATCGTGGCCGACCGGGCCTATTCGGGCCGGGCATCGCTCTCGCTCCGCAACCTGATCGACGACCTCGCACCTCGCCCCGGCGACGACCAGGACCTCGAGCAGATCCTCATCGATCGGCAGGCTCTCCACGCCGCGGCCCTCCGCTTCACCCATCCGGCCACGGATCAGCCGATCGAGCTCTCCGCCCCCCTGCCCCGGGACATGGATCAGACGCTCCAGGCACTCCGGACTTACCGATCCCGACAAGCAGCCGCGAAGGAACGCATCCGATAGGACACATCATCAGGCTGACGGATCGAGATCGAGAGGCCGGAGCCCATGGGGCGTGTCGCGTGAGGATCGAGTGCGGACCCGCCTCGTGCCCGCCATGGATCTTCACCTGTGCTCATTGATCGACAATCTCCCGGCGGCCGGCGCCGGGGCCGGCTCGAGGGCCAGCTCGCCCTCGCGGCAGCGATAGACCCGGTCGGCCGGGACGTCGCGGAAGGTGTCCAGGAGGCCGGATGGCCAGCGGATTTCGAGCCGATCGATCCGCGTCGACTCGCCGAGTCCGATGTGGACCCGGGGATCTCCGGACGCGAAGACGCTGCCGCCGCCGAACCGCTGGGTCGCCCGGCGAATGCCGCCGGATTCGACGACGATCCGGGCCCCCACGCCGTCCCGAACCGACTTCGTCCCCTCGAGCGCGAGGGTGACGGAATGGCCCCCATCGGTGCGGTTGTGGAGATAGACCAGGGGCTCGTTGACGGCGACGAGGAGGGCGTCGAGTCGGCCGTCGTTGTCGAGGTCTCCGACCGCGAGGCCGCGGCCGATGTGCGCGCGCTGGAACGGCGAGCCGGCCTTCTCGGTGACGTCCGTCATCCACCCCCCGACGCCGCCGAGCAGGAGCTGCGGGCGCATCTCGTACGGGACCTTCGGCCGGTAGTCGTTCACGTGCCCGTTGGCCGAGAGGACGTCGAGCCGTCCATCGTTGTTCGCGTCCAGCAGGGCGAGCCCGAACCCGAGCCGGGTGCGGCTGGGGGCGGTCAGGCCGACGGCATCCGTGTGGTCGACGAACTGGCCTTCGCCCAGATTCAGGAACAGGGTCGTGGCCTCGTCGTGGAAGTTGGTCACCGCCAGGTCGACCTTGCCGTCGCCGTCGACATCGCCGGCGGCGACCCCCATCCCGGCCTGGTTGCTGCCGTGGGCATTGCAGGCCACCCCGGCGAGCAACCCCCGCTCCTCGAACCGGAGCCCGCCGCGATTGTGGAACAGGTAATTGGCGGAACGGTCGTTGGACACGAAGAGGTCCAGCCGATTGTCGTCGTCGACGTCGACCGCGATGACGCCGAAGCCCCGGCCCCCCTCGTCGACGATGCCGGCCTCCGTGGTCACGTCCGTGAAATGGCCGCCGTCGTTGCGGAAGAGGTGGTCCGGCAAGGCATCGAATTCCAGGGGGTCGCAGCTCGTATAGGCGGTCCGCGCCTCGTTCTGGCAGAGGCGAGGTCGATCGGGATCCCAGCGGAGGTAGTGGCAGACGTAGAGGTCGAGGTCGCCGTCGTTGTCCAGGTCGGCGAATGCCGCGGAGGTGGGCCAGTCGCGGTCGCCGCCCAGGCCGGCCGCGCCGGTCACGTCCTCGAAGGTCCCGTCACCCCGATTTCGATAGAGGGCGTAAGACCTCCAGCGGGTGAGGAAGAGGTCGGGGTGGCCGTCGTTGTCCACGTCCCCGACGGCCACCGCGTGCCCATACCCTCGCGACGTGCCGGGCAGGCCCGCCGACTCGGTGACGTCCTCGAACGTGCCATCACGTCGATTCCGGAAGAGTCGGTCGCCGGCCTCGCGCGCGTCCGTCCCCTTGCCGTCGGAGGCCGATCCGCGAGGCGGGAAGGCTCCTCCCTGGAGGGCGAAGACATCCAGCCAGCCGTCTCCGTCGTAGTCGAGCAGGGCCACGCCCCCGCAGGAGACCTCCGGCAAGGCGTGGAACTTGGTCTCTCCGTTGCGAAACACGTGGGCGAGCCCGGCGCCGGCGGCGGCGTCATCGAAGCGTGCCTCGAGGCTCGGCGGCGGTGATGAGGACGGCCGGACCTTCGATGGCCCGGGGGCGGCGTCCCCGCCCCCGAGGTCGGTGCCGATCGCCTCGGCCAGGGTCCCCGTCGCGGTCCCCGGGACCGCGACGCGAGCTTCCAGCCTCGTCCGGAGCGATCGCATGTCGTCGCGGTCCGGCTCGCTCGCGAGCGCGATCGCGGCGAAGGCCCTGGCCTCGAACCACTCGCCCACCCGCTCCGCCAGGTCGGCAAGCTTCGGGGCGTCGCGCAGGGGCTGGTCCCGGAGGAGGACCTCGCGGAACTGCTCGTTGAGCTTGTCGACCTCCGCCTTGCGCCGGCGGAGCGCCTCGGCGCGGGCCGGTTGCCCTTCGCGGATGGCCAGCGCGGCGAGCCGCTCGGGCAACGAGGCATCTCCGGGCTCGAGCTCCGCCAGGGCCTCCAGATGGACCCTTTCGGCCGCTGGGTCGCTCCGCCGAGCGGCGATCCATGCGGCCAGCCGATGCCGCTTCGCGGGCCCCGCGATCGAGGCGGGCAGGCGGCGCATGGCCTCGAGGGCCTCGGCGAGGTTCCCGGTCGCGACCGCCAGCTCGAGCCGGCTCCGCCAGGCCGGAATGTCGTCGGGCATGGCCCGGAGGCACTCGTCGAGGCTCCGGCCGGCCTCGGCGAACGCCCCCTGGCGGATCGCCAGGTTGGCTCGCCCCAGGCGGAGCCGAGGGTCCTCCGGCGCCAGCCGCTCGGCCCGGTCGAGGAAGCTCCGGACCGCGTCCACGGAGGCCGAACCGACCCTCATGGCGAAGTGGAGTCGGACCATCTCGACCCCCTCCTGCGAGCCGCCGCGCCCGAGACGATCGAGCGATCCCCAGTTGGCCTCGACGAGCCGCCGGGCCTCCTCGATCCGGCCCTCCTGCCAGAGGAGCGGCGTGAGCAGTCGTCGCAATTCGAAGCCGTCGATCCTGGGATCGCCGAGCGCACCGTCGAGGAACGTCTCGGCGTCGAGGAGCCGCCCGCGATCGATGAGGATGGACGCCCTCCCCGCGATCGCCGGGGGGGCGAAGGGCGAGCCGGCGGGGACGCGAGCCCACGCTCGATCCGCCGGATCGGGCCGGCCGCGAGCCTGCTCGCAGAGGCCCAGCAGATAGCACGCCTCGTCCTGGTCCGGATTCGAGTCGAGCACCGGCCCCAGGGCTCGGATGGCCAGGCCGTGACGCCCTTGCTGGATCAGCCGCCGAACCTCGGCCAGATTGGCGCCGGTCCGCCAGGCTCGTGCCAGACGCCAGCCTCCGAAGAGGGCCCCGATCAGCGAGGCGGCCAGCAACGGCCAGATCCAGCGGCGGGCGGGCCGGGGCATGGGCACCTCGATCTCCGTGCATCCGGGCGGATGCGGGACGCGACTCGTTGGCGGCGGGTGTCGGATGAGGGGAATCAACTCGAATTCGGCCGCTCCCAGGGGCGATACGATACCCCAAGTCCGGCCTCCTGTCGAGGCGTCGAGCGAGGGGTCCGGGGCGTCGCCGTCGGCGGCGAGGGCCCCCTTCGTGATTCGGCCGATGGCAGATAATAATGGAGACATCATTATAACGAGTCGGGATTGACTGTGCACTTGCACGCATGATCTTGATATCCTTCTTGATTTTTTCGCTTTTTCCTTGAGAGTTTCCGGTTCATGCATTAAGAAGTGTCGTCGTCCCTGGACGATACCCTCCCCCAGACGTACAAGAACCCTCCCCGGCCGACGACCTCCCCATCTCGGCTCGACGGCACCCTCACCCTACCTACCTAGGGAGAATGAATGTTCGACCGCGCCCGTCGCGCCTCGGGCCGTTCTCCACAGTTCCCTGGAGTGTGCAAGTGACTCTGCGTCCCAAGACGTGTGCCAGACTCCTCATGGCCTCCCTGCTCTCGCTCTCGATCGGGTGTTCGGGATCCGACGACGGCCTCCCGCGCGAGGCGGTCAGCGGGACCGTCACCCTCGACGGGAAGCCGCTGGCCAGCGGCACGATCAGCTTCAGTCCGAAGGGCGGCGGCACCGCCGGCGGGGGGGACATCAAGGAGGGTTCGTTCTCGATCGCGCGCGAGGTCGGGTTGTTGCCGGGCAACTACGGGGTCGCGATCTACGCGTCCGACCGGCCGGCCGGGCAGGAGCGGCCCAAGCAGGCCGGCGGCCTGAAGGAATTCAAGGTTGCCAAGGAGCTGATCCCCACGAAGTACAACTCGGAGTCCAAGCTCACGGCCGAGATCAAGAAGGGGGGCGGCAACAGCCTCCAGTTCGCGCTCGAATCGAAGTGACCCCGGATCCGTAAGACACCCGCCGCCCCTCTCTCCCTCGGCCGCGCGACCCGGCGCCGTCGTTCGAGGCCGGCGCATCGCTCGCCCCGGGGCCCTTCCTTCGTCCTAGCACCATCACTAATCGACCCGAGGGACATTATGTCGCCCAAGTACCGGACACGAGCCTTCACGCTGATCGAGCTCCTGGTCGTCATTGCGATCATCGCCGTCCTCATCGCCTTGCTACTGCCCGCCGTCCAGTCGGCCAGGGAAGCGGCCCGGAGGGCCCAGTGCATCAACAACCTGAAGCAGGTCGGGCTGGCGATGCACAACTACGAGAGCGCCAACAGCAGCCTGCCCCCCGGCGTCAAGGGCTGCTGCTGGGGGACCTGGCTCAATTTCGTCCTCCCGTTCATGGAGGGGAACAACCTGTTCAACGCTTACAACTTCGTCGGCAACAACCGCTACGAGGACCTGGGCATCCAGAACGGCCAGTTCCGCTACGCGGGCGCGGCCAACACGACCGTCACCTATTCGCACATCAGTGCATACCAGTGTCCCAGCGATCCGAACATGAACAACCTGCCGAACGGCTCCGGGATCACCTGCCACAACTACGTCGTGAATTTCGGCAACACGATCACGACCCAGCCCTCCATCTACATGCTCAACGGCAACAAGGTCCCGTTCCTCGGGGCCCCGTTCACCCAGATGGGGGCCCCTGATTCGGACATCGCCTCGGGCAGCCAGCAGTCGACCGCGGCGGGGACGGTCAAGCTCTCCGCCATCACCGACGGCCTGAGCAACACCCTCATGACCTCGGAGATCCTGATCGGCAGCGGCTGGAACCTCCACGGCTTCTCGTGGTGGGGCTACGCCCCGCAGTTCACGGGGCTCTTCCCCCCCAACTCTTCCCAGCCGGACGTCATGCAGGGCGCCAGCTACTGCAACTCGCCGAACACCAACCCCCAGGGCGTCACCTGCGTGGGCGCCACCGGATCGGTCGACTCGTCCGGCGTCTACACCGGCCTCGGGATGATCAACATCCCCCGCAGCCGGCACCCGGGGGGCGTCAGCACCGGCATGTGCGACGGCAGCGTCCGGTTCGTCAAGAACTCGGTCAGCCAGCAGATCTTCCAGAGCCTGGCCAGCTCCAAGGGGGGCGAGGTCCTGAGCGCGGATGCCTACTGAGCCGGCGGCCGACGGGCTGCCCGCCGGGGCGGCCTCGTCCGGCCCCCCCTGATCGTCCGGCCGACGGACCCCGGATCTTCCCGGGGTCCGTCGGCCTCTCTCGACCCCACCTCCCACCCTCGCCGGGCCCGTCTCGATCCGGTCGCGCGACTTGACAACCCCGGCCCCGATTCCCGAGGATCCGCGGTTGAGTCCGGCTTTTCGTCGCCTCCTGGAATCCGCGGGCCGCCATCGATGTCGACCGAGATCACCACGGACGTCCCCCTCGACGTCCCCCCGGGCACGCCCGCAGGCCATCCCGACGCCCCCCCCGCCTGGCACCTCCTCGTCCTCTCGCTCTGGTGCGGCCTGGTCTCGGGCCCGCTCGAGCTCGGGGCGATTTTTGTGCGCAAGCACCTATTTGATATCAACCAATTCTACTGGATGAGCCGACATTTCGTCTGGCTCATCCCGGCGACGAACCTCCTGATCTTCGTCGCGCTGGGGGTGGCGGCCTGGGGACTCGCGCGGACCGGCCGGCGAGGACGATGGCTGGCGACCCGGCTGGTCTGCGTCCTGGCCGTGCTCGGCCCCCTCTGGGCCCTGCTCACGAGGATTCACGCCCTGGCCGGGCTCCTCCTCGCGATGGGGATCGCCGCCCGGGTGGTTCCCGCGCTGGAACGCCGCGGGGACTCGTTCCGTCTGCTCGTGACGATCAGCCTCCCGTTCCTGGTCCCGGTCGCGCCCCTGGCCTATGCGACCGTCCGCCTGGGCGACCACCTGCGGCTCCGGGGCGAGGCCGCCCGGCCGCTGCCGGCCGCCGGCTCGCCGAACGTCCTGCTCATCGTGCTCGACACCGTCGCGGCGGAGCACCTGAGCCTGCACGGCTACGAGCGTCCGACCAGCCCGACGCTGGAGGGCCTGGCGAGGCGGGGAGTCCGATTCGACCGGGCCCGGGCGCCTTCCTCCTGGACCTTGCCGTCGCACGCGAGCATGTTCACGGGCCGGTGGCCCCACGAACTCTCGGTCGGGTGGCTCACGCCCCTGGATGGCGGCCAGCCCACGCTCGCCGAGCACCTGGGCTCCCGAGGGTATGCCACGGCCGGATTCGTCGCCAACACTTTCTACTGCGGCTCCGATTCGGGGCTCGCCCGGGGCTTCACGACCTATCGCGACTACATCTTCCCCCAGCTCAGCGGCTTCAAGCTCGCGGCCCTGGTGGACAGGCCGGTTGAGGGACTCCGCGCCCTTCATCAATTCCTGCGGGATCGGACGCCATTCGCCCCGTTCGCGAGCCTGATCCAGGCGTTCGACGCCGGGTTTCGCAAGCCCGCGTCGGCCGTCAATCGCGAGTTCCGCGGCTGGCTTGCGAGCCGACCCCGGAAAGACCGGCCGTTCTTCGCGTTCCTCAACTACTACGACGTGCACTATCCCTACCAGCTCGCCGATGGCGGCATCCATCGGTTCGCGGCCCGTCCCCGGACCGATCGCGAGCTCGACCTGATCGAGCGGTGGAAGGCGGTGGACAAGTCGACCCTCTCCGAACAGGAACGGACCTTCGCCCGGGACTCCTACGACGATTGCATCTCCAACCTGGACGAACAGGTCGGCAGGCTCCTCGACGACCTGGAGCGGAGCGGCCTGCTCGAGTCAACCTGGCTGGTGATCACCTCGGATCACGGCGAGAGCTTCGGCGAGCAGGCCGGGATCTACCTCCACGGGACAAGCCTGTATCAGGCCCAGGTTCACGTCCCGCTGCTCGTCGTCCCGCCCCTGGGAAGCACGGCCCCGGCTCGTCGCGTGATCGACCGCAACGTCAGCCTCCGCGACATTCCGGCCACCATACTCGACGTGCTCAACCTCCGGGCCGGCTCCCACCTCCCCGGCGAATCGCTGGCGGGATTGTGGGCCGACCCGGCCACCTCCTCCGGCGACCCGTCCCCGGCGCTCTCGGAGGTCGTACCCACCAACCCCGCCGACCCCGATCCCGCCCGGATGCTCGACGACCGGCGGGCCTGGTCCTCCATCGCCGACGGAGACCTCCTGTACATTCAGGTTCGTGACGGCTCGACGCTCCGCGAGGAGCTCTACAATCTCCGCGTGGACCCCGGGCAACTCCGGGACCTCTCGCGGGACCCAACCTTCCGACCGTCGCTCGACGCCTTGCGGGAACGCCTAGAACAGGCCACGGCCGGGCCGCTCACGCCATCGCGATTCCGACTCTAATGCTCTGTCACAGCGTGACTTTCGGGTTGGCAGCGGGACAGGCAGGAATGCCTGTCCTCCGAAACCTCCGACACACCTGGCTTTGAACCCGTGGGACAGACATTCCTGTCTGTCCTGCAACCCGAATTCTGAATGTTGGCAGACCA
Source organism: Aquisphaera insulae (assembly GCF_011064615.1). Lineage (GTDB taxonomy): Bacteria > Planctomycetota > Planctomycetia > Isosphaerales > Isosphaeraceae > Aquisphaera > Aquisphaera insulae. The sequence goes on along the minus strand of NZ_JAALJH010000013.1, from coordinate 12 downwards.
CCAACACCGAAA
>NZ_JAALJH010000129.1 GCF_011064615.1 Aquisphaera insulae | reverse complement strand
TCACTTCGCCGAGAAGTGGTTTATCCGAGTCCCTCGCTTACCTTCGGGGGTTCTCGCAGGAGGCCGCCGTCCACTAAGATCGAGACGGGCGGCGAGCAATGCGACCGGCCGTCGCGTTTGTACTCGCCGATGAGCGAAGGACCGGGGCCATGGAACCGAGCGACCAACAGATTGAGAAACGGGCCTACGAGCGGTGGGAGCGGCGGGGGTGGCGTCATGGGGGGGACCTCGATGACTGGGTCGCCGCCCGGATGGACCTGTCCTTCGAGCTGAATTATCGGACCATCGTCGAGATCGAGCACGCCGAGATCCGACCGCAGCCCGCGGGCGCCGAACGTCGCCCGCGGTGCCGATTCTGCGAACAGTCCGCGCCCCGGGTGTCCTTCTCCTTCGTCCGGCCGATCCTCCCGGAGTTCCTCGGGTCGAGCTCGCCGACGACTCGGGAGATCTGCGATGGCTGCTACGAGGAATTCCAGGTCCCGCTCGACCGGGAGCTCGCCCTCTTCTGGTCATCGCTGGGTGAGCTTGTGGTCGAGGGGCACGGAGAGAACGGCCGGCGTCCGCCGTCCACGTTCCCGATCCCGGCTTACAAATGCTTGAGCCGCATCGCGCTGTCGATGATGCCGGAATCGGAGCTGCCGAGCTTCAACGACACGATCGAGTGGATCGTCAATCCGGACCACGAATTCGACGGCGGTTTGTTCGGGGGAGTGAGCTGCGTCCTCTATCGAACCCACGCCTCCGAGGATCAGCCGTGGGCGTCCCTGGCGCGGAGGTCGGACCGAGACGCGCCTTATCCTTACATGCTCTTCTTCCTCGGGCTCGGGCGGACGATCCTCCAGGCCTTCCTGCCGCTCTGCCCCCGTGACGAGGACCATGACGGCGAAGGACTGAGGCTACCCCGGAGGTCGTTCACCACGGGCTCGGCCGGCGACCTGTGCGCCGCCCAGTGCGTGGCCCTGCCGCTCGGCAACGAGATCGAACCGGTGCGAGGCCGGCGCCTCGGCGCCTCCTGACTCGACGAGAGGATCCCCCATGGCCGCGCCGCATCTGCACACGTCCGTCACCCGGATCTCGCCCCTCGATCGGTCGCCGGCCACGACCCGGCCGCTCGAACGGTCGCGATGGCGGACCGGGGACTACATCCTGGCCGAGGTCGAGACGCCCGGCGCGGCGAGCACCCGGCTGGAGCTCTGCAACGGGCGGATCGTGGAGGTCGATCGCGGCGAGCTGGTGGTGGGGACGCTGGGGAAGCGGGCCGCGACGCTGGATACCACGGGCGACTGGGAGGCGACTGGCGACGACGGGCGGATGCACGCCCTGACCGAGGGTGGGATCTTCGGCTTCTGCCAGATGCGTTCGGATCTGCTTAAGCCAAGGCTCCCCCTGCTCTACCGGGGGCACGTCTTCCTCGGCGGCGAGCCGGCCCGGATGTCCGAATTCGCGGTCCGCGGCCCGCTCCGGTTGTTGACGGTGCCCACCGTCCTTGTCATCGGCTCGACCATGTCGGCCGGCAAGACGACGACCGCGCGGGTGCTGATCCGGCTCCTCAAGCAGGCGGGCCTGCGCGTGGCGGGGGCCAAGCTGACCGGCGCCGGGCCGTACGGCGACCTGCTCGCCATGGCCGACGAAGGGGCCGATCACGTCTTCGACTTCGTGGACGCCGGGCTCCCGTCCACGGTCTGCCCGGCGGACGCCTACCGCGCGGCGATGATGCCGCTGCTGGGGCGGATCGACGAGCTCCGCCCCGACGTGGCGGTCGTCGAGACCGGTGCCTCTCCCCTTGAGCCCTACAACAGCGACACGGCCATCTCGCTCATCGAATCGAGCGTGAGGATGACGGTCCTCGCCACCTGCGACCCGTATGCGTCGCTCGGCGTGATGACGGCCTTCGGGATCCGGCCGGACCTGATCACGGGGCTGGCCGCGGGCACGACCGCGGGGATCAGCCTGATCGAGCGGCTGACGGGCGTCCCGACCCTCAATGTCCGCGACCATTCCGCCCATCCCCGGCTCAAGGCCATGCTCAGGGAGAAGCTCGGGCTCGAGGCACCGGCCGAGGTCGAATGAGGGCGGCCCGGCGCTTCGCGGCCCGGTCAGGCCGGGTTGCGGCCGAAGCTGACGATCGTGATGTCGTCGAACTGGGCACGACCCGAGGAATGATCCTGGACCTGCTGGAGGATCGAGTCGCCGAGGACGGCGGGCCCTCCCGAGGTGGATCGGATCAGCTCCCGGAGCCGCTTGTCGCCGAACCGCTCGTTCGCGGGGTTCATGGCGTCGGTGACGCCGTCGGTGACGAGGACGACGGAATCGCCCGGTGCGAGCGTCGTCTCCCAGGTCTCGTACGGCCCGTCGGGCGAGATGGCGAGCGGGAGGCCGGAGGCGTCCTTGCCCAGCTCCAGGACCTGGCCGTCGGGGCGGCGGAGGAGCGGGGCCGGGTGGCCGGCATTGGCCAGGCGGAGCGTGTGCGTCTCCACGTCCAGCATGATCAGCAGGAACGTGATGTACATGTCGAGGACGCCGTTCTCGGTGAGCTGCTGATTGAGCCGCGAGACCACCCAGGCCGGGTCGCCCTCCCCCTGGAGGAAGAGCCGGATCTCGGCGGAAAGCCGCGCGGTCAGGAGGGCCGCGGGGAGTCCCTTGCCCACCACGTCGCCGATCGCGATGGCCCACCGGCGGGGCGGCTGCTTGCGGTCGTCGTGCGGCCCATGGAGCGGGATGAAGCCGTAGTAGTCGCCGCCGACGTGGCGGGCCGGCTCGTAATGGTCCCAGAACTCGTACCCGGAGACGCTCTTGGGCCGCTCCGGGAGGAGGGCCTGCATGACCTCGCGGGCGTACTGGAGCTCCTGCTCGAGCTCGTGCTGCTTGATCAGGTCGTGGTGCAGCCTCGCGTTCTGGACCGCGACGCTGACCTGGCCGGCGACCGAGACCAGCAGGTCCAGGTCATCCTGCTCGAAGTGCTTTCGACCAAGGCGAGTATCGATCTGGATGACGCCGATCGGGTGCTGCTGGTGGTCCATCAGCGGCACGCACATCAGCGACGAGATGCGCCCCTGGCTGACGCTCTCGCTGTTCGGGAATTCGGAGGGCAAGTCCTTGCTGAGGATGGCCTTGCCGTCGTGCAGGACGCGCTGGAGGATCGACTTGCTGATCGTCGGGTTCCCCGGCGTTCCCGACCTCGTGCGGATGGCCTCCGGGGTGAGGATGCCCCGGGTCCGGTCTTCGAGGAGCACGAACCCGCGTTCGGCCGCGGGGAAGATCTCGAAGAGTGCGGCCAGCACCTTCTCGAGGACGGCGCCCAGCTCCAGGGTCGTACCCAGCGAATTGCCGATCCGTTGCAGGGCCCGGAGCTTCTGCTCCGGGTGGATTACGGCCTCGGACTGGTCGTCGCTCCGGGGCATGTCCAGGGTGGCGAAGACCGTGGAGGGCTCCGCGTCGTCGTCCTGGATCTGGACGAGGTTCGTCTTGTAATAGAGCTGGAGCTCGCCGATCTGGATCACGTTGCCATTCTTGAGAACGGCCGGCTGCGTCAGGCGGACGCCGTTGACGAGCGTCCCCCGGGTGCTGTTCAGGTCCTTGATGACATAGTCCGCCTCGCGGCGGACGATGGCCGCGTGTCGCCGGGAAACCGACTTCGGATCCAGGATCAGGTCGCAATCCGAGTTGCGACCGATCACCATCACGTCGCGGTCGATCTTGTAGAGGCGGCCGGCGCAGACACCGGTGAGGATCTGCAAGGTGGGAACAATGCTCTGATCGGTTGTCATCGCGAGATTCCCCGATTCCGGCTGGGCACCCCGGCCCCGCTGCGGGACGACTCGGTCAGGACCGGCCGCGGAAGTCACCACTCCCTTACATCAACCCTTCCAATCAGGATCCCACGAGGAGCCCCGCGGCGACGAGCCCAAATGACCGGGATTTCCGCGAGGGATGCATTGATAAGGCCGATAAACCTGGTCAGTTAAGCGTGTCCGGATATTCCCTTAAGCATGTCCGGGAATTCCCTGGTTTTTATTGGCATGACCGATCGGCCGCTGTTACGATCGGTACGCCTCATGATCATGGGCGTCGACGTGTCATCGCCCGGCTCATCTTGTTTTGATACGGAAGGTCGTCGCGATCCTTACCATTCCGATCGCGAGAGCACTGTGCCTGTAATCTCTGGTGGACGCCTCCGTAACGGATGATGGGTCCTCGGCCCGCCTGCCAGGGGGCGACCCAGCGTCTCGCGACCCGATCCTCTCACGCTTCGGGGGGCACATGAATTCCGACGGTTCGCTCACCCACGTCGTCTACGACCTCAGGTCCCCGAACGCCGCGCTCCGGGATGAAGCCGCCCGGATCATCTGGGAACGGTTCTCGCCCCGCCTCAAGGTCCTGGTCCGCCGCCATCTCGACAATCGGATCCTCCGCCGGGAGGACGAGCACGACATCCTCCAGAGCATGTTCGCCAGCTTCTTCAAGGGCCAGTACGAGGGCAAGACCGCGCCGGCCAGCCGCAAGGAGCTCTGGAAACTCCTCGTTCGGATCACGATGTGCAAGGTCGTGAACACGGCCAACCGTCACATGGCCGAGCGCCGCGACTTCCGGAAGGAACGCATGGACAGGCCGACCGCCCGGGATGACAGCCGCCTGCCCCACTGGCTCCTCGAGCACGTGGATCGCAACCAGCCCAGCCCGGAGGACCAGGTCGCCGTGGTCGAGGAGGTGACCAGGCTCCTGGACATGCTCCCCGAGGAGCAGCGGCGAATCGTCGTCTGGAAGCTCGAGGGCTTCACCAACGCCGAGATCGCCTCGATGATCGATCGGACGGTCCGGGCCGTGGAATTGAAGCTCCAGCTCATCCGCAAGCGGCTCGAGCAGGAGTCTCATCGGCTGGGCCTGCACCAGGGAAGCTCGCGGGGCGAGGCGACCGGCACGCTCCCGGATTGAGCGAATGCCACGCCGCCCGGTCAGCGGGCGGTCAGGTGGTAGAGCAGGATGCCCGCCGCAACGGCCACGTTCAGCGACCCGGCCCCCGGGCGCATCGGGATGGTGACGGATCGCTCGCAACGCCTCAGCCAGTCGGCCGCGACGCCCGAGTCCTCGTCGCCCAGGACCAGGCCCAGGCATGGCGGCCGAGGGCACCCGTCGAAGGCCTCCGCCGACGCGTCCGCCACGGCCCCCCAGAGCCTCAGGCCCCACTCGGCCGAGAGCCGATCCGCGGTCTCCTCGAGGCGGTCGTCGGTCAGGATCGGGAGCGAGAGGACGGAGCCCATGGAGACCCGGAGCACCCTCCGAGAGAGGGGCTCCGGGCAGCCCGGCCCGGCGAGGACGGCATCCAGGCCAAGGACGTCCCCGATCCGGGCGATCGCGCCGAGGTTCTCCGGATTGCTGATCCTGGGGCAGATCGCCACGGTCGCGCGCGGGCCGGCCGCCTGCAGGATCTCTCCCGCCGACGGCCAGGGGAGGCGCCTGCCGCAGGCGAGGACACCCCGATGGAACGGGAACCCGACGAGCTCGTGGATGAGACGGAAGGGGACGACGTAGAGCGGCACGTCCTCGGGAAGGCCGGCGCCCTGCGATGCGGCGAAGCGATCGGACGCCAGGATCGAGACCGTGGGGAAGCGGCTCTCGAGCAGGCGGTAAACCAGCTTGTCTCCCTCGACCACGAACTGGTCGAGTCCCCGCGTCGCGTTCGTCGCCTTGAGGCTCCGATAGACGGCGATGCGGGGATCGTCCAGGTCGTGGATCGGGACGAGCAAGGGCGCCACCTCGACTGTTTCGACCCGCCGAGGATCGCGTTCAGACCGCGAACTGCGACGAATAGGACCGGATGGCCTTCACGTAGTTGGCCCGCTCGAAGGCCGCCGGGTCGGGGCTGTTCCGCTGGCTCAGCGAGCCCTTCATCTGCTCGACCGACTCGTACTCCTTCTCGTCCAGCCAGGTCATCAGGCCCAGGAGGAGATCGGCGAGGAGGCCCGGGCCCTTCTTGAGGACGCCGGACGTCGTCATGGCGACGTCCGCGCCGGCGAGGATGAGCTTGATCACGTCGTCGGCGGAGTGGACGCCGGACGTCGCCGCCAGCGACTTCTCGAAGTAGGAGCGGAGGATCGCGATCCAGCGGAGCGGGAGCCGGAGCTCTTCGCTCTGGCTCAGGACCAGGTGCGGCTCCACGCGGAGCGTGTCGAGCTCGATGTCCGGCTGGAGGAACCGGTTGAACAGGACGAGGCCGTCGGCTCCGGACTGATAGAGCCGTTTGGCCATGTTGGGCAGCGAGCTGAAATAGGGCCCGATCTTGACGGCCAGCGGGATCGAAATCGCCGCCCGGACCGCCGCGACCAGTTCGAGGTATCGGGCTTCCACCTCCAGGGACGTCGTCTCCGGCTCCGTGGACAGGAAGTAGATATTCAGCTCCAGGGCGTCCGCCCCGGCGTCCTGGATCATCTTGCCGTACTGGACCCAGCCCCCGTTGGAGGTGCCGTTGAGGCTGCCGATCACGGGGATGGTGAGCGCCTGCTTGGCCTGGCGGACCAGGAGCAGGTAATTGTCCGGCCCGGTGTGATAGTTCTGCATCTCCGGCAGGTACGACTGCGCCTCGGCGAATCCCTCGTTATTGAAGTCGTAGAGGAGCGAGATTTCGACTTCCTCGCGGGTGATCTGCTCCTCGAAGAGCGAGGGGAGGACGACGGCCGAGGCCCCCGCCTCCTCCAGCTTCATGAGGGAGTCGACCCTCCCCGTCAGCGGGCCGGCGGAGGCGACCAGGGGATTCTTCAGGTCCAGGCCGAGATACTTGGTGCGAAGTCTGTGGCTCATCGGGGGAGCTCCTCAAAAGGGCTGACCGTCCGCTCGATGCCGGCCATCTGCTCGTAGAAGTGCCAGCGTTCGTTGATGTCCTTCTGGGCCATGTCGAGGAGACGCTCCGACTGCGAGGGGTTGGCTCGCGCGAGCATGGCGTACCGCCCTTCCTTGAGGGCGAACTCGCGGAACGACGTCGTGGGCTTGCGGCTGTCCAGGTGGAACGGCTTGTTGCCGTCGTGGGCCTCCCGGGGATCGTAGCGATAGAGGGGCCAGTAGCCCGAGGTGATCGCCTCTTTCTGATGGTTCATCGACGTCGTCATGTCGATGCCGTGGGCGATGCAGGTGCTGTAGGCGATGATCAGCGAGGTGCCGTGATAGGACTCGGCCTCGCGGAACGCCTTGAGGGTCTGGAGCGGGTTGGCACCCAGGGCCACGGTCGCCACGTAGACGTTGCCGTAGTCCACGGCCATCATCCCCAGGTCCTTCTTGCCGACGGCCTTGCCGCCGGAGGCGAACTTGGCGACCGCCGCGCGGGGCGTGGACTTGGAGGCCTGGCCGCCGGTGTTCGAATAGACCTCCGTGTCCAGCACCAGGATGTTCACGTCCCGCCCGCAGGCGAGCACGTGATCGAGGCCGCCGAAGCCGATGTCGTAGGCCCAGCCGTCGCCGCCGATGATCCAGACGCTGCGGCGGACCAGCCGGTCCGCCACGCCCTCCAGCAGCCGGGCGTCGGCCGAGCCGATCGCGGCGAGCTTGCGGGTGAGGGCCGCGACCCGGGCCCGCTGGGCCTCGATCTCGGACTCGTCCGCCTGGTGGGCGTCCAGCAGGCCCTTGACCAGGTCGTCGCCGAGCTCGCCGGAGAGGCGACGGACGAGCTCGCGTGCGTAGCCCTCCTGGGCGTCCACCGCCAGGCGGATGCCCAGGCCGAACTCGGCGTTGTCCTCGAAGAGCGAGTTGCACCAGGACGGCCCCTTCCCCTGCTTGTTCTGGGTGTACGGGGTCGTGGGCAGGTTGCCGCCGTAGATCGAGGAGCAGCCGGTGGCGTTGGCGATCAGGGTGCGGTCGCCGAAGAGCTGGCTCATCAGCTTCAGGTAGGGCGTCTCGCCGCAACCCGGGCAGGCCCCGGAGTATTCGAAGAGCGGCTGCAGGAGCTGGGATCCCTTGATGATGTCCGCCTTGACCTTCTGGCGATCGACCTCGGGGAGCGACTCGAAGAACTCGAAGTTGCTCCGCTCCACCTCCAGGTGGTCGAGCTTGTGCTCCATGTTGATGGCCTTGTGGCGGACCATCTCCTTGCTGCGGGCCGGGCAGACGTCCACGCAGACGCCGCAGCCGGTGCAATCGTCCGGGGCGACCTGGACGGTGAGGTGCTGGCCGGGATACTCCTTGCCCGTGTAGGGGCGGGACAGATAGGAGTCCGGCTTGCCGGCGAGCGACTCCGCCGGGAAGACCTTGGTCCTGATGGCGGCGTGGGGGCAGACGAGGGCGCAGAGGCCGCACTGGATGCAGATGTCCGGGTCCCAGATCGGGATCTGGACGGCGATGCTCCGCTTCTCATACTGGGCGGTCGCCGTGGGGAACGTGCCGTCGACCGGGAGGGCGCTGACGGGGAGCAGGTCCCCCTTGCCCTCGATCATGAGCGCCGTCACCCGCTGGACGAAGTCCGGGGCGTGGGCCGGCACGGCCGGCAGCCTGCGGATGTCGCCGCCGGGCTCCGCGGGGACCTTCACCTCGAAGAGCTCGCTGACGGACATGTCCACGCCGGCGTAGTTCTGCTGCAGGACGGTCTCGCCGCGCTTGCCGTAGGTCTTCTTGATCGTCCGCTTGATCTCCGCGATCGCCTCCTCGCGGGGGAGGACGCCGGAGATCGCGAAGAAGCAGGTCTGCATGATCGTGTTGATCCGCCGGCCCAGGCCCGCCTTCTCGGCCACCGCCTCGGCGTCCACCACGTAGAACTTCAGCTTCTTGTCGATGATCTGGCGCTGGGTCTCGATCGGGATCTTCGCCCAGACCTCATCCGGGCCGTACGGGCTGTTGAGCAGGAACGTCGCGCCGGGGTCCGCGAACTCCAGGACGTCCATCTTCTCCAGGAAATTGAACTGGTGGCAGGCGACGAAGTTGGCGTTGCGGCAGAGGTACGCGGAATCGATCGGCCGGGGGCTGAACCGGAGGTGAGAGACCGTGACCGAGCCGGACTTCTTGGAGTCGTAGACGAAGTAGCCCTGGGCGTAATAGGGCGTGTTCTCGCCGATGATCTTGACGGTGTTCTTGTTGGCGCCGACTGTGCCGTCGCTGCCGAGCCCGTAGAAGACGGCCCGGTGGGTGTCCGCCGGCTCGGTGCTGAACGCGGGGTCCCACTTCACGCTCAGGTGGGTGACGTCGTCCACGATCCCGACGGTGAAGTGCTTGCGCGGCGAGGGGGAGGCCACCTCGTCGAACGTCCCGGCGACCATCGCCGGCGTGAATTCCTTGGAGGAGAGGCCGTAGCGGCCGCCGAAGACCTTGGGCAGCGGCCCGCCGCCGGCCCGATCTTCCCAGCCTTCGGCGAGCGCGCCGAGGACGTCCAGATAGAGGGGCTCGCCGATGGCGCCGGGCTCCTTGGTGCGGTCGAGCGCGACGATCCGGCGGGTCGAGACGGGGAGCGCACCCAGGAACCCGGCGACGTCGAACGGGCGGTAGAGGCGGACCTTCACCAGCCCGAGCTTGCGGCCCTCGGCGTTGAGCTTGTCCACGGTCTCCGCGATCGCGCCGCAGGCGGAGCCCATGGCCACGATCACGTCCTCGGCGTCCGGGGCGCCGTGGTAGTCGAAGAGGTGATACCGGCGGCCGACCAGGCCGGCGAACTTGTCCATGGTCTCCTGGACGATCCGGGGCACGGCGAGGTAATACGGGTTGCACGCCTCGCGGGCCTGGAAGAAGACGTCGGGGTTCTGGGCCGTGCCCCGGAGGATGGGCCGCTCTGGGTTGAGGGCCCGCTCGCGGTGGGCGTTGACCAGGTCGTCGGGGACCATCGCGCGGAGGTCGTCCGGCGTGAGCTGCTCGATCTTGTTGACCTCGTGAGAGGTCCGGAAGCCGTCGAAGAAGTGGAGGAACGGGATCCGGGCTTTCAGGGTGGCCGCCTGGGAGATCAGGGCGAAATCGTGGACTTCCTGGACGGTGTTCGAGCAGAGCATGGCCCAGCCCGTCGCCCGCGCGGCCATGACGTCGCTCTGGTCGCCGAAGATCGAGAGGGCATGGGTGGCCAGCGCCCGGGCCGCGACGTGGAAGACCGCCGGGGTGAGCTCGCCGGCGATCTTGTACATGTTGGGGATCATCAGCAGCAGGCCCTGGGACGCCGTGAAGGTCGTCGTCAGGGCCCCCCCCTGGAGGGCTCCGTGGCAGGCGCCGGCCGCCCCGCCCTCGTGCTGCATCTCGATCACGGTCGGCACGACGCCGTAGATATTCTTCTGGCCGACGGCCGACCAGGCGTCCGCGAACTCGCCCATCGGCGAGCTCGGGGTGATCGGATAGATGGCGATCACCTCGTTGGTCTGATGGGCGACATAGGCCGCCGCCTCATTACCGTCCACCGTCACGAATTGCCGCTTCAAGACAGGCCTCCTCATGCGGATCCCGCCCGCCGGGCGGGGGGCGACGTCGAGCCCGTTGCGGGCCGCGCCGATGGGGCGCGGACGGGCGAGCGTGCGCCGTCGGCCGGGCATGGGGCCTCGGCCCGGCGGCACCCCCTGGGATCATCGGATTAAGCTTTTGTAATATGTTTAGTTCAGTCTTTTAAGAACCCCTCTCGCACCATCCGGCGTGCGTGCGAGGAGTCTCGGTCCGGCTCTGGAGTCCGGCGCTTCGCGAGCGGGCCTGAGATCCTTCCACTCTACCTGGCCCGGGGGTGAAGTCAATGACGAGGAGGGCGGCCGCGCGGCCGACGGGCGCGGGTAGGCGGTTGTGGCGGGCGGGGCCGGTGGGATATCGTGAGTCCTCTGCGTCCCCCTTGTGCAATCCCCCGGCACGGATGGCGAGTCGCCAAGCCCGGACTGGCGGTCGTGAGGAGTCTTTCTGGAATGGCTGGCGTCGCTGCCCGGTTGCTGCCCTATGCCCTGGCGTTCCTCAGCAGCCTTTGCATCATGATCCTGGAGCTGGTCTCCAGCCGCCTCGTCGCGCGGCATGTCGGGTCGTCGCTCACGGTCTGGACCAGCGTGATCGGCATCATCCTGGGCGGCATCTGCCTGGGGAACGTCCTGGGGGGCCGGCTCGCCGACAGGGTCGAGCCGCGGCGGGCCGTCGGCCCGCTGTTCGCGCTCGGGGCGATGCTGACGCTCTCCTGCTTGTGGATGAATGCCGTGGTGGACCGGATCATCCCGTCCCCCGACGCGATGAACTGGGAGCTGCGGACGATCCTGGTGGTCGTCCTCGACTTCCTCGTGCCGGCGACCGTGCTGGGGATGGTGGGCCCCGTGGTCGCCAAGATCGCGGTGGAGCAGGCCAGGCGGAGCGGCTCCGCGATCGGCGACGTCTACGTCTGCGGCGCCATCGGGTCGATCGTCGGCACCTTCGTGGCGGGCTTCTTCCTGATGTACATGGCCCCCACCTCGACGATCGTCCTGCTGGTGGCCGCGGCGCTCTGCGTGCTCGCCGCGTCGCTCTCGCGGAGCCCGCTCGGGATCGGCCTGGGCCTGGCCGCGGCGCTCCTGCTGGGACTGGGCTCGATAGGGCCCCTGGTCCGGGGGCTTGGGCTCGGCGGGATCGGCCTGGGTTCCTATGAGATGAACTACCTGGCCCTGGCCGGGAACCTCGTGGCCCTGGCCCTGGGCCTCCACGGCGTCGCCGGGCTGTTCGCGGCCAGGGACGGTACGCTCGCCACCTCGGGCGGGGATCAATGGGAGGTCGACGACAAGGAGCCCTCCTCGTCGCGGCCCTCGCTCCGGGACCTGGCCGCGCTCGCGTTCGTGGCGAGCCTGGCCTTCATGGCCCTCGAGATGGTGGCAGGCCGGCTCGTCGCCCGGCACCTCGGGTCGAGCATCTACGGCTGGACGAGCGTGATCGCCGTGCTCCTCGCGGGGCTGAGCCTGGGCAATTACCTGGGCGGGAGGATCGCGAACTTCGTCCGGGACGAGAAGCAGGCGAGTTGGCTCTTCCTGGTGCCCTCGGTCCTCACGCTCGGCATCCTGCTGATGGAATCACCCCCGGAATGGCTGACCCGGCTCCTGAGCATCCCCTCGCCCAAGAACATGCTCGGCAAGGCGATCTCCTGGAGCGAGCTCAGTCTCCCGTTCCTGCCGGCCATCCCCATGTCCTGGCAATACCGGCTGCTCCTGGTGACGACGATCGTCTTCTTCCTGCCGGCGGTCTCCATGGGGACCGTCAGCCCCGTGATGGCGAAGCTCGCCATCGACCGCCTCCGCCGGTTCAAGCGGACCGGCACGGCGATCGGCGAGGTCTACGCCTGGGGCATGGTCGGCAGCATCCTGGGCACCTTCCTGACCGGCTTCTACCTGATCGACATCCTCGGGACCAAGGGCGTCATCCTGATCATCGCCACGGTCATGGCGCTCGCGGCGACCGTCCTCGGAACCCTGAAGCATGCCTTCTGGGCGGGGGTCCCCCTGGGATGCTGCGCCCTGGCCTTCCTGCCGATCCCCGTCTTCCAGCGGATCGGGGTGGATTACGGCCTCCGCGAGCCCTCCGGGAATCCCTCCACGACGGAAGACCGGCTCGCCTGGATCGACGAGAGCAAGTACTACTACATCAAGGTGCTCAACGAGCCGGAGGACGGCCCCAACGGCGAGGAGGTCAACCTCCGGACTCTCGTGCTGGACAACCTGATCCACGGCTACTTCGTCCTCAACCATCCGGAGCGCCTGGACTACGATTACGAGCACATCTACGCCCTGGTGGCCTACCGGGCGGCGAAGGCCAGCGGCAAGATCACCGTGGCGGCGCCCCCCGCGGCGCCCGCGGCCAAGCCATCGGGCGGCGGCAAGGTCGCCGACCTCCCGAGCAAGGTCTTCTCCCAGGAGGGATCGCCCGGAAAGTCCGGCGGGACGCCGAGCCCCGCGCCGAAGTCGCCCCCCCTCCTGGGCGATCCCTCGGCCAGCGATCCCGTCCCGCCGATCCTGCCGAAGGTCGAGAAGTCGGACCTGAAGACGCTCTTCCTGGGCGGCGGCGCCTACACGTTCCAGCGGCACATGCAGCACGCCTATCCCGGCACCGCGGTGGACGTGGCCGAGATCGACACCGCCGTCTCGAACGCCAACTTCAACGCCACCGGCCTCCCGCGCGACACGAACATCCAGACCCACTGGGGCGATGCCCGCCAGTTCGTCGAGAAGAACCAGGGCCAGAAGCAGTACGACATCATCTTCGGCGACGCCTTCAACGACTTCTCCGTGCCGTGGCACCTGACCACCCGCGAGTTCAACGACAAGATCGCCAAGATGCTCAGCCCGACCGGCGTCTACATGATCAACATCATCGACGTCTACGAGTCGGATCAGATGGCCGACCTCAAGGCGGAGAAGCGGATCACCAAGGAGGAGGTCACGGATCCCGCGGCGAAGCAGCGGATCCGAGACCAGGAGCGGGCCCGGGCCCACCGCTACGGCGGGTTCCTCGGCGCCTGGACGAAGACGGCGCAGCAGTCGTTCCCCCACATCTACATCTTCGGCACCGACCGCAAGCCCGGTTCGGGACTCCGCGAGACCTTCGTGGTGGTCGCCTCTCGCCAGCCCCTGGACCTGGCGGAACTCGGCCTGCGGCCCGACGATCCGCAGTTCTTCCGCAAGGGTCGTCGGACCGAGCCGACGGTCTACGACCCGGAGACCGCGAAGATCATCGTCGAGGGGCGGTCGCGCGGGATCGTCCTGACCGACGACTACGCCCCCGTCGAGAACCTCCTCGCCCCCGTGGCCGAGACCCGAGGGGATGACTGAACGAGCGAGCCGGCGGTCCCGGCTCCGGGAGATCTTGCATGTCCGACCCGACCACCAAGCCCCGCCCCGACCGGACCTGGCTGATCATCGGCCTGGTCTTCGTGGCGTTCTGGGTGTTCTACCTGACGTTCTTCCTCCCGGGCCGTGGGCCGGAGCTGGCCGAGGCCGTCGTCGACCGGCCTGCCGACTTCAAGTGGTCGCTCCGCGACCTGGACGGGAAGCCCGTGGACCTGGCCTCATTCCGGGGCAGGACCGTCTTCCTGAACATCTGGGCGACGTGGTGCCCCCCCTGCGTGAGCGAGATGCCGTCCATCGCCGAGCTCGCCAGCCGCGACCGGATCAAGGAGCAGAACATCGCCTTCCTCTGCATTTCGGTGGATCGCGACATTGACAAGGTGCGCGATTTCGTCCGCGACAAGAAGTGGCCGATGACCATCCTCCACGCCACCGACATGCCCCCCTCCTACGAGACGGAGGCCATCCCCGCCACGTTCGTCATCTCGCCGGCCGGCCGGATCGTCGCCGCCGAGGTCGGCGCCAGCGACTGGGACCGGCCCGAGATCATCCAGTTCCTGCTCAAGACCGCGGCCACCCCGGCGGCGCCGGCCCCGCCACCGGCCGCCGAGACCCCCGCGCCGGGGGCCGGCGCGCGGTAGGGGGCCTTCTCATGCTCCGATTGCGACTCTGCCGGTCGGCCTGGCTGACGTGGGTCCTCGCGCTCGCGACCAGCGCCGCCCCGGGATCGGAGCTGAAGAACGAGCACTGGCTGGCAATTCCCACCGATCAAGGCCTCGGCGAGCTGCGTTGCGATCCCGGCGGCGGGGCGAGGTTCGGCGCTCCCCTGCTGCGACCCCCGGGGATCGCACTCGACGGTGCGAACGACATTCGGGCCTCGGTCGCCGGCCGCGAGCTCCGCCTCGATTTCTCGCCGTCCAGCCGCGCCGCATCGACCCGGCTGACCTGGACCGTCCCGTTCGTCCGCGAGGGGTTCTACGATGCCGATTCGCATCGGCTCTACGGCTCGGCCGATTCGCTCGAGTTCCGCCCCCATCGCGAGGTCTACCGCAAGTTCGTCGGCGGCTCCGGTCACGCCCGCTTCCTCGAGGAATTCAAGCGCGTCGAGCCCACACGGCCCTCGTCCTACGGGGCGTCGACGGTCATCGCCCCGATCGTCCTGGGCCCCTCGAACCGGCTCCTCCTGTGCGGCGACCCAGAGGGCGGTTTCGACCTCGACGTCCACTGGCCCGGTGCGGAGCGGCTCGAGTGCCTGGTCGCCGACGATCGGCTCACGTTCCGCGGGCCGATCACCGGTCGCTTGACCGTCCGGGTCGAGCCGAGCGGCCGGACGATGATCCCCGGCGATCCGTTCCGGTATCTCACCATGAAGTTCCTCCCCGACCGGACGTTGACGCAGTCGATCACAGGCAAGTCGGCCTCGCTCAACGCCCTGGTCGCCGACTACCTCCAGCAGGGGCTTCACTTCTACCCCGGCGTCATCACGGGGGGCGACTGGCTCAATGGCGCGATCACGACGCATCAGCTCGACGACCCCCGCTCGCCGGCCGTCCGCGACATTCGCCGCGCCCTGGTCGAGGCCGCGAATTTCGGCTACGACCGCTGCGGGCATTTCGGACTGATGTATGGCTGGGGAGACTCGCCCAACTACGGCGACGGCGGCTTCCTGGCACCCTCGATCGATGCTCGCCACCTCCACATCAACTGGGTCTTCATCTCCTCGTTCGCCCGTTCCGCCCTGATGACGCGCGACCGGTCCTTGCTGCGGGCCGTCCGTCGCCGCTGGCTGGCCCTCGACGACGGGCCGCCGATCCTGGGAGAGAAGGCGAACGTCCCCGACCCCGTCCTGATCAAGGGAGACTGGCGGCTCGACTTCGGCCTGCCGACGCAGCATCGCCTGGGGCAGACGTTCACGGCGAGGTCTAGATTCGGCAAGGTCCGCCTGGCGCTGGGCAACCGGGCCGACTCGGCGGCGAAGGTCGAGGTTCGCGTCCGGCGGGACGGCCCGGCGGGCGCGGAGCTCGCCGTCCTCCACGCCGGCATCCCCCCGCGGACGCCTCGCGCCGAGATCGAGGTATCCCTCCGCGAGCCCGCCTCTCCGGGCCGTTATCACGCCGAGCTGGCCGACGTCGAGAGCGGCCGGAAGTGGGACGGCGGCCTTTGCTGGTGGACCGATCCCGACGCCCCCGCGACCGACCCGGCCGATGCCGCCTGGAACGGACCATTCCAGGGCGATCGCTGGCAGATGCTCCGCCTCCTCTTCGATTATGGGTATCGCTGGTTCGGTCCCGAGCACGAGGGCGTCGCGGCCTTCCTGCCCCGTTCCGGCTGCGGCCTGAACAGGTCCGGTCGGACCGGGGATCCGATCGCTTGCGTCTCCTACTGGGAGCAATACGGCGGCGGCAAGGACCTGTGGTCGAGCCTCTGGTATCCGACCGCCTGCCATGCGATGGCCGAGCTGGCCCGCTTCCAGGGCCTGAACGCCGAGGCCGTCCGCTACGACGAGCTGCACCGCCTCGCCAACGAGTCCTTCCGCCGAACCTTCGGCCGGGAGATCGACGAGAACGGCTCGCGCCGGTTCCGGTATGTCGCGTGCGTGGACTGGGACGACGACGATCACGATTACGGTCACGCCCACTACAACCTCGAGGCGATCGAGCGGGGCATCGCGGACGAGGGATCGGCGCGGCGGATCCTGGACTGGCTCGATCACGGCGCAATCTCGCGCGATGGCGGCCGGACCTGGGGACCCGGGATCTACGATTTCTGGCAGATCGCCCCGCCGTTCCTCACCGTGAACAACACCGATTGGCAGGGACTGGGAGGGCAAACTGGCGGTTACCCCTTCGGCTCGGTCCTGGCCGCGGGAGGGACGCGACTTGGCACCGTGTACCCCGATCTGATCTCCCGCGCCCGAATTCAGGGAGCCGACGCCGCCTGGACCCGAACCCTGCAGGTCCTCGACCGCTACGCCCGCCCCGATCGCTTGACGGGCGGCCGGATCGTCCTCGACCCTGGAGGCCGTGGCCGCTGGCACTTCGGCCCCCCCAGCCTGGACCGTGCCGACATCGAGGGTTTCCGCGAGATCTTCCCCGACAATGGTGCCGCCGCCGTGGCCCTCCCCGTCGCCTTCCTTGGCCTCGAGCCGACGGCGGAGGGACTGCGGCTCTCGCCGCGCGTCCCTTCCTCGCTCGACGGCTTCGAGGTCGACGGCCTGGGCTACGGCGGGGCCGTCTGGAAGCTCGCCGTTGCGGCCCTTCGGCGAGCCGACGGCGATCCTCAACTCGGGGTGACCCTGAGTTCCTCCCACGGCCCGACCGACGGCTGGCAGGTGGAGGTCGGGAAGTCCAGGACGCCGATTCGGCACGGCCAGGGGGCTGTCGTCGTCGTACCGGCCGGAGGTCGGCTGACGCTGATACCGGGCGCCGGGTGATTGCGGTTCCAGGATCCGGGGGGACCGGGCTCCAGAGGGTGAACCTCAGGTCGACCTGGGCACGGTCTGCAGCGTGAGTCCGAGGCTCCCTCGAAGCGGAGCGAACCCTGCGAGCATGTTCGGCCCCAGCTCGAGCCTCGCCGCCCCCGACCAGCGGAGATTTCGGTAAGCGCCGGTCCCTTCTCGCACGGTCGCGGTCAGTCGCAGTCCCGAGCCGGTCGAGTTCCCGGTGAGTCCATCCCCGGACAGCGCGATGGTGACGCTACCGCGCCGATTGGTGAGCGTGATCGTCCCGGTGGGATCGGGTGTCCCCTGGATCAAGAACCCCCCCATGCGGAGCGACCCGGTCATCGAGACCTTGCCGAGGGTCTTCATCCTGCCGGAACCGGTTAACTCCATGGAAATGGGTTCGTCCGCGGGCCGGTTGTCATAGGGGGCGGAGTATATCCCTTTGATCCATCCCACGGTCGCTGCCCTGCTGGCGACAAACGGTGTGGCGTGCGTCACGCTCAGGACGACCTTCGGCTCCAGCCCGTCGACGCGCGGTCGAAATGTCCGAGTCTTGCGGCGAAACATCGAGATGCCCCAGGTAGTAACTCTCCGTGAGCCCCGGCCCGACACGGCAGGGACTTGACAAGAGTACTATCGTGGATGGGACCGGGGCGGCGACAGCGAACGTGTCTTTCCCGCCACGCGCCTGGGCCTTTTGAACGGCCCAGGACCGAGGGGTTCACTGAGAGCTCAACGCCGCGTACCCGAAGGTGATGGTGTGAGCCCCTGGACGGCGAAGGCGATGCCGCTCAGCGCCGTGCTCTGGAGGACTTCGATCACCTGCTGGAAGACGCGTAGGGCCAAGACCGTCTCCCGGCGTCAGGACACGGTGAACGACTGCTCGTAGGCGACGGTCAGCCCCAGCCTCGTGGCCGTGACGAACACGCGTCAGCACCTGCCCACCACGTACCCGTTCGACGGGTCGGCGGCGATCGCGTACTGGTAAAGTCCGGCGTCGGATCGGAATATCTCGGGACTTCCGATTTTCGGAACCCTGCTGGTCGTCGCGGCTGGTGTATTGGGAATTGGCGAACTGCCAACAGGCATAGTCGGGCTGATCGCCTTGGGCCTCGAGATTGGAGGATTTC
>NZ_JAALJH010000128.1 GCF_011064615.1 Aquisphaera insulae | reverse complement strand
TGCGCCGCGCCGCCCGGCCTGATTCGGGTCGCTGATGTGCGGGAAGGGGATGAGGCCGGGAGCCTGCTGGCTCCCGGCCTGAAGGCGTGTCGCGTCCTTACTTCGCCGCCAGGGGGCGGACGGAGACCTCCTTGAAGGTGACGACGGAGCCGTCGTCGTGGTTCTGGAGGCCGATGTAGCCGGACGGCTCGCGGGGGGTGCGGGCGGGGTCGCCGGGGCCGGTCTTGTCGCCGGCGTCGGCCTTCAGGGTGGTCGAGTCGAAGTCGGCGGCGGGCTGGCCGTTGAGGGTGGTGGTGACGCGGGTCCCCTTGAGGGTGACCTCCAGGGTGTTCCACTCGCCCGGCTCGGCGGGCTTGGCGGCGGACTCGGCGAAGGTGTAGATCGAGCCGGTCCCGCGCGAGCCGTGGCCGCCGTCGGCGATCTGGACCTCGAAGCCGTGATGGACCGCGTACCAGGGCTCGGCCGGGGCCTCGGCGATCCGGATGTAGAGGCCGGAGTTCGACCGCCGGTCCTTCGTCTTGTAGACGACCTTGATCACGCAGTCGCCGAGCTTCTCCTTCTCGTAGTAGAGCAGGCCCATGCCCCCCTCGGTGCGGAGCAGGCCGTCCTCCACCACGAACTTGCCGGGGCCGACGTGCTTCCAGCCGTCGAGGTCCTTGCCGTTGAACAGCGCCTTGGAGTCGGCGGAGGCATCCTGGCCGGGGATCAGGAGGGCAAACCCGAGGGCGAGCGAGGCAACGGTCAACATGGGAGAAATCCTAATACGGGGACTAACCACGGAGGCACAGAGACACGGAGAAGACCGGGGGAGGAAGAGAGAGACGGAGGTAGAGATAGAGGCCGAAGAGGAGGAGGGGAACAGGGACGAAACGCCACGGGCTCGCGCGAGGCCGGAGGAGACCAGGAGCAGGAGAGAAGGATCATCAGATCGAAACGTGATCTCGGGTGATCTGGGCCGCGTCTTGGATTCTGCCCGACTCGCTCTCTCCTTCGCTCTCTCCCGGTCTTCTCCGTGCCCTCTGTGCCTCCGTGGTCAGTTCGCCTTCTTCTTCCAGATCGCCATCAGGTCGTCGGAGCCTTGCTGGCGGATGCCGTTGTCGGAGAGGATCTCGTCGGTGGCCTTGAGGGCCTCCTGGTGGTCGAAGACGATGGCCTCGGAGAAGCGGTCGTCGAAGGAGATGGAGGTGTACTTCGCCTTGCTGTCGCGGAGCAGCTCGACGAAGTGGCGGAGGTTCTTGACC
This sequence comes from Aquisphaera insulae, assembly GCF_011064615.1. Classification (GTDB taxonomy): domain Bacteria; phylum Planctomycetota; class Planctomycetia; order Isosphaerales; family Isosphaeraceae; genus Aquisphaera; species Aquisphaera insulae. The sequence continues at coordinate 17,195 of NZ_JAALJH010000128.1, read as the reverse complement.
TTCACGCCGTTGACCTCCTTGATGACCTTGGAGAACGGGTTGTCGTACCCCTTGGCGATGGCGTGGGGGAACATGGGGGAGGTCACCATGACGAGCTCCTCGCCCTCGAAGGCGGGGCGGTCGCCGCGGCGGGTGGCCAGCGGGCTGCCCATGAGGGCGAGCGCCGCGCCCAGGGGGCTGCCGGGGCGATCCAGGGCCGCGGCGAGGTCGCGGCTGGCGGTCGAGAAGACGAGCGGGCCGTAGATGAAGTAGGAGGTGTACTTGCCCTGGAGGGGCTCGATGAGCATCGGCCACCTGTTGGGGACGGGGAGCTCGATGGTCTCGGTCTTGCCCTTGCGGACGACGGTCAGCGGCACCTTGCCGCCCTTCGCCTTCTGCTGGATCAGGTACTGGAACTGGAGGCGGAGGTTGTCCTTGATCTTGACCATGCCCACGTTGTCCACGTCCTTGTCGCCGATCTTGGTGATCAGGTCCCAGGGCTTCAGCGGGTAGTCGGGCCGATCCTCGGCGGGGCGGTGGACGATCATGCCCTGGGCCTTCTTGTCGAGCTGGAGGAAGCCGCGGAGGGCGGCGTTCTCGAAGGTCTGGAGCGAGTCGTGCATGGCGGGCTTGCCGTCGTAGCGGCCGTCCTTGATGTCGTTCAGGAACAGGTCGATCTCCTCGGCCGGGATGATGTAGCCGATGTTGTCCGCCTGGGTGAGCTTGCTGAAGATCAGGCCGATCATCTTGCCGTCCACGAGCGCGGGGCCGCCGCTGTTGCCGGGGTTGATCGGGGCGTCGACCTGGATCCGGACGCCGGAGGCCCCCTCGCTGTAGCCGACGAACTCGATCCGCGAGACGATCCCCTTGGTGACGGAGAGGCTGGAGCCCCCCTGGGGGTAGCCGTAGACGACCACCGCGTCCTTGACCTCGGGTAGGGCCTGGACCCTGGTCAGCGGCGGCCGCTTGTCGAAGAAGGACTCGTCGTCGAGCTTGATGACGGCGAGGTCCATGCCGGGGCTGACGGCCTCCACGGTGGCCGCCAGCTTGTCGCTGGACTGCTGGCTCTCCACGAAGAGCTGGCTGGCATAGAGGACGACGTGGGCGTTGGTGAGGATCCGCTTGCCGTCGATGACCACGCCGGTGCCGCTGGCGTCGCGCGGGCTCTGCTTGGTCCAGGGCTTGAGGATGTCCGGATAGCGGAGCGTGGCCGAGATCTTCACGACCGAGTCGCGGATCCGCGCCTCCTGCTCCCCGTCGGTGGGCCCGGCGGCGGCCGACAGCATGCAGGGCTGGATCAGCAGGGAGCAGAGGCCGGCGATCAGCGGCATCCGGGACATCCGTGGTCGATTCATCGTGGAAGCTCGCATGGGTTCGTGGGCTTGGGTTGCGGCCGGGCGTGCGGAAGGAAGGCTCGCCGGCCCTTCATCTTAGCCCGGAGGCCCGGCGGACGGTAGCGTCCGGAGGCCCCGCGACCGGGGGATCGGGGCCGCGGCGCCGCGCCGGCCGATCGCCGGAATCCTCCTTGATCGCGGCCGGCCCGGCCCGTAGAATGACTGCGTCCAGAGTCGAATGATCAAGCCCTTGTGTTTAGATATCCTCCAACGGGGCATGATGCCCCGATCTCGCCATAGCTGGCTGGCAAGCACTCGTGACGTGGCGAGGCGGGCGGCGTGTCGGCACACGGAGAGGGCTTGGGATGATGCAATTCGCCGATCGTCAAGGCATGCGTCCGGGCCGCGTTCGTCCCGGGCGGGATGAATCGCCCCATGGCCACGTCGGCCGTGGGTCGCTGTCGTCTCGATTCTCGAGAGGGGTCCCGGCCGGCCCGGCATAGCGGCCGGCGGCGGCGGCACGAGCGGGCGCCGGCCGACCCGAAGGCAGGCGCCCCCTGCCCGTCACATGACGTCGCCGTGGACGTCTTGCGAGGGAGGAGAAGATGGAGATGGAAGCGATGGCCGCCCCCGCCCGAATCGACGCGCGATCGAAGGAGGGATGGCTCCCGTGAGATCCGACGCCAGGTTACACGGCATGGAGAGGGCCGCCACCCAGGACATCAGGGCGGGGATGCCCGCGAAGCCCGCCGAGGACCGATCCGCCCCCGAGGACGTCCCGGGCGGGCCGATGCCGCCGCGGGTGCTGCTGGCGGAGGACAACCGCGACATGCGGGAGATCTTCGCCCGCCAGCTCTCGCTCATGGGGCTGGAGGTCGTGGGCGTGGGGAACGGCCGTCACGCCGCCGACATCGGCCTGGCCGCCCTCCGCGCGGGCAACCCGTTCGACATGATCCTCATGGACCTGGAGATGCCCCTGGTCGATGGCTACGAGGCCACCCGCCAGCTCCGCGAAGGGGGATACGCCGGGCCCATCCTGGCCCTCAGCGCCCACTCCACCGACGAGCACCTGCAGGACTGCCTCCTGGTCGGCTGCAACGACTGCCTGAGCAAGCCCATCCCCTGGGATCACCTCGCCCTGCTGGTTCGGAAGTATCTCCCCCACCATCCCCCCCCCGCGCTGACCCTCACGCCCGTCGGCTGAGGCCCGCCCCGCCGCTGCCGGCCCGGCGACGGCGGGCGCGGCGGATTTGCGGGTCGCGGCCTCAACTCCCCGCGATTTGTGGAAATCTCGGTCACGGCGTTCTAGGCTCCGAGTATGAGCGTCGGGCCGACCGGTTGCGCCAGTGAGCTGAACGACCACATTTCATTTCGGGCAGCCGGCGACGAGACGGATATCTACTTGCAATCTCGGCCAACGGAAGGCGACGTTCGACGGCCCGGATCGACCGGGCCGGACTCGTCCGGGCATGGAGAGGAGTTGAAGACCATGCGGCAGATCCTGGACCTCCTGGAGTGGGCCCTCCTGATTGCAGTCCTCCTCGTCGTCGTGATATTCACGCCAAAATTGGCAGCCTACGTCTCTTCGAGATATCGGGACGTCCCGGTGACCCAGGCTCATCCGGGGGACGTCGATCCCGACCTGGACGGCGATCGAGGCGTCTCGGTCTTCGACGTCTCCTTCGCCCCGGCCTCCGCCGGCCACCCCCGCTGAACCATCCGGGCCTCGGCGTCCCCGCCGGGGAGGGATCGCGGTGCGCCCGGGAAGGCCGCCCTGGACCGAACGGGGCGGCCGAGCCCCCGCAGCTTCACGAAATCTTCTCCCATCATTGACCAATATCTTCTCCTCTTTCTCGTGCAATGTTGCGGTCGTGCGTGCCGCCTTCCCGACTGAAGTCGAGGAAGGACTCCATCCCAATCGGCATGCATCATTTCTGATAGCAACACTGCGCCCATGAACATCGACCGAGTCTCCACCCGGCGAGCCGGCTTCACGCTGATCGAGCTGCTCGTCGTCATCGCCATCATCGCCGTCCTGATCGCGCTCTTGCTGCCGGCGGTGCAGTCGGCCCGCGAGGCCGCGCGGCGGATCCAGTGCACGAACAACCTGAAGCAGATCGGCCTGGCGTTCATGAACTACGAGAGCGCCAGCTCGTGCTTCTCGCCGACGACCATCCTGGTGCCCGCGGCCACGGGCTCGGCGCCGACGTGGACCTTCGAGTCATCCTGGAGTGCCTTCGCCCGGTCGGCCCCGTTCCTGGAGCAGGGGAGCTTCTACAACGCGATCAACTTCAACTTCACCTACAGCGACGCCCCCAACAAGGTGACGGTCGCGATGACGCCGCTGTCGTTCCTCTTCTGCCCGAGCGACCCCGGCCCGCACATCGACGACGCGTCGATGGGGAACACCGGCTACGCGACGACCAGCTACGGCACCTGCGACGGCGACTGGTACGTCTGGTCGGTGAACTGGGGGGCGACGAACTCGGTCGGGCCGATGAACCGGTCGATGTTCGGCCCCAACTACGCGCGGAAGATCTCGATGGTCACCGACGGCCTGAGCAACTCAATCATGGCCTCCGAGGGCCTCATCGGCCACAACCAGATGCGGAGCTGCGTCAAGAGCCCGACGGCCCCCTCGGACTCGGTCACCGGGTCGTGGAGCCCGACGAACGTCCCGGCGCCCGGGGCGGCGTCGATCCAGGCGATTACCGAGGTGATCTCGTCCTGCGGCACGAAGGCCAGCAGCGTGAAGGCCGGCGGCCCGATCGGCCACACCCGCTGGTGCAACGGCGGCGTCTACTACTCGGGGTTCACCACGGCCCTGCCCCCGAACCCGTCGGTGAAGGCCCTCAACAAGGCGACCGGGACCAGCAACTTCGGCCAGGCGGTGCAGATGGACTGGGACTCGACCGACGAGAACGACGGCGGGCCGACCTACATGTCGCTGGCCGCCACGAGCAAGCACCCCGGCGGCGTGAACGTCCTCTTCGGCGACGGCTCGGTCCGCTTCATCAAGGACTCGGTCAGCCCGGTCGCCTGGCATGCCCTGGGCACGATCGCCGGCGGCGAGGTCGTCTCGGCCGACCAGTACTGAGCCGACCGAGGCCGGAGACCGACCGCCATGCGACGACACGTTATGCGGCGGACGACGGCGGCCCTCGCGGCCGCCTCGTCCCTCCTCCTTTCCCTGGCCGGCTGCGGATCCCGCCCCGGCGAGGTCAACACCGCGACGATCCCCGTCCAGGGGGTCGTCACCTACCGCGGCAAGCCGCTGACGTCCGGGGAGATCACCTTCGAGCCCGAATCCATCGGCGTCGAGGCCCACGGCGCCATCGGGCCCGACGGCCACTTCACCCTGACCAGCTACAAGGCGGGGGACGGCGCCGTCGCCGGCTCGCACCGCGTCGCGGTCTCGAACACGAGCAAGAAGGACGGCCTGCCCGTCAAGTACAAAAACGTCAGCTCCTCGCAGGTCGTCGTCGAGGTGGCCGAGGGGAAGACCGAGTACCAGGTCGACCTGCCTTAACTCCGTCAGGAATCTCATGCGACCCGGATTGATGCGGATGCGGATGCGAATGCGAACGATCCTCGGTGCGGCCGCGGCGATGGCCCTGTCGCTCTCCACGCCCGCTCATGGGGACGACGGCCCGGTCGTCTCCGTGGTCCCGGTCACATTCCCGGCGCCGTTCCTGGATCCGGCGGCAAGGCCCGGCGACGGGCCGCTGGACAACGTGCTCGAGGCGTCCGCCGTGGAGGCGATCGGCGACGGTCGGCTCGCGCTGGTGGCGCACGACAAGCAGGTGCCGCTGCGGGTGGTCGACGTCGCCACGGGGCGGCAGCTCGGCCCGCCGATCACCTCGCCGGCCTTCCCGGCGGAAACGCCGAAGTCGTCCAAGTGGGAAGGCATGGCGGCCGACACCGACGGCAACTTCTACGTCGTCGGCTCCCACTCCGGCAAGACCGACGATGAACGGTCGCAGCACGAGCGGCTCATCCGGTTCCGGCTCCGGCCCGTCTCGCCCGCCGCGGAAGGGACCAACGCCGGGCCGCTGGCGATCGACGACGCGTCGGTCGTCTGCTGGCGGATCGCCGGGCCGCTCCTGCGGGCGCTCGAGCGCGAGGGCCTGCCCGCCGCGGCCCTGGCGGAGCGGAAGATCGAGGGGCTGACGATCCGCGATCAGGCCGGCCCGGACGGACAACATCGCCGCGAGCTGGTCATCGGCCTGCGGCAGCCGGACGACCTGGTGCGGGTCTTCGCGGCCGACATCGCCGCGAACCCCTCGCCCGAAGCCGAGCTGGCGCCGCGGCGCCTCTTCGCGTTCGACCCCGGCCGCCGCGAGGGCGTCCGCTGCCAGCTCACGTCGCTCGAGTACCTCCCCGCCTGGAAGGGCTTCCTGGTCGTCACCACGACCGAGGACACCTCCAACGCCTTCCACGGCAACACGCTCTGGTTCGTCCCCGACGCGCGGATCGCCGCCGCCGGCGATGCCGCCGCGGCCCCGATCGTCGCCGACCGGATCTGGGTCTTCGAGGCCGCCCAGAAGGCGGAGGGCCTCTGCATCCTCCCCACGCCAACCGCGGGCGGGGCCGAGGCTACGCATGCGGTGCGCCTCCTCATCACCTTCGACAACGACGCCCACGCCACCCACATGCCCAGCCGCTACCAGATCGTCGACCTGGTCCGCCGGCCGTGAAGATCTCCGGGTCGCCGATGCCCGGGGGTGGGCCGTTGACATCCCAGGACATCTGTAGGATTGTGGACAGCCCGAGTGTCCCCAATCGCCGAGGAGGATCCGCATGGGATTTTCACGGAGAGTCGCCGGCGCCGGCGCCGTCATCGCGGCCGTCGTCGTCGGGCTGCCGATGGCCGTGGCCCTCGGGGCCGATGACCGTCCCGCGATCCTGAAGGGCCGCGTGACGGACGAGGCGCATGCCCCGCTGGCAGACGCCCGGATCCTCGTCGCCGTCCCGGCCATCGACATGCGATTCGCCGACACCGACATGACCGGGAGGCTCGCCAGGGCCGCCGGGACGTTCCGGCTGGTCGAGACCCGGGCCGACTCGAAGGGGGAATATCGCCTGACGATTCCCGGCCTCTCCGGCCGCACGTCGATCTCGATCGACGCGAAGAAGCCCGGCTTCCGCCGCCTGTCCGGGACCCTGATGGCCGGCGGCGACGACAGGCACCTCGACGTCAGGCCCGGCGAGACGACGGAGGCCGCCCCCCTGCTCCTCAAGCCCGCCGGGCTCCACGTGAAGGGCGTGGTCGTGGACGAACAGGGCAAGCCGATCCCCGCGCTGGAGATCAACGCCAGCGTGATGATCGGCAAGGGCGTCGGCGGCGTCGAGGTCACCACGACCCGCGCCGATGGGACGTTCGAGATCTTCAATTATCCTCCGAAGGCGGACTATCCGGGCAAGCTTGGCAAGGGCCGGATCACCTTCACCCATCCCGACTACATCGAGAACTCGGTCGACGACATCTACGCTCTTGATCCAGCCGCCCGCGAATCGGTGCGGGTCGTCCTGCCGGCCGGCCGCAGGCTCTCCGGCACGGTGCTCGACAACGACGGCAAGCCGGTCGCCGGCGCGCTGGTCGAGGCCAGCCGCAAGGGGGGGGCCGACCGCAAGGCGACGCTCACCGATGCGGCCGGCAAGTTCGCCCTCCGCGGCCTGGTTGGGGGGATCTCCGCCGTGACCGCCCGTTCGCTCAAGCTCCACCAGGCTCGCAGCCTGCCGATCGCGCTCAACGGCGACCGGCCTGACCTCGAGATCCAGCTCCGTCCCATGGTCCTGCCGGCCAACCTGAAGCCACAGGCCGTGCTCGGGATGCGGCTCGCGGACGTGACGCCGGAGATCCAGGCCGCCTACGGCCTGTTCAACGACCGCGGGGCGATCATCCTCGACCCCGGCGAAGATCCCGGCCGCCTGGCCATCGGTGACCTGGAAGAAGGCAACGTCTTCTGGATGGTCGGCCAGACGCGCGTCGGCAGCGTCCGCGAGTTCGTCAATCAGCTCCTGTCCGAGGTGAATGGCCCCAACGTCGCGGGGGGCAAGATCCGGGTCGTCTACTCGTTCCGCACCGTCGACTTCGTCGGGAGCAGCACCCAGTACATGAAGCTCACCCCGGAGGACCTGAAGGAATTGAAGGCCCTGGCGGAGCGGCTCGATCCCGAGCCGAGGTGACGCCGGCCGCGATCGCGGATCCGGCCCGCCTCGTCGGCCGATCCATCACGTCAGTCCACGTCCTCTCCCAGCTCTCGCAACCGCGCCGCCAGCCGTTCGGCGCGGCGACGTTCGGCCTCGGCGCGGGTGTGTTCGGAGTCGGCCCGCCTCTGCTCGGAGTCGGCCCGCCTCTGCTCGGAGTCGGCCCGCTTCTGCTCGGCCTCCAGTCGCTCGGCGACCTCCAGCGGGGACTGGAACCGCCGGCCATTCCGGTCGATGACCTTCAACTGCTCCGGGCCCCGGCCCGGCTCGAACCGCACGCCGAGCCATGGGCTCGTGAAGCCGTCCAGGTTCGCGATCGGCTCGAGCTTATCTCCCGATCGCAGCCACCCCGTGAGCCTGCCGTTGTCGGGATTGTAGTAGTAGTATTCCTCGACCCCGTGCTCCTCGTAGAACCGGAACTTCTCCTGCAACTTCCCGCGGCGATTCCCCGGCGAGTGCACCTCGAACACGACCTGGGGCGCGATCCCCTCCTCGACCCACTGCATGTACGAGCCCCGGTCACCCTTCGGTCGACCGAAGACCACCATCGCATCGGGCGCCATCCGGACCTTCGGAGATCCCTCCTCCGCGTACCAGAGCAGGTCCCCGGCCACGAACACATCGGGCCGGTCGCGGAAGGCGAACTCCAGACCCTCCTTGAGGATCACGATCCAGCGGAATTGCCGCGTGTTGTCCGCCATCGGCTTGCCGTCGCTGTCGGGATACCGGACGGCCACCCCGGGCTTCGGTCCCAGTGCGCTGCTCATGACGCCCTCGTCTCCGGCCACACGCTTGCCCCGGGTGGAATCCGCCGCGATCCATCCTCCCACAATCCCGCCAGCAGGGACAGGCCGATGCACGCGGTGAGAACCTCACCGACGGCCGATCAGTCCACGTCCTCTCCCAGCTCTCGCAACCGCGCCGCCAGCCGCTCGGCGCGGCGACGCTCGGCCTCGGCGCGGGTGTGTTCGGAGTCGGCCCGCCTCTGCTCGGAGTCGGCCCGCTTCTGCTCGGAGTCGGCCCGCTTCTGCTCGGAGTCGGCCCGCTTCTGCTCGGAGTCGGCCCGCCTCTGCTCGGCCTCCAGCCGCTCGGCGACCTCCAGCGGGGACTGGAACCGCCGGCCATTCCGGTCGATGACCTTCAACTGCTCCGGGCCCCGGCCCGGCTCGAACCGCACGCCGAGCCATGGGCTCGTGAAGCCGTCCAGGTTCGCGATCGGCTCGAGCTTATCTCCCGATCGCAGCCACCCCGTGAGCCTGCCGTTGTCGGGATTGTAGTAGTAGTATTCCTCGACCCCGTGCTCCTCGTAGAACCGGAACTTCTCCTGCAACTTCCCGCGGCGATTCCCCGGCGAGTGCACCTCGAACACGACCTGGGGCGCGATCCCCTCCTCGACCCACTGCATGTACGAGCCCCGGTCACCCTTCGGTCGACCGAAGACCACCATCGCATCGGGCGCCATCCGGACCTTCGGAGATCCCTCCTCCGCGTACCAGAGCAGGTCCCCGGCCACGAACACATCGGGCCGGTCGCGGAAGGCGAACTCCAGACCCTCCTTGAGGATCACGATCCAGCGGAATTGCCGCGTGTTGTCCGCCATCGGCTTGCCGTCGCTGTCGGGATACCGGACGGCCACCCCGGGCTTCGGTCCCAGTGCGCTGCTCATGACGCCCTCGTCTCCGGCCACACGCTTGCCCCGGGTGGAATCCGCCGCGATCCATCCTCCCACAATCCCGCCAGCAGGGACAGGCCGATGCACGAGGCCCGCCCCCTGGCCCTGGCCTCGCCCCCTCGGCCCGCCTCAGTACTTGGGCACGAACTGGGCGCGTTCGTTGAACTTGGGGTTGTGGTGCCACTCGTTGAGCTTGACGCTGAAGCCGCGGTCGATCGTGTCCTGCGCCAGGTCGGCCCAGGGGGTCTTCGGGTAGCGGGCGACGACCTCTTCGAGCAGGTGTTTGGCCTCGACGTACTTCTTGGCGGTCTCGTCCTTGGAGGCCACCAGGTCGTGCGAGTGGTCGACGACGAAGGTGATGGCCAGGTCGGGCGTGGGCGGCTTGCTGGGGGTGGGGGGCTTGCGGATCATCCTCGCCATCAGGGCCCGGTACTCGTACGCCTTGACCTGGAAGGCCACGGTCTGGCCCAGGATGAGGTCGTAATGGGCCTGCCATCGCCGGGAGGTCTCGCGGTCGCGGAGCGGCTTGAGCCGATCCAGGACCTTCTGCACCTCGATCAGCGCGTTCAGCTTGACGGTGGCCTTGTCCCCCTCCTGGGCGGCCACCCGGGCGAGCTCGGCGGGGTCGGTGGAGAAGTTCCGCTCGTAGGTGAAGCTCTTCGTCTCGGTGACGATCTGGTAGAGGGTGCGGCGGAGCTCGCTGGCGGTCCGGTGCTGGACGTAGTCCATGCGGTTGTCGTATTCCGGCATGAACTCGCGGAGCTGGACGATCGAGTACGCCTGCTCGCGCTGGCGGACCCGCATGAACTCCTCGCTGGGGAGCAGGAAGTAGATGCCGCCGGAGTCCTTGGTCAGCCGGGCGAGCTCCCACGGGGCGAAGCCGGAGGGCTGCTCGTCCCAGCGGTCGTAGAGGCCGTCCCACTGGAAGATCTCGACGTCGGCGGTCTCGGGCCCGCGGCGGATCAGCGGGTGGTACACGTCCTTGGTCACCTTGTCCACGTACCGGTGGTGGGCGAACGGGTAGCCGAAGAGGGACTGGCGGCCGATGACGTAGAGCGGGACCTTGTACTTCTTGAGGATCTGCCGGGCCTCCTCCACGTCGGCGCCGTCGTCGCCGGACTCGTCGGTGACGAGGATGAGGAGCATCTTGCGGTCCTTGCCGATCATCCCGGAGAAGGCATCCACGGTCTCGCGGATGGCCTTCATCGTGTTCTCCACGCCGGTCATGTCGGTGCGGAGCTTCTTGATGGCGCGGCCGATCTCGTCGATGTCCAGGGTGGGCTTCTTGAGGACGAACTCGGTCTCGACGCCGAAGCCGACGACGGCGTGGTTGAGCGCCCCGGCCGACTTCTTGCCCGGGTCGATGTTCTTCTTCAGCTCGGAGGAGACCCGGTCGAACTTCTCGAGGATGGTCTTCTGGTCGTCCTGCATGCTGATGGACTCGTCGAAGAGCCAGACGACCGTGAGCTTGTGGTCCTTGAGGTGGCGGAGGATCTCGCGGGCGAGCTGGTCGAGCGCCGTGCCGATCTCCTTGACGTCGAAGACGGGGTCGCCGCCGATGCCGCCGCCGCCGTAGAGGTCGGCCGCGGGGGCGACCGGGAGCAGGTTGAGGGGGGACCGGCGGATCCCCTCGATGCTGACGCCGCCGAGGCTGTTCCCCTCGTTGACGCTCTTCTTGCCGGCGCCCTTGAACCGGGGCGTGGCCGAGGGGACCCCGCCGCCGAAGGCCGCCGCGACGACCGCGCCGCCGCCGCCGTCGTCCTCGGATCCGCCGTCGGCCATCTCCAGGACCTCCGGCGGGGCCGATCCGCCGTGCTCGTCGCCGACGGCCTGCTCGCGGGGGACGCTGCTCGGGTCGGCCAGGATCGGGGTCTCCTCGCGCTCGCCATTGCGATACCCGGCCAGCGCGGAGTCGAAGTTGGTGGGCTTCCTGATCGCGTCCTGGGCGCTGAAGGTCGCCGCGGCGAGCGCCGCCAGGACCCCGACGTGCACCAGCAGCGAGACGGTCCAGGCCGGCAGCAGGTGGCGGAGCAGGATTCGCTTCTTCTTCCTGGGACGCAGCTTCGGCCCCTTCGGCGGGGCATCCGCCGCGGGCGCGGGAGCCGGCGCCGAGGCCGAGGCCGGCGCGGCGGCCTCGGGGGGCGTCGCGGGCGTCTGCGACGCCGGCACCGTTGCGGTCGGAGCCGGATTCATGCTATTTGAGGGGATGACGGCGTCCCCAACCCGGTAGGCGGGGATCACCGAGGTCATCGTCCGTCCGTCCTGGTCCGCGCGAGGGGTCGAAGGCGAACGCGCGGGGATCGTCTCGCCGTGGCCGTTCCCGGAAGCCCGCCCCTGCCCCTCATCCAGGACGGGGAACGGCGGCTCGTTGGCCACCCCGGCGATCTCATCGATCGGCGGTGCCAGGTCATCCGAGGAGGGGGCAGGAAATCGCAGATCCATGGCGCGGATCCCCATCACGACGGCAGACTGGTCGACCCTCTTCCTCTACCCGATCATTCTACGACATCAGCCGCGCCCGCAACACCTTTTGCGCCGGCAAACTCGGAGGGAGACGGGAGCGGCCCCGCGGCGAGCCCGGGCACGGCACGGACGCGTCGACTCGCCGGCGCCCGGCGGTATGTTGACGCCAGAGCCCCCGGGAGGGTCGGTGGCGAGCACCTCGATCCCGGCGGTCCGGCACGCACGCCCGAAGCTCGTCCTCGTCTCGTGCCGGTCGCACCCGACGGCGGCGCGGGCCACCCTCGGCCCGGCCCCGACGCATGGCAACCCCGGGGATCTCCGGCCTTGGCCGGCCGCCGTCCTACCAGTTCCTCTGCTTCTGTGCGGCGTCCAGAAACGTCTGGATCGGTCTCGCGACCCGCGCACCGATGTCCGCATCGCGCCGGAAATTCGCGATGGTGTTGGAAATGCGCTTCGACGCGTCCCCCAACGCGCCGATGAGGCCGTCTGGACGCTCGAAGTAGAGCTTGCAGACCTTGTCCAGGCCGATCGCATCCACGATCGTTTTCACCGCGCTATATCCCTGATTGTACGGCGAGTTGCCCTTGTAGGGATAGTCGAAGCGCTTCGCCACGTCGCGAGCGAAGTAGTCGGTAAAGCCCTCGTCCATGTCCCAGCCGAAGAGTTCCGGCCCGTTCCCGTCGACGTCGAACGTGTGGAAATACTCATGCACGACCATGGCGCCCGTCTCGACGTGCGCGTTCACGTAAATCCGCCTGTCTTCGATCATCCACTTCGCCGAGGCCTGCCCGCCGCCCGCTAGGCACTGCGACACCTCGACCAACTCGTAGTCATTGTCGCACGTGATCTCGTCGTCCGGGAACGGCCTCGTCCTGTACAGGGCGTTGAGCGGGGGGTGTGGGATCCTTCCGTTGAAGACCGTGGCCTTCTCCCGGGGATTGTCCGCCGACTTGAGCTTGCCGTTGCCCAGCACCAGCACGCAATGGGCGTCGCCGAAATTGATCCGCGACTGCGCCCTGACCCCCGGGGCCACCTCTCCCAGCCAGGTGCTCACGTTCGCCTCCAGGACCAGCAGGTCCGGGATCTCGTTGACCTTGTCCGGATCGGCTTCCATCACCTCGAACGGGAGCTCCGGGTTGGGTTCGGGATGCGGGTAATTCGGCATGACTCCACTCCGCGGGGGGGACGACGCGACGAGCCGCCGCGACCTAAATTAGGGGATATACATCAATGGAGAATGGCCTTCGGTGCCGAGGCTGCCCGAGCCGGTGTGATACAGGCGCTGGGAGAACCAGTCGATCGTCTCGACGCAGTCGGGGCCGCCATTGGTGGTCTTCCCCGGGTCGTGGAAGATGATGTGGCCCGGGACCTGGCCCGCCCCCCGCTCGAGCAACCCCTTCAGGAGGATGACGTGGCCTTCCATGCTCTTCTGATCCATCCGATAAAACCGGCCCGCCGCCCAGATCGGCCCGTAGAGATCCAGCAAGACGTGCAACTTCCTGAATATCGTCTTCTGCACCCCGACGTCGTCGGCGATGGAGACCATCGACCTGACCTGGCCCGCGTCCCTCAGCGTGATCTCCTCCATCCCGAACGTCTCGATGAGCAGCGGCCAGTCCTTCTCCGAGGCGCCCCGGTCATTGGTGACGATGTCCTGGATCTTCTGGCCGCTTTCCGTGTAAGCCTTGCCGTCTCTCATCCGGGCCCGGAAGCCTCCCTTGGCCGCCTCCGCGGGATGATGATAGCCGTAGAGCATCTCGGCACACGCATACCAGCACGAGTGCGAATACTTCTGAAAAATATAAGGGACCTTGTGGTCGATGATCACATCATCGGTTTTAGAGTTGATTTCACCCATGATTGCGCGTCTTCCACCACCGACCGGGCGCGGGCGTGAGTCGCGGGAGGTCGGCGGCTGTGTTCCGGTGATGCGGGAGTGAGACGCCACGCGGCATCTCGGCCTGGCAGCAACATAGCCACATGCATCTGAGGCGTAAGGGCGAAGGACTCGCTTCGCTTCCCTTATCGGTTCATCCCGGGTCTTTGATGGTCATCGACGCGAATCGAGGAATCCGGGCAGGCTTACGCAGAGGAGACCGCGAGTCGGAATACTCACGTCATCCCACCGCGCGCAACCACGCGGCAAACTCCGCCCTTCCCCGTCGCCCTTGCTCGAGGGTCGCGATTCCCCTCGTCCTCGTATTCAGAGATGCGAGACTGCATCTCCCATGCTACCCAACGACGCGTGCATATGTGGCACGATACTCCGAGTCCCGGTGCCCTGTCAACCTTCAGCATTCATGTCGAAGGGCAGGCAGGAATGTCCGCCCGCGTGTCCCTCGCCCCGAGAGGGGAAATTCGCGGAAGGGCGGGCATCCCCGCGTGCCCCTCAGCCAGCCCGAAGCCGCGGGCGTGACCAGGCACCAGGAAGCGGACCAATGCAGGTTCAGGTCGGCCGATGTCCCCTCGGCCCGATCGTGGGCGTCACGAAGGGGTCCGAAGCACGACTCCCCGATCGCATCCCGCGCGCCGAACGGGGACACGCCGAAGCCGACGGCCGTCTCGCGCCCCGGATCGGATCACAGCTTGGGCGGTTCGATGGGCTTCTCCTCGGCCTTCTTCGACATCTTCTTCTTCGCCTCGGCCGTCTCGTTGCGGGGTGGCGGCGGCGGCACGTAGGTCTCGACCCACTTGAAGCCCAGGGGGTCCTTCAGCTCGCGCTGGGCGAGCAGGGCCCAGGGGGTCTCCGGGTGTTCGTCGATCACCCGCTTGAGCAGTCGCTGGGCGTCGCGGGCGGCGGCGGCGGCCTTCTCGCTGTACTGGACCGAGGTATCGGGGACGAGCCGCCAGGTGTTGGCCCGGGGCTCCTTGAACTTGGGCATGTCCTTCTTGAGGCGGGCGCAGGCCCAGTTGTACTCGTAGCAGCGGACCTTCATGGCGAGGAGCCGGCCGCGGATGAGGTCGTAATGGGCCTGCCACCGCCGGGAGGTCTCGCGGTCGCGGAGCTTGGCGGCGGCGTTGATCGGCCCGAGGGCCTCGTCCACGGTGTACGCCGTCCGCTCGGCGACCGCCTGGTTGGCGGCCATGACGTCCTTGAACGCGGGATCCTCCACGGCCGGGAAGTTCAGCGAGGGCATCCCCGGCAGCTTCTGCTGCTCCTGCATCAGCACCGAGGCGTTCACCACCGCCTGGCGGAGCGGCGACTTCGCCACCGCGGCCTCGTACTGGTCGCGGCGGACCCAGTCGGGCTTGTATTCCTTCATCCGCATCGGGTCGAAGCCCATGTGCTGGCCGGTGAATCGCGTGACGAAGTAGATCCCCCCGGTGGCGCTCGCCAGCCGGCTGAGCGCGTACGGGCCGAAACCCGCCTCGAGCACGTCGTACTGCGGCCCGGAATACCAGAACGGCAGGTGGATCTGCTCCAGGAACGCGCTCTCGGGCCCCTGGCGGACGGCCACCCGGGGGAAATACCGCTTCGTCTTGGGGTCGGTGTACGCCATGTAGCCGTTCACCCGGCCGAAGATCGCCTGCGAGCCCAGCACGTAGACCGGCACCTTCGCCTTCACGGCCAGCTCGATCGACTCCTCCAGCCGGTCCTCGTCGTCCCCCACTTCGTCGGTGACGACGATGATCATGGGGTGATACGCCTGCCCGGTGCTGTCCTTGTAGCGGCCCCAGCGGCGGACGATCTCGCCGACGGTGCCGAAGGTCGTCTCCACGCCGGACTCGTCGGTCGGCACCGAGCCGATGGCCTCGAGGACCTCGGACAGCTCGGCCGTCGGCTTGGGGGTCATCGCCTTGCGGTCCTGGCCGAACGCCACCACGAGCGTGAGCAGCCCCCGGTCGGCGGCCAGGTGGCTCTCGTCGAGCTGCTCGATGTGGGCGTAGATGGCCTCGATGTGCTTCTTCAGGCGTTCGCGCTCGGCCTGGAGGCTGCCGGAGGCGTCGAACGTCCAGACGACCAGGGTCTTGCCCTGCTCGAGCCGGCGGAGGATCTCCACGGCGATCCGGTCCACGGCCCCCTCCACGCTGCCGACGTGCTCGGAGCCGCTCCCCTTGATGGAGACGTTCTGGCCCAGGATCGTGGCCGTCGGCACGATCAGCTCGGAGGCCCGGCGGATGTCCAGTTGCGGCAGCTCCGGCCCGCCGGCCATCGCGTCCGCCGAGGAGACCGCCGCGGCCCCGGCGGAGCTCGGCGCCGAGGTGATCGTCGAGGCCAGGGTCGGCGCGAACGTCCCGGCCGCCGCCGCCACCGGCGGCACGTCCGCCTTCTGGTCCAGGTCCTGGAACGTCGACTCCGAGTCGAGCTTGCTGTCGACCATCGAGCCCGCCAGGTCCTTGCTGGAGGCCTGGTGCACCGAATGCCCGACCAGCGCCAGCACCACCAGGAAGGTGAGGTGGATCGAGAGGCTCACCATGTACGCCGGGATCTCGAGGTCGAGCCGCCCCCCCAGCAGCGGCGTCAGCCAGGGCGCCCTCGCGTCGATCGTCCGCACGAGCTTCGCCAGCACGTCCCACCCCCGATCCCGCACCGCAACCCGGCCGCCCGCGCGTCTCCTCGTCGCGCCGCGCGCACCGAAGCTTAAGTATTCTAGGCCGGTGCCGGGCGGCCGTGACCGGGCCTCCGGGGATTCCGTCCATTTTGAGGCCATGGAGGCAATCACCAGGATCCGTCTCCGTATCGGGAAACCGGACACCGCCTCCCAGGGGCTCTGAAAGCGGGACATGGGAAGCTTGATCAAGGGAACCGAGACGTGGCGGCGTGGCCGTGGTGGCAGGCCCCAGGCGGGCGGACCGTCGCGCCGGACGGGCCTTGCTCATGGGCCGAGGCGGTCCCATGATGTGCCACCCCGGCCGCTCGGCCGCTCCGTCCTTTCCACCCCGTCCGCTCGGTCCGCCTCCCTCGATTTGGCTTCGCTCGTCGTGCGGCCTGCCTCGAATGGATCGACGTAAATCTTTATCTCAAAACATTCTGAATACGGTTTTCGATTGGCTTCGCCCCCCCGCGGGGCGATGGCCTGGGACTTCCCTCGTCTTCAATCCGTGTCCTCCGCGTCATCCGTGGTCGCATCCCCCGGCCTGGCTTCGCTCGTCGTGCGGCTTGCTTCGAATGGCTCGCCATAAGTCCTTGTCACGAGACATCCTGAAAGCGGTTTTTGATTGGCTTCGCTCCCCCCTGCCTGCGCCTCGATCGCCCCGGAATTCTGGGCCTTCAGGATCTGGAGCATGAACTCGATGTCCCGGGCCATCAGGCCAGGCGTCAGGGTCGGGGCTCCCACCATCACTCCGCAGATCGACCAAGGACGCCGGCGCGCACCCTCGTCCCAACGCGGAGCCTCTCTATCAAGAGAGTGCGCCATGTTTCGCGATTCTCGTTCATCGCCGGGGAGATTTCCCGGAGATTGTTCCCGCCGAAATCGGCGAAATCCGGGGATGTGACCGTGGGAGTCGGGAGGAGATCGAGAGAGGTGATTCCGCCCAGGTCCCCCAGATCCACTGGGAGAAGCCGAATGACCTTGTGGGACGACTTAGAGCGT
>NZ_JAALJH010000127.1 GCF_011064615.1 Aquisphaera insulae | reverse complement strand
TGCTGGCGCGGCTCGCGGACCGAGCCGGCTCGCCCGGGCGGACGGCCGCGGACGAGCCACCGTTGCCCAGCACCTGCGCCGGCCCGGATGCTCCCGCCCCCGCGGCCTGCCCCGCGCCGGCGTGGGCCTTGCCGAGGCCGAGGCCGTCGGTGCCGTAACGGGCTTCCGCCGGCAGGGCGAGGTTCAGCCCGGCAAATGGCGCCTCCGCAACCGCTCGCCGAACCAGTTGCCCCGTGGGAGCCGCCTCGGTCCGGCGACCGGGCGAGCCGTGGCTCAGGGTCAGCGGGCTGGAACGGGTCACCGTCGTCGACACGTCCGGTCCCGGCACCGCGGCGACGGCCCGGGCCGTCGCCCTCGCCGTCAGCATCTGCCCCGAGCGGACCGCGCCGATCAGGCCCATGGGGACTCCCATGCTGAGCGCGAAGACGTTGATCGGCTCGGCGACCAGCGATCGCTCCTCGAGTCGGTCAAGCAACAAGCCCTTCAACGCAGGGGGGGGGGCGCAGACGATCCTTGCGCGCGAGGCGAGACCGGGCCATGGGACCTCCCAGGGACAAACCAGGTGCGATGGCTTGGGAGCGGTTCGGGAAGACGCTTCGGCACTGCGGCGTCGTCTTCGGGCCGTCGGGAGAGGGCGTTCCGGAGGCGGCGTGAATTGCGGCGGTATCGGACCAGGGTCATGAAACCGTCCGCCGAAAGCGAAAGCAATAGCAAATAACAGTCATCACCGATGGTTCCCATGGTTCGGTCCAAGCCCCCGACAGGCCTGGCGAGGGATCGGTTCAGCGGTCGACAGGGACTTGCGGGGAAGACGGTTACGCCGATTCGCGTCGATCGGCCGGTTGCTCCGATTGTTGGGGTTTCGCGGATTTCGTCGAAAACAACTTTCGAGAAATCCGGTCGGGACCGATCAGAAATCGCGAAACATGGCGCACTCTCTTTACAGGGAGTGTCGCGCCGCGGCCGGGGTGCGCGCGGTCCAGCTTGTTCGCCATGCCGTGAGGGCGGGGTTTTCAGGATGAGGAGGCACCCGAAACCGCCTGCTTTCAGGGTGGACTCGGAGGGGGGCGGGCGACGCCCGATGGGGGAGCCCTTGGAGGAGCAAGATCGGAGTAATCTCGCCTTCAAAGCCAATCCGAAATTCGACATTAAAGCTGAGCAGGAAAAGACTTGCGTCTGACATGTGTGATGATTGATGCGACGATCGAAGCCAATTTGGCAAGTCCCGGGAATGGGATCGGAGCGGGGTGGGATGAGCGAGCAGGCCGTTGCGCCGGACGAGCTTTGTTGACAGGCCAAGGCGGTCCCGTGGTATTCCACCACGGCCGCCCGGAGACTTTGCTTGCGTGCAAGGAGTGTGAAGATCGGCCTTCGCGATTGGGGATGGTGCTTACAAAGCCACTCTGAAGTTCGACATTAAATATTGTCGGGAAAAGGCTTGCGTAATGCATGTGTTATGATTGATGCGACGATCGAAGCCAATTTGGCAAGTCCCTGGGATGGGATCGGAGAGGGGTGGGATGAGCTGTCTGGGGTTGGGGGAGCCGGTTCTTTTGCTCGTGGAATCTGTCTCCCCGGGGGGCCGGATTTGTGGTAATAAGTGGATGATCAAGGGACTCGTCGAGCTTAGCCCTACCTCTGCCATCCCAACCCATCGCGTCTTCCGTCCTCGCGAGTACCGTTGATGCCAGCTCTCACGTCCGGAGCCGAGGTGCACGAGGAGTGGGCCGGCCATGGCCCCGGGGCCTCGGCCTGGGGGGCCTACGGCGGGATCGGGGGCTCCTATGACGAGGCGAAGGGCCCCGACGGCGAGGTCCGCGGCCACTGGAAGCCTTACATCGAGGCCGTGGAGAATCTCGGGATCGGGGAGGTCCGCCGCCGCTGGGAGGAATCCCAGGACCTGATCCGCCAGAACGGGGTCACGTACAACGTCTACGGCGACCCTCGGGGCATGGACCGGCCCTGGCAGCTCGACCCGATCCCCGTCCTGATCACGCCCGAGGAGTGGAGCCGGCTGGCGGAGGGGCTGGTCCAGCGGGCCCGGCTCCTCGACCTGATCCTGGCGGACATCTACGGGCCGATGCGGCTCCTCTCGCGCGGCTTCCTCCCCCCGGAGCTGGTCTTCGGCAATCCCGGCTTCCTCCACCCCTGCCACGGGCTCCAGGTGCCGATGAATCGCCGGCTCCACCTCTACGCCGTGGAGCTCGGCCGGGCGGCCGACGGCACGATCATGGTCCTGGGCGACCGCACCCAGGCCCCCTCGGGATCCGGCTACGCGCTGGAAAACCGGATCGTCCTCTCGCGGATGCTCCCGGACGTCTTCCGCGACTGCCGGGTGGAGCGGCTGGCGCCGTTCTTCCAGTCGGTCCGCGACCTGCTCCAGTCGATCGCCCCGCACAACCGGGACAACCCGCGGATCGTGCTCCTGACCCCAGGCCCCTACAACGAGACCTACTTCGAGCACGCCTACCTCGCCGGCTATCTCGGCTACACGCTGGTGGAGGGGGGCGACCTGCTGGTCCGGGGGAACCGGGTCTACCTGAAGCTGCTGGGGGGCCTCCAGCCGGTGGACGTGATCCTCCGCCGCCTGGACGACGACTACTGCGACCCGCTGGAGCTCCGCGGGCAGTCGTTCCTGGGCGTCCCCGGGTTGCTCCAGGTCCTCCGCGCCGGCAATGTCACGATGGCCAACGCCCTGGGGAGTGGGGTGGTGGAGACGCCCGGGATCCTCGCCTATCTGCCGGCGATCTGCCGCGAGGTGCTCGGCGAGGAGCTGAAGGTGCCGTGGGCCGAGTCGTGGTGGTGCGGCGAGCCGGTGGGGATGGGCCACGTCCTCTCCAAGCTCCCCCGGCTGGTGATCAAGCCGGCGTTCGCCCACCGCCGCTTCGAGCCGATCTTCGGCGACCGCCTCGGCCCGTCGCAGCTCCGCGAGCTGTCGGACCGGATCCGGGCCCGCCCCGGGGACT
Source organism: Aquisphaera insulae (assembly GCF_011064615.1). Classification (GTDB taxonomy): domain Bacteria; phylum Planctomycetota; class Planctomycetia; order Isosphaerales; family Isosphaeraceae; genus Aquisphaera; species Aquisphaera insulae. The sequence continues at coordinate 16,769 of NZ_JAALJH010000127.1, read as the reverse complement.
TCGTCGGCCAGGAGCAGGTGGAGCTGTCCTCGGTCCCGGTGATGGTCGGCGACCGGCTGGAGCCCCGCTATCAGACCATCCGCGTCTTCCTCGCGGCGCGGGAAGAGGGCTACGCGATCATGCCCGGGGGGCTGACGCGGGTCGCCTCGTCGGCCGACACCAAGGTCGTCACGATGCAGCGCGGGGGGGGGAGCAAGGACACCTGGATCCTCGCCGACGGCCCTGTGACCTCGTTCAGCCTGCTGCCTTCGCCGCACCGGTCGATCCGGCTCAGCCGGGCGGGGGGCGACCTGTCGAGCCGCCACGCCGACAATTTCTACTGGCTGGGCCGCTACGTCGAGCGGGCGGAGCAGGTCGTCCGGCTGCTCCGCGGCATCATCGCCCGCCTCACCGAGAAATCGGGCATGGTCGAGGTGCCGGAGCTCCCCCTGCTCCTGAAGGCGCTCACGACCCTGACCCAGACCTTCCCCGGGTTCCTCGAGGAGGGCGAGGCGTCGGTGGATCGGCCGGAGGAGGAGCTCCTCTCGGTGATCTTCGACCGCGAGCGGCCCGGCAGCCTCTCGTCCACGCTGGCCATGCTCCAGCGGGTCGCCGCCAAGGTCCGCGACCGGATCTCCGTGGACATGTGGCGGACGCTGAGCCAACTGATGGTGGACCTGATGGCCAACCTCAACGCCATGGCCGCCTCGGCCCTGGCCGACGGCGAGGAGGAAGGCGACGGCCCCCGGCCCGACCTGGCGCCGACGGACTCCCGCGCCGTCCTCAGCGAGGTCCTCGAGATCCTCGACGCCGGCGTCAACCGGCTGGCGGCCTTCAGCGGGCTGGTCGCGGAGAACCTCACGCGGGGCCAGTCCTGGACGTTCCTCGACATGGGCCGTCGCCTGGAGCGGTCGCTCCAGACCTCCGGCCTGCTCCGAGGCATGCTGTCGGTCCAGGGCCGGGCCGAGAGCTGCGTCCTGGAGGCGCTGCTGGAGATCGCGGACAGCACGATGACCTATCGCCGGCGCTACCTGAGCACGCTCCAGGCGGCGCCCGTGCTGGACCTCCTGCTCGCCGACGAGACCAACCCGCGTTCGCTGGCGTTCCAGCTCGCGGCCCTGGCGGAGAGCATCGACCGCCTCCCCCGCGACCCCTCGCTCGCGGGACGGAGCGTCGAGCAGCGGCTCGTCCTGGCGAACCTCTCGGCCATCCGCCTGGCCGACGTGGACGCCCTGGCGAAGGCCGGCGAGGGGGGCCATCGCCCTCGCCTCGAGGATCTCCTCCGCAGGACGGAGGCCGATCTCCCGATCCTCTCCGAGGTCATCGCGGCCAGCTACTTCAGCCACCTCCAGACCTCGCGGCACCTCGGCAACCACGCGGCCGGGCCCCCGACCCCGACCCCGCCACCGATGCCGCCGCCGGCCGTCGGGCCGGAGGACCAGCCCGAGGCCGACGAGTCGATCGCGAAGGGACCGGCGCCCGGACCATGATCTACCGAGCCATCCATACGACGGTCTACGATTACGTGGAGCCGGTCTCGCTCTGCCACAACGTGGTCCACCTGACCGCGCGGAGCGGGCCCTGGCAGGCGAAGCTCTCCAGCGAGCTGCGGATCAGCCCCGCGCCGTCGGTGATGACCGAACGGATCGACTATTTCGGCAACACGGCCACGTTCGCGACGATCGGCGAGCCGCACCGCGAGCTCAGCGTGACGGCGATCAACGTGACCGAGATCACGCCGGAGGTCCTCCCCGAGCCCGATCGCACGCCCCCGTGGGAGTCGGTCCGCGACATGCTGCGGACCCCGGCCTCGCCGGATGCGCTGGCCGCCAGCCAGTTCGCCTTCGACTCCCCGTACGTCCCCACCGGGCCGGGCTTCGCCGAGTACGCCCAGCGATCGTTCCCGGCGGGCCGGCCGATCTACGAGGCCGTGCTCGACCTGACCCGGCGGATCTTCAAGGAGTTCCGCTACGACCCGACCGCCACGACGATCGCCACCCCGATCAAGGAGGTCCTCGAGCGCCGGCACGGCGTCTGCCAGGACTTCGCCCACCTCCAGATCGGCTGCCTGCGGTCGCTCGGACTGGCCGCCCGGTACGTCAGCGGCTACCTGGTGACGCGGCCCGTGGACGCCACCGGCCGCCCCGACGTCGTGGGCGCGGAAGCCTCCCACGCCTGGCTCTCGTTCTTCTGCCCCGGCTTCGGCTGGATCGACATCGACCCCACCAACAACCAGGTGCCCTACGACCGCCACATCGTCCTGGCCTGGGGACGCGACTACGACGACGTCAGCCCCATCAAGGGCGTCATCCTCGGCGGCGGCAACCACACCGTCAAGGTCACCGTGGACATCCTGGCGCTCCCCGACGGCGAGGCCGGGGTGCCCGTCACGATCGCGGAAGATTAACCACAGAGGCACGGAGGGCACAGAGAAGAGAATACGAAGAAGACCGACGGACGGGAGGGATTGCATTTTGTAGGAGCCGGCTCCGCCCGGCGACCGGGTGAGCCTGCGCCCGTCGCCGGACCCTCCCTCCGAACGGGAATCGGCGGCGAGGGCTATCACGATCAGGCCGGCGACCGTCGGCCTGACGGCACATGGAATGAGCCTGGTACGCGCCCATTTCGTAGCAGGCACATTCCATGTGCCGTGGCGCGTCCGGCTCGGACGTCAGGGATCGCCTCCGGTCGGGTTCGGCCAGGAGAGTCCCATCGGTCCTGCACGGTTTCGGAGCCGTTGAGATGAAAGCACCCGACGGGGGATGCCGCCCTCCCACGTTCGTTTCGCAACGGCATCAAGATGAGCCAAAAGGTGGCGGTTGCGTGGACGAGGTCTTGACGATGCCCTATTAGACCAGTTTGATGAGTTCGCTTTCGACGACCGAAGCCCACGACGACGTCCTCAAGGAGAGCAACATGCAGCGCAGCCGCTTCCGGTTTCTCGCCCTCGTCACCCTGGCCCTGCTCGGCTCATCGGCTCGGGCCGGCAGCATGGTTTACGACTTCGCGAATTATCCCGACGTTCAAAATGGTTACAACATCTCGGGAGAGATCACGACCGATGGGACGACCGGGAAGATGACCAATACGAGCCACATCACGTCCTGGTGGTTCAAGATAACGGACAAGGATGGTGCCATCGCCGCATCTGGCTCGAGTTCCATTGGCGGATTCCTCCACTTCGGTCTGTTAATTTCTTCAGGTACTGACACGCCCACGATGGACGTCACAGCGGAGTCCATCAAACTGAAAGTGAATACCTTGATCCAGTTTAATTATACCGATCCTCAAAGTGGAAAGCGAAGCGAACTGGCGTGGTCCCGCAATAACGCCAACAACAACTTGCAGATCACCGGGATTGGTCCTGATCCTTATTCTCTGGATTCAGGGGACACTAAGCTTCTCTTCTATTACGATGGTCCTTACCCCGGTGCTGCCTCCCCGATCGCGGTCGCCGCGGTTCCGGAGCCCTCGTCGCTGGCCCTGTCCATCTGCGGCTGCCTGACCGGTCTGGTCGCCCTGGCTCGGAGACGCCAGCGGTAAGGTCCGGGAACGGGACGAGTTCCTCTTATGGACTCTGCGAAGGGTCCACGCCCACGGTTCACCGGCGAGATGACGGATCGTCCTACGCGATCGTCACCCGCGCCGGGACCCCTCGATCGCTGGACTCCTCGATGGTGATCTCGCGATCGAGGAACTGGCGGATGGTGGCCGCGTTGGTGCGGAGGTGCTCGGTGACGATGTTGACGGAGTAGCTCGAGGGGCCGTCGGCCAGGGCCAGGGGCAGGAGGACCTGGTCGGCGGAGTGCGGATCCATGGCGGCGGGCTCGACGGCCTCGAAGTCGAGGAGCTCTTCGACGGCCTCGTCGGCGACCGCCTCCGCCGGCTTGCCGCGCTCGCCCAGGCCGACGAACGTGGCGGGGACGGCGTCCTGGTGCTCCGCCCAGATGGCGATGGCGGCCCCCTGGCCGGGACCCGGCCAGCGGACGACGTCGATCTCGATGTCCGAGTTCAGGCCGGAGTCGTCGAGCTGCATGAGGGCCCGGTCGCGGATCCGCGCGGCGATGTCGTCGCGGAGGTTGCAGACGCCGGCCACGCCCCGGATCCGCCGCATCCGGCCGCGGTCCGGGATCGCCTTCGCCGCGGGCCGCCCCGGCTCGATCCAGGCGTCCAGCCGGCCTCCGCCGCGCGGGTAGAAGCCGGCCGCCGGCATCGCCAGCGAGACCGACAGGCCGAGCCGCGACATGTGGGCCCGCCAGGTTTCATCGAGGAACGGGAAGGCCGGCGCCTTGGGGTTGAATGTCCCGCCGTTGATCACCACGCGGACGGCCGACTCGGCACGCATCGCCAGCGGCAGGTGGAGCGTCTGGAGCACCAGCGCGGCCGATCCCGCCGTGCCGATGTCGAGCTTCATGTCCCGAGCCGCGTACGGCCGGGGCCGGAAGACCAGCTCCCGCGAGCCGACCTCGGCGCCGACGACCTCGCCGCCGAGCTGCGCGGCGGCCTCCACGGCCTTCAGGTGCTGCGGCCGCAGGCCCGGCTTGTCCCGGTTGGCCCGGATCTTCGTCATCCGGAAGCCCCGCCCGGTCAGCAGCGACAGCGACAGCGCGGTGCGGAGGATCTGGCCTCCCCCCTCGCCGCGCGAGCCGTCGATGACGACCGGCGAATCGTTTCCGGACGGTTCCGAAGGACTGGACACGGGCGATGGACCTCCCGGCCGGCCGTGCCTCGGCCGCCGCTTCCATAATACCCGAACCGGCGCGGGAAGGGACTCGTGACCTCCGTGCGTGAACCATCGCCGGGGCTCGCGACCCGGCCCCGGCCCGGGGAGGATCATGTCCGCATCGTCACCTCGTGGCTGCCCGTCCATGGCGCATCCTTCCCTCGCCGCCGCGATCGACTCGCGGCCTCATCCGTGGATCACCGAGCCCTCATCCCCGGGTCTAGTGGGCCGTCGCCGCTGCTCCGCCGGTCCGGACGACCGCCGGGTCCTTGGTCGCCGGATCGCCGGCCCTGGGTTTCGCCGCCGTGGTCTTGCCGGCCGCGGCCGCGAGCCGGTCCAGGAGGCCGCCGGGCTCCGGCCGGTCGGTGCGCGCGACCTTGTCGGCGGGCGTGCCGAGCTGGTTCCGCGCGGCCCAGATCAGGACGAGCTTCTGCCGTCGCAGGTCCGAATGGGCCTCGGAGCGGGTGAAGAAGAAGCCGCCCAGGCTCCGCGACTGTTCCGGGAAGCAGCCCAGCACCACGACCTGGTCGGGCCCGACTTCCAGCGTCGCGGCCATGTCCTGGAGCATCTCCTCCTCCTGGCCGTCGGTGATCTTGAACTCCTGGGGCGCGTACGAGGCGGAGCTGGTCATCGGCTGGTACGACCGTCGGACCGCGCCGTGGTGGAGCTCCGGGGTGAATCGGAGCGAGACCCCGTCGGTCCCCTGATGATTCGCGATGACGCGGAAGTAGCCGCTGACCGTCTGATAGTCCTTGCCGTAGGGATGACTCTGGCGGTTCAGGAGCAAGCTGACCTGGTCCGCGGTGTCCGTGACACTGATCAGCGTCGAGTCGCCGTCGTCCAGGTAGAAGCTCGTGGGTTCGACCTTGTGAGGTGGCGGGGCGTTCAGGATCGTATCGATGGCGCGCGGGATCTCGCCCGTGATCCGGCCCAGCCGCAGGCCGTTGACCTCGAGCGCCCGCCGCGTCTCGGGCGGCAGGACCTGCTCGTCGGCGGACTTCCAGACGACGTCGTTGAGGGCCTCGTCGCGGGACGGCCGGTCGAGGATCGCCACCCGGATCTGGCATTTCTTCGGCTCGATGATCTGCCCCGGCTGACCGTGGCCGATCCGGCCGAAGAGGTTCTCCGGGCGGAGCTGATCCTTGTTCGGGTTGCAGCCGCCGAGCCCGAGCAGGGCGCAGCCCGCGACGCAGGCGAGGGCCGACAGTCCGGCGGCGAGCCACGATGGCCGCTTCGAGCACATGGGGCGGAGTCCTTTCCGCGGCAACTCGAAGGTTCACGATCCCGTCACGTTCCTTGACGATCGTTCGAGGGCGGATGTGCGGGGAGTCTAGGCGAGCCGGGCCAGTCCGTCAACGCGAAGTCCGTGGATCAGAACGCCAGAACGCCGAACGCTCGGATGACTCAATGGACCCCACCTTGTCCCTTGTCCGCGACCACCGACGCCGACTTCGGCCGGTCGAGCCGGAACGTGTAATCCGGCCAGAGCGGGCAATTCAGGTCGATCCAGCAGGTGATCCGATGCCGCTCGTCGGCCGTCAGCGTGGTGCCATGGTGGCCGCCCGGGGCCTCGAGCGTCTTCCAGAGGCGGCTTTGCAGGGTCCCGAAGGTCCGGGGCGCCGCCTTCTCGTGCTCGCGGCCCCAGGTGAGGTCGAAGTGGTGGACCCAGCCGCCCTGGATCAGGGTCCGGTACGAGGCCGGGATCCGGTCCGCGTCGAGCGTCCCGGCCAGGTTGAGGCCATTTGTCGCCCCGGCATCATGGCACGAGACGCAGCGGCGATCCCAGACCGGCTGGACGACCCGCTCGTACGAGAAGGGGCCGGCGCCCCACGACGGCGGCTCGGGGACGCTCGGCGCCTTGGCCATCGCCCGCGGCAGGGCCGGGCGGCTCGCGGGGGCGTCGGTGCGGTGCTCGTGGCAGCCGACGCAGCCGCGACGCTCGCCGGGCTGGAGCTGGACGACGCTCCGCATCCGCTGGAGCTCGTTCCGGTCGCCGTCGAGGGCCTGGAAGTACAGCACCTTCCCCGCGGGCGCGACGAACCGGGCGGAGCCGTCCGGCTCCACGGGCACCGTGCCGACGACGGCCTTCGCCACGTAGCTCGGCCAGCCGTTCGGGCCGGTGACCAGGTGAGTGGGCGACGCGTAGAAATCCTGGAAGGCCTCGTGATCGTCGCGGTAGGATCCGTCGGCCTTGCGCTCGAGCTCGGATCGGACCTCCTCGCAGATCCGGAGATAGCGGACCGAGCCCCGGGCCACCGCCGGCTCGAGCCCGCGATAGACGTCCGCCAGGAAGAACTCGCCGCGCGGCTCGTCGCCGGCGAGCCTTTCCAGTCCGGGATTCGGCTCCTCCGCCGGGATCACCGGCGGCTTCGGCCTGGGCCGCAAGGGGGTGGGGCTCATGCTGCCGATCGTGGGATCCAGGTAGAGCAGCTCCCGATTGCCGTAGCGGTCGATCGCGTAGAGGCCGAAGACGTCGCCGGGCGCGTGGCTGACCAGGATCAGGTCCCGGGAGATCGGGCTTGGGTCGCGGAAGCACTCGCGGGCGGCCCACTCCATGTGATAGCGGGGGCGGACGTCGGGCGTGATGTTGGTGACCGCGTCGGCCCGGAACGGCCCGGCCGCCGCGTCGATCAGGCCGATCGGGCCGTTGTGGTCGCCGCCGTGCGAGAAGAGCGTGCAGCAGACCTCGGCGCCGTCGGGGACGTCATGGGCATTGACGTAGCAGTTCCGCGTATTGTTGCCGAAGAGGAGGGTCGGATTGGTGCCGTCGGGGCGGATCAGCCAGAGGGTATGGCCGAAGTCGGCCCCCTTGTCCAGGTACTCCGACCGCGTCCAGAGGATCTGCCCGTCGCGATGGACCGTCGGCGCCCACTCGCTCAGGTTGGCGTGGGAGAGGGCCCGGATGCTCTCTGGCCGTCCGTCCGCGTCCATCGCGAAGAGGACGAACGCCTGGGGCCGCCAGCAGAGGAACCGCGCCCGGCAGCGGGTGGAGATGAACGCGAGCCGGCCGTCGGGCAAGGGACAGGGATAATCGTCGTGGAACGGCCCCGACGTGAGCTGCCGCGCCGGGCCGCCCGAGGCGTCCATCGCCCGCAGGTGCCAGAACGACTCCTCCTTTCGCTCGGCCCCGCCCGGCCGGTAGGCGAAGTAGATCGTCCTCGCGTCGAAGTCCGCGACCGGATCGCGGGCGATCCCCTCGGGGGACGCGAAGAGCGTCGTGACCGTGCCCGAGGCCGGATCGAGGCGGCCATCCCGCGTCGGGATGTCCAGCCGGCAGATCCCGCCGCCGGCCCGGAACGTGGAGTCGAGGATGTCGCTATAATTATGCGACGACGCGAACGGATGCCGCTTGACGAAGAGGATCCGCGAGAGGCCCGACGCCAGCTCCGGGTCGCGGAGGAAGAGTCGGCGTTTGGCGACCCGGATGTCCAGGTAAAGGGCCTCCTCGGCGTCTGGATCCTCCGGTTTCAGGGCATTCCGCCGACCGTCCAGGCTGGCGATCTCGCCCCGCTCCCGGGCCACGTCCAGCCCCTTCGCCGCCAGCCGGTCCGCGAGTTCGCGCATCAGGCGGAGATTCCGGCCGATCGGGTCGAGCTCCGCCAGGGCCTTCCAGTAGGGCGGCCCGCCCGGGATCGCGGGCCGGTCCGCCTTCCAGGGCGAGAGCGCATCGTCGCGCGAGGCCGTGGCCCACGTGTCCCGCTCGCAGAGGAAGGCGTACCGCAGCAGGGCATCCCAGGAGAGCGGCGAGGGGATGACTCTGGGCGCGTCGTCCGAAACGACCTCCCGGAGGGTCGACCAGCCGCGGCCATCCAGGGATGTCCGGATTTCGGCCCGTCCGATCCGACGATCGCGGTACGTGCCCGTCCGATCTCGCGAAAGCACCACGCGAGCGATCATCGCCGCCGCCGGCAGCTCGACCTGGACCCATTCCTCGCCGGTCGTCGCGGCCACCCAGCCGTGGTCGTTGCCATAGCGGCCGTCGTTGAGGTTCTCCGGCCGGTGGATCGCGTAGCCGGCGATCGTCGACGACGCCGACGCGACCGCCCCGGCCCCCGCCCTCGCCAGGTTCGACGTCCCGTCCGGACCGTAGACCTCGACCTCGTCGAGGCTGGCCGCCCCCTCAGCACAGGACCTGATCACGACGCGGACGAACCGCGCCCGCGTCGGCGGGACCTCGATCGCGTTGGCCCGATCGGGCTGATAGCGGATGCGACCCGGAGCGGGCCGGTTGACCGTCCCCGCAGCGTCCCCCGCCGCGCACGTCCCGGCGAGCCACAGCCCCGCGATGACCTCGGCCACGAACACGGACAGTATCCTCGATTTCATAGCCAACCTCCGTCAAGCAGGAGGGGAGATCGCACCGCGATGACCCGATCGCGGGCGTCATCCGCGCGAACGCATGGCGACGTCGTCATCGGCGTCGTGGTGGTGTGGTGTGGAGGCGAGTTCGAGGCGGATCGTCTCACGGCCAGTCAGGAGGGAGCCGGGAGCCTTCGCCGAGGCCGTCGCCAACTGTTGCTATACCTCAATTCACGACGCGGGTCCAGTGGTCGGGGAATAGTGGCCCGAGGCCCCAGCGGGGGTCTGCCCCCGCCTTTCCTGCGACGCGTGCGGGATCTCGAGGAACCGGGCCCGTGCGGCCAGGCTGCCCAGCAGCACGAGAGACGCGGCGATGAGGGTCGACGCGGCACCGTCGGCCAGGAGCAGGATGAGCCAGGGTGCCAGCGTCCCCCCGGCGACGATCAACGCCGTGACCAGGTCAATCTGGCGCCGGGTGTAGAGTCGCGCGAGCGTCCCCCGGATCTCCCGGAAGACCAGGGCCGTCGGGATCAGGCTGACCGGCAGCAGCACGACGGCGACGCCCCGGAAGGCGGCGGCGGCCCGCTCCTCGCCCCTCAGCGTTGCGAGGACGAGGATCTGCACGCAGCCCAGCAGCGCCGCCGAGTTGGCCATGAAGCCGCCCAGCCAGCGGGCGTCCTTCCAGCCCGGCTGGGAACTGGTGCTGAAGAGGACCCCCTTGTAGGCGACCGAGCCGAAGGCCGGCAGCAGGGCGAGGACCACCGACGCCGTCCTCGCCCCCTCCAGCAGCGTCGACCAGGCGGGGAGCAGCTCCAGCCACTCGACCAGCTCGATCCCCACGATCAGGCCCAGCGGCATGGAATACGCGGTGAGGCTCCACGTCCCCAGCGACATCGGCGAGCTCGGCTTGAAGATCCGGAGCATGTGATGGAACCGGAGCGGGTCGCCCAGGTCGAGGACCAGCAGCAGGAGATCGGCCATCAGCCAGGCCAGCGCGACCGGATACGCCGCCCGGGCCGCGGGGCCGAGCACCCCGGGGAACCCCAGGTCGGCCACCGCGGCGAACAGGTAGAGGCCCGTCGTCAGGCTGTTCAGGAGCACGTCCCACACGACCAGCCCATGCCAGCCCGGGACCTTGGTCACGTCCCGGTCCGCATAGCCGGGCACGATCGCGCGGGGCCTGTCCTCGTCCCGCATCTCACACCCCCCGCAGGAAGAGGACCGCGAGGATCAGGGCGATCGTCGCGACCGCGGAGAGCGAGGTCCGGACGTGATCCCCGACCAGGTGATTCCACGGGTTGCACGGCGACTCCGGCAGCCCGTAGACCGTCGGATGATCGACGAGCAGGTAGAACGAATGGAGCGCGGAGTAGGTCTCCGTGGGCACGTCGCCGTAGAGGTAAGCCCCGGCAACGCCCCGTTCGTGGAGATCCTCGACCCGCCTCCGCGCCCGCTCGCGGAGCTCGTCGATCGGCCCGAACTGGATCGATTGCGTGGGGCAGGCCTTGGCGCAGGCCGGGACCAGGCCGTCCTTCTGGCGGTCGTAGCAGAGCGTGCACTTGTGGGAGTGGCCGTCGAAGTCGCTCCGGGTGATCACCCCGAACGGGCAGGACGCGATGCAGTACGAGCAGCCGTTGCAGATATCTCCCTGGATGTAAACGTTGGCGAACTCGTTGTAGACGATCGCCCCCGTCGGGCAGGCGTGCTGGCAGGGCGCGGCGACGCAGTGCTTGCAGACGTCGCTCATCATCAGCCAGCGGCCGGCGCCACCCCCGCCGAGCAGCTCGTCGATGGTCAGCTCCCGGCTCGTCGCGGCCGCGTCGTGGTCCACGCGCGGCTCGGTTGCGGAGAACTGCTCGATGAACTTGACGTGCCGCCAGGTCGTCGCCGAGAGCTCGGCCGTGTTGTCGTAGCTGTTGCCCGTCCATTCGAGGCTGTCCGCCGCGAGCTGATTCCACTGCTTGCAGGCGACCTCGCAGGCCTTGCAACCGATGCAGACCGTGGTGTCGGTGTAGAAGCCGGTCGAGGGCCGCGGTTCGACCTTGCCGTGGCGGAATGGATCGATGAGGCGGCGGAGAATCGCGGCGAGCGGCCCGATGGGCGGGTCGCTCGCCTGGTGGAGTTGGCCCAGCTCGAGCTCGCTAATGCCCATGCGTGAAATTCCCCTCCGGTTGGGCCGAGTCCGGCGTGCCGGGGATGGGCCTGCGATCGGGCCAGGTCACGAAGGCCGCGGTCGGCCGGAGCTTGGCGACGCGGCCGCGCACGGGCTCGACCTGGCAGGCGAACGACTTCCCCTCGTGCATGCTCGTGTTCTGCTCGCAGACCAGCGAGGTCAGGTCGTTGGCGTTGGCGCCGACGACCAGCCCGGAGAACCCCCAGTGGAACGGCAGGCCCACCTGGTGGACAACCCTGCCGTCGACGTCGAGCGGGCGCAGCCGGCGGGTCACCATGGCGCGGGCCTCGATGCGGCCGCGCGCGGTGCGGACCGCGAGCCAGCCGCCGTGGACGATCCCGCGCTCGGCCGCCAGCTCGGGGCTGAGCTCGACGAACATCTCCGGCTGGAGCTCGCAGAGCCAGGAGTTGAACCGGCTCATCGGGCCGCTCAGGTAATGCTCGGTGAGGCGGTAGGTCGTGGCCACCACCGGGAACTCGTCCTCGGGCGTTCGAACCAGGCGGTTGCGGGGGCCCGGGAAGAGCCGCACGCCGGGCGTGCACATGTGGCCGGGATAGAGCAGGTTGGGGACCGGCGACTCGATGGGCTCGTAGTGCGTCGGCAGCGGGCCGTCCTTGACGCCGTAGGGGGCGAAGAGCCAGGCGACGCCGTCGGGCTTGAGGATGAACGGGTCGTCGCCGGCGATGCCCTGCATCCCCGTGGCCCCGGCCGGCGGCCGGTAGTCGGGCGGCTTGGTCGGCTCGAAGTCGGGCTGATCCGCGCCCTCCCAGCGGCCCGCTTCGGCGTCCCACCAGATCAGCTTCTTCCGCTCCGACCAGGGCCGGCCCTCGGGATCGGCCGAGGCCCGGTTGAAGAGGACGCGGCGGTTGCCCGGCCAGGCGAATCCCCAGTCCGGCTCCAGCGGATTCGCCGAGCGGTTGCGCTCGCGCGCCCGGTTGCGGCCGGGCTCGGGGAAGACCCCGCTGTAGATCCAGAGGCCGCAGGCCGTGGAGCCGTCCCCCTTCAGCTCGGAGGAGCCGGACAGCAGCCGCGGCCGCCCGGTCCGGGGATCGACCTCGTCGAGCCTGAATCCGTTCATCTCCATCAGGATCTTCTCGGCGTCCGGATCGTCCGTGATCCGGCTGGTCGACCCGTCCGGCAGCCGCGGGGGTTCCTGGTAACCGTAGTCCCAGGTGAGGCTCAGGATCGCCCGGTCCTTCGGGTCGGTCGAGCCCGCGTAGAGCGCCTTCAGCCGCCTCCCCAGGTTGTAGACGTACCACGCATCGGAGCGGCAATCGCCCGGCGGGTCGATCGCCCGGTCGTGCCACTGGAGCAGCCGCTGGGTGTTGGTCAGGGTCCCGTCCGCCTCCGGATTGGCCGCGGCCGGGAGCAGGAAGACCTCGGTGCCGATCTCCGACGGCGGCGGCCCGCCCGGGTCGTTCTTCCAGAAGGTGGCGCTCTCGGTCGGGAACCAGTCGGCCACGACGAGCCATTCCAGGTTCCGCAGCCCGGCGCGGTGCAGCCCCGCGTTCAGGCCGCCGCCGCCGGGATTCTGGCCGAAGAGGAAGTAGCCCTTCAGCTCCCCCTTCGCCATCCGGTCGAACGTCGGCAATTGCGAGTGGTCGCGCTCGATCCGCGGCAGCCAGTTGTAGCCGAAGTCGTTCTCCGGCCGGGCGTCGTCGCCGTACCACGCCTTGAGCAGGCTGACGATGTACGATCGCATGTTGGACCAGAGCCCGACGGTCGTCCCGTCGTTGGCGGCGTACGACTCGAGCGAGTCGTGGACCCCCTCCGCCGAGGGCTGGGGCAGGTAGCCGGGGAGGACGTCGTAGAGCGTCCCGACGTCCGTCGACCCCTGGATGCTGGAATGGCCCCGCATGGCCAGGATGCCGCCCCCGGGCCGCCCGATGTTGCCGAGCAGGAGCTGCAGGATGCCGCCGGCCCGGATCATCTGCGCGCCCGCGGCGTGCTGGGTCCAGCCCAGCGCGTAGACCAGGACGCTCGTCCGCTCGCGCCCCGAGTTGGTCCCCAGGAGCTCGGCCACGCCCTTCAACTGTTCCGGGGTGCAGCCGCAGATGTTCGAGACCATCTCCGGCGTGTACCGGGAGAAGTGGCGCCTGAGGATCTGGAAGACGCAGCGGGGGTGCTGCAAGGTCGGGTCGCGCGCCGGCGGGCCGCCGTCGCACCCGGCCACCAGGCCCGACCTCGACCCGGAATGCGGCCGTGGGCCGCCGTCGATGGCGTAGCCGTGGACCCCCTTGCGTTCCTCGCCCCCGAACCGCGGCCCGGCGAGCGGATCGCCGGCCTGTTCCTTGGGCGGTCCCGCGTGGTCGCCCGGCGTGCATTCGTAGCCCCAGCGCCCGTCCACCGCGTCGTAGGCGCCGGTCTCCGGGTCGATTCCGCTGAAGACGCCGCCCAGGTCCTCGGTGTCCTGGAATCCCTCGCGGATCAGGGTCGACGCGTTGGTGTAGTGGAGGACGTAGTCCCGGAACCAGAGGTCATGGGTCAAAATATAATTGATGATTCCGCCGATGAACGCGATGTCCGTCCCGGCCCGGATCGGGACGTGATGGTCGCAGAGCGCCGAGGTCCGCGAGAAGTGCGGATCGACGTGGATCAGCCTCGCGCCGCGCTCCTTCGCCTTCATCGGCCAGCGGAACCCCACGGGGTGGGCCTCCGCCATGTTCGAGCCGATGATCAGGATGCAGTCGCTGTTGACGACGTCTTGCATGAAGTTGGTGGCCGCGCCGCGGCCGAGCGAGGTGCCCAGACCGGGCACGGAGGCGGAGTGTCAAGTTCGGGCCTGGTTCTCGACCGAGACCACCCCGAGGCCCCCGCAGAAGAGCTTCTTGATCAGGTAGTTGTCCTCGATGTTCAGGGTGGCGCCGCCGAGCGTCCCCATGTTCCGGACCGAGTTCAGCGTGCGGCCCTGCTCGTCGCGGGCCGTGAAGTCGGCGTCCCTCGCCTCCTTGACGCGGCGGGCAATCCGGTCGAGCGCCCAGTCGAGCGATTTCGTCTCCCAGTCCGCCGAGTACGACGCGCGATAGAGCACGTTCTTCACGCGATGCGGATTGAGGGCCAGCAGCAGCGCATTGGAGCCCTTGGGGCAGAGCGTCCCCTCGTTGATCGGGCTCCGCGGGTCCCCCTCGATGTCGATGAGCTGGCCGTCCTTGGTGTAGAGGAGCTGGCTGCAGCCGACCGCGCAATACGGGCAGAGGCCGTTCGTGACCGTGGCCCCGCGGAGCCGCGAGGACTTCTCCGCCGACCGGCGGCTGAGGGCCTGGGCCTGCGGCCTCGAGGGCTCCGAACGCGAGTAACGCTGGAGGAAAGGCAGGATCGGAAGCTTGAACATATTCACCTCGCCGGTCATGCCGGGGCGCCGGCCGGGTCGATCCGGCCGGCGTCGGAGTACACGTTGAAGCGGGCGTCGCGGACGAAGCCGAGCAGCGTCATGCCGCATTCCCGGGCCAGGTCCACCGCAAGGCTGGACGGCGCCCCCACGGCCCCGAGCACCGGGACCCCGGCGATCGCCGCCTTCTGGACCAGCTCGAAGCTCACCCGGCCGCTGACCAGGATGATCCCGCGCGCCAGCGGGATCCGGCCGGCGAGCAGCTCGGCGCCGATCAGCTTGTCGAGCGCGTTGTGGCGGCCGACGTCCTCGCGGAGCGCGAGCAGATGGCCCTCTTCATCGAAGAGCCCCGAGGCGTGGATGCCCCCCGTCCGCGCGAAGGCGGACTGGCCGGCGCGGAGTGTCCTGGGCAGGCCGTGGACGAGCTCGGCGGAGAGCCTGGGGGACCCCTCGACGATCGGGTGCCGGCTCGCCACCCGGACCGCGGCGATCGATCGCTTGCCGCAGGCGCCGCAGCTCGACGAGACGAACGAGTGGCGATCCAGCCTGGCCGCATCCGGGACGACACCGGGCCGGAGCCTCGCCTCCACGGCGTTGATCGCGGTGCGCTCGATCCCCTCCAGGACCTCGACGCCGCCGATGATACCCTCGGTGAACAGGAACCCGGCCGCCAACTCGACGTCGTCGCCCGGCGTCCGCATCGTCACCGCGACCGAGATCGGCGCCGAGCCCTCGACAGGAGCCGCCAGGCGGATCTCCAGCGGTTCCTCGACGGAGAGCTCATCGGACGCGTGCTCGCAGTGCGAGCCCGTCACGCGGACCACCTCGGCCGTGGCGACGCCCGTCTTGTAGCAGATCTTGATCAGGGGTCCGCTCCTCGAGCGTCGATGCCGCCCCGGCGACCAGGTGATCGCCGCTCGCCTTCCGGCACGACCGGCGGGGTGAATCGGCTCGCAGCCATGCCCGTCATCTTATCGAGGCGGCCGGAGGATAAGTAGGATCCACTCGGAGGAACCGTGAAGGCTGGACATCAGCGAATTCGCCCCCTTCCGGCGGGATCACGGTTAAGCACACGGCCCATCCGCGCGGCCAGGGCGCATGGCGGCTTGATAAGGAACGGGGATTGTGCAAGAGGGTGAGCGTGACTACGTGAGTCGCTGGTTGTCTTTCCGCTCTCGACGCTGTGACCTCTATGCCGTGCCGACCCCCTCCGCCCTCCGGAAGAAGGCCGCTCAAGACAGCAACGCATGAAAGGGTGAGTTTTTCGACTCGTCAGCCGTTGCCGCATATTGACGTGCCCAACCTCGAGCCGTCTCAACCAGCCTTGAACGATCGTGGGTGGTCGGGGCAGCCTTTACTTGCCGTTCGGGCATGGCGTTGTACGTACGACCGTTGATTTCCCGCCCTAATACCGCCTTTCGTTGCCCACCCCACTGCTTGAAGAAGAACGCGACTCCTGCCGCCTCGCACTGATCGCGGATACTCAAGACCCAGCCGGGCTCCATCGGTCTAGCACCACGACCGCTCTCACCCCCGACGATCACCCAGTCGATGCCGCTCAGGTTGATCTCGCCGAGATCTTGCAGGAGAGGTTCGACGGAGAGAAAGCGGACCGACGCCGTTGTCTCGCGAAGAGAGTCAATTCGCGGCAGACCGAATTTCCGATCCTCGACGCTCACTCCCCACCAGACGTGTGGGAGTCGCCCGGCGAAAGAGAGCGGCCCGTTGAGTGCGTCCCGCATCTCCTCGGCACGTTTCGTCAGCACCTGATATGTATGCCAGTCGCCGAGCTCCATGACACGGCAAACCCGTTCCACGTACGAGAGCGGCACCCTCTCCTGGAAGAGGTCGCTCATCGAGTTCACGAACACGGTCTTTGGCGAGTGCCAGGTCAAGGGCTCGGGCAGCTTGTGCGGGACGAGTCTTAGATCGAATCCATGCTCGTAAGGATGGCCGGGAACGCCGCGAAATCGTTCGGCGAAGGTCTCGGCGTAGCAGTGCTTGCATCCGGTGCTGACTTTGGCGCAGCCACGTACGGGGTTCCATGTCGCGTCCGTCCATTCAATGGTTGACCGTGAGCTCATGACCCCTCCTTCTTGCCGTGGGCTTTCATGAATGTACAAAATGCCACGTCGCGACTCAAGGCTCGACTCCCGGTCCAGACGAATGTCGCATTCCATCACGTTGCGACGGAGGACGGTTATTTATCGTTGGAGGCAAAGGTATAGTAATTTGATGAGTGCTGGGACCAGGGGTTGAGAGCTTAG
>NZ_JAALJH010000126.1 GCF_011064615.1 Aquisphaera insulae | reverse complement strand
ATCCCTCGATCGGCCCGGCCCTCCTCGCGGCGATCTCCCCCCCCTCCTCGTCCGCACCCAGGACCGCCGCCGAGGCGATCCCCCTCGAGGTCGCGCCGTCGCCGTCGTTCGACCCGAAACCCTCGACCGCTCCCCCGGCCGCCTCACCCGCCTCCGCGCCCGCCCCCACCCCCGGCGGCGACGGCACGCATGCCGTTGCTGGAAGTCTGGGCAAGTTGCCGACAGGTTGGGCGGCGCTTCGCCAACGGATGCAGGACCTGGGGGTATCCCGGTACACCATCGAGGGGATTCCCGGGGGCCGGGTGACTTTTTCGTGCTTAATTCCGCTGGCGGGCAAGCAGGCGGTCTCGCAGCGGTTCGAGGCCGAGGGAGACGACGAGTTCCAGGCCGCCCAGGCGGCGGTCCGGCGGATCACGCTCTGGCGGGCGACGCGGCCGGCGCCGGCGTCGCCCTGACCGCGGGGCCGGGCCCGCGGCTTCGTCCGGATGTCTCCATGGGAAAGGAGGTTATTGTCGAACCGGGATCGCCCTATAATGAATGTCCATGAGCGACGAGGCGGTTCGACCCGCTCGTCACGACCTCGCGGCGGATCCGTCGCGGACCTGCGTCCATCCTCTCGATCGTCGGGAAGGGCCCCGAAATGGCCAAGATGTCGCCGCTGAGGCTGCTCCTGATCGTCACCGGAAGCACCCTGCGCGCCGAGGAGATGGACCGGCCCCTGGGCTACTACCTGAAGCGGCGGCTGGAGGAGGCCATGGCCTCCGGCGTCTCCCCGTCGCCCGGCCCCGGCGCCAAGCACGGCCATGGACCGGACCTGGACCTCTCCGACTACCAGGTCCGGGTGGTCGCCGATTTCCGATGGATCCACGACGAATTCCTCCAGGGCCTGCCGACGATCTCCCTGGGCGGCCCCGGCGTCAACGCCCTCTCGCATCGCTGGCTCGAGGAGGTCCCCATCTCCCTGGCGTACAACGAGCGCTACTTCATCCAGATGGATCCCGACCTGTCCGAACCCCGCGCCAGCATCTGGGGGATGGACAACCCCTCCACCCAGATCGCCGTCTCCGTGTTCCTTGACCGCTTCCTCACCCGATTCCTGGAGCGCTGCGCCTCGATCCCCGCGACGTCCTTCGACACCGACGACGAGGGGGAGGGCGAGGCGGACATCGAGCTCGACGAGGACGATGATTGAATCGACGCGAGGCCCGCGGGCTTCATGGCGTCGCCTTCCGTCATCCTCGACGGGCAAGCCCGGCCGATCTGGCCCGGCAGTTGCATCAGTGCCTGACGTCTCCGCCATGATCCCGCTCCGACCGCCCGGGTTCGTCCGGGCGGAGGGTGCCAGGCGGCGAGGCCCGAGCTGAATCGAGCCGAGCTCGCCGCCCCCTCACCCGGCACCCCCCGGGATGCCTGACGAGACGTCGCGTCGAAAACCGGAACGCTCCGCGGGCCGCGACCCTGACGTAACGGCCCGGCCTCATCGCCCCGACCGGCTGGCTCCCCTTCGCGTCTGGTCGCCTCGCCCGCCTCGGCCGCCCGTCTCCGCGCGGCCCGGCCCCGCGTGCCGACCCCTCGCGCCGGGACGTGCCGCGTCGCGCCGGGGCACCCAGACAAGACCACGCGCAGCCAACGGAATGGCACGGAACCGCGACCTACGGATAGGGATGGGTGACCATGACTCATATGCGTAGCTACGTACCCTTGTGCCTCTGCCTCGCATCCCTGGCGATCCTCCCGGCGCCCCCGGGGCGCGGCGGCCCCCCGGACATGGGCATGGGCATGGGCATGGGCATGGGCATGAACGTGGAGGAGGGCCCGCAGCCCGGCGACGACCCGGACGCCCTGGCCGACGACGACGACGGCCTCGGCAAGGCCCGGGGGCCGGGATTCGGGGAGGACCAGGACCGGCTGCTCCGGCTCGTCCGCCGCAAGGTCTCCCAGGATCAGGGGGCGTGGGTGGTCCAGTACGAGCTCCGCTACGAGGGCGAGTCCGTCGCGGTCCGGGCCCCGATGGAGACGAAGGTGGTCGTGGACGGCTCGGTCTCGAATTCCCGGGTGCCCGGCCACGCCACGCCCCGGCCCTCGCGGGTGATGGCCGGGGGGACGGCCACGGGCTCCGCGACCGGCGACGTGATCGCCTCGGCCGAGGAGGCCCGCCGCTGCCGCGAGCGGGTCGTGCTCTCCGCCTGGACCGACGACGGCGCTCCCCCGGACCCGGACGCCCCCACCGTGCTGAACCTCAACCCGGGCTCCCGGGTGAACGTCAAGGTCCGGATCGAACATCAGCATGTCATCTACGGCGAATACGACCCGCTGCTCGGCGTGCGGTCGGTGGACCTGGCCCTCGGCGGCGCCTTCCTGCACGACGAGGTGCCGCTGGACCGCGAGCACTACCTGGCGCAGCCGAGGTCCACCTGGACGGAGGCCCCCGCGGACCGTCGCGACACCCGGCATTACGTCTCGGCGCCGGACAGCCTGCACCTGGAGGCCCACGTCCCGGGCCACAAGTATTACCGACTGCCCGACCGCCCGGTGCGGTACGGCACCCGGATGCGGCTCCGCTTCTGGTATCTCGTCGCGGCCGGCACCGAGGGGGAATGCCGCGTCCGCTTCGACCAGTACAAGGACACGCCCACCTCCTGGCGCGTCCTCTCCTCCGGCGGCTTCGAGCAGCCGCTGGAGACCATCGGCCGCTGGACCAAGGTGGAGAAGATCGTCCGGACCGACGGCGAGGCCACCACCGCCGCCCTCGGCTTCCGGATCATCAGCGAGACTGACGTCGGCGAGATGTGGATCGACGACATCAGCCTCGAGCCCGTCTGCCAGAACACCCCGGGCGACGAGCCCTGAGGGGGGCGTCGCCGAGGTGATGCAAGGCTCTGGGGAGCTTATCGTTGCCCGCCGGTGCGAGGGGACCGTCCCTGAGCGAAGATACCTGCCATACCAGGCTTCCTCGGCGGCGAAGTCGCGTTGCGTCATCCGATGTGGAAGCGCCGCGGGTGCGGGTAACGTGCCAACTTCGGAGAGGCCAGTCAGTCGGCCAGGACTTCCACCTCGGTCTCGGCTTGGATTTGGGCTTCTGCCTCGACCTCGGCTTGCAGGTCAGCGACTCGATCACGAATCCGCGAGTAAATGGGGATCTCACGGCCTACGACCTCAATGCTCACCGCGAGAGCATATCGAGCCGTCGAGTCGGGGTCCTTGCTCCATCCCTGATGGCCGATCACTGCGATGCAGAAGTCTTCAGTCAAGGCATTGGATTTGATGAAGACCCAGTCCTTCTGAGTCGCCCCGGAACTCCTGGAAACCCCGCGAACGTTGCCGTGTGTCGGGCTGATGCCGATGGACCACCTGAATGAGTCGCCCTCGGCCTCTCCTTCCTCGTCGGTCTTCAAGGCTCGATCACGGAACGTCGAAACGTCTTCGCCCCTGTTGCTGCTCTTCCAGTCAACCCAGGTAGAGAAGTAATGGCGTCGGTTTCTACGTGTACGGCGTGGCTGGGCCGCGTAGGTCAATGTGACCTCAATGAGGACGTCGAACTCTTCACCTGGCCGTCGCAATTCGCGCGGGATCGGAACCTGGTAGATGTGGCAGTTCTTCGCCTTTATTCCCCTGTCGCCGCTCGAGATGAGTGTCGTCCGATGCTCGGTGTTGGTCGTCGCCCGCTCCATGTCGGGCAAGCCGTAGCCAATCCAGCGAACGATATGGCCGCGTTCGAGCGGCGTGGTCCCGTTTGTCCACCCGGGCCATCGGGCGGATTGGACGATGAGAGCACGGTAAAGGAGGTACGGTTCTTTGGGCAGGATCTCTTGCAGGCGAGCGGCGATCCTGGCGACCTTGGGAGCCGCATATGAGGTTCCGACCTGGTCGCGGTCGTAAGCAGGTCCTATGGCGGTCAGCGTTGAGCGAACCAGTTCCGGGTAACACTCGCGGCCGCACGGCGGGGTATCGACGATCGGAGGATTCGTGCGGGAGACCAGATTATCGCCCCCGAACTCTACGACCTCCGGCTTGATGGTGTTCCAGATACCCAAGCCGCTTCGTGAGAAGGCGGAAGGATGCCCTTCCCCTCGAGCACAGGACGACCAATCCGGGTCTTCGAATTCGCGATAGCCAACGGAGCCGACGGTTAGGGCCTGCAGGCTCTGGGCAGGATTCGCGATGCGACTCGACGGCTCGCTGAGGTAGGCCGGATACGTTCGCTCAGCAACCAAATGCTCCAGGATGCCGGGGTTCGTCGTCGTGTTCGAAGGGAGAAGATTGCCGGAGCTAACGACGAATAGGACATCATGAGTACATGAGAGGTGATCAATCTCAGCGGCCCACGCGGACATGTGACGCGTCCGGCACGGGGCACCTGCGGTTATGGAGTGGTTGAAAATCCTGGCCCGACGACCGTCCTTGTGGAAGTGCAAGATGATGGCATTCAGCAGGGTGGGCGGAAAGAGCCGGTCGGGCATCGAGCAGTTAGCATCCAGCACTCGGGCATTCTGAATCCACCATGATGCGTCGTAGGAGCCCGAACGCGGAATTGACTCGCCGAAAAGGACAGCTCCGGCAACGCGTGTCCCATGCCCGCTCGGCGGAAAGTAATCGGCAACGTCAGTCGGCGACATTCCCGGGAGAAAGCAACGGGAATGGCCCACATCGATCGCTGCGTGGAGGAGGTAATGTCCTTCCTGAATGCCGCTGTCGATGATGCACACCGCCGGAGCATCTTCGGGAGGCGGTACGATGGTGATCTGTTCCTTCGACCTTTCGAGGGCCGCGCGGAAAGCTTGGGGCAAAGCGACGTCGTCCGGTTCGACGACTTCAAAGAGGAACGGATAGTTGAGGACGAGGTCCCGAAGCCCTTTGCCTTTGATGCGAATCCGAAGCGTGAACTCTTCGGGCAGAGCCGCCTCAGAATAGGCTTCAAACTGGTCGAGGACTTCACCGCCGTAGGCATCGACGAATGAGCGAATCTCGTCGTGCCTCCGTGCAGAAAGCTCTTCCCATGCCTGGTACGCATCGTTGCGGGCAGCGGTCCAATCTCTGAACAGTTCCGCATATTCGCCTTGCCGCCTGGCCCAGGCCTTATCCGATTCCCTGCGACCACGATTCCGAGGGCTTGGTGGCGGTGGGATCTGAATGTCACCGGAAGATGAAACCCCAAGGTCGACCACGTAATCGCCTTCGTGGTCGAGCTCGGGCCATTGCTCCCGGAGATGCTCCGAGAGAATACGGGCCAGCCGCTTGGACTGGTCGTTGTCTTCGACCAGGCTGTGGACGCGAGCGACCGAACCAGAGCCGGTGACCTTGCCGACAAAATCGACCAATTGCCTGTTGAAAGCGTTGAGGTCGAGGTCCTCGCTCGCGACGATGACGAAACCATCCTCTTCCTCCGAGACGACCTCGAAGCCGAACCGCTTCCGAAGTTCGTCCAGATCGAGCATGGTGTCGATTTCGAGCAAGAGCGGGACGTTCTTCGGGAGGGTTGGAAGATCCTCCTCCTCCCGGTCAGCGACGCGTAGCTTCCACGCCGAGGATACGTTCGTCGCAGCAATGCCAAGCCTTTCTCCGTGTGTCGCCCTATCTTCCTGGGCCGCTGTGGTCTTGGCGTTGGGCTTCCTCCTCTGCTGATGGAACCGAGCGGCCCCGTCGTAGCGCAGGACGAGGGCCAGGTGCGGGAAGGGGTTGTTGATGGGCGGCATCGGCCATTTCAGGGTTAGAGAGACTTACCGCGACGGATCTCGTCGATAGCCAGTCGTACGTCCTCTTCTTCGACGGTCTTCCGCCCGACCAGGACAGCGGCCTTCGCTGCGTCCTGGGCTGCCTTCACCGTGTAAGCGGCAGACAACCCCTTCAACGAACCGATGACGGTCGCCCAATCGATTTGCCCGGAGATCTTCACCGCCGAGAGCGTTGTCCGGAAGAGCTGCTCTATCTCCCGGTCGCCGGGCAAAGGGACTTTGAACACGTCATCGAAGCGACGGAAGATGGCCTCGTCCAAGGACTCCTCGACGTTCGTCGTCGCCACCAGGATACCAGGTGCATCGTACTCGTCGAGAAATTGGAGGAGCGCATTGACCACGCGTGCGGCTTCGCCTACGTCGCGGTCCGTACTCCTCGAACGAGCGATGAAATCGCACTCGTCAAGGAGGAGAACACACGGACGCTCCTTCGCAGCCTCGAATACCGTTCGGAGATTCGACGCCGACTCCCCAAAGTAAGACGAGAGCAAAGCATCAAACTTTACCTTCATAAGAGGCAGCGTTGTGTTCCAGGCCAGCCTCTTGGCTCCGAGCGACTTGCCGCATCCCGGGGGGCCATGAAGAAGGACTCGCTTCCTGGGTCTCAGGCCGTAGGCGGAGAGGCGTTCCCGAGCCGCGTATTCTCGCTCGACCCTGGCGAATCGCTCCTCCACTTCGGGAGGGAGGACCATGAAGTGCTCGAGCTGGTCCCGTGGCGTAACCGAGACGAGCAACTCACGATTGCGACGGCTACTCGGGAGTTCGCGGAGAGTTGGCGGTGTGCTAGAGGCCCCCTGCGAGCGAGCACGAGCGAAGATTCTGTCCAACTCGCCAGCTAGCTTTTGGTGCCCTGTGTCTCGCTCTACCTGGATGACTTTTTTGGCGAGTAATTCGAGGTCCTCGTGGGCTCCCTCGCCAATAGCTCGCACCAGCCTCTTGAGAATGTCCGCATTCATGGTCGAGCCCTTGGGAGCCGATTCGTTGCCTTTGGGCGTAGTCGAATTCGTCGAACTTGAGCATTGGACTATGTGCCAGGGACTAGCGAGATGGCATAGTGTGTTTTAGTCCATTTCCTGGCCCTCGCCCAGTGAGCCATAGGCGAAACGGCTATTCTGCTTATGTCTCTCAAGGGCCCCATCTGCTAGAGATTATCGCATTTATGCTGTGCTTGGGGGGATGTCGAAGAATATCGGCTGTCAGCCCTTCGTCGCTGAGCGGTATCACGTGCCTTGCACCTCTTTAAGACCCCCTCTCACCATCGCCCGGCGGGTCGCGGATCGGCGCCCCCATCACCGAAATCGATTTCCTTGTCTACCTAAATTTCCTATTTTTACGGATGTTAGACTGAACCCTGCGTCTCGCGGGCGGTTCTCCCGCTTCTCTCCCACGGACCTCTCACGGTTGTCCGGCGGGTTCGTCCTCTTCGCGATGAGGGTTTGCGCATGACATCCTGCGCCGCCGACCGGCTGATTCGGGCGTTCCGGGGGGTCTTCACGGGGTCGCGGCGCGGGGCGAGCCTTCGAAAGCGACGGTCTGCGCCACGGCGTCTGGAGATCCTCGAGAGCCGCGAGGTCCTGAGCACGGGGAGCGGCGTCTGGAGCTTCGCGAGCGCGCCGGGGCTCCATCCGATGAAGGTGAACGTGCTCAGGCTCGCGGCGGGTGCGTCGCGCACGCCGGTCTTCGTCGCGCCCTACGATCAGTCGCCGGACCCGAGCCTGCTGGTCGGGCAGACGGGGCCGCTGATCGTGGATCGGGCCGGGAACCCGATCTGGTTCAAGCCGATGTCGAGCAACAACAGCGTGCAGGTGCTCGACTTCCAGACCCAGACCCTGCGCGGCAAGCCGGTGCTGGTCTGGTGGCAGGGGCAGATCGCCGGGATCACCCCGAGCAAGTCGCCCGCCGGCATGTCGGTGGGGGGCCATTTCGTCATCTACGATCAGCACTATCGGCCGATCGCGTCGGTCAAGCCGCCGGGGGGCTCGTCGACGGACCTGCACGAGATGATCATCACCCCGCGGGGCACCGCCTACTTCTTCACCACCAAGATCGTGAAGGCGGACCTGACCGCCTATGGCGGGCCGAAGAACGGGTCGTTCGTGAACCCGATCCTCCAGGAGGTCAACCTCCGGACCGGCCAGCGGATCTTCTCGTGGAACATGGCCCAGCACGTCCCGCTGGGCGATTCCCTGGTCCCGGCCCCCACGACCGCGGACCAGAAGTGGGACCCCTACCACGTCAATTCGATCGACGTCAGCGCCGACGGCTCCCAGCTCCTGGTCTCGACGCGGAACACCTGGGCGATCACCGACATCAGCCGCAAGACGGGGCAGATCCTCTGGCAGCTCGGCGGCAAGCGGAACCAGTTCAACCTGCCGGCCAACCTGGTCACCGGCCCGTTCAACTCGGCCTTCCAGTTCCAGCACGACGCGCGGTTCACGCCCGGGGGGATCAGCCTTTATGACAACGCCGGCCTCGGGGTGGCGCCGTATCGAGGCCCGTACGGCCCCGCGCGGGGCCTGATCCTGAACCTGAACGTCCCGGCCCGCACGGCGACCGCCGCGGCCGCGCCCTATGTCCACAGCCCGGCGCTGGTCTCGAACAGCCAGGGGAACTTCCAGGTGCTGGCGAACGGCAACACGTTCGTCGGCTGGGGGTCGGTCTCCGACGGCACGCCCGGCCTGAGCTCGTATTACACCGAGTATGCCCCCGACGGCTCGGCCGTGGCGGATTACTCCCTGGCGGGCAACAACATCTCCTACCGGGCGTTCACCCAGCCGTGGGTCGGCCTGCCGCTCACCAAGCCCTCGCTGGCGATCGCCGCCGCCAACGGCGTGGTGACCGTGGGGGCCTCGTGGAACGGCTCCACCGAGACGGCCTCCTGGCAGCTCCTCGCCGGCGCCTCGCGGCGGTCGCTGGTGCCGGTCGCGGGCGCCGTGCGCACCGGCTTCGAGACCACGTTCTCCGCGGCCACCTCCGGCCCCTTCTACGCGGTCCGCGCCCTCGACGCCAGCGGGGCGGTCCTGGGCACCTCGACCGTGGTGCGGGCGGGATGATGGGGCGGGCGGAACATCAACGCGTGGCAGACGTCGCTTGGAGGGGCGGGCGCCGCCGGGCCGCCAGGTGAGCCGTGGCCCGGGCGTCGGCCCCGGGCGTGGGTGACGCATCGATGATTGGCATCAATGGATGCCGTCGTGCCCCCGTTTCCCGAATCTTCGCGCGTTCTCGATACCAGATCGAACCGGCGGTGTTTCATCCTCCATCGCCCCATCGAATGACCGTCCGGCGGAGCCGGTCCGCATCTCCCACTCGAGAGGATGGCCATGATCGTCGCATGCTGGATTAGCCTCTGCCTCCTGGCCCAGGCTCCGTCCCAGGCCACGGCGCCGTCTTCGTCGTCGAGCGTGGCCGACGCGTATCAGGAGGCGAGGGCCCGGGCCGGTCACGACCCGGATGCCCTGGTCGGGCTCGCGCTCTGGTGCGAGCGGCGCGGGCTGACCGCGGAGCGGCTCAGGAGTCTCTCCCTCGCCGTGCTCTACAGGCCCGATCACGAGGTGGCGCGGGGGCTCCTGGGGCTGGTCGAGGCTCGAGGGAAGTGGAAGCGGCCCGAGGACATTCGCGCCGCCGAGGAGGCCGACCCGGCGACGCGAAGGGTCCGGCAGGAGTATCTCGCCCGGCGTGCCCGGGCCCGGCCGACGGCCGATTCCCAGCAGGAGCTGGCGCGGTGGTGCGAGCAGAATGGGCTTCCCGACCAGGCGTCCGTCCATTACCGCCAGGTGGTCCAGCTCGCCCCCGACCGCGCGGCGGCCTGGAAGAAGCTGGGGTATGAGAAGCACGGCAAGCGGTGGGCTCTCCCCGCCGACCTCGCCGCCGCGAGGGCCGAGGCCGAGGCCCAGTCGCAGGCCGATAAGGCCTGGCGCCCGAAGCTCGAGGACGACCGGGAGGCCCTGGCGGGCAAGGACGCCGCCCGGCGACGGCTCGCCGAGGAACGCCTGGCCGCCGTCGAGGATCCCCGCGCCGTGCCGACGATTTGCGAGGTCTTCGTCCGCAAGGATGCCGGCTCCCAGTTGCGGGCGGCCGACATCCTGGCCCAGGTCCAGGGACCGGCGGCCTCGACCGCGCTGGCGCTGCTGGCGGTCTCGAGCGACTTCCCCGAGGTCCGCGGGCGGGCCTCCCAGATCCTCTCCCGCCGCGATCCTCGCGAATTCGTCGGGCTGCTGCTCGATCTCGTCCATCGGCCGTTCCGGGTCAAGGTCGGTTCGGAGGCCTCCGTGGCCTCCGCCGGCGAGATCCTCGTGGAAGGGGAGGCGTTCAACGTCCGGCGGACCTACAACGTCGATCCGGGTGAGGAGCTCTCGAGGATGCCCGCTCGCCTCTTCACCGCGGAGACTCCCTTCCTCGGCGGGATGGACCCCCAGTCCGAGGCGGCCATGGGCTCGCTCGGCGGATGGTTCCGGCGCGGCGGGGGGAACGGGCTTTATCAGAGGGCGCTGGACCTGGATCTCGAGATCGCCGACCGCTGGGCCGTGATCCACCGGACCGCCGCGGAGGCGAGGGGGAAGATGGCCCAGGACGTGGCCGGCCTGGAATCGGCGAACCGGCAGATCCGGGACCTGAACGACCGCGTCCTGCCGATCCTGAAGCTGTCCACCGGCCAGGACTTCGGCGAGGACCGCGACGCGTGGAAGCGATGGTGGTTCGACCAGCTCGGCGCCGTCCATGAGTCGAGCACGCCCGCGCAAAAGCCCACCTACTCGGAGACCGTCTCCGTCCAGGCGCCGCGGGTGCATCGCGACTATGTCGAAGCCCCGGGAGAGTTGAACCTCTTCAACATCACGCATTCGGCCTGTTTCGTCGCCGGCACAACCGTCCACACCGACCGGGGGCCGGCCGCGATCGAGTCGCTCCAGGTCGGCGACGAGGTCCTCTCGCAGGACGTCCGCACGGGGCGGATTTCCTATCGGGCGGTGACCGCCGTCCACCGGAACGCCCCCACGACGACGCTCGGCCTGAAGCTCGGCGACGAGACGGTGGTGGCCACGGGCATCCATCGCTTCTGGAAGCCGGGGGCGGGCTGGACGATGGCCCGCGACCTGAGGCCCGGCGACATCGTCCGCACCCTCGGCGGCACGAGCCGGGTGTCGGCGATCGAGCCCGGCCCGATCACCCCGGTGTTCAACCTCGAGGTGGCCGAGAACCACGACTTCTTCGTCGGCAAGGCGGGCCACCTCGTCTACGACTACAGCCTCGTCCGCCCCGCCCTGGCCCCGTTCGATGCCCTCCCGCAGGCCGTGGCGGCCCGCTGAAGGAGAGCTTCCCGTTGAGCGGAGCGGAGATCAGAGGCTCGAGCCAACTGACCTATTCGGTGCGCAGACGGGGGACTCTCTCGTCTTCCATGAAGGGCACCGCGCCATTACGCTGTTGCCCCGTGGGATCCTCCGCTCGAATCGAGGCGAGCCACCGCCATTCATGGAGAGGCCGATGAGGGATCTCCCTCCTCTCAGGCAGGTCCCCTTCCGCAACAACCTGGTGAAAGCCGTCCTCGGGGTCGCGGCGCTCTCGGTCGTGGGGTCACTGACCTGGATGGACTTCCATCGGGGAGGCCGTCCCCGGGACGCCGGCACGCGGATGCGAGAGCTCGCCCGACAGATGAAGGAGGGCGACGCGGACCATCGAACGCAGACCCTCCTCTCGCTCTACGGCGAGATCACCGGACCGGACGATTTCGAGGCGATCTTCCCCGGGATCGTTGAGGCGACGGAGGACCCCTCGGGGCCGATCCGGCAGGCCGCGGCCCTGGGCTTCTGCGAGTTGATCTCCCGCCACGTGTGGACGCCGCTCGTGCCTCGCAAACCACCCGCGGCCCGGATCGTGGCGCTGTGTCCCAGGGCCGCAGTGGTGCTCGCGCCCCTGCTCGGCGAGCCGTCGCTGGCCGTCCGCACCGAGGTCGCGAAGGCCCTCGGGACGGTGGCGAAGACCGGAGGGCTGGACGTCCCTCCTCCCGAACTGGTCGCGTGCCTCGACGACCAGGAAGGACAGGTCCGTGCCGCCGCGGCCGGCGCCCTGATCCGGTTCCGGAGCGGTCCCGAGCGGATCGTTCCGGTCGCGCTCCGACGGCTCCCCACCGAGGGGCCTGGGGTCGCCCGCGAATATGAACGGATCTTCTCGAACGTCCGCCTGGAACCCTCGGTCTTGCCGCTCCTGATCGACGGCCTGTCGAGCGAGGATCCCAGGGTCTGTTTCTGCTGCACGATCGCCATCAACCACATGGGACGCGACGCCACCCCCGCGTTGCCCGCCATCCTGGCGTTGCTCCGCAAGAAGCTCGATTCACCCCTGCCCTGGGAAGATGACCGCATCATCGCCTTCGCGGCGGGCGCCGTCGGGGAAATCTGGCAGGACCCGCCCCCTCCGCCCGGGGCCGTGGAGATCCTTTGCGAGCTACTCCGGCGCGAGTCGGAGCCGACCTCCGGACCGGACGGTTCGCCTCCGTCGTCGTCGTCCGGCGGCCCGGGGACCATGATGGGGCGGCAACACCGGCACGAGCAGGTGCAGGGCGAGGCGGCCTTCTCCCTGGGCATCCTGGGTCACCAGGCCGCCGCGGCCGTGCCCGTGCTGCTGACGACGTTCGAGAAGACCCCGGTGACCTCCGATCATCTCCGCGAGACCTGCGCCGAGGCCCTCGCCGAGATCGTCCGCGGCACGCCCGACGCGGACCGCCTCATCACGGCCCTGAAGGATGCCTGGCCGATGGCCACCCCGTCCCAGAAGAAGGTCTTCGCCCGGGCCCTTCGCAGCCTCGGCCCGGACGTGGAAGGGCGCGTCCCGGAGCTCCGGCAGGTCCCGCCCGATGGCAGTCGGACCGAGATCCGACGCGTCCTCTATCCCCGGTCCGAAGGCGAGAAGGGCCGGCGCGAGTGAGCCGACGCTGACGGAGGATGAGGGCCAGGGTCGTGGGCGGTCGCGGGGAGCCTCCCGCGGGACGCGGAATGGCCCGTCCTTCGGCGGGCGCGGGACGCGGAATGGCCCGTCTCCCGGTCACCTGACGATCGCGCAGTCCCAGGAATCCTTGATGCCTGTCACTTCCTCGGAATGATAGGCCCGGACTTCCCCATTCACCAGCGTGGCGAACTTCCTCCCGGTTTCGGCCGGAGGTGAGGCCGGACGACTCGATGCGATCGTGCCGGGATTCGCGCGGCCGCGGCATCCTGGCCGCGGCTGCCGCCACGGGAAGAAGTGACACGTCTCGCCCGACCCGACAGGTCGCGAGCCCGTCCGTCCGAGCCGGAAGCGTCAGCGACGGTTCCCCAGGCCAATGCGAAAGTGAGAACGATCGCGACGAGTCGAGACGAGGCCGCGGCGGATTGGGGATTTCCGGGGAAGACCGTCGCTGACGCTTCCGGCTCGGATGGGAGCGCGGCCGGAACGGGGCCGGCCGGGACGGCTACCGGCCCGTCCGGGGAGCATACCCCTTCCACACCCACTCGATGGCGTGCGGGAGGAACTGCTGCTGGGCGTTGCTGACGCTGTGCCGGGCCCCTCGGCAGAAGAGGTATTGATATTCATAGCCCTTGGCCTTCAGCGCCTTCGCCATCCGGTGGTTGGCCTGGACCCAGTCGTGCATCCCGTCCCGCATCACGTTGGGGTTGAGCAGGTCCGCATCGCCGACGGAGAGGAACAGCCGGATGGGCTTCCTCGGGCCGTTGGGGATGAGCGTCTCGTGGAAGCCCCAGGCCCCGTCCGGGTACTTCGGGTCGAAGGGCCACGCCTGGTTCACGAACGTGCCCGAGGTCGTCAGCACTCGGTGGTACAGGTCGTTGCGGAACCAGGCCATGATGAGCGCCGCCGAGCCGCCGGAGCTGTTCCCCATCGCCGCCCGGCCGTCCGGGTCCTTCGTCAGCTTCACCCCGCAGTGCGCCTC
Organism: Aquisphaera insulae; assembly: GCF_011064615.1. Lineage (GTDB taxonomy): Bacteria > Planctomycetota > Planctomycetia > Isosphaerales > Isosphaeraceae > Aquisphaera > Aquisphaera insulae. The sequence continues at coordinate 6,466 of NZ_JAALJH010000126.1, read as the reverse complement.
CACCCGCGGCAGCACCTCGGCCTCGATGTACTCGGCATAGTCGCCGTTCATGCGGTCGTATTCCTTGCCGCGCTCGTGCCCCTGGGCGTCGCCGCCGCCGTTGCCGACGGCGATGACGACGATCGGCGGAATCCGCTTCTGGTGGATCAGGTTGTCGAGGATCGTCCGGTAGCCGCTCGCCTGGCCGGGGCCGTCGTGCACGACCATGAACGGCGCCTCGGACCCTGGCCTGTACCCGGCGGGGATGTAGACGCCGATCTTCCGCGTGTAGTCGATGGGGTGCGTCTCGACGATCAGCGTCTTCGGGTTGCTCGGATCCACCTTCCCGAACGCGTCGCGGGCGATGCCGGGATTGAAGAGCTTCGTCTCCTTCGAGTCGATGGCGAGCTGCACCACCTTCCCCTCGGGGACGCCTTCGACCTTCTTACGCTCCGGCGCCGGCACGTAGTTCGGCCCGATGACGAAGTTGTCGTAGGCATCGAGCGGGGGGTCCTCGCCCTCCTTCAACACCGTGAACGGCGGCGCACCCGGGTCGTCGAACTTCCGCGTCGGCGGCTGGGCCGACACGCCGGAGCATGCCGCGACGGCAACCAGTAGCATCATCATCGATTTGGACATAATAACATCCAATGATTCTGTTCGTGGTGTGAACCCGTGCCGGCGCCGATGGAGGGCCGCGGTGCATCCTATTTACCCGATTTCGGATCGCCCGGCACCATGCCGGGGAGGAAGCCCATGCCTCAGCCCTCCCCTCCGCCAGGCGCCGGGCCCCCCTGGTGGTAAGGCTGAAGCGACCCGAGATCGACGACGAAGGCCCCCGGGACCTGGTCGACGAGCAGGCGGGCCAGGTTGAGCCAGGGCCCGCAGCGGTCGAGGATGCCGGAATCGGCCGTGGTGATCGGGGCGCCGGGTTGAGACAGGATGGAATCCGGGTCCGGCACGATCGCGGCTTCCCAGCCCATGGCCCGGATCATCGCGGCGAGGCGGCCGCTATTCGACACGGGCGCGTCGAGATACCAGGTGCAGGCCCCGATGCCCCATTCGGTCAGGAATCTCCCGGCGAGGTCCAGGGCGGCCTGCGTCTCCTCCACCCGCCGGTAGGTGCCGTGGACGCTCGCGAGGTCGCGGAAGCACCCGTCCCGGCCGCCGAGCACGATCCCCCCTCCGAGGGCGGACTCCAGCGTCAGGATCAGGTTGAAGCCGTCGATTCGAAGGGGGCCCCTCGGCGCGACGATGCGGTTGGCATGGCGACGGGCGAGGGACTGGTCGGAGCACGCGGACCGAAGGACGGCCACACGCTGCCTCTCCACCAGCCGGTAGCGGTCGCCCACCAGCTTCAGGGATGAGGGTTCGGCGTATCCCCGCGTCAGGAGCCATGACAGGTCGGACGTGGCGGCGATCAGGTACGGACGAGCCTCCGGGCCGAACCATTCATGGTCCCGGGGGCCGGCGCCACGGTGCTTGCGGGTATCGGGCAATGGTTGTGCTTCACGGGAGGTTGGCCGGGCATCCGGGTTCAAGGGCGGGTCCGCGATCGCCCCACGGGCGATCCCCATCGCGCCCGCCCGAGCGGATGCGCCGGGCCGGGCTGATCCGCGATGGGATGTGCCGGGAGCGGAGGCGCCTCGGGATGTCGGTCATCTCCTCCATCGGCGCGGTGCGATCCCCCCGCCGCCGTCCTGAAGACCGCCCTGCCGTCGATCCGCAGGCCTCCCGAGCCCTTGATGTGGAGTCTACCAGAGGAGTCGCGGGGCCGGGGACTCCATTCCCCCGGCCTTTCCCGGACGTCCGCTCGAATCGGCACCGGGAAAAAGTTGGCCGCTCGCAATCCGCTCGCCCCTACCTGATGATGGGCGGACCGCGATCCGTCCCGATCGCGGGGCCCGTGGGCAGGGAGAGGGAGGGCATCGGCCGATGACCATCGAGGCGATCCGAGGCACGAGGGGGACCGGGGCGGGGACGGCGGCGATGGGCCGGCTCCTCTCCCGGGGCGTGCTGACCGGGCTGGGGGACGATGCGCTGCTGGAACGGTTCCTGGCCGATCGCGACGAGGAGGCGTTCGCGGCGATCGTCGCGCGGCACGGGCCGATGGTGATGCGGGTCTGCCGGGGCGTGGTGCGGAACGCGAGCGACGCCGAGGACGCGTTCCAGGCCTCGTTCCTGATCCTGGTGAAGAAGGCCCGCTCGTTCGCGGGCGTCAGCCGCCCCGACGTCGGCGGCTGGCTGCATCGGGTGGCCTACCGGGTGGCGATCCAGGCGAACGCCGCCGCGGCGAGGCGCCACGCGCAGGAGCGGAAGGCGGCCATGGCGGCGACCGCATACGGCTCGCCGGCCGAGTCGGATGAGGTCACCCCCGCGGTGCACGAGGAGCTTGCGCGGCTGCCGGAATCGATCCGCTCCGCGCTGGTGCTCTGCGAGCTCCGGGGCGTCTCGCAGCCGGAGGCCGCGGCCGCCCTGCGGACCAGCGAGCGGACCCTGCGGCGACGGCTGGCGAAGGGGCGGGAACGGCTGAGGGCCCGGCTGATGCGTCGCGGGCTGGCGCCGGCGAGCGGCGAGGCGACCCTGGCGGCGCTCGCCCTCCGGCCCCGCGAGGCGGAGCTCGCCCTCCTGCAAGGCTGGCGGGACGCGGCCGTCCGGGCGGCGACGAGGGGCCTCGAGCCGGCGGCGGCCGGACCGGCGGCGAGGCTGGCGCTCGCGACGGCCTGCGCGCTCGGCCTGGTGGCCACGGCCTGGGCGGCGGCCTTGCAACCGGGCCAAGCGCCGGGGCCGCCGGTGGCTGCCGTTGCCGTCGCCGTCGCCCCCCCTGCCCCGCGGGAGGCTCCGGCCGATGTCCCCCCGGTGGTGCCGCACGACGGGCCGATCGAGGTCAAGGGCCGCGTGGTCGATCCCGACGGCAAACCCCTGGCGGCGGCCGTCGTGCATGCGTCCTGGAACTACCTGTTTTCCCGGGAGACCCTTGCCGCGCGGACCGGGGCCGACGGGCGATTCGTGGTCAAGGCCCCGTGGCCCCGTGATCGTCGCGAGACCGGGGCCGCGGCGCCACTCCAGCTCGCGGCGACGGCCCCGGGCTTCGGGCCCGGATGGGTCCGCGCGGAGGTCCGGCCCGGCGCGCCCGGCTCGCCCGACATCCGCCTGGTCCGGGACGGCCCGCCCATCGAGGGCCGGATCGTCGACCGCGCGGGCCGGCCGATCGCCGGGGCGGCGGTGAAGGTTGAGTCGCTCTGGTACGGCGCGAATGGGACACTCGACCCCGTCGAGACGGGCGACCTGGGTCCGTGGCTCCGGGACATCCGCTCCCCCGAGCCGGGCAAGGGCGACATGCCCCACATGATCTACGGCGGCGACCCGAGGTTGCAGCCGATCGGGCTCCCCGCCGCCGGCTTCGTCCCCGCCGCGACCGACGCCGACGGCCGATTCCGGATCGCGGGGATTGGCCGCGAGCGGATCGTCACGCTGAAGGTGTCCGGGCCTGGGCTGGCCACGACGTCGGTCTCGGCGATCGGCCGCGACGAGCCCGATATTCGCATCAAGGATCATGCGATGCAGGGGGAGCCCGGTCCCGTCGTCCACGGCCGGCGGTTCGAGCACGCGGTCGGCCCGAGCCGGCCCATCGAGGGGACCATCCGCGACGCCGAAACCGGCCGTCCGATCGCCGGGATGAGCTTCATGGGCGTGGCGATCGAGAAGCCAGGCTACGGTGGGCTTGCCGAATCGACGAGCGATGCCCAGGGCCGCTATCGCCTGGACGGCCTGGCCGAGGTCGATGCCTACCTCCTGACGATCCGCCCCGGGCCGGGCCAGCCGTACGTGAACGCCCGGCTCAAGGTGACGGCGGATGCCGATGCGGCGAAAGCGAAGGCGAAGGCGAAGGGGCCGATTCGCTTCGACATCAGTCTGCGGCGAGGGTATTTCGTCCGGGGCCGCGTGATCGAGAAGGGGACAGATCGGCCGATGAAGGGGGCTGTCTGGGCGCTCGCGCTCCGCGAGAATCCCCACCTGGGCGAATACCCCGGGTTCGGGGAGTGGGGCCCGAATACCGGCGAGATCGACCCGGACGGCCGATTCGAGGTCGTGGTGCTGCCGGGGCCCGGGCTCGTCCTCTACTCCGCCAATGACGGTCGCCACGTCGCCCAGCACAAGGCGGCGACGATCCCGGCGACGGTCCCGGAGAATCACGGGGATTGCGATGCCATGGCCCGCGTGGACCTGGTTCCGAATGGTCCGGTCCCCGAGCTGGATCTCCGGGTGAGCGCGAACTCCCGCCGGGCCTTCCGGATCGAGGCCGTCGATGAGCAGGGCCGGCCGGTCTCGGGCGCGAGGATCTGGGGGCCCGATGGGAGCGAATCGAGCCCGGAGCAGGACTCGCCCGCGTTCGAGCTCGTGCCGTTCGAGCTCGCGAGGAGCCGCCGCGCGACGATCCTCCACGATGGCCGCAAGCTGATCGGCTCGGTCGAGCTGAATCCGGACGAGCCCGGGCCGTCGCCGGTCGTCGTCCGGCTCGTGCCCTGGGGCACGATCGTCGGCCGGATCGTCGATGGGGACGGCCGGCCCGGCGGCTCGTTCACCCTGCTCTGCCTGCCCGACGCCTTCGATCCCCACCAGGCCGATAACGCGAACCTCGCCCAGGCCGTCGACGGGAACTTCCTCCGCAAGAGGCACCAGATGCCCCGGATCAAGGCCGATGCCGACGGCCGGTTCCGCGTCGAGGGGATCGTCCCCGGCGCGAAGTACCAGGCGCTCGTGAGCGGCGCGGGCGACATCCCCTCGCTGGACGTCATCCAGTATTTCGAGGTCGAGCCCGGAGAGGTGAAGGACCTGGGAGAGTTCGTCGTCCGGGCCCCTGCCCGTCCAGGACAGCCCATCGCGCCCCCCAAGATGATCGTGCGATAGGGCCCTCCCGCAACGCGCGGCTCACCCCCGGTCGACGCCGAGCTGCCGTTCGATCTCCTCGAGGGTCTTGCCTTTCGTCTCGGGGAGCTGTCGGGCCATGAAGGCGAAGCCGGCCGCGCAGATCGCCCCGTAGAGCCAGAAGGTGCCGTGGGGGCCGAGGTGGGTGTTCAGGAACGGGAAGGTGAACGTCAGCACGGAGCACGCCAGCCAGAGGGCGAACACCGCGACGCTCATCGCGGCGCCCCGGATCCGGTTGGGGAAGATCTCGGCGATGACGACCCAGGTCACCGGCGCCAGCGACATCGCGTAGCAGGCGATCGCGGCGACCACCAGCGCGAGCATGTGCGGGCCGCGGCTGCCGACGAGATACCCGGCGCCGAGCAGGCCGTAGATCGCCGCCAGGCTCCCCGCGCCGAAGAGCATCAGGGGGCGGCGGCCCCAGCGATCGACCGTCGCGATCGCGACGAACGTGAAGACCAGGTTCACCACGCCGGTGATCACGATGCTGATGAGCATCTCGCCGACCTCGTAGCCGGCCGCCTTGAAGACCTCCTGGGCGTAGTTGAAGATCACGTTGATCCCGCACCACTGCTGGAAGACCGCGAGCGCCACGCCCAGGACGAGCACCCGCCGCAGGCCCGGCTCGTTCAGGTCGCGGAGCCGCATCCGACCGATCTCGTCGCGCGAGATCGTGGAGCGGATGTCGGCGAGTTCCGCCTCGGCGTAGGCCGGCCCGCCGACCCTCGCCAGGACCTGCCTCGCCCGCTCGAGTTGCCCGGCCGTCACGAGCCAGCGGGGGCTCTCCGGGACCGCGAACATGAGGGCCAGGAAGAGGACCGAGGGGACGGCCTCGGCCGCGAACATCCAGCGCCAGCCGAGCTGCCCGTTCCACGACGCGGCGAGGGCCGCGTCGGCGGTCCCCGCCGGCACGGGGGCCGCGATCAGGAGGTTCACGACCTGGGCCGCGAGGATGCCGATCACGATCGTGAGCTGGTTGATCGAGACGAATCGGCCTCGCGCCCCGGCCGGCGAGACCTCGGCGATGTACATCGGCGACACGTTCGACGCCAGGCCGATGCCCACGCCGCCGATCCACCGCGCCAGGTTGAACGAGGTCAGGTCCCAGGCCAGCGCCGTGCCGACCCCCGTGGCCGTGAACAGGATCCCCGCCGCGATCAGCGGGCCGCGGCGGCCGAACCGGTCGCTGACGACCCCCGCGACCGCCGCACCGACCAGGCACCCGAGCAAGGCGCTGCTCATGCAGAGCCCCTGGAGGAACGGCGCCCCGCCGATGCCGAAATGGGCCTCGTAGAACGGCTTGGCCCCGCCGATCACGACCCAGTCATAGCCGAAGAGCAGCCCCCCCATCGCGGCGATCAGGCAGATCCGCCAGAGGAAGCCGGCATCCGGGCTCGACGCGGTGGGATCGGCGGTGGATCGGCTCATGTTCGAGTGCTCCTCGAGGTCGTGGAGAGATCGGTGAGTGTGGTCGGAACCAGGCCTGGACGCAATCGCCGGCCGGCGCCGGGCTCGGCAGGAGCCTCGCCCTCCCGGGTCGGGATCCGCTCTCCTCGGG
>NZ_JAALJH010000125.1 GCF_011064615.1 Aquisphaera insulae | reverse complement strand
GTGGACCAGTCCGTTGAGCCGCGAGACCATCTTGCCGGCCTCGGTCTTCGGCCCGGTGCTCTTCCTGGCATTGCGGCGATTGGCCTCGATTCGGGCGTCGCTGATCATGGTGCCGGCCCTCGGGTGGAGCGGAGCAGGTCCGAGAGGGTGGGTGCGCGCGGGTCCATCGCCGTCGCGACGTCGCGCGGCGTGTTCGTCGTCCTCGCGGCCCTTTCTCAATACAATCCCGAAATCGAGGGGGCGAGTTTCACCAAAATGGAAAAAGCGCGCGACGGACCAGCGATCCGGTCCGGACGCGTTCTCCTGCCGGGTGTATCAGCCGCAGCGCCGACGCACCGGATCGCCTCATCACGCCCGGACCAGGGCTCGTCCTGATCCACAAGCACGGAGGCTCATCCCGCCGGGTGGCCGTGGTGGAACACCACGGCCACTTCGCCGCTGTCTCGCTTTGCCCAGGGAAACGGCGTGGACTCGTCATGTCCCTATCATTCCATCCCCGGAATCGCTCCCGACGGATGATCGCCGGGATCGTCCAGACGCCCGCGGCCAATCGCTATGTCCCCCTCGGGCTTCCCTGTCCCCCTCGGGCTTCCCTGTCCCCCTCGGGCTTCCCCGGATCAGCTCGCGCGGCGTGAAGTACTGGCCCTCCTGGGGCTGTCGGCCTCACTCTTGGCCAAGAGCCCCTCGTGGATGTTCCCCTTCACGTCGGCCTGCATCGCCATCCACTTTTCCCGCTCGCTCGGGTCGACGATCAGCCGGCGGAGGGTCGTCGGGTTCTGGATCTCCGGGTTCGCCTCCTGAACACCTCGCCGAGCATCCCCGTGGCGGGGCTCATGGTGCCTTGCCCGTGCTGGGATCAATCCAGATGCGGCGGATCCATACGCCCTCAAGGAAGTCAAAGTCCTTGTCCGTGGTAAGAAGCGCCGAGCCTGTGGCCCGTGCACACGCGGCGATCCAGAGATCATTTTTTGAGAGCTTTTTTCCCTGTGCGACGGCGGCGCAATCGATCCGTGCGTAGGCATCAAGGATGACGGCGTCGTTGATGTCGATCCGCACCAGCTCCTGAAGGAGCTTGTCGTAGCGGGACTGTTTTTCCACTCCCCACCCCGCGCGGTACGAGAGGGCCATCAACTCGCCGATGGTCACGACGCTCACGAGGGCGGGGGTCGCCTTCCGGCTCAGGCCAAAGGAAGCATCGATCTGGATCCCCACGGCACCCCCGCGAATCAGGAACAAGGCGATGCTGGTATCCAGGATGTAGCGTGTTGAGGTGCTGCTCAGCCCATTTCCTTGAGCCACGCCTGGAGCTCCTCATCGGTTTCATCGCCCGGCCACTGGCCCAGGATTGCCGCGACCCCGCGCTTGTGTCGTTGCTCGTGGAGGACCCGCCCGAGGTTGAAGGTTGCCCCGTTGGGACGGGGAAGCCGGGCGAAGAAGGCGTCGGAGTCGTTGGCCAGCCGGACGTGATCGGCCTCCATGCGGAGGAGTCCGCCAGAGGTCCGGAAGACGGCCCGGCCCGTGACGAGGACCGGCAGGCTCAGAAGCGGGGACAGCTCCGTCACGTCGGTGCCCGAATAGGTGCAGGCGACCTCCCGACCGTCCGCGATCCGCAGGCCGAAGGCCTGGGTACTGGCCCGGATCATGTCGAGGGTCCCCATGATCAGGGCGGCCTGGGGGGGCGGGGTGCGGTCGTGAAGCGTGCGGGCCTGCTCCACGACCCGGGCGTCAATCCGCGCGGGGTGGTTGGCGTGGTGGCGGCGGGTGGCGATGCGGAACTCGTCGAAATTGCGGTGGATGACCGTGCTGTAAGCTCGAAGTCGTCCGAGGAGTCCGGGGTCGAATCGGTCGCTGTCCTCCTTCGCCTCGGCCACGTCCTGGAGCACGTCGCCCAGGATGTCGAACCCCGTGTCGTCGGCGTCCGGGCGTTCGATCCAGAAGAACTCGCCCTGCCGGTAGAGCTCGGGGGCGGCCTCGCCAAGGGCGGGCGCCTCGAAGCGAAGGGACGTCCCGTCGTGGGCGTCGAAGCCGAGGAAGCGAAGGTCGGACATGCGTTGCAGCCAGCCCGGCCGCTTGCTCCGCGGCGTGCTCTGACCCCGAAACGCCATCGCGATCGACAGCCGCACGACCTCCTGCATCCCGCTGAGCGCGCGGCCCAGCGGCTCGCTCGGCAACCCGTGCTCGAACCGCCGCACGCTCCTGATGGTGACGATGCTCATGGGCGGCCTCCTCTCCGTTTCCTCGGCCCGGTGCCCGGCTCCGGGGACTCATCCGAGTGTACACGAGTCGAGGAAGCCTGTCGCGTGCCCAGTCGCCGGCCTCGCGGTGGTTTCGGCTATGTCGCGGCGTGAGCCCCGGACCCAATCCATTCCCCCAGCCCCTCCGCCGGCTCGTCGTCCAGCTCCGGCGGCACCCGCTTCCCCGCTCCGGCCCCCTCCACCTTCAAGTTCAAGAAATGAACCCCTGGGCCTTCTTCGCCGGCCTCGGGTCTCCTGCTCGGGGGACGGACATTCCTGCGTGTCACGATTCCAGGCCAAAACCACGCCCTGTCAGTCTCGTTCAATACAGCGTCTCGAAACCGGCCGCTCGGAAATGGGCGTCGTTAGTGAACGCCCGGGAGAGGCCGAGTCGTCGCATCACCGCGAAGGAGACGTGATCCACGATGCCGGCCTGGCCGGCTTCGCCCCGTTCATAAGCGGACCATGCGGCTTCAATCTCCGAAGGGGTCGGTTCGACCAGACGACCGGTCGACATCAGGTCGCGGCGGAGTTCGGCCACATCTCGGCGGCAGGGGCGCCGGGCGCACGTATTGCCACACTCCAGGAGGACATGCGGCGTCGTCACCAGCGGCGTGCCACGGTCCAGAAGGAGCCGGAAGCTGCCCGAGGCCTCCGCATGCCACTGGTCGGCACGCTCCCAGACGGCAATCAGGCCGGCCGTATCGAGGAACACCGGCGTCACGGCTGATGCTCGTTGTGACGGGCGGAAGCGTCCGGTGAGCCGCCATCATAACGATGGGAGAGGATCGCGTAGATCTTCGCCAGCCCGGGATCCATGTGGGCGAACTCCGGATCGGACGGCTGCGGCTGACGCACGCCATCCGTCGTCGGCTCGACAAGCACGGCGCTCCCTTCGGGCAGGTCCACCGGCTCGGTGGGCCGGAAGACGCCATTCTCATAAACGGCGTGGATCGTCTTCATGATCGTCCTCCCTGGAAATCGACGGCGTTCCGGATCATTGTAACTCCCCGGCCATCACCATGCCCATTTCCAAGAATCCCCGGCAACTGCTCGCCGAACGGGTCATCCACCCGCCCAGGCCTCCGGAGCGTCCGCTCCGGGGGGCAGACATTCCTGTCTGCCATTTGGGACCACGCGGAAGAGGCAGGACAGGCAGGAATGCCTGTCCTCCATTTCACCCCTCGCTGGCCTCGGGGCTTCCTCCTCCACAGGACAGGCAGGAATGCCTGTCCTCCTTGTTCCTCCGGGGGGCAGACATTCCTGTCTGCCATTTGGGGCCCTCGGACGGGCTGGAATGCCTGTCCTACGGCTCCGGTTCCCGATACAGCCAGGGATACTCATCGGGATTCTGACAGAGGCCCGCACGGATGGGGTTGCCCATCAGATACTCGAGGGTGGACAGGTACTCCCGCTCGTCGCGCATGATCCGATCCCAGGACTCGTCCTGCCAGATGGCGGCTCCTCGAACCCCGCGGCGCTGGTTCAGCAGCCGCCCCGAGACCCCCTTGATGCCTTTGAGGATTCGGGACAGGCTGAAACCCGATTCGGGGCGGAGAACCAGATGCACATGATCGGGCATCACCACCACGCCCGAGAGCCGATAATAGGTGCCCCCACCACTCCGGATGTGCTCGAGGACGATCGTGCGTTCCTCCGGCGAGAGCGGCGGCGCGGCCTTGGAGAGCCGGAACGTCACGAAGTAGGTGCTCCCGGAAAGCTCCCAGTGGGGCAGGTGCCTCCAGGTTCTCTGAACCGCGGGCTCCGGCGGCTGTCCCCGATTCATGCGGCCTCTCTCCTCGTTGACCTTGGAGAAGACGCGGAGAAAACGGACACGAAGAAGACGGAAGACGGACAGGCACGGACGGAAGACGGACAGGCACGAATGCCTGTCCCCCATGTCCGCTTGCTTCGGATCCGTCCAAACTCGCGCTTCCATGATGCATGGTCAAGAGGGCAGACATTCCTGTCTGCCTCGAAAGATGCAAGACGGAAGCCGCAGGACGGAAGCCGCAGGACGGAAGCCGCAGGACGGAAGACGCAGGACGGAAGACGCAGGACGGAAGACGCAGGACAGGCAGGAATGCCTGTCCTCCGGATCCCTCACCGGCCGGCCCGGGGGTTTTTCCCCGGAGGGATCCCGCGCCGGCCGGCCCGGAGGTTTTTCTCCGGGGGGCAGACATTCCTGTCTGCCATTGGGGACCACGCGGAAGAGGCAGGACAGGCAGGAATGCCTGTCCTCCGGATCCCGCGCCGGCCCAGAGGTTTTTCCCCGGGGGGGATCCCGCGCCGGCCGGCTCGGGGGCATTTCCCCGGGGGGGGTTCGCCTGCTCCGCCCCGGCCGCCCGGACGCGGGCCGGCTTTGGGCTGCCGCGAGCGGTCGCGAGGTGTCGAGACGCGGATCGTCGACCTGGGACGGGCAGGGCAGGTCAGGCCGATTGCGAGTGCGAGCCCCGCCGGGATGAATGGCCGCAAGGACTTGCGACCGTTTCGCGGGAAACATCGCGGGCCGATCCAGGTCCATTTCGGCCGGCCAGGGGGGCGCGGGGCGAGGGCCGGGAAGGACGCATCCGGGGGGGCGGGACGCGCGGCGGCTTGAGGATCGGGGGGGCGGGGGCCTACAATCGGTGGGCGGGCCGGGATCACGGGGATCGCGGACGGCGCGCTTTCGCAGGGTAACGAGTCGGTCCGGGGAGGTGTGCGTTGACCCAGGCCCTGAGCACCTGGACGGGGACGGAGCCGTCGCTGATCGCCCGCCGCGATGCGCTGATCGAGGCGCTGCGGAGTTATGGCCGGATCGCGGTGGCGTACTCCGGGGGGATCGACAGCACGGTCGTCGCCCAGGCGGCCTACGAGGCGGTCGGCGACGCGGCGGTCGCGGTGACGGCCGTGTCCGACAGCCTGGCCTCGGGGGAGCTCGACGAGGCGCGCGAGCTCGCCCGCCAGATCGGCATCCGGCACCGGGTGATCCGCACCGAGGAGTTCGCCAACCCGGACTATCTGAAGAACGCGCCCGACCGCTGCTACTTCTGCAAGAGCGAGCTCTATGGGCGGCTCTCGGGGATGCTCGCCACCCTGGGCGCGGACGTGATCGCCTCCGGGGCGAACACCGACGACGCGGGCGACCACCGGCCGGGCATGAGGGCGGCGGGGGAGAACGGCGTCCGCCACCCGCTGCAGGAATGCGGGCTCGGCAAGGAGGACGTCCGGGCGCTCGCCAAGGCGTGGGGCCTGCCCACCTGGGACAAGCCGGCGACGCCCTGCCTCTCGAGCCGGATCGCCTACGGCGAGGCCGTGACGCCGGAGCGGGTCCGGATGATCGACCGGGCCGAGCAGTGGCTCCGCGCCCGGGGGCTGCGGCTGCTCCGCGTCCGCTATCACAACGGCGACCTCGCCCGCGTGGAGGTGCCGCTGGACGAGCTCCCCAACCTGGTCCGCCCCGATGTCCGCGAGGCGCTCGTCCCGGCCTTCCGGGAGCTCGGCTTCAAGTTCGTGACCCTCGACCTGGAAGGGTTCCGATCCGGCAGCCTGAACGGCCTGATCCCGGCCGACAGCCTGATGCTCCGGCCGGCCGCCGGGATCAAGACGAACGGCAACGGCAACGGCAACGGGCGGTGATCCATGGCTCGCGTGAAGTGCCGGTGCGGAGAGACGCTGGAGGTCCCCGCGGACGCCGCGGAGCGGGTGAAATGCCCGCGATGCGGGGCCAAGATCCGGGTCCGCCGGAGCCCCGACGCCGCGGCGGCGGGGGCGGACGCCGGGGCCTCGGCGGGCGACGGCTTCATCCGCTTCCCCTGTCCCTGCGGGCGGCGGCTCAAGGTCCGGGCCGAGGATCGGCCGGAGGCGGGTAAGTGCCCGGACTGCGGCCGGGTCGTCCCCGTCCCCGAATCCGCCCAGTCCGCCGGCAACGGCGCGGGCGAGGACGGCTCGCGACGGGGCGGGTCGACGAGGGCCGCGGCCGCGTCGAGCGGGTCGCGGACGGCCGACATGGACGCCCTTGACCTCGAGCAGTTGGAGCAATGGGCCCAGCGCTTCCAGGAGCCGGCGGTGGCGGTGGCATCCGCGCCGGTGCCGTCACCGTCACCATCACCATCACCATTGCCGCCGGTGCCGTCACCATCGCCCTCACCGTTGCCATCGGCCGCGGTCAAGATGGAGGCCGGCCTGAGGGTCTGCCCGCGATGCGGCAAGCCCCTGCACATGAGCGCCACGGTCTGCCGGTCGTGCGGAGAGCCGGTCCCGAAGCGGTGAGGACGCGGAGTCGGCTGCTCCGACGGGCGTCCCCTCGCCCCTTGCCCCTCGTCCCTTCCTCCTCGCCCCTCGCCCCTTCCTCCTCGCCCCTCGCCCCTCGTCCCTTCCTCCTCGTCCCTCGTCCCTTCCCCCTCGCCCCTCCTCTCTTACAGCAGGGCGGCGAAGCGGCCGGCGGCGGCGTCCCAGGCGGCGGTGTCGCGGGGCTCGTAGACGACGGCCGGGAACGACCGGGCGACGACGGCGCGGAGGTCCTGGATGGAGCCGAGCTTCTTGCGGCCGATGGCCTGCATGAGGATGTTGCCGATGGCCGTGGCCTCGACGGGCCCGGCGTGGACCGGCCGGCCGCAGGCGTCGGCGGTGAACTGGCAGAGGAGGGCGTTCTTGCTGCCGCCCCCGACGACGTGGATGGTGCGGATGGTCGTGCCGAGGATGGCCTCGATCCGCTCGATGGTCCAGCGGTACTTCAGGGCCAGGCTCTCCAGGCAGCAGCGGACGATCGCCCCCTCGTCGGCCGGGAGGGTCTGATTCGTCCGCGTGCAGTAGGCCGCCAGTCGGGCCGGCATGTCCCCGTGGGAGAGGAACGAGGGATCATCCGGATCGACGAGTGCGGAAAATGGGGGGGCAACCTGGGCCCGGGCAGTCAGTTCCTCATAAGTCATTTCCCGCCCGGCGCGGGCCCAGGTCCGACGGCTTTCCTGGACGAGCCACAATCCCATGATGTTCTTGAGCAGTCGAGTCGTCCCCGCCACGCCCCCCTCGTTGGTGAGATTATACCGCATCGTTTCGGGGGTGATGACGGGTTGCGAAACTTCGACACCAAGCAAGGACCAGGTGCCGGAACTGAGGTAGCACCAGTCGGGTGGCCCGGATGGCGACGATGATAGGGCGGGCACGGCGGCCACGGCGCTGGCCGTGTCATGCGTCCCCGGCGCGATGACCGACACGGGCCGGGTCAGCCCGGCGTCGGCGGCGACCGAGGGGAGCAGGGGGCCGAGCTCGGTCCCCGGGTCGATCAGGCCCGGCAGGATGGCGCGGGGGAGGTCCAGGGCGGCGCAGAGCTCGTCCGACCAGGTGCCGGTGCGGGGGTCCAGGAGCTGGGTGGTGGAGGCGTCGGTGCGCTCGCCGGCCCGGCGGCCGGTGAGCAGCCAGCCGAACAGGTCGGGCATCATCAGCAGGGTCTCGGCGACGTCCAGCAGGGGGGACTTCGCCCGGCGGAGGGCCAGCAACTGGAAGATGGTGTTGAAGGGGAGGAACTGGAGGCCGGTGGCCTCGTAGATCCGCGCGCGGGGGACGGCGGCGAAGGCGGCGTCCATCATGCCGTCGGTCCGGGCGTCGCGGTAGTGCACCGGGTTGCCCAGCAGGGTCTCGCCGCGGCCGATGAGGCCGAAGTCCACGCCCCAGGTGTCGACGCCGATGCCGTCGAGCACCGCGCCGAAGGAGCCGGCCTTGCGGATGGCCGTCTTCATGTCGTCGAAGAGCCGGGGGAGGTCCCAGTGCAGGGTGTCCAGCAGCTTGACGGGCTGGTTGGGGAAGCGATGGACTTCCTCCAGCACGATCCGCTCGCCGTCGAACCGGCCGAGCATGCCGCGGCCGCTCTCGGCCCCCAGGTCGAGCGCCAGGTAATCGGTCGTCGTCGCCATCCGCGTCGCATCTCCCCTCGCGAGGGCCGGCCCCGGCTCGCCCCGGGGTCCTCCGGAGGGATCGGGAAAAGGCTCCGGATGACCGCCCATGATAAGGGTGCCCCCCGCGCGGGGCAAGGACGCGGCGGACGCGGAGGAAACCGCCGACGGCTCCCCTCGGGCGGATCACCGCGGCGGATTCAGCCGCCCCACGAACGCCGCATGCTCGGGCGTCGCGATCCCCTCCTGGAGCACCGCCAACACCCGCGGCATCTCGCCCCGGAGCAGGGCCCCCCGATCCAGCCAGAGCCCCGGGAAGACCTCGCTCCGGAGCACCCCGTCGGCCGTCGCGGCGAGCTCCTCGTAGCGGCCCTCGCGGAGGATCAACCAGTCGAGCTTCTCGTCGAGGACCCGCCAGAGGATGTATTCGAGGACGCCATGGTTGCGGTAGATCCGCAGCTTCCGGTTCGCGTCCCGGCTCGCGCTGCTGGCCGCGACCTCCGCGACCAGCTCCGGCGCGCCCTCGATGTAGCCCTCTTCATCGATCCGCGCGCGGCCGCCGTTCTCCGGGCGGATCATCAGCAGGAGGTCGGGCTGGGGCTCGTTGTCGTCGTCCAGCCGCACGCTGCCGTTATCCCCAGGCTCCACGCCGGGCGTGAACGCCGCATAAGTGCCCAGCCAGCACGAGAGCTGCGTGTGCGGGAGGCTATGCTCTCTTTGTCTCACCGGAGATCCCATGAAAACCTCGCCTTCGAGAAGCTCCGCCTTCTTCAGCTCGGGCATCGCGTCGTAGCGGCGCTCGAACTCCTCGCGGGTCAGCACGTCGCCGTTATCCAGCGGCGGGATGACGGCCGGCTTGGCCTCAGGGGTCGCGGTGCTCATGGCTTCGGCTCCCTTCGTGACGATGGGTTCCCGTCACGATCCATCATACGCCGGGGCGGGAAGGGCGGCCATCGGGGCGGAGGCGGGGGCGGCCTGGCCTCCGTTCGGCCTACGCCGGCAGGCTCCGGCGGAAGTGGTCGAGCATGTCGGCGAGGGTCTGCTCGATGGTGAACTCGGGCTGCCAGCCGGTGGCCTCGCGGAGCCGGGTCGCGTCGGCGACGAGCAGGGGCTGATCGACGGGGCGGACGCGGGCGGGATCGACGTGAATCTCCACGGGGATGCGAGCGAGCGAGGCGAGATGACCCGCCGCGTCGGCGATCCTCGTCCCCCGGCCGGAGCCGAGGTTGTAGACCTCGCCGGCCCGGCCGTGGAGGGCGAGTAATCGATAGCCGCGGACCACGTCGCGGACGTCGGTGAAGTCGCGGACCACGTCGAGGTTGCCGACCTCCACGCGGGCCTTCTTGCCGGCCTCGACCTCCGCGACCTGGAGCGCCAGCGCCGCCAGGACGTAGGAGGGAGATTGCCCGGGGCCGGCGTGGTTGAAGGGCCGGACCACGACGACGTCGGCGCCGTGGCCGAGCGCGTGCTGGATGCCCACCAGGTCGGCCGCCCCCTTGCTGGCGGCGTACGGGTTGTTCGGCCGCAAGGGGCAGTCCTCGCGGACCGGGATGCGATCCGGATCGGGGTTGCCGTAGCAGACCCCCGAGCCGACGAGGACGACGCGAGGCTTGGGGTCGAGGGCCGCCTGGGCCGTTGCGGCTTTCACGGCCTCCAGCAGGTTGAGCGTCCCGCCGAGGTTCAGCGCCCAGGTCCCGCGGGGGTCGTCGATGCTCTTGCTCGGGTTCGACTGGGCGGCCAGGTGGTAGATGGCCTCGGGGCGCTTGCGGCGGATCAGGTCCGCCAGGACGTCCTCGGCGACGTCCGCCAGGTCGATCGCCTCGAGCCGGACCGACCGCGAGAGCTCGCCCCGCGCGGCCGGCCAGCGGCCGGCCGCGGAGAGGCCCACCACCTGATCGCCGCTGGCGACCAGGTGCTCGCAGAGATGCCCGCCGACGAAGCCCGACGCACCGGTCACGAGCGCTCGCAACGGCCGCCTCCTTGGGGGATGAGGGCGGATCGGTTCGCCGCGCGCCGTTCACGTCCTGACCGGAATGGAGAATGAGCGGATGAGAAAAGGACGCCATGATGCCGAGCCTGTGCGGCCTGTCGACGGCGGTCGCCCCCTCTCCCTAACCCTCCCCCACGCGGGGGGGAGGGCACCGGAGGGCTCGCCTCGCGCATGGCCCTTCTCGCGATGCCACGGCCGGCGCCGGGCTCGGCGGGAGCCTCGCCCTCCCGGATTCCGCCCGACGCGCTCATCCCCGGTAGGCCCCCGAGCGGACGCGGTCGATCCAGGTGGAATTCGCCCGATACCACGCGACGGTCTCGGCCAGGCCCTGCTCGAAGGTCACGGTCTGCGTCCAGCCGAGCTCGGCCTCCGACTTGGCGCAGTTCACGGCGTACCTGCGGTCGTGGCCGGGGCGGTCGGTGACGTGGCGGATCAGGGTCTCCGGCCGGCCGGTCAGCTTGAGCACGGCCTTCGTCACGTCCATGTTGTAGCGTTCGCTCCGGCCGCCGAAGTTGTAGACCTCGCCGGGCCGCCCGCGGCGCAGGGCCGCGGCGACGCCCCGGCAGTGGTCGCGGACGTGGATCCAGTCGCGGACCTGCATGCCGTCGCCGTAGACCGGCAGCGGCTTCTCGTCCAGGGCGTTGGTGATGAACAGCGGGATCAGCTTCTCCGGGAACTGGTACGGGCCGTAGTTGTTGGAGCAGCGGGTGATGACCGTGTTCATGCCGTGGGTGTGGAACGCGGCGCGGACCAGGAAGTCCGCCCCGGCCTTGCTGGCCGAGTACGGGCTGTTGGGGGCCAGCGGGGTGGACTCCTCGAAGGCCGGGTCCTTCGGGCCGAGGGTGCCGTACACCTCGTCGGTGGAGACCTGGACGTAGCGCGGGACCTTGGCCGCGCGGGCGGCGTCCAGCAGCGTCTGGGTGCCGATGACGTTGGTGCGGAGGAACGGCGTGGCGTCGTCGATCGACCGGTCCACGTGGCTCTCGGCCGCGAAGTTCACCAGGGCGTCGAAGCCGCCGGAGGCGACCAGGTCGAAGACCGTCGCGCGGTCGGCGATGTCCCCCTTGACGAACCGATACCGCGGGTGGCCCGCCAGGTCGGCGAGGTTGTCCGGGTTGCCGGCATACGTCAGGGCGTCGATGTTCGTGATCGAGAGGTCTTCATGCTCGGCCAGCTCCAGCCGGATGAAGTTCGCGCCGATGAACCCGCATCCGCCCGTCACCAGGATGTTCTTGATCGCGTGCTCCATGCGCATCCTCATCCTTATCCAAACCGGTCAGGTGCCGCCCCATGCCCCGCCTCGCCAGTCCGCGCAGGGGATGCCATTGGCCAGAGGTTATCGGCCCGGGCCGATTGCCGCAAGGCGAAGGCGGGGGCGGGGTCGAAGGCGAAGGCGGGGGCGATCGGTGATGCGACGCCCGGGAAATGGGGACAGGCACCTCGAAGACTGGGAGCCAGCCCCCAATGCCCGCGGCCCCCCGGCGCCGCGGGACCGGCGCTCAGGCATCCTCCTCGTCGCCGGCAAGATCCTCGTCGTCGAGGTGGTCGCTGGCCTCGGCCTCGGCGACGCCGTCGTCCAGGAGGTGGGGGGAGGGGGCCCCGTCGATCGCGGCGGAGCCGTTGGCGAGGCCGTCACCGTCGCCGTCGTGGGCTCCGTGGCCGTCGCCGAGGGGGGCGTCGACGGTGAGCTCCTCCTCGGGGAGCTTGGCGAGGTTGCTCAGGGTGTCCCCCTCGTCCAGGCGGATCAGGCGGACGCCCTGGGTATTGCGGCCGATCGGGCGGGTGTCGGCGACCCGGGTGCGGATCAGGACGCCCTTCGCGGTGGTGAGCATCACCTCGTCGGCGTCGGTGACCTTGGCGATGGCCACGACCGGGCCGTTGCGGTCGCTCGTCTTGATGTCGATGAGGCCCTTGCCGCCGCGGTTCTGGGAGCGGTACTCGGCCAGCGTCGTCCGCTTGCCGTAGCCGTTGCTGCAGACCGTCAGCAGGCTGGCGGGATCCTCCGGGCCGTTGGCCACGACCATGCCCACGACCTCGTCGTCGTCCTGGAGGCTGATGCCCCTGACGCCGTAGGCGGGGCGGCCCATCGAGCGGACGTCCGACTCGTCGAACCGGATCGCCATGCCGTCGCGGGTGCTCAGGATGACCTGGTCGCCGGCCTTGACGCGGTTGACGCCGATGAGGGTGTCCCCCTCGTCCAGGCCCAGCGCGATGATCCCGCGGCCGAGCGGCCGGCGGAAGGCGGTCAGCTCGGTCTTCTTCACGGTGCCCCGGCGGGTGACCATCAGCAGCGACTCGTCCTCGCGGAACTCGCGGACCGGGACCAGCCCCGTGACCTTCTCCCCCTCGGCGAGCTGGAGCAGGTTGACCATCGCCCGGCCGCCGCTGGTCCGGGTGGCCATCGGCAGGTCGTAGACCTTGATCCAGTAGACCTTCCCCCGGTCCGTGAAGAAGAGGATGTAGTCGTGGGTGAGCGCCACGAACATGTGCTCGAGGAAGTCGCCGTCGCGGGTGTTGGTGGCCGCGATGCCCCGGCCGCCGCGGCCCTGGGCGCGGTAGGTGCTGGGGAGCTGGCGCTTGATGTAGCCGTCGTGGGTGACGGTCACCACCATGTACTCCTCGCGGATCAGGGCCTCCTTGTCGAAGTCGCCGACCTCCTCGTCGGAGATCTCCGACCGGCGGGGCTCGGCGTACTTCGACTTGAGCTCGAGGAGGTCCTCGCGGATCAGGTTGAGGATCAATTGCTCGTCGGCGAGGATCGCCTCGTAGCGGTCGATGTCCGCCTTCAGGCCGAGGTACTCGGCCGCGAGCTTGTCGGCCTCCAGGCCGGTCAGGCGGCGGAGCTGCATCGAGAGGATGGCGTCGGCCTGCATCCGGGTCAGGCTGGTGGACTCCCTGGCATCGGGATCGTTGAGCGCCCGCTGGAGGATCTGGGCGGAGACCTCCAGGCCCATCAGCCGCAGCCGCGCCTCGTTGTCGTCGCGCGAGGTCCGGATGATCCGGATGATCTCGTCGATGTGATGGAGCGCGATCAGCAGGCCCTCGACGATGTGGGCCCGCTGCTTCGCCTGGCGGAGCTGGTACTGGGTCCGCCGCCGGATGACGACGATCCGGTGCTCGACGAAGAGCCGGAGGAATTCCTTGAGGGGGAGCGTCTTGGGCCGGCCGTCCACCAGGGCCAGCATGATCACGCTGAAGGTGTCCTGGAGCGGGGAGAACTCGTAGAGCTGGTTGAGGACGACGGTCGGGTCCTCCCCCTTCTTGAGCTTCACCACGATCCGGACCGGCTGCTTGCGGTCGCTCTCGTCGGCGATGTCCGAGACGCCCGTGATCCGGCCCGAGTTGACCAGCTCCGCCAGCTTCTTGAGGAGCGGCTCCCGGGTGAGCTGGTAGGGCATGTCCGTGAAGATGATCTGCGACCGCCCGTCCTTGAGCTCCTCGATGGTGGAGCGGCCCCGCAGCACGACCCGGCCGCGGCCGTTGAGGTAGGCCTCCTTGATGCCCATCTGGCCGCAGATGATCCCCCCGGTGGGGAAGTCCGGGCCGGGGATGTGCTCCATGATCTCGTCGAGGTCGATTGCCGGGTTGTCGATGTAGGCGATGGTGGCGTCGCAGACCTCGCCCAGGTTGTGGGGCGGGATCGACGTGGCCATGCCCACGGCGATGCCGCCGGAGCCGTTGACCAGCAGGTTCGGGAACTTGCCCGGGAGGACCCGCGGCTCCTGGTACTTCTCGTCGTAATTGGGCTGGAAGTCGACGGTGTCGAGGTTGATGTCCTCGATCATCTCCGCGGCCACCGGGCTGAGCTTGGCCTCGGTGTACCGCATGGCCGCCGGGGGCAGGCCGTGGATGCTGCCGAAGTTCCCCTGGCCGGTGATCAGCAGGTGCCGCATGTTCCACCACTGGGCCATCCGGGCCAGGGTGGGATAGATCGAGTTATCCCCGTGCGGGTGATACCGCTTCATCGTCTCGCCGACGATGCCCGCGCACTTGCTCGTCGCGGCCCCGGGCGTGAGCCCGAGGTCCCGCATCGCCACCAGGATCCGCCGCTGCGAGGGCTTCAGCCCGTCGCGGATGTCCGGCAGGGCGCGGCTGATGATGACCGACATCGCATAGGTGAGGTAGCTCTCCTTCAGCTCCTCCTCGATGTTCAGCGGCGTCGGCTCGAGCGGTGCGGTGGGCGGGGCTTCGGCGGTGCTCACGATAATTCCATCCCCTGGCGGGCGTCGGACATCTTGCCACCGACGCGCCGCGCATCCCCGCGCGACACCCCCCGGTGGTCAGCCTTCTCGGCGAAAGGTCCCATTGTACCCGAAACGCCCCCCCGACGCAACCGCGGCGGCCCCCCGGCGGACGCCTCTAAATCCAATCGTCGCAATGCTTTCTGTGAGGCAGGCCGGGCCGTCCGCGGCCCCCGGCTCCGGCGGCCACCCGGAGGCCGCATGTTGATGCTCGAATTCGGCCGGGATTCCCGGTTGACTTCCGCCGCGGGGCCGCGTGCGGTATCGTGAAGGCATCCGTATTGGGGGGCGTTTTCCATGGATCAGGCACTCATCGTCCGCGGCCACTACGTCGGCCGGACGTTCATCCCGGAAGGTCCGCTCCCCGACACGGAGGGGGCGGCCGAGCTGGTCATCATCCCCACGCCCGTCCCGACCACGGCCCGGCCCCGTGGATCGATCGCCGATGCGTTCGGCACCGCCGCCGTCCTGCGGAGCGGTGATGACATCCTGGCCCAGGTCCAGGCCGATCGCGACGAGTGGGGCGACCGCTGATTTACCTCGATGCGAATGTCGTGATCCGGCTGGTCGAGGGGGACGCCCCGACGCGTGCCCCGCTGACCGCCCGGCTGGCGGCCTCGCTCCGGGTGTCGGCGTCGCTGGTCACGTCACGGCTGACGCGTTTGGAATGCCGGTGGAACTGCTCTGAGCCGTTGGCATCGCCTCCGGCGGCCACCCGGAGGCCGCATGATGATGCTCGAATTCGGCCGGGATCTGTCATGAGCGGCCGCGAAGGTGCTCCGGGCGAGGCCGCCCGGGGGCACCCCCGTTGACATCCGCTGTGGCTCCGTCCGTCTGCCGGGCCCGGTCGCTTCGGGTTGCGAGTCCGCCCCGCGGGGCCGTCAGCCCCCGTCCGCCGGCCCGTCATCGAGAAGGGTGTAGTCGTGGAGGCCGTCGAAGGTGGTCCAGTCGGCGCCGAGGGTAGGGTGGTAGACGGCGAACAGGCCGTGCTCCGCCTCCCAGTCGCAGTCGACCGGGAAGAAGAGCGGCGCGACGCCCTCGATTTGCAACCGGGGGATCCAGACGTGGAGCAGGTGGGCGATCGCGGTCAGGCCTTCGGGCGTGGCAATCGCCGGGAGGCCGTACAGGGCGCGGAGCCGTTCGTTGGCGAACCGACCCTGCTCATCCCTGTAATACCGGAGGTATGAGGCGAACAGGACCCCCACGACCGCCCGGCAGATCTCGTCCTCGCGATCGATCAGGAGCCGGCCGGCGGCCTCCTGGGCGGGGGCGGGCCCGGCGTCGCGCGGGGCCTCGATCCAGATCGGGAAATCGCCGGCCTTGCGGCGGCGGTCGTCGGCCCGCGATCGCTCGCCGGCGCGGTCCAGCGCCGCTTCCTGGTCGGCGGAGAGGCCCGGGATGCCGCCTTTCCGCCCGCCCGGCTCGGCCGGTGCCTCGGCGGCCCGGCGGAGGCGCGCGACCACGTCGGGCTCCGGCCGTTCGCGCATCCGCTCCATGGCCCGGTCGAGCCCCTCGCGGATGCCGGAGATCATCTCCTCGACGCTCGGCCGGTCGGCCGCCTCCGTCCGCCGGCCGAAGGCGACCAGCCGGGGCAGCGGCAGGGTCCCCGACCACGCCCCCTCGTCGCGATCGTGCGTCAGGTCGCCGAACAGCTCGTGCCGCATGGATGTCCCCGCGTGTCGCGCCGCCGCGGTCAAGCGACCGCCAGAGTACCCGGCGGCGATCCGGGTCGCAATCAAGCCCACCGGCGATCCGGGGAGCGTGGCGGCCGGACGTTCGTCCCGGAAGGCCCGCCGCCTGACGCGGAGCGGGCGGCCGAGCCGGGTGGGGTAGCGAAGCGAAGCGACGCCACGGGATTGCCCTGGCTGAGAGTTGAGAAGGCGCCTGGCGCGCGGGCCGTCGCGATCCCGTGGCGTCGACTTCGTCTCCGCCACGGCCACCCGGAACGATGGCGATCGCCGCTCACGAGGACGCTCTTCCTGCCGTCGGCACGCTTCCGCCGGATGAACCTGGTACAATCCGGGGCGGTCCCACGTCCCGATGTCCGATCCCGTCGCCTCGTCTCCTCAACTCCTTCCCGGGGGGGTGCCATGATCCCGGAGCTGGCGAAATCGAAGCCGAATCGCGAGTGCCGCCACGACGAGCCGTTCCGCCTGACCCTGGGCGGCGTCGTCTGGAGGTCCGCGTTGCTGAATGCGGCGATCGTCGTCACGTCCTTCCCGGTGGTGGCCTGGGCCGGGGGGCGAGACATCCTCGGGCCGCTCCTGGTCGTCCTGGGGGGGCTCAGCCTGCTGATCTGGGTCGCCACGTTTGCCGTGTATGGATCCGTCGCGCTGGTCTCGGTCTTCCGCGGCCCGGCCTCGACCCGCAAACCGACGGCGTCACAGCCGGCGGCCTCGCCGGGCCTCGAGGACCGCTGGCTCGACGAGCCCGGGACATGAACGCGACCCCGGCCGGGCGGGGTGGGCCTTCCGGTCCCCTCCCCCCCGTGTGGGGGAGGGTTAGGGAGAGGGGGCTACCGCATTCGACATGCCGCACGGCCGACGACGTCTCTCCGGCCGACGCGGACGCGAAGATCGACGAGCCGCCCGCGGCGCCGGCCGCCCGCCGATCCCGCCCCTCACGTCGCCGCCACCACCTTCGCCTCGCGGAGGTAATCCGGATCGATGGTGATCCCGAAGCCGGGCCCGGATGGGAGGCGGACGACGCCGCGCTCGGGCTTCAGCGACGAGGTCTCGCAGGAGATCGGGATCGCCGAGTTCCCCTTGTATTCGGTGAACTCGACCGGGTTCTCCAGGAGCGACGTGAAATGGGCCGCATCGAGATACCCGAGCCCCGAGCCCGACATGTGGGGGGTGCACGGCATCCCCGCCGCCGCCGCCATCCGGGCGACGCGCAACGACCTGATGAAGCCGCCGTAGTAGTGCAGGTCGGGCTGGACGACGTCCGCGGCCCGCATCGCGATCATCCGCCGGAAGCCGGCCTCGCTCGACTCCTGCTCCCCCAGCGCGATCGGGATCGACAGGGCCTCGGCCACGGCGCGGGTCGACTCGAGATCGTCGAAGTGGCAGGGCTCCTCGTAGAACGCGTACTGATATTTCTCCATGATGCGGCCGATCCGGATCGCCTCCTCGGCGTCGTACGAGCTGTTCGAGTCCGCGTACAGGGTCATGTCCGGCCCGAACGCCTCGCGGACCATCGGGATCAGCGTCTCCGACCGCTTCGGCAAGGAGTCGGCGTTGTCCCGCCGCATCCGGCCCCCGAGGCGGAACTTCAGGGCCTTTGCCCCGGACTCGGCGACCAGCTTCCTGAGGTCGGCGAGCTCCTCCTCGGGCGTGTTCCCGCGCGTGCCGCTGGCCGTGTAGACGGCGATCTCACGCCGCTTCACGCCGCCGAGCAGGTCGCCCGCCGGCCTGCCCGCCTTCCTGCCCAGCAGGTCCAGCACGGCGATCTCGGCGGCGGCCACGCAGACCCAGAGGGCCAGCCCCTGGTACTTGTAATTGTCCGCGTGGCGGTAGAGCTCCCAGAGCAGGCCCTCGAGCTGGCGGGCGTCCTTGCCGACGAAGAAGGGCGCGATCCGGCCCACGAAGATCGGATGCAGATAGATCATGTGCATCGAATTCGTCGCGCTCAGCCCCTCGGCCCCGTCGCGGTCGCGGACCCGGACCAGGTACTCGCGGCCGTTGCGGAGCAGCTCCATCGCGGCGATCGTCACCGGCGAGGAGATCTCCTCCGCGCGGAGCACCGGCTTCGCCGCCACCTTCGCCAGCTCGGCGACGGAGAGGGATCGCGGCGGCTCCGCGGTCGCGGCCCGAGATATCCCCACCGCCAGCGGCGCCCCGACGGCCGCGCCCAGGACGCGTCGACGATTCCAGGACATGGATCGACCTCCCGTGATGTGGACCTGCGATCGGATCGGCGGATTGTACCAGGCGGCGAGGGCGGGGGCGAATCCAGGCGATCCGCGCCGGCCGGGCTGTCCGATGGTCGGGACGGTCATCGGAACGCAACCCGGGGAGCCTGGCATGGAGACGTTCAAGGTCGTCGGCCTGGTCCTGCTTGTCCTGGCCGGCGCGGCGGCGCTCCTTGGGCTGCACCGCCTGGCCCTGCGGCTGGAGGACCGGGGCGTCATCTACTACCTGCGGAAGAAGCCGAAGGGGGGCGTGGGGCGGGGCATGCTCGGCTTGCAGGAGTTCGTCGACCCGCGAATGGAGCACGTCCTGCACGTCCGCGAGGAGCCGCATGAGGAGGCGGGAAGCCCGGCCGGCCCGGGCGACCCGCCGCGGCTAAGGATCCCGGATCCGGAGTCGCGCTGAGCCCACCCTCCGGGCCCCGGTCGCCCGGCCGCCGGACGGGGCCGGCTCCTGCCGGAGACGGCCCGTTGCCCTCGGATCGCGTCGATCAGCGGCCGGCCTCCCGCGTGAGCGTGACCTTGCGGACGGCCAGCGACGGGGCGTTGACGACGAGCCGGAAATCGGCGCCGCCGTTCTGGGAGCCGTCGAACCGGGCGTCCTTGACGGTGAACGTCGCCGTCTTCCAGGTGCCGTCGCCCTTGAACGGGACGACTTCGGGGCAATCTTTGTAGGCGCCGTCGAGCGTGGCGGTGGGATCGTGGGAATCGTACTGGAGGCCGAGGCTGCCGGGGGCGCCGTCGCGGTACTCGACGGCGATCGTCGCGTCCGTGGAGCGGTCGGTCCGGAAGCTGTCGTCGACCTGGATGTAGACGTACTGGCCGCCCGAGGCCCCGGGGCGAGTGATCCGGCAAGGCTCGCCGTCCAGCGTGGCCGCCGTCGTCAGGCCGTCCGCGGCCTCGACCTGGCCGAGGCCGTGCTTCTCGTTCTTCGGCCCGAGGGCCAGGCTGATGGACCTCGCCCCGGCGTACGGCCCGGCGGGGGGCGGCGGGATCACGCCCTTGCGGTACATGTCCACATACTTGCGGGTGAGGTCGATGTACTGGCGGCCGTGCTCGCGCGAGGCGGCCAGCGTGGTCCCTTCGTGGAACTCGTTCCAGGTCTCCAGGATGACGATGTTCGGCCGGCGGCGGAGGGCCTTGACCCAGGCCCGCTCGTAGAAGGCGCCCCCCTCGCGGTCGACGACCAGGGGCGTGCGGCCGGGGACGGCCGAGTGGTCGTATCCCGGGCCGATCTCGGCCACGCCGGCGAAGTTCGGCTTCACGGCGCCGCCCCAGGCGCAGACGTTGTCGGCCCGGACCTTCCAGGAGACCTCGCGGATGACGTACGGGACCTTGCCGCCGAAGTCGCGGGCGAACTGCTGCTTGACGAAGTCGATGCACGACTGGTCGTGGGCCTTCGCGAACGAGGACGCGTAGAGCACCACCACGGGCCGGCCGTCGACGAGCGCCCAGAGCCGGGGCGGGATCATCGAGAAGAAGTCGCGGATGCTCGCGTAGAACCAGCTTCGCCCGCGGTCGGTGGTCAGGTCCACGCGCTCGCCCCACGAGTTGAACTGGAGCGTCGAGGTGTCGTAGAAGAGCCCGAAGGCCGGCGGGGCCTTCCCCTCGCGGAGGATCGCCTCCGCGGCCTTCACCATCGGCGGCAGGCCCTCGAAGCTCCAGTGCATTCCCGCGCCCGGCTTCCGCTCCGACGGGGCCCCCCAGTACACCGGCAGCGCCACGTCGATGCCGGCGGCCATCATGTCCCGGAGCTGCGATTCGTGCCACGAGGCCGACCTGTACGAGAAGTCCTCCAGCGAGGCCGGATGCGTCGTCAGGGCGTCCGAGCCGTCGCCGTTGAGGACGTGCGCCTTGCTCGGCTCGTCGTACCAGTAGAAGTAATGCGTCATCACGATCTTGTCGTTGGATCGGAAGGCCCGCGCGCCGGCGAAGTCGGAATCCTTCAGCCCCACGTGCGGCCCGAGCGGCGTGGTGAACTCGGGGCCGGTCGGGGGCTGGGCCGGCGCGGCCGAGGCGACCGTCATGACGATCAAGCCGGCCAGTGGGAACGTCCGTCGAGTGCTCATGATCGTATTCTCCGGCGTGGATCGCGGCGGGAGGAGAAAACGCTCGACCCTGATCGAGCTTTCGGCGTCAGAGCCGATTCGGGTCATCCTCAACCTGGCGTCGATATTCACTCATGGCCTCCTGCCACTCCTTGAAGAGCGGATCGTCTTCCGACCATCCCGGAATAGGAGCATGGGGATCATCCACCGCCTCCACGTCGAGGCCGATGAGCTTCGCCCCGTCGGCGAGGCGATCCGAAATCAGGTTCATCCGGCGGAAGCGCGCGCCGGGAGATTCGCGACGCCACTCCTTGACATGG
>NZ_JAALJH010000124.1 GCF_011064615.1 Aquisphaera insulae | reverse complement strand
CTAAGCCGGGGACGCCGCCCCGTCCCGAAGCGGGCGGAGCAAGAACATCGAATCATCGGGCAGTTGATCCACGTCCTGATCGCGGCCCTGATGAGCTTCGCCGCGTCCGGCAAGGTGCGCGACCCGCCGCCGCCCGACGTGCCGAGTCCCCGGCGTCGATCTCAGTGTCGGAAGAGGAACTCCTTGGAGTTGATCAGCACCCATCCAAGGTCCTCGACCGATGACCTCAGGTCGCCGCCCGAGCTCATGTGGCGGACGGCGGCGGCAAGCTCCTCGGAGGACGGCTCGCGGCTGAGTGCCACCGTGTAGAGCCTCCGCGCGATGGCCGCCGGAGGCTCGCCGCTGCGGGCGAGCTCCGCCATCCGCCCCTTCTCGTCGTGGAGCTTCTCGTTGACGGTCGAGCCGCCGATGAGCTGCAGGGCCTGCGAGAGGTTCGGGTCGCCTTCGCGCTCGCACTCGCACGTCAGCTCGCGTGCCGGGCGACCGAACGTCTTGAGGAAGGGATTGTCCATCTTGCCGTCGGGGATCTGGGTCGCCCTCGATCCGCTCGGGAGCCCGTCGAAGCGAGTGGATGCGCCGGCGACCGACGAGATCGCGTCCAGGAGGACTTCCGCGGGCAGCATCCGGGTTGTCGCGTGCGAGAAGTAAACGTCGTCGTCCGCATTCCCCGGCTTCGCCTCGGAGGAGAGCCCGTAGGTCCGACTGAGTGCGATCGTCCGGATCAAGGACCTGAGGCTGTATCCATCGTGGATGAACTTCGCGGTCAGCCCGTCGAGCAGCTCGTTATTGGACGGTGGGTTGGAGTCGCGGAAATCGTCCACGGGCTCGACGATCCCACGGCCGTTCAGGTGATACCAGACGCGATTGACGAAGCAGCGGGCGAAGTAGGGGTTTTCCTCGCTGGTGAGCCATGAGGCCAGGCGGGCGCGTCGCTCGATTCCCGTCCCCGTAAGGATGGGCCCTCCGAGCGCCTTGGGCTGCATCAGCCGCCCGGTCCGGGGCTGGTGGACCTCGCCGGCCTGGGTCGAGAAGACGACCTCCTCGCCGGCCTGGTTCCCCTTCTTCCGGCCGACCTGGGAGAAGAACGCCGCGAAACCGTAGTAGTCATCCTGGGTCCATCGCTCCGCCGGGTGATTGTGGCACTTGGCGCACTGGATCCGGATCCCCATGAAGAGCTGGGCCGTCGCCTCCACCGCCGCCTCCGGCTCGCGGCAGACGCGGTAGTAGTTCGCCGCCGGTCGCTCGTAGGTCGAGCCGTCGGTCGTCAGCAGGGCCCGGACGAACTGGTCCATCGGCATGTCGCTCTCGACGGCCGAACGGATCCAGCGATGGTAGACGAAGGCACCCTTGGACTGGATGAATCGGCCGTTCGATCGGAGGACGTCCGCCAGCTTGAGGGCCCAGAAATCGAAGAACTCGGGCCGGCGGAGGAGTCTCTCGACCGCATGCTCACGGCGGGCGGCCGATGACGAGCCGACATCGGAGCTCGCTGTCCCGGGGTCGTGGAGGAATGCCTCGATCTCGGCGGGCGTCGGCAGCACGCCCAGGACGTCGAGGTAGACGCGGCGGAGGAAGACCTCGTCGGAGCACGGAGGTGACGGGGGGATCCGCATCCGGTTCAGCTTCGCGAAGACCGCCCGATCGATCACGTTATCGTCGGGCACGGGGGCGGCGACGAACCCGGGCGACTCGACCAGGTGAGTCAGGCGGACGTTGGCGACGAGGCTCAGGTAATGGGCGATGATCGCGACTTCCCCGCGGGCCCGAAACTTCACGAATCCCTCGGGCTCGACCTCGGCGACGGCCGGCCGCGAGGAATCGAAATAGCACAGCGGCGTCACGTCGCGGATCGAGCCATCTTCATGGTGCAGCAGGACGGCGAGCTGCTGGGAATCGGCCGTGCCGACGAGCACGCGAGCCCCGGGCACGATCTCCAACCTCGCGGGTGCCGGGCTCGCGGCCACGTCCCGGGCGCCCTCGAAAATCCAGTCCCGGATCAGCTCATAGCAGAGGTCCCCGCGGACGAGTCGACGGCCCCCCTCGTGGGGGATCTCGCCGAGCGGCTTGAGCAGGAGCAGGCTCGAGGCCGCGTCGGCCCGATCGACGCGTCGTCCGCCGGCCTCGTGCGTCAGCGCGATGAGGTCCTCGTCGGGGAGATAGCCTCGCAAGCTGAGGCGAAACCCGCCCCGGCCGGCCGGCGTGCCATGGCAGGCCCCCATGTTGCAGCCGGTCCGGCTGAAAGCCGGCAGCACGTCCCGGCGGAAGCTGACGGGGGCGTCGGCCTCCATCCCCTGGACCTGGATCTCCGCACGGGACTCCGTCGACCCGGAACGCGCGACGATCGTCACCTTCCCGTTCCGTCGCGGGCGGACCTCGCCGCGGGAGTTGACGGACGCGATGGACGGATCCTGGCTCGACCAGGACGCGGCCCGGGTGAGGTCCCGGCCAGACCCATCCGCCCGGGACTCGGTGAGGAGCAACTGCCGGGTCGCATGCCTGCCCACGAGCGCCGAGGCCGTCGGCTCGATCATCGTGCCCGATCGTCGGGCCGTCCGATCAGGGACCGCCGATCCCGCCATGATCGGGCTCGTGGTCGTCCCGAGGATCAAACACGCGGTCAGTTCCACGAGGAGGCGTAGGCCGGGTCGTGATTGCATCGTCGCCTGGCTCCTGGGGAGGAATCTCGACCCGCGAAGCACGCCGCGGCCTCCGGATCGGTGGGCTCCGGCCCGGCCATCGGCCCATAGGATTGTCGGACACCTGCTACAACATTGTTGAACAGGACGTTAGCTTTGACGAATGCGTGGAGGAAAGTCAACGGTGAAATCTCCGCCGGCAGCGAAATTGCGATGTCAATGCGGCGATCCTGGGCGAAACGGAGGGAGCCCGTGGTGCGGGTGGACTTGCGTGAAGCGGGCGAACTCTTAGAATTGTAAGGAGTACGCAGGCTGAGTTCCGGGAAGGGATTCGGGTTACCCGTCATTTATCGAGCCCGGGCCGACTCGGCGCATCGATGTGGTAGACTGAAGTCGGAGAAAGGCCATGCGCCTGCGCCCCCCTCGCGAGGGGGTGGGCGGAGTCCAGGGGCGGGTCGTTGTGACCTTGAGGATCAGGGTCGAGGGCGCTTCAAGGAGGATCGTCGCGATGCGAATGCGATTCAGCGGAGGTATGGCCCGGTTCGGACTGCCCGGCATCGCCATGGGAGTCATGCTCTCCTGGGCTTCGGGGATGCACGGGCCGACGGCGGAGGCCCAGACGGGCAGAGGGGCGGATGCGGGGGGCGTTCCCGGGAGGGCGATCGAGGGGAATCGCGGCTTGCCCCAGGTGGCCAGCCCGAAGGTCCTGGCGAACGGGGAAGCGAACGGCACCCTGGCCTTCGTGACGTCGCCGCCGGGTTCCTATCAGTTGCTCTACCTGGTCGATACCCGAAGCCATGCACTGGCGGTCTACCGCGTCGATCCCGGCAACTCGAAGGGGGCTCTCAAGCTCGAAGCAGCCCGACAGTATCAGTGGGACCTGAAGCTGGAGCACTATAACAATCAAGCGCCGGAGCCGGCGGCCATCGAGTCGATGGTGAGGACCCTGGCGCAACCGCCTCGATAATCGGGGGATCGCCCGAGTGAGTGGACGTGACGCGAATGGTCACGTCGGAGCCGCCGCGGTCCCCGCTTCCCCCTGGAATCGACTCCACCACGGCCGATCGGCCGACTTCGACCGCGAGGACCACGTCCATGGCACAGTTCTACACATTGGAAGAGGCCGCCCGCGTCCTGGGCATGAGCGCGGAGGAGCTGAAGTCCAAGGCCCAGCATCGCGAGATCCGCGCGTTCCTCGACGGCGGATCCTGGCGGTTCCGGGTGGTCGACATCGACGAGTTGGCGCGGCACCGAGGTCTCGGCAGCGACGCCGAGCTCCGGCTCTCCGATCTCGAGGTCCCCGCCGCCGCCGATCCGGAGAAGATCGAGGACCTGGATCTCTCCGAGTTCCAGCTCGGGACGGCCAAGCCCGACCTGGCCGAGGAGACCATGGACATCGCCGCCTACGCCGGCGGCAAGACGGATGACAAGCCCACGCCGGAGATGGGGTCCGACCACGATCTCCTCTTCGACGACCTGTCCGTCCCGCCCAACCCGGTCACCGGATCCAGCTCGGTGATCATCGGGATGAAGTCGATGGGTAAGCTCCCCAGCGACTCGGACGTCCGCCTGGTGCCGGACAACGTCAAGGGTTCCAGCGACTCGGACGTCCGGCTCGCCTCGCCGGATCCCGACCTGCGGCACCCCAGCGATTCGGACGTGACCCTGATCAAGGATGACACGGCCGATCACGGATTCCTCCGCCCCAGCGGCAGCGGCTCCAACGACACGGCCATCCGCCAGAGCCCGGTCGTGGGGTCGTCCGCCGAGGTCCCCGCCGCCGAGTCGGACAGCGACTTCGAGCTGAACCCGTCGAGCGACATCGTCGACGTCCTCAAGCCCGAGCCCGAGTCGGGCAGCGACTTCGAGCTGAGCGCGCTCGACGCCAGCGACGAGTTCGAATCCACGCCGCTCAAGCCGAGCGATTCGGACGTCACGGCGGCCGACCCGAACCTCTCCGGCATCAACCTCTCGAGGCCGAGCGACTCCGGCATCAACCTCCAGTCGGCCGGCAGCTTCGACCTGGGACATCACGACTCGATCGAGCTGGCCCCGCTCAGCGACGACGAGCTCAAGTCCTTCAGGCCCGAGGCCTCGAAGGCGGCGGCCAAGCCCGCCAAGGCCGAGCCGTCCAAGGCCAAGCAGTCCCTCTCCGCCACGCCCCCGCCGTCGGTCAAGAAGGGTGAGAAGGACATCTTCGACGACACCGATTTCGAGGTGGACGTCCCCTCGATCGGCGACGACGAGTCCTCCGACGACCGGACCATGCAGCTCGAAGCCGCCAGCGACTTCGACATCGAGGACAGCGACAGCGGCTCCGAGGTCTTCGCCATCGACGAGGAGGACGTCGACCAGAACGCGGGCACCGTCCTGGCCCCGTCCGCTATCGCCTCCGACGACGACGACGAGGACGATGGCTTCGAGGAGGCCGTCTCCAGCGAGATGGCCACCGCCTGGTCCTCCGACGAGGGCACCTCGAGCGGCCCCGCGCCGGCGATGGTCATCTCCCGCGAGGCCGCGCCGGAATGGGGCGGCCTCTGGGTGGGCCTGCTCTGCTTCACCACCCTCTGCATCCTGCTCGCCAGCTTCGTCGCCTGGGACCTGATGCGCAATCTCCACGACTTCCATGAGATGCACAACGGCTCCGGCCTGATCCAGGCGATCGCCGGGCTCTTCGGCAAGTAGTCCCCAGGCGATCTCCCTTCTACGCGAGCCGCCGGACCTCACGCAGGGTCGGCGGCTCGTGGTGTTTCCGGCGCGATCGCCTCTGGACCTTGATCACCGACTCTTCGGCTTCCCGTAGACCGATTCGAGCTGCTTGACGTACTCCGCCAGCGGCAGGAGCCCCACCTCGGCCCGCCGTTTGTCCACGTTCGCCGGATCCTCGAGCGGCCTGGGTTCCCATTTCCCGGCGACGCTCTCGAACTGGGTCCCGTAGAGCTGCTTCTTCCCCTCCGCGAGGAGGACGCGGTCGGTCAGGTAAGCGACGTCGTCCGACAGGCTCTCCCCCTTCGGAAGCCGGTTCATCAGGTCCAGGCACTTGCGCTGGAAGCCGGGCTCGGCGTCGGCATGCTGGACCAGCAGCCAGGCGGCATGGGTGCCATCCTTCCCGACGAGCGAGACCGTGGGCCAGCCGTGCTTCCGGACGATCTCGGCGAGCCGCTTCGTATTCTCCTCATCGGCCTTCTTCACGGCTTCGAAGGCTTTCTTGTCGAACGTGATCCCGTGACGCTTCACCGTCTTGCCGTCCCCCGGCGGTTTCGTCCCTTCCTGCTCCTTCATTCGGGCGATCAGATCGCCTCGGGCCTTCTGATCCGCCTCGACGCGCCGGAGCAGCTCCTGGCGCAATTCCGGCTCCTTGACGGCCCCGCCCGGCGGCTTCGCGTCATCGAGCTGGAGGAAGCAGGCCAGCGAGGCCGTGAGAATGGCAAGAGTCATCGATTT
Source organism: Aquisphaera insulae (assembly GCF_011064615.1). Lineage (GTDB taxonomy): Bacteria > Planctomycetota > Planctomycetia > Isosphaerales > Isosphaeraceae > Aquisphaera > Aquisphaera insulae. The sequence goes on along the minus strand of NZ_JAALJH010000124.1, from coordinate 14,664 downwards.
CATCACTCGGGGAACTCCCTGAAGTCGTTCGGTTGTCTGCACGAATGTTAGCGACCCGTCGCCGGCGCGTGAAGGCGGGCCGGCCCATCTCGCCTTGACCCAGGCCCTCCATCGGCCAGAATCGGGGTCGCTGGCGCTCGGTTCTTGATATGGGCCCGTACCGGGCCTCGACCGTCGACGAGAACGGGGAGGATTTCCAGATGGTTCGGTCTCCCTGGGAGCTGGCGTTGATCGCCACGGTGCTCGGCGGGATCCTGGTCCCGCGACTTCGAGGAGCGTCCGGCGATCGACTCTTCGTCCTCGGTTGGGTCCACCTACTCGCGGCGAGTCTCTATCTCCTGATCTTCCCCGAGGGAAGCCCCACCGGAGCCGCCGCGGCGACGATCGCGATGCTGGGCCTCGACCTGGCCTGGAAGCGTTCCGGACCGGCCGGTGAAGCTCGCTGGCTCCGACGGGCCCGGAGCAAGCCCGCGCTGGCCTCGATCGCTGCGTCCTCGATCCTGATCATCGCCCCGGCCGGCGTGGAGCTGGCGTGTCGGGGTTTGACCAACGCGGGGATCCTGCGGTATCACCTGCCGATCGAGACCGTCTGGAAGTCCGGTGCCGACGACTGGCGGGTGGCGACGATCACGGCCGACGTCCACCGCGAGCCGGACCCGATCCTGCTCTGGAGGCCGGTCGCGCACAAGCCGTATAACGCCCAGCACTTCAAGGGACCGATCCTCGAAGTACCCAAGCCCGACGGCAAGATCCGGATCCTCTGCTACGGCGACTCGCTGACCGACGGCCCTCCCCGCGGGGACTGGCCCGCTCGGCTCCACCGACTGCTCGCGGAGCGGCCCGCGAGCCCCGCCGCGAGCTACGAGGTCGTGAACGCGGGGGTCTCCGGCTACTCGTCCCATCAGGGACTGCTCAGGTTCCTCCAGGACGTGGACCGCTTCCAGCCCAATCTCGTCGTGGTCAGTTACGGCTGGAACGACGCCGCCCAGGCCAGCGGGCCGTCGGACCGGGAATTCCGACCGCCGAGCTGGCCGATGGTTTCGCTCCAGCGGGCCATGGTTCGCTACCGCACATCGCTCGTCCTGACCTATTATCTGAAGCGGCTTATCGCCGAGCCGCCGCGGCAGGTCGACGGCCCGTTCCACCCCCGCGTGACGGTCGAGGAGTACGTGGCGAATCTCGACCGATTCCGGGCCGAGTCCCTGGCCCGCGGGATCCCCATCGTCTTCCTCACGCGTCCCCATCAGGCGGCCCCGGAGGTCCTCCGCCGGTCCGGGAACTGGCGGAGCCACGTCCCGGACTACAACGAGGCGCTCGTTTCGTGGGCCCGAGAACAGGATCAGGCCGTCATCGACATCCAGCGCGCGTTCCGCGAGCGGCCCTCCTCGCTCTTCAGCGATGAATGCCACTTCGTCCCCGACGGCTATCAGATCATGGCCGAACTGGTCTACGAGGGGCTCTTCCCGAACGCCGGTCAGCGTCGAGGTGCGACCTCCGGGGAGCCAGGCCCGCCGGAGGCCGCGATCCGGCCCGCGGGGGGGAAGCGGTCGTAGATCTCAACCTGGATCTGTCCCGGGGCGGGATGCTCGGGGACGACGGCCGTCGGCTTCAGGCCGGCGACGAGCCCGCGGAGCACCCCGCTATAGCCCCAGTGACCGAAGAGGTGGGACCGGCGGAGGACCACCCATCGGAGCGACGGGTCGGCCGGCGCGGCCTGGACGTCCGCGAAGCGGTATCCCGGCCCGTTGCTGAAGAAGCTCGACCAGTCGGTCATGTCCAGGACGGCCTCGCCCGGCTCCACGGTCCGGGCCAGCCAATCGCCCGAATCGCGGTAGACGTGGAAGGGCCCGGGGATCTCCGCCGGCGCGACCTGCCCGCGTCGAGGCAGGATGACGAGCACCGCGATCGCCAGGACCCAGATCGCGGCGCCGGGCCTGACCCGGGACCGCTCGGGGCCGAGCCACGATCCCGGGATGGCGATCATGCCCATGAGCCGCTCGATCGCGTGGGCGGCGAACACGACCAGGATCAGCGCGGGAATCAACGCGTGACGGGCCGTGCAATAGCCGCCCGTCGCATGGAGGCGGACGAGCCCCGCCACGGAAATCCCGAGTATGAGGCCGAAGAAGAGGCCCAGCCGCGCCCGCGCCGGGCTTCGACGAGCCAGCAAGTAGCCCGGCAGGGCCAGCAGTAACAGCGGCGTGAACGCGGCCACCCGGACGCACCGAAGCACCCGCGCGGTGGCCTGGCGATAGGTTTCGGAGGCGGACTGACCCGCGGCAAGCGGTCGCTCCCGCTCCGGGGCGTCGGCCGAGGCGCCCGGGGCAAGGCCGAGCACCCGCGCGACCGATGGTCTGGTGCCGATACCCCCCTCGAGCGCGATGAACGGGCCGGCGGCGGCCAGCGAGCCGACGACCAGGAAGGCCGTCGCCGCGGCCCACCGCGGCCAGTGGATCCGGGTGGCCTGGTGGAGCGGCAGGAGCAGGAGCGTCCCCGCGACCGAGACCGGGAGCAGGATCCCCTCCGGCCGCGCCAGGTAGGCGAGGGCACCGAGGCCGATGGTCACCGGCAACCAGACGAATCGCCCCTCGCGGAGGAAGCGGACCGCGGCCCAGAGCCCCCACGTCCACGCCAGGAGGAATGAGCTCTCCGTGAGGGCGTTGGCGACGATTGTCACCAGCAGCGGATTGGCGGCGACCAGCATCGCGGCCAGCCAGGCCGTCTGGTCGCCGAACGCGTCGCGGCCCAGCAGGTAGGCCGGGATCACGAGCAGGACGACACAGGCGAATCCCAGGGCCACCGCCGCCCGCTGCCAGGACGCGGCGTCGTCCCCGCCGACCAGCGGGTGCGCCGCCAGGATCAGGAGCGGATGCAACGGATGGTCGACCGCGCCGATCAGCCCCCCGCGCCAGTCCCCACGGGCGACCTGCCGGGCCTGCTCGATGGCCCGGAGGCCGTCGCCGTAACAAGCCTCGGTATGCCGCAGGCCCCAGACCAGCATGGCCGCCGTCGCGGCCATCAGCAAGATGACGCGGACCACGTGCTGGGAGAGCATCAGGCCCGGCCGAGCCGCCGACTCCCGCTCCGGCGACGGCGAAAAAGATGTGTCGATGCCCATGGTTTGCTCCTTCACTTCGGCCTCAGCGAACCGGCCGTCCATCCCGGCTCGAGATCGCCGGCGGGGGCTGCGGGACTTCTGCCGAGGGGATCGAGCGGTCGTAAATGTGCACCTGTGCCACGCCGCGCCGGGGCCTCTCCGGGAAGGATTTCACGCGGGCCTTCCCCGCGACGGCCCCGCGGATGATGTCGCAGTAGGACCACGGCCCGACCAGGAAGGCGTCGTGGGCGACGACCCAGCGGAGATTCGGGTCGCGGAGCGCGTCGTCGATCTCTCCGAATCCATATCCCCGGCGCCCGCCGTAGTAGGACGCCCACCCCTTCAGGTCGAGGATGCGGGCGTCCGCCGCCGTGTTCGCCGCCAGCCACTCTCCAGCCGGCCTGTAGGTGGCAAATCCCGCATTGACGGGAGCGATCAGGGACGACCACGACGCGGCCAGCATCGTCAGCGGGATCGCCGCAAGGACGGCCCGAGCCGGCAGGCGCACGCCGAGGCGATCGCGGCAGAGCGAGACGGCTCGATCCACCATGTCGATGAGCCCGTGGGCCGCGAAGCCCAGCAGCAGCAAGGCGAGCAACATGGCATGGCGCGCGGTGCAGTAGCCGCCCGTCGCATGCAATCGCAGGAGCGCCAGCAGCCAGGACGCCATGAGGATCCCCAGGAAGACCGATTGCCGGACGTCCCGACGACGCCGGAATGCCCGCACGATCCCGACGGCCGCGGGGAGCAGGAGGATCGGCGAGACGCCCTCCGAGATCGCCCGAAAAGCGGCCCGACCCGCCGCGGCCAGGGTCGCCGCGGTCGACTGGTCGGGATCGAGGGGCCTCTCCCGCTCCACCGCCATCGCGGACGACTTCCCCGAGAGCCCGAACAGCCGGGAGATCGCGGGCTTGGTCGCGATCCCCCCCTTCAGGAACAGGAATGGTCCGGCCAGGAGGATCGGCCCCACGACCAGGATCAGCGCACCGCGGATCGCCCGGGTTCGCGGAAGCCGGAGGGCCGGGACCGCCATGGCGATCAGGAGCGTGGCTGCGAGGGCCGCCGGCAGGAGGATCCCCTCCGGCCGCACGAGATAGGCAAGGAACCCGAACGAGACCGCGGCCAGCAGCCAGCGTGTGGACCCCGCGCGGAGGAACCTCAGCCCGGTCCAGCAGCCGAACATCCAGAAGAGGAGGAAGAGCCCCTCGGAGAGGACGTCGGCGAGGACGTGGCCGTTGAGGGGGACCAGGAAGGTGAGGGCGCCGGCGAGCCAGGCGGCCCTCGGGCCGAACAGCTCCAGCGCCACGAGGTAGATGGGGACGACGAGCAGGATCCCGGCCAGGATCGAGGCCGCCTGGGCGGCCGCCTGCCAGTCGGCGGGGCTGTCTCCGCCGCGGAGTCGATGGGCCGCGGCGATTGCCAGCGGATAGGCGGGGTGATCGGTCCCGCGCGAGAGGGTCTCCTTCCAGCGTGCCGTCTCCAGGCGGCGAGCCTGATCGACGTAGCGGAGGCCGTCGGCGTACATGACCTCGGTATGCGTGGCGAGCCAGGTTAGCAGGAGGGCGGCCGCCGCCATGAGGAGGCCGAGAGGGGCGAGATGGTGGTGGCGCGGCACTCGGATCCGTCCTTTCGCCAGTCTGGGCCGGCGTCATGCCGGCCGGCCGGGTCGTGCCGAAAAGGTCCCCGATGGTCCGGGACGCGTCCCGGGTCCGCATCCTCCGCGAGCCGAAGGACCTCGCGGCCCCTCACCGGATGCCCGCATCGAAAACCGTCGGCGATCGAGCGGATGATCCCCCACGCGCGGGCTTCGAGGCGGTTCCCGACGAGTCGGGCTGCGGCCCCTCGAACCATCGCCTCGGCCCGGACGATCCCGAGGATCCCTCGGAACTGCCAGCCCGGCAAGTGCTTCCAGAAGTAGAGCAGCTTGCTGTGGCGGATGATCACCCGCATCTTGGGCGAAATGGCCCGATCCTGCAAGGGATGTCGATGGATCACGCCGAGGCCCGGATCGTATTCGACCGACCATCCCAGGTCCTGGGCGGTCCGGCTCAGGGCCACTTCCTCGTGATAGAGGAAGAAATCCTCGTCCATGCCGCCGACCGAGGCCATCATCGACGCATTGAGGAGCATGCAGGCGCCCGTGACCCAGTCGACTCGGCCGGGACGAATTCTCCAACCGGCCTGGTATTTCCGCCGGGAACGGGGTATGAACTGCTCGCGAATCGTCCGGACCAGGGTGGGAAAGACGCCGACGGACCCCTGAACGGTGCCGTCGGGGTTCCTCAGCCCGAAGCCGACGATTCCCGGCGATCCCGCGGGACGCCGGTCGTAGTCGGCGATCCGCCCGAGGACCTGGCCGATCCATCCCCGCTCGATCTCCACATCCGGATTCAGGATCAGCAACCAGGGGCTTCCGGCCATTCGCCAGCCCGCGTTCACTCCGACTGCAAATCCGCCGTTGTCGGGCCGGATGAGGAGGCGGACGCCGCCCGGGAGGGAGGTGAAGCGATCGGGGATCGGACCCCGGGACGCATTGTCCACGACGACGACCTGGAATCGACCGGCGTGAAACTCGGGCTCGGCCGTCAGGCATTCGACCACGCGGTCGACATCCGGCCAGCCGTTGTAGTTGACCAGGATCACCGCCAGCCGCGGGAGGCCCTTCGCCGGCGAGGATTCGTTGTCGGGGAGCGTCGCCACCACTGGCAGTTTCCTCGCGGCCGGTTTCGGCAAGTATCGGGAATGCGAGTTGATCGGATTTACTGGATACTTCCGTCGTCCCGTCCGATGGAAAAATTGAATCAACCCGTCCGAAAACGTCGCGGCCATGGATGGCCGGACGTTCCCAGGCCCTCGCGACCGCCATCAGCCCGCCCCTCGGCCGGTGCTGTCGGGCGGCGACCGATGGATCGGTGAATACTCATGAATGATTCCCTCGTGTTCGCAAGGCGGAGCGGGCTGAGACGGGCCGGGCGACTGGCACGAAACCGGATCATCCTGGTCGGTGCCCGCCGCGATGCCAGGAAGCTCCTCCGGCATCTCGAGGGGTCATCGGGCGAGGACGTCACGATCGTCGGCTTCGTGGACGCCGGCCACCGGCCGCTCTCCGGCCCGAAGGCCCGCAAGCGAGGCAGGCATCTGCCCGTGCATCCCCAGGCCGGACCGCTCCCCGTCCTGGGCGGCCTCGATCGCCTGGTCGAGGTCGTGGATCGGACGGGAGCCACCGATGTGGTCGTTGCCTTGCCCCGCAGGCCCCGACGACACCTGATCCCGGGACTGGCCAAGTTTACCAATTCCTCCGTGACCGTCCATTGGGTGCATGTCGACTCCGATCGCGGGCTGGTTCGGGATTCGGGCCCCGAGCAGGCCGGAGTCGGCTCCTGGGCCATCGGGGCGGTCGACCTGGCCCGCACCGCCAAGCGGACGGCGGACGTCCTGATCTCCGGGCTTGCCCTCGCCTTGCTCTCGCCGTTCCTCCTGATCGTGGCCGCGGCGATCCTGGTCACATCCGGGAGGCCCATCTTCTATTCGCAGGAGCGAATCGGACAGGGCGGGCGCCATTTCCGGATCATCAAGTTCCGGAGCATGGGGACCGACGCCGAGGTCCAGACGGGCCCGATCTGGGCCTCGAACCATGACACCCGCTGCACCCGGATCGGCGACTGGCTCCGGCACACCAACATCGACGAGATTCCCCAGCTCTTCAACGTCCTCAAGGGAGACATGAGCCTGGTCGGCCCGCGACCGGAGCGCCCCGTCTTCGTGAATCAGTTCCGCCAGGACATCCCCGAATACGACCTCCGGCACGCCGTGCCCTGCGGGATGACCGGATGGGCCCAGGTCCACGGCTGGCGGGGACGGACCTCGCTCCGCAAGCGGATCCAGTACGACCTCGACTACATCCAGAGATGGTCGTTCTGGCTCGATTTCGTGATCCTCCTCATGACGGTCCAGCATGTCGCCTGGGGCAAGACCTCGTGGAAGGTCTCCCAGGTCGTGAAGCGAGGGGAAGCCTGATGGTATCGCGTTCGAGTATCGGACCGGGCCACGCCCCCGATGAGGACCGCGGCGACGCCACTCCCGTCCCCCTCTGCTCGCTCGTCATCCCCAGCTTCAACGGGAGAAAGCTCCTGGAAACCTGCCTGGCCAGCGTCTTTCGCCACCTGCCGGCGGGAAACGCGTGGACGGTGGAGGTGATCGTCTCCGACGATGCCTCGACGGATGGCACCGCGGAATGGCTGGCCGCCGCCCATCCCACGGTGCGGCTCCTCCGCCGCGAGGCGAACGGAGGCTTCTGCGCCGCGGCCAACGCGGGCATCGAGGCGGCTCGCGGCCATTTCATCCAACTCCTGAACAACGACACCGAGGTCACGGCGGGCTGGCTCGAGGCGGGGCTCGCCCCGTTCGCCGACCCGACCGTCGGCTCGGTCGCCCCGCTGGTCCTGGTCCGATCCGAGCCCGACCGGGTGGACTCGGCCGGAGACACCTACACCCTGGCGGGCTGGCCCGCCAAGCGCGGCCACGGCCAGGCCGCCCTCCGATGGGGAGGCCGGCCCCCGGAGGAGGTCTTCGCCGCCAGCGGCTCCAGCGCCTTCTATCGCGCCTCCGCGCTCCGACACGTCGGCGGATTCGACCCGCTGCTCGGCTCCTACTACGAGGACGTGGATCTGGGCTTCCGGCTCCGCTGGGCGGGCTATCGGTGCATGTTCAATCCGCGTTGCCGGATCCTCCACGAGATCTCGGCCACCTACGACCATGGCCGACCCGCGCTCCAGCGACGGATGGCGCGGAACGCCGAACTGGTCTTCTGGTCCAACATGCCCCGCGCCAGGCTGGCCGCGGCAATCATCCCCCATGCCCTCCTCCTGACGCTCCAGGCCTGCTGGAGGCTGTCTCGGCTCCGGTTCCTCCCCTTCTTCCTGGGCAAGCTCGACGCCGCCCGGAGCGTCACCAGCATCCGCGACCGCCGGAAGCTCCGCGCCGACCTCTCGCGCAGCGCCATCAACCCGGCCCACTTCCCCATGGGGGTCGGTCCCTTCGCCAGCCTGATCGACCACCTTCAGCGACCCCGCGAGGCCTCCGCCCGCCACGAGGCCGCTGAACGGCCCCGGCGGCCGCGCTCCGTTCAGCGGTAGAGGTCGACCCACTCGACCCCAACTTCTTCCGGGTTCGCATCGAGGATGGCGGACGGGACGTCGATCTCGAAATGGCCGCCGTCGCCCGGCCTTCGCGCGATCCCTTCGAATCCCTTCGCCCGGATCGCGACCCAGAGCGAATCCGATTCCCCGAGCGGCTGCTCGCGTCCCTGCCGGTCGATCCGATTCACCACGACCCGTCCCCCCGGCCGGGCCTCGGCCGAGGCGGCCAGGGTCAGGCCCCCCGCCCGGATCCTGAGCGACTCGAGCCCGCGGACGTGGAGCCGAAGCTGGAGGCGATCGGGCCAGCGCGCGGCTGTCCTCCGCACCGTGAGACCCCCGATGCCGCTCGCCGTACGGACGGCGACGACCGGGGCGGAGTCCGCCCCCTCGACGTCCAGCCGATCCTCTCCCTTCCGGGCGGAGACCGAGATCGATGTCTGGGATTTCTCCCGTCCCGACTCGTAAAGCCGACCGTTCCGCGCGACCTGATGATCGAGCGACTCTCCGCCGATTGATCGGATCATGGCGTCGATCGTCGTGGACGGGTCGTTGGACCAGAACAGGCCCGTGTCCTCCCTGGACGAGTAGCGGAAGCCGACTCGGTCACCGAACTTCTCGCGGAGGGCCTCGCCGTTCTTCAGGAAGCCCGACCACGCGAGGATGGTGAAATTCAGGTCCAGTTCGTGGACCAGGATCCTCTTCGGCGGGAGGACCTGCGCCCCGACCATCCCGGTCGGCTCGAAGACCGAGGCGTTGTCGCGGGGCGTGCTCGAGACGACGTAGTAGCGATGGGCCAGGGCCCGCGCGGCCGGCAGCACGGTCGCCGGAGAGGCGGTCGGCCAGGCGACGATTTCCGCCCCCTTGCGGGCGAGCTCGTCCCAGCCCCGGGCGAACTGAATGTCCCAGCAGATCTGGACGCCGAGCTTGCCGAAGTCGCAGTCGAAGACCGGGAATTCACGACCGGGCGTGATCCCCTGCTCCAGGTCATCCGTGCCGACGAAGGCCACGGGATGGGCCTTCCGATAGATCCCGACGACCCCGCCACTCCGGTCGAAGAGGACCGCGGCGTTCGAGCAGGTCCGTCCGCCGGGTCCGTCCTCGGCGAGATCGAGGGGGATCAGCAGGTAAGCCGAGTGCTTGCGGGCGAGCGCGGAGAAGGTCTCGCGGACCGGCCCTTCCAGCCGGATCGCACGCTCACCGGCCCCGCCGACCGGCGACGTGACGACGTCTTCCGGCAGGATCGCCAGGTCAAGGCGACGGCCGCCGATCCGTTTCGTCGCCTCGGCCGCCATCTCATCGATGAGCCCCGAGAGCTCGCGGAGCCGGGACTCGAGCCCGGGATACTTCGGGTAGTTCGGGAAGATCGCCGTGGCAATCACAACCTTCCGCGGCGGTCGGTCCCCGGCTTGACCGGTCAAGGGGGCTTCTCCCGCGAGGGCCATTCCCGGCCCGGTCGCAACAAGGGACATGGCCAGCAAGGCACCGCCCAGCGCCGAGAAGAGGTTGCTCATGCTTCATTCTCCCGCCGTTCCGGGTCGAATTCGGCGAGATTCTCCCACTCCGAGGGAAGGATCATTGACACCGAACCTCCTGGAACTCATACTGATCGCCGTCCTTTGAGACTGAATCTCAATCACAAAACGCCTTCCGACTCCCTCCAGACTTTCTGCGTTTCTCGACCTCATTCAGTGATGTCATGCACCGACGCGAGGCGTACCTCGTGCGAGGCATGCAGGCTGATGAAGACACTCGCCCGCCAGGAGCTCATGTCGCATGGCGTGCATGGGGCATGGGGACCAAGCCCTGGCGGGCGAGTGAATCTCTCGACAGCTCCAGGTCACTCCGGTTTTCATGGTCGGATATTTCCCGCAAGTGTCGCTCAGGTTTCGTGCTACGCCGAGCGCCGGGAGCCGTCTGCCGTCATCCTTGGCTACGTTCATGGGAGCGGGCCAACGTGCGGAAAACGTGCGACGCCCCGTGAAAGAGGATGGAACCGGGACTTGGGGAGTGATTATACCTGAAGCGAGCTCGTCGAGCGTCGGTACGAATGCGAAGTGTGATCGGAGGATTCCCGATGATTCGTCAAGGTTCCGCGGGACAGGTGCGGGAGACGAATCTGCCGTCATGGCGGGTCACTGTGACTCGTACGATCGAGGTCCCGGGCCGGCCTGTCATCGAGTCCATCCTCCTCGAGGAGCTCGTCTACGCCGAGTCGACGCAGGAAGCGACACGAATCGCCACGGACTTGATGAAGGAGCATACGGGCGACAGCTTCCGTGTTCGCCGTGATTCGGACCGGAGATCGAGACGATCCTAGTGGTCGATCAACACCCAGAATTCGGGTTGCAGGACCGACAGGACTATCTGCCCCCCCGGTTTCAAGCCAGGTGTGTTGGAGGACAGGCATTCCTGCCTGTCCTTCTGCCGACCGGAAAAATCAAGCTCTGACAAAGCACGAGCGGCTTGAAGAACCACGGTAGCCCGGAAGGAATCAGCCACGCCTCGCGTGCCATCCGCTCGACGAGTGTACCGCCGCCCGGAGGACTGGGTTCCTCTCCTCTCCCCCAGGCAACGATAGTCTCAGGAGCCCTGCCGAGGGGGCTTATGGGGAGGTGGGGCATGACGAAGGCCGCCTTCGTCACCCGGCGGAGTCACCGCTCCGGAAATGAAACGACGGATTGCCTCATCTTGTGGGGACAATCCGTCGGCGTGGGGAGTGGGCGATAGAAGACTCGAACTTCTGACCTCCTGCGTGTCGAGCAGGCGCTCTAACCAACTGAGCTAATCGCCCGGCGGGATCATTATGATAGGCGGTAATGGGGCCTCGGTCAAGATGCCGGGGGCCCCGAATCGGCCGAGGTGGTCGTTCGTCAGACTTCCATGATCTCGGCGGCCTTCTTCTCGGCCAGGTCATTGACCTTGGCCTCGAATTTCTTGGTCAGGGACTGGACTTCTTCCTTGCAGGTCGCCAGGTCGTCCTCCGTGAGGATCTTGTCGGCCTGCTCCACGTCGGCCTGCTTGTTGGCGTCCCGCCGGATGTTCCGGATCGCGACGCGAGCCTCCTCGGCGAGGTCCTTGACGCGGTTCGAGAGCTTCTTGCGCTGCTCGACCGAGAGGCTCGGCACGTTGAGGCGGATGACCTTGCCGTCCGAGTTTGGCGTCAGGCCGAGATCGCTGGCCTGGATCGCCTTGACGATGTCGCCGACCACGGACTGGTCGAACGGCCGGATCAGGATCTGCTGCGGCTCGGGCGTGCTGAGATTGGCGAGCTGCTTGAGCGGCGTCGACGACCCGTAATAGTCGACCCGGACGGAATCCACGAGCCCGGTGCTGGCCCGGCCCGTCCGAACGCCTCGGAGCTGATCGGTCAGCAGCGTGACGCTCTTCTCCATCCGATCTTCCGCTTCCAGGGCAATCTCTTCGATACTCATCGTGAATCCTCTGCCGGGACCCTAAGACCTGGCGGCGAGACCGCAAGACTCGATCGTATCATGAACATGGGCGGTCGCGACAGGCGTCCGGCGCGGACGCCCTCGGGTCCTCGGGTCGCGACCGATGAGGACCCTCCGGCTCGGGTCAGCTCGCGGGCGCCGAGGCGGAGGCCGGGGTGGGACGGGGGCCGCCGCTGACCCATGTGCCGATCGGCTCGCCCATGACGGCGCGTTCGATGTTGCCTTCCTTCTTGAAGTTGAACACCAGGATCGGGAGGCGATTCTCCATGCACATCCCGATCGCCGTCAGGTCCATGACCTTGAGCTGTTCGGCGAGCACCTGCTCGCAGGTGAGGTGGGGATAGAGGACCGCATGCGGGTTCTTCTCGGGATCGGCCGAGAAGATGCCGTCGACCCGGGTCGCCTTGAGGATGACGTCCGCGCCCAGCTCCTTGCCCCGCAGGGCGGCGGCCGTGTCGGTCGTCACGAACGGGCTGCCCGTCCCGGCCGCGAGGATGATCACGCGGCCCTTGGCGAGGTGGGAGAGGGCACGCCGGCGGATGAACGGCTCGGCGACCTCCTCCATCCGGATCGTCGTCATGAGCCGCGTCGCGCAGCCGAGGCTCTCCATCGCATCCTGCAAGGCCAGCCCGTTGATCACGGTCGCCGTCATGCCCATGTAGTGGGCCGTGGCTTCCTTGATCACGTCGTTGTCGCGGCGGAGCTGGCCGCCGCGCAGGATGTTGCCGCCCCCCACCACGATCGCGAGCTCGACGCCGAGCGAGGCCACGCGGGAGGCCTGACGGGCGATCCGGCTGACCTCGTCCACGCCGATGCCCGAGCCGCCGGGCCGGCAGAAGCTCTCGCCGGAGAGCTTCAGCAGGACTCGCCGGAACGCGGGCGAGCCGCCACTCATCGTGCCTTCCATCCGCCTCTCCTTCGAGTTCCAGGGACCGATCGATTGATCCGGGCCATCCGACGCGGCCGGCTCCGCCCGAATCGGGTCGACTCCGGCCGCGGGATCTCGCATCGACGACGCGAGTCGGAAGGCAATCCGATTCAGCGGCCTTCGCCGACGACGAAACGAGCGAACCGGGCGACGGAGATGTTCTCGCCCGTCCGCGCATTGACCGCCAGGATCACGTCGCGGACCGACTTCGCCTCGTCCCGGACGAACTTCTGGTCCATCAGGACGCTCTCGCTGAACCAGGCGTCGATCTTGCCCTGGGCGATCTTCTCCTGGATATTCGCGGGCTTGTCGGCCACCTGGCCCATGAAGATCCGCTTCTGCTCCTCGACGGCCGCCGCGGGGACGTCCTCACGCGTCACGTACAGCGGATTGGCCGCCATGATGTGGAGCGCCAGGTCCTTGGCGAGCTGCTTGAACTCGTCGTTGCGGGCGACGAAGTCGGTCTCGCAATTGAGCTCGACCAGGACGCCCGACTTGGCGTCGTGGTGGATGTAGACCTCAACGCGTCCGGCCTTGGCGGCCCGCCCCGCGCGGAGCTCCGCCTGCTTGAGGCCCCGCTCCTTGGCCAGGGTCTCCGCCTTCTTCAGGTCGCCGTCCGCCTCCACCAGGAGCTTCTTGCATTCCATCAATCCCAGGCCGGTCTTCTTGCGAAACTCGTTCACCGCCTGAGCCGTGATCTCGGCCATCGGCCATTCTCCTCGGATTCGATTCTCGAGCGTATGTTCAGCGCGTTGTTATCTGATGTTGATGTTGGTTGACGCGGGCTCGCGCCTGGCATGGCCGGGGGGCGATCGGGGAGGGGCCGGCTATCACGGCCCTCGTCCCCGACCGATCATCTCCCGGATCTCGACGCGGTGTCCCGCGGGCGACGCCCGACGCGCTCAGCCGTTGGTCGGCTCGTCCGCGGGGGGGGCGGGGGCGGGAGCAGGAGCCTCGCCGGCCTCGGCCTGGACGGGAGCGACAGGAGCAGGCTCGCTCGACTCGGGGGCGCTGGCCTCCGCGGGGGCAGGCTCGGTGGGAGCCGACTCGACGGGCTTCGGCGGGACGATGCCCGGCATCCGGGGGGCGCCGACGCGCAGGCCACCGCCGTCACGGCCCGGTCCCCGACGGCCGCGGTCGCCGCCGCGGTCACGATCGCCGCGGCCGGCCGGTTCGGCGGACGGCGGAGGCTCCGGCGGCGCGGCGGCCTTGCCCTCGATGATGGCGTCGGTCAGCCGCTTGATGACCAGGTCGATCGACCGCATGCTGTCGTCATTGCCGGGGATCGGCAGGTCGATCAGGTCCGGATCGCAGTCCGTGTCGAGCAGCGCGACGACCTTGAGCCCGAGCTTGCGGGCCTCGGCCACGGCGATGTGCTCGCGCCGCGGGTCGATCACCATCAGGGCCTCGGGGAGCCGGGTCATGCTCCGGATGCCGCTCAGGTTGCGCTCGATCTTGCGGCGCTCGCGGCCGAGGGTGGAGATCATCTTCTTGGAGTAGCTCAGGGCCTGTTCGCCGTCGAGGATCGTCTCGAGCTCCTCCAGGCGGTCGAGCCGGCTCCGGATCGTCCGGAAATTGGTGAGGGTGCCGCCCAGCCAGCGCTCCGTCACGTAGGGCATGCCGCTCCGGCCGCACTCCTCGATGATCGTCTCGGCCGCCTGCCGCTTGGTGCCGACGAACAGGATCAGGCCGCCGGACGAGGCGATCCGGCTGAAGAACTTGGTCGCCCGCAGCAGCCCGCGGACGGTCTCCTTCAGGTCGATGATGTGGATCAGGTTCCGCTTGCCGTGGATGTACGGCTTCATCTTGGGATTCCAGCGGCTGGCCCTGTGGCCGAAATGCACGCCGGCATCGATCAGGTCCTTGACGACGAGCGACACGAATCAACCTCCGCGTCTATTCAGGGTGAGATCCGGTCGATCCCCCGGGATGAAGAACCCCGGGACGACCTTGCTGGGGTGAAACAGCTCCTCGCACACTCGCGAAGCTATCATCTTAGCGGGGGGCCCCTGCTCCGTCAAATCACCCGAAGCCGGACAGCGGCCGACC
>NZ_JAALJH010000123.1 GCF_011064615.1 Aquisphaera insulae | reverse complement strand
AGTGCTGAAGCCGACGGCGCGGCGTTCCTGGACGGCTCGCACGCGCCTTGAGCCGATCCGGATCAATTCTCAAACCCGGTCACGAGCCCCTCTTGTAGGGTGTGTCAAGTGAAGCGAAGACGCACCGGATCGGCCTGGCGGCAGGCAAGGCGACGTCGTCCCGCTCGGGGCGAGTCCCTCCTACTTTGAATCGCTCGCCCATGCCGTGGGCATCGGCGGTCCGGTGCGTCCGCGCTTCGCTTGACACACCCTACAAGTGCTGAAGCCGACGGCGCGGCGTTCCTGGACGGCTCGCACGCGCCTTGAGCCGATCCGGATCCATCCTCAAGCCGCCACACCGTCCTCGCCGATGTTAGGGATTGCATCGGATCAAACGGACGACGGAGGAGGGCGTGGCGATGTCCCGACGACGGCGAGGGCTCCGGCTTGTCCTGGCCCTCGTGGTGGGCGGGGGCGCGGGCGGCTGCGTGAGCGTCACCACGAAGATTACCGGCTCGTCCCGGGCCGGGGCGGAGCAGCTCCTGCTGACGGGGACCTCGCAGAAGGCGGTCGACTCGATCGACTTCCGGCCGCTGGCCGGGCGCAAGGTCTTCCTGTCGGTGACCCAGGACGAGAAGACGGACGCCGCCTGGCTGGCCTTCAGCGTGCGCCGCGAGATGACCCGTCAGGGCGTCCTGCTCGTCGATGACAAGAAGGACGCGGACGTCCTGGTCGAGGGAGCCGTCGCCGCCTACGGGACGGACGAGATCGACAGCAAGCTCTCGCTCCCGTCCATCTCCGCGGTCGGCACACTCCCCCTGCCGGCCTCGAGCTCGACCAATGGCGGCATCCTCCAGAGGAACCGCCAGGACGCGGTCGTGAAGCTCGCCCTGGTCGGCCGCGACGCGACCAGCCGGCAGCTCGTCTGGGAGTCGGACGACGTCCTCCAGACGGGCTACCTGTATCGCCGGTTCATCGGGTCTTCCAACGTCACGCGAGCGACCTCGGTGCCCGAGCTGGAATGCTACCCGCCGCGAGACGCGATCCGGTAGCGAAGCGAGGGCCCGCCGATCATCAGGGGTTGATCGAGGAGTTGCGGAGGATGAAGCCGACGAGGCCGGAGTAGATCTGGGCGTTGATCTTGACGATCACCGTCCCCTGCTCGATGGAGCCGGGGAGCTTCTTGCGGCTCGGGATGTAGGTGAGATTCACCACGCCCTGGCTGAATGCCTCGTCGTAGACCCCGGCCGCGGCGTTGACGTCGATGGTCATCGTGGTGAAGCGGTTCGGGCGACCGTGGGAGTCGACGTCGCTCCTCGGGCCGGCGAGATTCACGCCCAGGACGGTGTTGGAATTCAGGTTGCGATCGAAGATCCCCGCCGCGCCGGTCGTCTGGAGGGTCGGGTCGGAGGCGACGGCAATCCGCATCTGGATGTCGCTGTGGAGCATGGAGGTGGACGTCCCCGTGCCCCGGATGAAGACCTGAGATTCCTGGCTGCTGTACGAGCCCGGCGCGATCACGTAGGTGCCGCGGTAGGTGGCCTTGAACATCTGCCGCTTGACCTCGGCGGGGGTCGCGGTCCCGGTCGGCTGGAGGACCAGGTTGTAGCCCGGATTGAGCTGATAGCCCTGATTCTCGGGGACGGCGATCGAGGTCGAGGATGGGACGAAGCCGCCGTTCTTCCCGGATCCGCTTGCGGTCGAGGCGGATGCCGTGGCGGTCGCGCCCGAGGCGGCGGACGAGGAGGTCGACTGGGCTCGAGCCGCCGTGGTCCCGGCGTCGGCCAGCATCGCGCGGACCTTCGGCGAGTTGATCACGCCGTTGTGGCGGGCGGCCATCAGATTCGTGACCAGCGATAGGAGCTCTCGTCGTTCAACCTGCTCGAGATCCGGCTTCCGTGCGAGGCGGTATCGGCGTCCCATCGGCTCCTCCGCAGTCCCTCCCCGGCCGCGTCCGGTCGGCGGGTCCAGGCTCGATCTCATGTGACGGCAACCGGCCCGGGCGCGGCCGATGGATTCCCATCCGGTTCATCGGCTCTCGGGGGGCGACGCGCTCAGGGCATGATGCGACTGCCGGTGACGGTGTTCAGGTTGAGCATGCTGCGGCGATGCCTGATGGCCGTGTCGAGATACTGCTTGGCCACCTGGTTGAACTCGAGCTGGGCGGCGATGAAATTCCCCGCGCTCTTCTCGCCCGAGGTGTAGAGCCGGTACAGCTCGTCGCGGATCTGGCGGGCTTCCGGGATCACCTCGTCCCTCAGCTCCTGGACCTCGCGGCGAGTGACCTCGTACTCGGCGACGGCCTTGTCGACGTCGATGCCCACCTGACGCTCCAGGTCGTTCAGCTCGATCCGGGTCTGGTCCACGTTCAGGACCGCTCGCTGGATGGCGCCCTGGTTGCGATTGTACACGGGCAGGGGCGCGGTGACCCCCAGCGCCCATGAGGTCGCCCCCTTGAGGCCATAGGGCGTATTGTCCTGGTAGGTGAACGGCTGGTAGAGGACGAAGACGTCGCTGATCCGATTGGCGCGAGCGAGCTTCACGTCCGCCTCGGCGCGGCGGACGCCCAGGCGGTAGGAGACGACGTCCGGTCGGCCTTCCAGGGCGATCCGCCTCAGCTCCTCGACGGGCGGGGGCGGGGGCGAGCGATCCTCGATCGAGCCCCTGATCTCGAGGGCGGCGATCTCCTCGGGCGTGAGATTCATGAGCGAGCCGAGGTCGAGCTTCGCCTTGCGGTAGGCCGCCTCCGCGTCGACCAGGCCGAGGCGGGAGGTGCGAAGCTGGATCTTCACCCGGTTGAAGTCCCCGAGCGAGACGCTCCCCCCCTTGTAGAGATCCTCCGTCTTGGTCGCGAGGCTCGCCAGGGCCTTGGTGCTCTGGCGGGCGTACCGAAGGGTCTGACGGCTGGCGAGCGTCCCCAGGACGAAGGCGTCGTAGACGTCGTCGATCCGCTGCCGGAGGGCCTCCTGGTACTGGGCCTCGAGCACCCGCTCGGCGCGGGTGGCCACCTCGACGCGGGCCTGCCGCTTGTGCGAGACGTCGAGGGGATGGGTGACGTTGAGGTCATACTGCGTCGGGCCGCCGGGGACGGACCGATTGAACTGGCCGTAGGGGATGAGCTGCGAGTCGGCGTAGAGGACGGGGTTGGACCTCAGGCCGGCCTGGAGGGTGTCGGCGCGGGCCTGGGGAAGCTCGTAGAACTTGGCCTTCAGGTCGAGGCTACGCGCCAGCGTCACGCTGATGGCCTGGTCCAGGGTCACCCCCCCCGGAGGGCCATCCTCGTCGGCCGCGCGGCCGGGGATCTCGAGCGTCCCGTAGAGCGGCGCCGAGGCGGGCGAGAGGGGCTCCGGTTCGGGGGCGGAAATCGGCTGCTGGAGGATCGTCGGCCCCAGGCTGGTCGGATTGGCGATCGAGGTGGGGATCCCCTTGGGGGTCGAGGCCCCAGGGCGATTGCCGATGATCTGCCCGCTCAGCGGCGAGTTGCCGGTCCCCGACAGCGCCCCGCCCCCGGCGCCCGGGGACTTGCCCAGCAGGGAGCCGCCGCCGCCGGCCGGAGACAGGCCGGAGGTGTCGCCGGCGTCCTGGGCCCCGGCGCGGCCGGCGAGGGCCACCAAGGCGGCCGCCACGCCGACGACGAAAGCGGATCGGTGGGATCGATTCATGGGAGGACCGTGGGCTCCTTGCCCGGCAGGGGCCGCCGCGGCGGGGAGGCGTGCCGTCCCCCTCGCCGCAATCCTGGTCCCCGGCGGCCCGCGCGGCCGGGCCGGCGGACCGCGCAGGGCGGCTCCATCTGATCTTCGGCCTCCCGAGGGAAGCCGCTGGAGGAAAACCGCCGGGCCCCCTCTCAGCGCGGACGCGCCGACGGGGGCGTGGAGCTGATCGTGACGGGCTTCTCCGGCTTGCCGAAGGTCTCGTCGTCGATCGGCCGCTCGCGGGGGATCTCGCCCTCGGTCGTCAGCCGGTCCTCGTAGAGCTGTTCGAGGATCAGGCTGCCATTGGTGACGACCTCCTCCCCGGGCTTCAGGCCCAGGTGGTCCCGCGACGGCGGCGGTACGACGACCCAGTCGCTGGACTCGCTGGCCACCAGGATGTGGCGGCGCTCGAACCGCGCCTTGCCGGGGGGGGCCTCCTTGCGGACGAACACGAAATCGAGCCGGTCCACCGTCACCATGGAGGCCCGGGGGATGACCGTCTGGCCGGCCTTGGGGGGGATCTCCAGCCGGACCTTCACGAACATCCCCGCCTTGAATCGCTTCTCCTCGTTGGTGATCGAGGCGCGGAACTTGGCCGCGCGGGTCTGCGGGTCGATCGCCTTGTCGATGTACTCCACCTGGTCCTCGAGGAACTTGTCGGAGTAGGGGAAGATGACCCGGATCTTCTGGCCGACCTCCACCTTGTCCGCGTCCAGCTCGCTGACGCTGCCGAGCACCCAGAGGTGATCGAGCGGCGCGATCTGCATCAGCTCGTCCTTGGAGTCGTAGTAGTTCCCCGGCACGACCGACCGCCGGACCACGATGCCGTCGGCGCGAGAGCGCATGGTCATCCGCGCCTTCCGGACGCCGTCCTCGTTCTGGGCGTCCTCGATCTCCTTCTCGGTCAGCCCGTAGACCAGCAGCTTGTCCTTGGCGAGCTTCATCTGGAGCCGGCTCTTGGCCTCGTCGTTCTCGATCTCGATGAGCTCCTTGCGGGGGAGGGTCTCGCTCTGGGCGAGCGGCGTCTTGTAGTCGAGCACCCGCTTGTCGCGGGTCCACTGGCTGCGGGCCAGCTCGTAATTGCTCTTGGCCTCGGCGAGGTCGGTGCTGAAGATCTCGAGCAGGGGATCTCCCGTCTTCACCACCGAGCCCAGGTCCACGAGGACCCGGTCGACGCGGGAGTCGAACTGGGGCCGGATGATCGTCAGGCTGGCCGGGTCGTAGTCGGTCACGCCCGGGAGGCGGAGGATGACGGGCTCGGTCTGCGGCTTCACCGGGGCGGCCTTCAGGTCGATGGCCCGGACCTGATCGTCCGTCAGCGTGAGGATCCCGCGGGCCGTCTCCTCGGAGCGGGACGGGGAGCTCTCGATCCAGCTCTTGTCGGAGCGGTCGTCGCCGGCGTGGGCCGAGCCGCCCGCGATCCATTCCCGCGCCGCGACCAGCCGCTCGCGGGAGCGGCGGTCCGAGGCCAGCCAGATGGCGAGACCCGCCGCCAGGATCAGGCCCATGAGGGGCTTCCATCGGATCTTCATGGCCGGGCCTCCTCGGGACCGTTCGCGTCCGCCCCGCGCTCGGACGCGTCGTCGTCCGGATCCACCGCATGGTGGGTGCGGGGCTCGAAGTACTTGTCGGTGTAGTGCGAGCCCTCGATCAGATCCTCGCCGCAGGTCCCGTGCCCCAGCGGGGCCGGGAAGAAGCTGTAGAGCACGGGCATCAGGTAGCGGGTGAGGAAGAGGGTCACGAGCATCCCGCCCACGACGACGATCGCCAGCGGCTTCTGGGCCTGCGAGCCGATCGAGTCGGCCAGCGCCGCCGGCAGCAGGCCCAGGGCCGCGGTCAACGACGTCATCACCACGGGCCGGACCCGCAGCTCCGCCCCGCGCATCACGGCTTCCCGCACCGAGAGCCCGGCGGCCCGCATCTGGTTGAAGTACGAGATCAGGAGCACGCCGTCCTGCACGGCCACGCCGAAGATCGAGATGAATCCGACCGCCGCCGAGATCGAGAACGCGGTCCCCGTGAGCTTGAGCGCCCAGACGCCCCCCATCGTCGCGGCCACCACGTTGGCCATCACCAGCATCGCGTCCTTGAGCGACTGGAAGGCCACGTAGAGGAGCACCACGATCAGGCCGATCGACAGCGGCACGATCCACATCAGCCGGGCGTTGGCCTGCTGCATCTGGTCGAACTCGCCCGCCCAGACGATCTCATAGCCTTTGGGCAGCTTCGCGCCGGACTGCGGGTCGTCCACCTTCCGCCTCGCGTCGGCGATCGTCGAGGCGAGGTCCCTCCCCTCGACGCCGAACTTGATCGGGATGTAGCGGCGGTTGTTCTCGCGGTAGATGTACGCCGCGCCGGGCTTGTGGGGGTCGATCTTGACGAGCTGCCGGAGCGGGATCCGCGTCCCCGGCTTGCCGTCCTGACCGGGCGTGTCCACGGGGATCCGGCCGATCACCTCCGGGTCGTCCCGCTGGTCCCGGGGCAGGCGGAGGACGATGTCGAACCGCTTCTCCCCCTCGACCATCTGGGTGAACGCCCGGCCGCCGATGGCCACCTGGACGACGGCCTCCACGTCCGACACGTTCAGGCCGTAGCGGGCACATTCGTCGCGGTCGATGTGGATCTCCAGGTTGGGCTGGCCGATGATGTGGAAGAGGCCCGCGTTCTCGATCCCCGGGACCATCTTGAGCACGTTCACGACCCGCTCCCCGGCGCCCTCCAGGACCTTCAGGTCGTTGCCGAAGAGCTTGATCGAGTTCGCCCCCTTCACCCCGGAGAGGGCCTCCTCCACGTTGTCGCGGATGAGCTGGGAGAAGTTGAAGTTGATCGCGGGGAAGGCCTCGAACTTCCTCGACAGCTCCGCCTGGATCTCCTCGCGGGTGATCGGCCGGTCCCAGACCTGGCGGCCCAGGATGGTCACCGGCCTGCGGCGCCAGCGCTCCATCGGGATCAGCGGGACGTTGAACTCGAGGTTGTAGTAGCTGGTCACGTCGGTCCCGTCATCGGGGCGGCCGACGTGCGACATCACCGCCCGGATCTCCGGCACGCTGGCGATCACGGCGCGAAGCCGGGGGGCCATCCGCGCGGCCTCCTGGAGGGTCACGGTCCGGGGCAAGAGCGCCCGGATCCAGAGGTTCCCCTCCTCGAGCGGCGGCATGAACTCGCCGCCGAGCGTCGGCACGAGGTAGATCGTGAACGCCAGCAGCCCCCCCATCAGGAGGAGCACGACGTACCGATAGCGGAGGACCCGGTCGAGCATCCTCAGGTAGCGGACCTTCATCATCCGGTCCACGAACGTATCCTTCTCCTCCATGTTGTTGTGGAAGAGGAACGAGCAGAGGACCGGCGTCAGCGTCACCGCCAGGGCCAGCGCGCCGAAGATCGCGAACGCGTAGGTGTTGGCCATCGGCCCGAAGAGCGCACCCTCCGGGCCGGTCATGGAGAAGAGCGGGATGAAGGCGCAGACGATGATCAGCGTCGAGAAGAAGAGCGCCCGCTCGATCTCGGTGGAGGCGTCCGCGATCCGGTCGATGAGCCGCCGGCTGCGGTCCCCCTCCCGCGAGGAGAGGTGGCGGAAGATGTTCTCCACGATGATCACGGAGCTGTCCACGATGATCCCGAAGTCCACCGCCCCGATCGACAGCAGGTTGGCGGACTTCCCCTGCATGTACAGCACCGAGACCGAGAACAGGATGGCCAGCGGGATGATCAGGGCCACGATCCCGGCGCTCTTCAGGTCGCCCAGGAAGACGAACAGGATCACGATCACCAGCAACATCCCCACGACCATGTTGTGGAGCACGTTGTGCGTCGTCACGTTGACCAGGTCGGTCCGCCGGTTGAACGGGACGATCCGCATCCCCTTCGGGAGCTGGGAGCCGCCATTCAGCTCGTCGATCTTCTCCTGGACCTTGCGGGACGTGGGGATCGACTTCTCGTACTTGCGCATCAGGACGATGCCCTCGACGACGTCGTTCTCCCCCTCCCGCCCCACCACCCCCAGCCGCGGCTGATGGCCGATGACGACCTTGGCGATCTGCTTGATGAAGACCGGCATGTTGTCGTGGGTCGTGACGATGACGTTCTGCAGGTCCTCGAGCTTCTCGATCTCGATCGAGTAGGCCCGGTCGGCGTTCGACGGGTCGAGCGGGTCCACGCCCTCGCCGAGGTAGCCGATGGCGCGGACGTTGTGCGACTGCGGGCCGAGCGACAGGATGTCGCCGCCGACGTTCGCGTTCGACTGGCTGATCGCGTCGGTGACCTGCTGCAAGGTCACGTCGTACCGCCTCATGAGCTGGGTGTCCAGCAGGACCTGGTACTGCTTGACGGTCCCGCCGAACCCGGTGACGTCGATCACGCCCGGGACCTCGCGGAGCCGCCGCTCGAGGACCCAGTCCTGGACCGCCTTGAGCTGGCTGACGCTGTAGCCCGGGCCCTCGAGCACGTACCGGACGATCTCCCCGGTGGGGCTCCACGGGGAGAGCTGGGGTACGACCCCCGGCGGAAGGTTGCTGATCGTGCTCAGGCGGTTGATGACCTCTTGCCGGGCCCCCCAGTAGTCGGTGCCGTACTCGAACTGGCACTTGACGTCATTCAGCCCCGCCAGCGAGATGCTCCGCAGGTACTTCAGCCCCGGCATCCCGTTGAGCGCCGTCTCGATCGGGATCCCGACGAGCCGCTCCATCTCCTCCGGGCTGGCGCCGGGATTCTGGGTGATCACCTCCACCAGGGGCGGCGTGGGGTCCGGGTAGGCCTCGACGTTGAGGTTCCTGGCGGCGTGGACGCCGAAGCCGATCAGGGCGATCGTGCCGAGGAGGACGATCAGCCGATTGTGCAGGCTCCACGTGATCAGCGCACGAACCATGACGCCCCGCTCGTCGTCGGTCTTCCGGCGGCGGCCCGCCCCGAGGCACCGCCAGGACAATCTACCACGCGAGCCTGGCGGCGACGCCAGGTTGCACGGGGGACGCGTAGGTTCAGTGAGCACGCAGGGAAGGGGTGGTCATTCGACGGCATCCATTCTCGCCCATGACCGGACGCGCGTCTTTCAGGATCCGGGCGGGGGGGGCCCGGAAAGCCGGCCGGCCCTGGCGGCGAGCGTGGACGTGGGCCCGAAGTCCAGGATCGCGTCCCCCGTGCTGACCAGGCAGCGGAGGTCCTCGCCGCGGCAGGCCTCGGGTAAGCGGGCGGTCAGGACGTCCAGGCCGGCGGCGTTGGCGGAGAAGGCCGGCAGGATGATCCGGCCCGGTCCCGCCAGGAAACACGGCGCCGCGCGGCCCCCGTCCCGCACGACCGGATGATGATGCCCGCTGATCGTCGGCACGGCTGCCGCGGCGCGGTGGCCGTGCTCGATCGTCCAGCCATCCACCACCAGCGAGGCCACGACCGAAACGCCCTCGGTCGGGAATCCCGCCTGGGCGGCCATGGCCGGCAGGCTGCGATCGTGGTTGCCCTGGACCAGGACGACCTCGACCTCCTGCTCGTGGAGCCAGCCGCACAGCCGGTTCAGGTCCGCGGCCGTCCGGGCGCAGGGCCGGGGCGACTCCACGACGTCACCGGCGATCACCAACCGCCGGAACGGTGATCGACGTCGGAGCGCCGCCAGCTTCTCCACCGTCTCCCGGAGCGAATGTGCGGGAATGCAGTCGCCGGCCGAGCCGCGGGCCCACTCGTAGCCGAGATGCACGTCCGCGATCACGGCCGTCCCCTCGCCGCGGTGGACGATGCCCCCCTCCGGCAGCAGTTCCCAGCCGTCGATCCGCGGGGATCGAGGGGCCCGCCTGCGGGTGGTCCGCGGGTTCATGGCGAGCCTCCCGGCTCCCTCGCCATGGTCAGCCTGGCGTGGAGCCGATGGAGGGATTCCGCGGGGGATTCGAACTGCATCGCTTCCGCCGCCGCGGGGCAGATCCAGGCCCCCGCGAACGGGGACAGGGTCGAGAGTCGTCGGAACCGGATCGCCGGCCGGCCCTCGAGGAATCGGCCCACGGCCGGGCCGTCCAGCAGGTCCCGGAGGATCTCCCTGCGGGTCTCGCGGAGGAGCGGATGATCCGGGCTGGCCGCCTTCACGAGCGGGTAGAGCCGCGTGCTGACCCAGCCCATCCCCCCGACCTTCACCCGGCGGCCCGGCTCGGGATGGCCCAGGACCATCAGGCCGGTCGCCGCGACGTGACGGAACCGCCGCGCGGGGAGATCGCCGCGGTCGAGGCCCTCCAGCACGTCGTCCTCGAGGCGATCCAGGCCGAGGAGCCCCGGGACGTCCTCCTCCGCCAGGCTCGCCCCTTCCGGCAGCCGGATCGACCAGCCGAGATCCGCGATCTGGAGCGTGATATCGCGGCCGAATCGGCGGCCGAGGCGGGCCGCGGTGGCCCGCCCGAGGGCCTCGCAGGCGGAGCGGTTCAGCGGGACGTGGAACGTGTACGCGAGCCCCGGGTGCTCGGCATCGGGAGACTCCTCGACGAGGATCTCGTCGTCGGCCGGGACGACGCTCATCCGCTCCTGGGCCTCCACCAGGGCGGCGAGCACCGCGGCGGCCCTGGGCGGGACGTCGAGGGCCTCCATCAGCCAGGCCCGGAGGGCCATCGAGCCCTCGGCGGCCAGCCGGCGGCCCCCCTCCGCGCGGAAGGCGGCGACCTCCCCGGCGAGCTCGGACGAGAGCGACTGGCGGTCGCTCTGCCAGACGGGCACGCCGCCGTCCCCGCCGCTGCATCGGGCGTGGACCAGGCTCCCCTCGCGGCGGACGAACTCCAGCGAGCGGCCGTCGAGCACGAATCGATCGCCGACGACGAGCCGCTCCGCGTACGCACCATCGAGCGTCCCGATCGCGATGCCGTCCACCAGCACCCGCGCCGATTCCTCGGAGACGATCGTCCCGACGTTGCTCCAGAACCAGCGGAGCACGCGACGGCTGCGGACGCCGAACCAGCCGCTGCGCCTCCAGAGCCGCGGCGACGACCACCGCGGCGCGGCGCCCGGCTCGACCTCGAAGGCCCCGGCCGGCGCGGCCAGGTCGCCCGCCAGGTAGGCGAGGCAGGCGTCGAAGTCCTGGCGGCGGAGCGACTCCATCGGCCCGGCCTTGCGGACGATCGCGAACGCCTCGTCGACCGAGGTCTCGCCAAGGCAGGCCATGGCGACGAGCTGCTGGCAGACCACGTCGAGCGGGGCCTCGATCATCCGGAGCGGCTCGATCCGCCCCTCGCGGGCGGCCCGCGCCGTGACGACCCCGCCGGCCACCTCCGCGGGCGTCGCCGCCAGGATCAGCCCGCGCGACGCCTCTCCCGGCCGGTGTCCCGACCGCCCCACCCGCTGGACGCACCGCGAGACGCCCCCCGGCAGGCCCACCTGCACGCTGAGCTCCGCCGTGCCGATGTCCACGCCCAGCTCCAGGCTGGTGCTCGTGACCACGGCCCGCAGCCGGCCGGACTTGAGGTTCCCTTCCACCTCGCGACGGCGGCGAGCATCGAGCGCCGAGTGGTGCGCGGCGACCGTCTCGTCGGGCTCGCCGGCCGGGATCACGCGATCCTCATTCGCGTTCTTCTCGCGACGGGCCGGCTGGCGGAGGTCGTGGGTGAGCCGCTCGGTCAGCGGCCGGGTGTTGGCGAAGATCACGGTCGTCCGATGGGCCGCCATCGCCTGGCGGAGCCGACGGACCAATCTCATGTAGGTGAGGCCGCGGTGGGGGCACTCGCCGGGCTCGAGCAGGGTTTCCACCTCCACCTCCATCGGCGGCGAGCCGGAGGGCAGGGGGGCCTCGATCACGCGGCAGGCCCGCGATGGCCCGACGAGGAACCGCGCCACCGGATCGGGCGGCCGGCACGTCGCGGAGAGGCCGATCCGCCGGGGATCGCGGGCGGCCCGAGCCGCGAGCCGCTCGAGCGTCACCGCGAGGTCCGCGCCTCGCTTGGTCGGCACCAGGGCATGGGCCTCGTCCACGATGATGTGATCAACCCGGTTCCAGTGGTCCGCCCACGCCGCCTGGCCGAGCATCAGGGACAGGCTCTCCGGCGTGGTGATCATGAGGTGCGGCGGCCGGTCGCGGAGCTTCCGCCGCTCGTGGGCCGAGGTGTCCCCGGTCCGCACTCCGACCCGGATCGGGCCATCCGCGAGCCCCAGGATCTGCCGGATCCCCGCCAGCGGGATCGCCAGGTTCCGCTCGATGTCGTAGCCGAGGCTCCGCAAGGGGGAGACGTAGACGCACCGGATCCCCGGCGCGAGCGTGCCGGCGGCGTGCTCGCGGAAGAGTCCGTCGAGGATCGCGAGGAACCCCGCCAGCGTCTTGCCGGTCCCCGTCGGCGAGATCAGCAGGACATTCTCCCCGGCCGCGATCGGCGGCCACGCCAGCCCCTGCGCAGGCGAGGGCCCGCCCGGGAATGCCCCGCGGAACCACGCGCGAACCGGCTCCGAGAGGAGCCCCGGCACGTCGCCGGCCTGATCCTCTATCTCGATCGTCTGCATCCCGGCAAGGGCGGGGCGTCCTGACCCCGCCCGCTCCCTGTCTGTTCAGTCGCTTCGATCGACGGCCGGCGCGTAGCCGGCCCCGGGGCGGAATGGACCCATGTTAGCCGGGAGCACGATGCAGGGGAACAGGTCGCAATCGACCACGATCATCCCGCACAGGATCCCCGAGTGGCATCGTCGGAGTGTGTCGAGCAGCGGACCGCTTCTCCGTGTCGTTGCAATCTCCGAACGGACAGCAGGATGAGAAAGGCCAGGAAATTCAACACGACGTAGCCGATGAATCGATGTTCCGCCTCGAATCGCCGAGCGGCGATCTGGTGTTCCTGAGCCTCCACAAAGTCATGGGGCGGGCCGTTCGTCGGTGGCGGCACGCGCAAAGCAGCGATCCCACGCACCGGCACGTCGAGCCAATGCGGGGGCATCGCGTCCATCCACCAGGCCCCAATGGCGAAGGCCAGGGCAATCGAGATCATGCCGCGATCCCTCAGGTAGAGCCTGGCGGCGATCGCGAGGATCGCGATCAGGCACACCCGATCCTGTACCGGGAACCGTGGCCCCGTCACG
Source organism: Aquisphaera insulae (assembly GCF_011064615.1). GTDB lineage: Bacteria > Planctomycetota > Planctomycetia > Isosphaerales > Isosphaeraceae > Aquisphaera > Aquisphaera insulae. Next base: position 8,494 of record NZ_JAALJH010000123.1, on the reverse strand, counting down.
AGTTTCAGAGCCGCGGCGAAAAGGATCATCGAGACGACGTAGCGTGCGACGATCGACCTGGCTCCAGCTCGAGTGATTGGATCAGGCACCTGAGGTCCGCAATCCGTCCCGCAGCCCTCACGGCCGCACCCGGTGCTCGCCCCGCGGCCGATCGGCACCCCCTTGCCGCTGCACAGGTCGAGGTGCGGCGGGGGGCGTCCGTTCGGAGAACGAGCCGGGGTTGTGGAGGCGAGGACGATCGGCCGACTTCGCGGCGGCGTGGCCCGCGAACGGCGACGCGGCGGCGCCGGCTCCGGCGGCGGGGCTCCGGTCGAGATCGCGATGGGGCATCGCCCGGCCGCCCTGCGCAGCGTGAGAGGGAGCGCCACCGCCGGCCTGCGGCTCGTGGCGAACGCGACCGCCGGGGCCCTGGGCCACGGCCGGAGAATCGGCGTGGCCACGGCCCGGCATCCCGCCGCCGGCCCCTCCTTGCTGATGCATGGGGGCCGCGACCGGGGACTGGCGGAGTCCCATGGCCCGCGGGCCGGCCGCGGCGCCTTCGGGCCGGCCGGGACCCTGCGAACGCATGGCCACGGCCTGGCGCTCCTCGCGACTCCGCTCGGCGCGGAATTGCTGGAGCTCGGCGCCGCGATGGGCGTATTGCTGGCGGGCCTCGGCGCTCACGCGTTCCATCCGCATCCCGCCCGCCTGGCCGCGCGCGGCGACCTCGCGGATCGGCCGGCCGATCACGTTGTGGGTGACGTTCACGGTCCGGTTGATCGTCACGTTCCGCTCGACGATCCGCGTCTGCTCGACGAACGTCCGGGGGGGCCGCATCTCCACGTGGTCGCGGCGGGCGATGTAGTCGCGGCGGACCTGCGCGGCCCAGCCGGGATTGTGGCCGATGTTCACCGACGCGTAGAAGGCGAAGACCGGGTCGTAGAAGACCGGGCGGACGGGCCCCCCCGTCGCCACGCCGAACTGGAACCAGGGGAAGATGCCGACGTTGAGATAGCTCTGGGCGTAGAAGTCGCCGAAGCAGTACTGGCCGAAGCTCGGCTGCACGAACAGGTTGGCCACCAGGCCGGGCGTGGCGATGGTGATCGACGGCGTGAAGACGAAGCCGGGCTGCACGTAGACCGGCTGGGGATAGTAGACCGGCGCGAAGAGGACGCCCCGCTCGGCCAGGGGCAGGTCCCAGAAGCCCTCGACGAAGAGGAAGCCGCCGGGGGTCCAGACGTAATGCGCGGGAACCCAGACCCATTGCGGCTGGACGGCCGCCCAGAAGCCGGGCCGCCAGGCGTAATGGTCGCCCTGCCAGAACCAGCTCCCCGGCGACCAGAAGACGTTCGCCCCGGGCGACGGGCTGCTCGGGCCGTTCTCGAGGCTGGCGGGGGGCGCGGGCAGGTACTGCGCCTGTCCGCCGCCGGCCGCGGCGGCTGCGGCGGCGTTCCCCCCCGTCGAGACCGGCACCCAGGCGCCGGGCACCCACCGGGAGCCGCCGGCGACGCCGTTCCAGTAGCCGGGGACCCACTGCCGGCCCGGCGGGGGCTCGCGCCAGACGCCGCTGACCCAGAGGTAGTCGTTCCGCTCCTGGTCCCAGCTCCAGTAGCCGGGGATCCACTGGACATTCTGGCCGGCCGGCTTCTCGTCGGGGGGCATCTCCTCCACGGGCTGCGGCGGCGGCTTCGGGATCACGGGCCCCGGCGCCGGGTCGTGCACGACGGGGGCGGCGAAGGCCTCGTGGACGGGCCCGCGCGTCAGCACCTGGCCGCCCGCCGCGTCGGTTTGCCCCTGCCCCTGGCCCTGGCCGGCGTCATCGGCCGCGCCGAAGCCCGGGGCCGGAGGCGCCGGCGCCTGGGCGACGGTCCCCGCGACGGGCCAGAGCGACAGGGCCGCCATCGCGGCCGCGAGCGGTGCGGTGAAATCCCGGATCCGCCGCCTCGCGCCGTGACTCCGATACCGGTGCTGTCCGCACATCTCCGCACTCCTTCGCGAGCCTGACCATCGATCGAGCGACGATCCCATCCTGGTACGTCATGTTACCAGAAGGGTTCGCGGCCGTCGGGACGAATCCTCGCTCCCCGCCCCGGGGCCGGGGGACCGGACGGCCGGCCGACGGCCGCCGGACTCAGGGACGGGGCCGGGGCTGGCGGGTCGCGGCGGGGAGGGTATTCGGGGACGCCCCGAGCCGGAAGTTCCGGATCATGTTCTCGACCTCGTCGCGGAACTTCGTGTGGGCCGGGCTGGTCGTCGTGGCATCCAGTTGGAGGGTCTCGCCGCGGGCGAACTGGACGATGTAGTCGTCGAGGTAGATGCGATCGACGGGGGGGCCGCCGGCCGCGTCCTCGGGGACGAGGGCCGCCTCGTATCGCCAGACCTTCCCCTTGATCGACTCCCAGTTGGCGTCGGGGAGCCATCCGACGCTCCCCGGGAGCACCTTCGAGCCGTTCCGATTCCATTCGGCCTCGAGCCACTTCTTCCTCTGGAGAGGGTCGCCCGCCAGCCGGTCCTTGCTCGCGTCGCCCGTCTTCTCGAGGAGCCGGAGCCTCAGCATATCCTGCCGCTCCATCTGACGGCTGGCGAAGTCCACTCCGTGGGCGTTGACGTGAAGGACCTCGAGATCCTGCGGATAGAGCAGGTGGTAGCGGCCGTTGGGGTCGTCGAAGGCCAGCCACGAGTTCTCGACGTCGGCCTCCGGACTGGGGTTCGGGATGACGAGCTGGCCGCCGCCAAGCCTCCGCTCGAGGTGGACCACGCGGTGGACATGGTTCTTCAGGCGGCCGTCCGTATCCGGGACCTCCGTCGTGATGTCCTGGGCCAGGCTCACCTTGCTGATATGCCCCTTCGCCTCATAGACCCCCTCGCGAGCCGCGGGGCGGGTTGCGTCGGGCAGGCCGGCGGGCCGCGGTCGCTGGGCCGGAGCGGCCGGCTCGAAGGTGAACTCGACCCGGGCGTTGATCCCGCTGGGCCCCTGGGGGACCAGGCAGAGCCCCTTGATCCCGAAGACGGCCACCAGGGCCGAGCCATCCGCCTTCTTCACCTCGAGCAGTTCCACGTTCAGGTCGTATTCCTGATCATCGGGCATGGCGCCGAGGAGGGCCCTGGCCGAGGCCAGGGGCATCGGCCAGGTGTCGCCGGCCCGGGCGGCCGCGCGCGGCAACATCCGGGAGAGCAAGGGCAGATAGACCTGCTCGGAAATCTGGTGGAACTCCAGATTGCTCATCCTCCGGCCGTGCGTCAGGCAGAGGATCGCCGGCGAGCTCTCCTTCCGGAGCCGGTAGACGATCCTCATCCCCTCCAGGGGCGGGATCTTGGGGGTCGTTGCCGGCGCCGTGGTCTTGAACGTCGCCGAGTCGTAATTGCGGACGACCTCGTCCGCCATCTCCTTGGTCGCCTTCGCGACGCATTCGGTGTAGATCGATCGCAGCGAGGTCTCATTGACGGTCGGCGCCCCGTCGGGGTTGTCCTGCTTCACGGTGATCGACTCGCGGCTCGCGACCCGATAGAGGTTGAGGACACCCCCGGGCTTCCCCGGGGTCTCCGAATAGAGCTCCCGGAACTGATAGCGGGCGCTGAGTGCCGAGGCGTCCTCCGCCGGCCCGCCGGCCTGAGAGGGCTGGCCGGTCGCGGGAGGCTGGCCGTAGCCCCCTCGGGCACCTCCCCAGGCGACCAGCGACGCGGCGAGGCCGATCGCGAGCGTGAACCCCCGGCCGGCCCGGCCGCCCGGGCGAGCGGCCAGGCTTGCCGCTTCATCGGCCTCGCGCCGGCGGACTCCCCGCACCCCCGCACCCCGGACGACGCAGCCTGGCCTCACGATCATGGCGTCCCATCTCCCCGATGCCTCACTCGGCTCCTCGCCTCACTCGCTATTGAACCATATCGCGGGCGTCCCGAGGTATCGCGTGCACCGGGGACGGGAGGTTTTTCCCGCCCACCGTCGGGGGGGAAGGCAGGTCAGGGGGTCCTTGCGGCCGTGGCCCTCGGATACCACTGCAAGGAGCCAATGAGCTGGAGGTCCTGGTCTGCGAACGCCGCGGCGTCCTTTTCCGCCAGGGTGAAGGTGGCGAGGAGCTGCTCTCCCTCGGGGCTGGCGACCAGGAAGTAGTCCCAGAGCACGCCGAGCTCCCCGGTCCGCCCCTGCACCCCGACCTTGTAGCGGAAGCCCCCTTCGGGGTCCCCGTCCACCTCGCCCGCCCCCCGGAACTGGATGAACCGGTCCCCCAGGGATCGCTTCAGGTCGTCCCGGAACTGGGAGAGGTCCTGGTGCTTCCCCTTGCCGGCGTCGGGCCCCTTCGCGAGGTTGCACTGGGCGATGACCCGCCCCTTCTCGATCCGCTTCAGCACCACCAGCCGGGGATCGTCCCAGAAGGTGTGCCACTGGCGATCGTGGAGCAGGTTGTATCGCGTCTCCGGCGAGATCAACTGGAGGAGCTGCCGCGGCGGCGAGGTGTCCAGCGAGAACCCATCGAGCGCCTTGTCGGCGAGCTCCGGGGCCATCGGCGAGGGGCGGCGAACGACCTTGAGCACGCTCTTCACGTCCAGGCCGGCCTCGACCGGGCCGGGATCTCGCTTCTCCGCCCGGTTCAGCTCCAGCTCGGTCACCAGCCCGGCCCGGCGATCGAACGTCGCGGTGCCGTCGCAGGTGATGACCCCGGACGACCCCCGCGCGGAGCCCTCCACCTTGCCCGCGATCCGGATCCTCGCCGTCCCCTCGTCCACCCGCTCGAGCGTCCCGGCCAGCGTGCTCGCCTTGATCTCGTCGTAGTCGGTCAGCGACTGGACGACCGGCCTCCCGAGCGTCCACGAGGCGCCCCGGACGACCGCCCTGGCGGGGAGCAGGTCGGCCAGCATGAGCGGATCGGCGAGCCCCTGGACCAGGTCGAGCTCGCGGCGGGTCATCGGGCCGGCCGGGCTGACCACCGTGACCGAGTCCGCACCCGCCGGCCGCTCGGCGACCAGCAGGGCGAGCTCCTTCCGGAGCGAGGCGGCGGTCGGCCGGATCTCGCCGTTGATCGCCGAGGCCGCCTGACGAACCCAGCGGACCCCCTTGCGTCCCCCGGCGCCACCAGCAATCGTGCGTTCATGGAAGATGAGGCGTGACTTCACGTCGAGCGCCAGCGGCTTGGGCAACTTTGCCTCCGCCTCGGTCGATTCGGGAGGCAGACCCGGCTGGAAAAATCCCTCCGCCGTGAGTTCATTACGCACCTGCGTGCATGTCTCCGCGGGAAGCTCCTCGCGGAGATCCACGGCCGGCCCGTCCTCGACGACGCCTGCTCGCAAGACCGCAACCATTCCCCCCAAGAGTCCGACCATCAGGAGGGCCAGGAACCGATCGCTTCGCCTCTTTTTCATGACCCGAGCCTCCGTCGGTACCTGGACCCATCCTCCGGATGGGCTGCATTATCAATAGACACCACGGCCTGTCAATTTGGCTATCCGGGGCCGCGGCCCGCCGGCCCCCTCTCCGGGCCCCCGAATCCCCTCCGCTGGCTCGTCCTCGAGGCCCGATTCGGTCTCGAATTGAAGATTCTCTCCCCATGAGCGAACAATCTGCAGGAGTCAAACGTCTGTTTGAAACGAGCGTTCGAGAAAGGCCGAGGCGGATTCTGCCGATTTCGACGTATGGACAAGGTGATCGGGAGGTCGAATGGAACGGAAACGAAGCCGTTCGCCGGTGATTATCCGGTCCTTGGCATGGAAATTGGACAAGAGCTGTCGCAAATTCCCGAGTTTGGCGTTTGTCAGGGAATGAAGGCGGCAGGAACAGAGTCAATCCACGCAATGATCTTCATTCCGACCGAGCCGTGAGCCGATGGTGGTGCTTCGCGACGAGTCCGGCGAGTGGAACCAATCTGCGAGGGATTTCATCTGGTTTTCTGAATCGCGATGGTTCTTGTGGGCCTTGAGCGAGCAGGAAACGTATTAAGGGGACGCCATGGTCGGCGCCGAGGAAAAGGACCGGGCCGTCCCCGAAAAATTGTCCGGATTCGAACCTCGACTGCGATTGAAATCTCAGACAACAAAAGGGTTGAACGAACGAAGGAATTCTGTGAGACGGGCCCCGCGTCGTTGCCCCGGGGGCACGTCAATGGCCGGATGACGGGGGAAGAGGGCCGAGAGGCTCGTAACGGCGGGGGGCCAGCGGATGTCGAGAACCTACTGCCATCCCGCGATGAAGCAATTGAAGGACCAGCAGGCCCGGTATGCCCCGCGAGAGCGGCGACTGGAGCAGGTGGAGCGAGCGGAGCTGCTGCTCACGGAGATCGAGCCGTCGAAGCACTACCCGTATGAATACCTCTGTTTCCGGATCACGGGCTATCGACCCGAGGGGTGGTCGGCCCTGGTGCTGGAAGGGGCCGAAGTTCGGCATGATTTACGCTTGTTCGTGGAGGACCTCTCGTCCACGGTTCGTCAGGGGGTGGATCAGGCGACTGAACCCGTCCTGACCGTGGCGGAAGTCAGCAAGAAATTCAACGTCTCCACCCGCACGGTAACCCGCTGGCGTCGGCAGGGGCTGGTGGCGAGGCGATTCGTGATGGAAGGGCGTACAAAGGTCGGTTTCCTCGAGTCGAGCCTGGAGCGGTTCGTCACCAGTCACAGGGACCAGGTCGATCGGGGATCGCGTTTTCGACAATTGACCGACGAGGAGCGGGACGAGATCGTCCGCCGAGCCCGTCGGATGGCGCTTCACCGCCCCGGCCAGATAGGACTGGTCGAGGTGGCGCGGAGGATCGCAAGGAAAATGACACGCTCTACCGAGACCGTCCGACTGACGCTCAAGGCCTATGACCGCGAGCATCCCGACCGCGCCATCTTCGCCCCATCGGCCGCCCCCCTGGACGACGAGGCCAAGGGCCAGATCTATCTTCGCCATCGCATGGGCGTTTCCGTCGACGTCCTGGCCTCCCAGTACGGCCGGACGCGATCGAGCATCTATCGGCTGATCAACGAGGTGCGGGCCCGGCGGATCCTCGAGACGAAGCTCGAGCTGATCGCCCACGATAGCTTCGAGGACCCGGCGGCCGAGGCGGTCATCATGGCCCCGCTCCCCGAGCCGGCCTCCGGCAAGGCCCCGCGACGGCCCAAGGCCCCCAAGGGCCTGCCCCCGTACCTGGCCAGCCTCTACGAGGTCCCGCTCCTGGACCGCGAGCAGGAAATGCACCTGTTCCGCCAGATGAACTTCCTCAAGAGCCGCGCCCAGAAGCTTCGCGAGGCGCTCGACCCCACCAAGGCGAAGACCGCCGAGCTCGATCGGATCGAGGAGCTCCAGGAGCAGGCCCTGGCCGTCAAGAACCAGATCATCCGGGCCAACCTCCGGCTGGTGGTCTCGATCGCCAAGCGGCACGTCGGCCCCTCCAACAACTTCTTCGAGCTGGTCTCCGACGGCAACATGAGCCTGATCCGCGCCGTCGAGAAGTTCGACTTCTCCCGCGGCAACAAGTTCAGCACGTACGCCTCCTGGGCGATCATGAAGAACTTCGCCCGGACGATCCCCGAAGAGAACTACCGCCGCGACCGGTTCGTCACCGGCCATGAAGAGATGTTCGAGGCCGCGGCCGACAACCGGACCGACGAGCACGAGTACGAGAGCGCCCTCAAGCGGATGCAGGAGGCCATCAAGGGGATGCTCGACCGCCTGGACGACCGCGAGCGGCTGATCATCACCAGCCGGTTCGGCCTGGGCGGCTCCGCCGAACGCACCCTCGAACAGCTCGGCCGCGAGCTCGGCATCACCAAGGAGCGGGTCCGCCAGATCGAGTCCCGCGGCGTCGACAAGCTCCGCAAGATCGCCGGCGAGCAGAAGCTCGAGCTGCCGATGCTCTGACCTCCCGCCACGACCTCCCTTTTCGCCTGAATGTCCACGCCGGCCGGGACGCGAGCCACCTGCTCGCCGATCCCGGCCGGCGTTCTTTCTGACAAGCTGGCGCGATAGACTGGCTCGCCTTCGTGGGTGTACTGGACGGCCACGCTCGCTTCGGAGGCGACCATGCCTGAATGTCCGAAATGTGGTGCGACGCTCCTCCTGGTCCAGGAACCGGCCTGCGGCTTCTGCGGCGCCGACCTCCACAAAGCTCGAGACATCGAATCGAGAAGGCGTGAATTCTACGGGCCGGCGAACGATCGGGCGCATGCTCGCCGCACGAGCCTCTTCGTCTCGATCCTGATCTACGTCGTCACGATCCTGACCACGCTGCCAGCGGATGTTGCGGCCAAGTTCGAACAGGCATTCGGCCCGAGGCCGCTGGGCCTGTCGACCACCGCGTTCGTCTGCGGATTGCTCACAGTCCTATTCACTCCGTTTCCTTTCATCCTCTACCACTACTCCCTCGTGGGTCGTCAGGCTGGCCGCGACGGAGTCCTTTTCCACTCTCTTTCCGCCCTGGCCTACCTCCGGGACGTGCACCACCGCCACCCGGAGCTATCCACGTCGCGTCGGATCTTCCTGAGCGGCCTTCTCTTCTATGTTGCCGTAGTCGGAGCCTGGATCGTGCATACGGCACGACTGGGCATC
>NZ_JAALJH010000122.1 GCF_011064615.1 Aquisphaera insulae | reverse complement strand
GCCCACGCCCGTGGATGGCGGATTTCCGAGCCCGGCGCGCGCTTCGGCCGGATGAGCCTCTTTAGATCCAGCGGTCGATGTTCGCGATCGTCCAGGGCGAGCGCTGGGGGCGAGTGAGCATGGCCGAGGCCGCGGGATCGCCGACGAAGTCCTCGGCGGCGGGGTCCCAGCGGAGCTTGCGGCCGAGCCGCATGGCGATGTTGCCCAGGTGGGCGATGGTGATCGTCCGATGGCCGATCTCGGCCGGGGCGTAGGTGGGCTTTCGGCTCTTGACGCAGTCGTAGAAGTTGCGGTGCTCGCCCCCGCGGTTGCCGTCGACGGCCATGACGATCTCGGAGGGGTGATAGACGTTGACCCGGGCCGGGTCGACCCTGGCCTCGAGGATGCCCGGGTCGCTCGCCTTGAGTGCCCCGCGCCAGCCCTCGGAGGAGATCCAGCCGTTGGTCCCCCTGAAGCGGATGTAGGCGTCCTCGCTCCGGACCGTCATGACGACGCCGTCGGCGTACTCGTATGTCAGATCGAAGGTTGGCGTTGTGTTGAAGGCGGCATCGAAGGGCGGGAAATCCCCCCGGCCGGCGACCGAGACGGCGCCGGTGTGCTCGGTGTCGTGGGCCCACTGGGCGAGGTCGATCATGTGGGCGCCCCAGTCGGTGAGGACGCCGCCGGAGAAGGCGAGGTTCCAGCGGAACGAGCCGTGGGTCCGGGCCGGGATGTAGGGCAGGTCCGGGGCCTGCCCCAGCCAGGTCTGGTAATCGAGCTCCGGCGGGACGGGCGCGGGGACGCGGTCGTTGAAGACGGCCCGATATTGCGGCCCGAGCCGGAGGTCGTTGTTGCCGGTGGGGAGGCCGACCTCGATCCGTTCGAGCTTGCCCAGGACGCCGCTGCGGACGAGCTCCGCCAGGCGGATGTAGACGTCGATCGAGCGGTTCTCGGAGGCGGTCTGGAAGATCCGGCGGTGGTCGGCGATCGCCCTGCAGAGGGCGACGCCCTCGGCGTGGAAGAGGGTGAGGGGCTTCTCGCAGATCACGTCCTTGCCGCACTTCGCGGCCATGATCGAGGGGATGACGTGCCAGTGGTCGGGGGTGTGATTGGAGACGACGTCCACGTCCTTGCGGAGGATCAGCTTGCGGAAGTCTCCGGTCGTCGCGCAAGGGATATAGCCCTTGCCGACGAGCGGGCCGTAGTGGTCGTCCACGGCCTTCCGCCCCTCGGCCAGGTGGTTGCGGTCGACGTCGCAGACGGCGACGACCTGGGCGTCCGGGCAGCGGAAGATCTGGGGCAGGTTCCAGTAGACGCCGTGGTTGCCGCAGCCGATCAGGCCGACGCGGATCCGCTCGCTGGGCGCCGCGAGCCCCCCGCGGCCGAGGGCCGTGGCGGGGATGAGGGTCGGGAAGCCGACGGCCGCGACGGCCGTGCGGGCCAGGAACTGTCGGCGGTTCGGACCGGGGAGAGGTGGCATGTCGGATACTCCTTCCACGTTGGCTCGCCGTCGCCTCGCGGCGGCTCAGGGCGCGGCCGGATCGTCGTCGACCCGTCGCCCCGGGCCACGGCGTCGTGGTTCCTCGGCGTGGACCGGTCGCGAGCCATGGCCCGCGGACGCCGATGTCATTGGACACCCTGTTCGGTCGCATGGCCAGGCCCCACCGGCCGCGAGCCCGGGAGGCGACGGGGCGTCGATGTCGCCCTCTCGCGCCGATTCCGTCAACATGGGTAGGGTGGCCGTCGCGACCGGGCCGGGAGCTGCCGGCGGCCCTGATTGCAGGGACGCGGACCTCGACATAGGCCCCCTCGGGGGCGAATGGCCGCTGCCCCGGGAGGAGATCCTCTTCGTCGCGTTCGCGGGGTGGGACGTCGCCGGGGCGAACTGGTTCGGCTATCCCGCCTTCGTCACGGGGCGGGCGGCCCGGAGGATTCGGCCCCGGTGCGATCGCGATCGCCCGCGGCCATTGACAACTCGGCGCGGAGCAACTCAAATGAGGCCATATTCTCCACGTCCCCGGATCCCCCTGGACCCGGGACGAATCGGGTCGCGAGGCATTGACGGGGACCAGGTCTGTGGCTTCGGCAGGACGGATGAGCGTGCTCCGATCGATCGGGGCCGCGTGTGCGACGGCGATGTGGCTGTCGGGCTGCGGCGAGGTCGAGCCGCTGCGTGCCGCCGGGTTCGCGATCCGGCCACCGGAGGCGTGGAAGGCGGAGGAGCCGACCCGATGGCTGGCGCCGGGGACGGCGCTGGCGGCCTGGTCGGGGCCGGACGGCTCGTCGCTGGTCGTCTATCGGACGCTCCCCGACCCGACCGCGTCGGCCGGGACCATCGCCGAGGCCCTAGCCAATCGGCTGGCGAATCTCCCCGGGCTGACGATGGCCGCGAACCGGACCGAGACGATTGCCGGGCAGCCCGCGGCGCGGGTGGAGGCCGTGGCGCCGGGCTCCGGCGCCTCCTTCGCGCCAAGCGGCATCGGCCGGCCGACGGCGAGGGAGGGAGAGACGCTCATCCCCACCCGCCGGGTCGTCGTGGGGTTCCCCCGCTCGGACGGCCCGGTCTTCCTCGCCTGGCACGCACCGGAGGGCGCGAGCCCCCGCCTGATGGCGGAGATCGACGCCACGCTCAAGGGGCTGGTGATCGCCCCGGAGTCGCGGCGATCGTCGCAGGGCTACTGATCCGAAACGGCCGATCCGATCTCGATCCCTTGATACACCCGATAGATCCCCTACTTCATCGATCGATCCGGACCAATCACGCCGGCGGCCCGGGGCCGGGCCGGCAAGGAGCCCGCCGATGTCCACCCCAGTCCCCACCCCGCGCGATCGCGCCGGGCGGGTCTACAAGCCCGCCATCGGCAAGGGGCTGCGGCCCCTGCTCTGGATCATCCTGGTCGGCTTCGCGCTGCTGGCGGCGAACGGGTTCTATCTCTCCAGCGTGACGGCGCTCACGTGGTACCTGGGCACCACGCAGCAGACGTTCTTCTACATGCTGATGGTGGCGCTCCACCTGTTCCTCGGGCTCGTCCTGGTCGTCCCGTTCCTGGCCTTCGGGGTGGCGCACCTGGTGACCTCGTGGAAGCGGCCCAACAGGGCGGCGGTGAACTACGGCCTGGTCCTCCTGGCCGCGGGCCTGGTCACGCTGATCTCCGGCTTCATCCTGGTCCGGATCGGCGGCTTCGAGGTCCGGGACCCGCGGGTCCGGAACGCCGGCTACTGGTTCCACGTCGTGGCGCCGTTCGCGGCGGTCGCGCTCTACGTCAAGCACCGGCTGGCCGGCCCGCTGATCCGCTGGCAATGGGCCCGACGGTTCGCGATCCCGGTCGTCGGGTTCGTCGCCGCCATGGGCCTGCTCCACTTCCAGGACCCGCGGACCTTCGGGGTGAAGGGGCCGAAGGAGGGGAAGGAGTACTTCTATCCCTCGGAGGCGGTCACGGCCAACGGCAAGTTCATCCCGGCGCAGACGCTGATGATGGACCGGTACTGCATCGACTGCCACCAGGACGCCTACAAGGGCTGGTTCCACTCGTCGCACCACTTCAGCTCGTTCAACAACAAGGCCTACCTGATGAGCGTCCGCGAGACGCGCAAGGTGGCGCTCGAGCGCGACGGCTCGACCCGGGCCGCCCGCTGGTGCGCGGGCTGCCACGACCCGGTGCCGTTCTTCTCCGGCGAGTTCGACGACCCGAACTACGACGACGTGAACAACCCGACCAGCCAGGCCGGCATCACCTGCACGGTCTGCCACGCGATCACGACCGTGAACAACACCCGGGGCAACGGGGCCTACACGATCGAGGAATCGGAGCATTACCCCTTCGCCTACAGCGACAACCCGCTCCTCAAATGGGTCAACTTCACGCTCGTGAAGGCGAAGCCGGAGATGCACAAGAAGACCTTCCTGAAGCCGATCATCCGCACCGCCGAATTCTGCTCGACCTGCCACAAGGTGGGCCTGCCGTTCGCGCTCAACCACTACAAGGACTTCGTCCGCGGGCAGGATCACTACAACACGTACCTGCTCTCCGGCGTCTCCGGCCACGGGGCGCGGAGCTTCTACTATCCGCCCGTGGCCAAGAGCAACTGCGCCGAGTGCCACATGGACCTGACGGCGTCGGCCGACTTCGGGGCCAAGGACTTCGACGGCAAGGGGCAGCGGCAGATCCACAACCACTTCTTCCCGAGCGCCAACACCGGCCTGGCCACGTTCCGCGGGGATGCGAAGGCGGTGGAGGAGCACACGAAGTTCCTCAAGGACAAGAAAGCCCGGATCGACGTCTTTGCCCTTCGTGAAGGGGGCGAGATCGACGGCAAGCTGATCGCGCCGCTCCGCCCGCAGTCGCCGGCGCTGAAGCCCGGCGGCAAGTACCTGGTGGAGGTCGTCGTCCGGACGCTCAACGTCGGCCACCCGCTCACCCAGGGGACCGTGGATTCGAACGAGCTCTGGGTGGAGCTAATCGCCCGCCAGGACGGCAAGGTCGTCGGCCGTTCCGGCGGGATCGGCGGGGACGGCGTGGTGGACCCGTTCTCGCATTTCATCAACGTGTACATGCTCGATCGCGACGGCAAGCGGATCGACCGGCGGAACCCGCAGGACATCTTCGTCCCGCTCTACAACAAGCAGATCCCCCCCGGCGCCGGGCAGGTCGTCCACTTCGCGCTCGAGGCCCCGAAGTCGACCGGGCCGGTCACGCTGGAGGCGAACCTCCGCTATCGCAAGTTCGACCGGACGTACATGGATTACGTCTTCGGCAAGGGGAAGGGACCGGCCATGCCGGTCGTGGACATGGCCTCGGACCGGGTGCAGGTCGCGATGGCCGGCGGCCCGGCCGCGGCCAACGAGCCGTCGCCGATCAAGGACGAGTGGCAGCGCTGGAATGACTACGGGATCGGCCTGCTCCTGGAAGGGAGCACCAAGGGGGGCCAGAAGGGCGAGCTGCGCCAGGCCGAGGAGGTCTTCCGCAAGGTCGCCGAGCTGGGCAAGGCCGACGGCTGGGTGAACCTGGGCCGCGTCTACCAGCGCGAGGGCCGGATCCACGAGGCGCTCGAGTCCCTGGAGAAGGCCGCGACCCACAAGGAGCCGGCCGCGCCCTGGGTGATCAACTGGCTGACCGGCCAGATCAACGCGGCCAACGGGCTGACCGAGGAGGCCATGGCCAGCTACGAATCCGTGCTGAAGACGAAGATCCCGGACCGGAAGTTCGACTTCGGCCTCGACTTCGTGGTCCTGGACGAGCTGGCGGCGAACCAGTACGCCATGGCCCGGGGGTTCCCGGTCGACGGCCCGGAGCGGAAGGAATGGCTGAAGAAGGCGATCGCGACCTACCACCGCAGCCTGGGCGTCGATTCCGAGGACATGACGGCCCATTACGGGCTCGGGCTGGCCTTCGGCGACCCCGCCTGGGGCAGCAGGCAGGCCGCCCCGCCGGCGGCTGCGAGCGAGGCCGGGACCCCCCCCGCCGTGACGCCGGAGGATCTCGCGAGGCTGGGCGGGGCCGTGGCCGACCCGAAACGCCCCGCGGCCGAGCGGAAGGAGCAGGCCGTCGAGCTGGCCCGCGCCGTGCAACGCTACATGAGGGAGCCCCGGCCGAAGTTCCAGTCCTTGCTGGAGCCGCTCCACGAGCTCTCGGCGACGCTCGGGCCGGCCTGGGAGCGCGAGGTCGACGGCGAGACCCAGGTGGCCGTCGGGCGGGTCCTCGAGGCCACGCACAAGGCGCTCCACGAGCGGCTCAAGCCGGATGAGACCGCGGAGGGGCGGGCCTTCGCCATCGCCCGCAGGGATAGCGCGGCGGCCAACATGAACGCCCAGTCGATCGTCATCCACCCGCTGAATCGCCCCGGCGCCCCGGGCCTCGACGTCCCCGCGGCGTCGGCCGCCGCCGCGGCGGCCTCGACGACCACCATGCCGACACACGCCCAGGAGGGAGGACAGTGACCGTGCCCCGAGATTTCCCGCGTGCCTCGCTCCCGAGCATCGCCGCCTTCGCCCTGATGATCGCCGCGGTCCTCGCCCCGACCGGCTGCGGCCCCGCGCCCGAGAAGGCGACCATCGCCGCGCCGGCGGCGCCCGTCCGCCCCCCCGAGGTGAAGGCGGAGGCCCTGCCCTCGGTCAGGTTCGTGGACGTGACGTCGGAGGCCGGCATCCGTTTCACCCACAACAACGGTGCCTTCGGCGACAAGCTGCTGCCGGAAACGATGGGCGCCGGCGTCGCCTTCCTCGATTACGACAACGACGGCGACCCCGACCTCCTCTTCGTCAACTCCTGCCCGTGGCCGGGCCACGAGGCTGCCACGCCTCCCACCCAGGCCCTCTACCGGAACGACGGCAAGGGGCACTTCGAGGACGTCACGAAGGCGGCCGGGCTCGACAAGTCCTTCTACGGCCAGGGCGTCGCCGTGGGCGACTACGACAACGACGGCGACCTGGACGTGTACATCACGGCCATCGGCGGGGGCCGCCTCTTTCGCAACGACGGCAAGGGGCACTTCGAGGACGTCACCGCGGCGGCCGGGGCGAAGGGGTCGAACGGCTGGCTCACCGGCGCGGCGTTCCTGGACGTGGAGAATGACGGCGATCTGGACCTCTTTCTTTGCAGTTACGTGACCTGGACCCCGGAGATCGACAAGGTCCAGGGCTTCCAGCTCACCGGCCTGGGGAGGGCGTACGGGCCGCCGACGTCGTTCAACGGCTCGCTCTGCACGCTGCTCCGCAACGACGGCGGCCGGTTCACGGACGTCAGCGAGGCGTCCGGCGTCCAGGTCCGCACGCCCGATCTGAAGGTGCCCCTGGGCAAGTCCCTGGGCGTGGCCCCCTTCGACGTGGACGGTGACGGCCTGGTCGACATCGCGGTGGCCAACGACACGGTCCAGAACTTCCTCTTCCACAACAAAGGAGGGGGCAAGTTCGAGGAGGTTGCGATCCTCTCGGGAGTGGCGTTCGACTCGACCGGCTCGCCGCGCGGCGGCATGGGCTGCGACTGGGGCTGCTTCGCCAACGACGAGCGGCTGGCACTGGCCGTCGGGAACTTCGCCAACGAGATGACCGCCCTCTATGTCTGCGACCGCACCGACAATATCCAGTTCTCCGACCTGGCGAACGTGTATGGCCTGGGCGCACCCACCCAGCCGCCGCTCAAGTTCGGCCTCTTCTTCTTCGACTACGACAACGACGGCCGGCTCGACCTGCTGTCGGCGAATGGCCACCTCGAACCGGAGATCTCCAAGGTCCAGGCGAGCGAGTCCTACGAGCAGCCGATGCAGCTCTTCTGGAACTCCGGCAAGCCCGGGCGCAAGATGTTCGTCAAGGTGGGGCCGGAGGCGGCGGGCCCGGACCTCTTCCGGCCGATGGTCGGGCGCGGCAGCGCGTATGCGGACATCGACCTCGATGGAGACCTGGACGTCGTGGTCGCGGTCAACAACGGCCCGGCTCGTCTCTTCCGCAACGAGGGGGGCAACTCCAACCGCTGGATCCGCGTCGCGCTGAGCGGGGACGGCAAGGCCTCCAACCGGTCCGCGATCGGCGCGAAGGTGGAGGTGAAGGTTGCCGGCCTGGATTGCCGCCGCCAGCTCTTCCCCTCCCGGAGCTACCTCTCGTCGGTGGAGTTGCCCCTGACCTTCGGCCTGGGTCGCGCGGAGAAGGCGGACGAGCTGATCGTGACCTGGCCGTCCGGCAAGACCACCGCATTGAAGGACCTGGCGGCCGGTAAGATTTACAAGATCGAGGAGGGCAAGCCCGGGCCGTGAGTCGGCGCCGAGCCGGCCTCGCTCGCCGATCCGACGGGTCGTTACGAACTTGCGGCTACCGGGGAGCACACCGCGATTCCGTTCGCTTGCCATGGCGCAGGGCGTGCTATAATTCCGTTCGAGTGGGGCCGGTGGACGCGGCTCTCGCTCCGGACCGTCGATGTCGAGATGTCCCTCACGGGCCCACTCGGCTCGCCACGCCCGCAAACCCGAAACTGGCAACCTTGAGAGTGCAACGACGGAGCGGTGCGCACGGCCGTGAATCCCCCTTGGCTCACGTGGGTTTCGCTCCCAGGACGAACACCGGGCGTCACCGCCCGATCGACCGCGACTCGACCCTGATTCGCTCCTGAGCCGATCGACCCCCTCGCGATCCGGGCATCCCCGGCAGGCCGTGTGACCGACCCCGTAGCGGGAGGACGGTCGAGCATGCGCCGCCTGGTTTCATCCCCCCTGGTATGGGCCTTCATGGCCGTGATGGCCTGGACCGCGGCCTCGCCCACCCTCCGGGCCTGGCCCGTCGAACCGGTCTCCGGCGCGGATACCCCGGAGGCCCCGAGTGCCACGGCGGCGCGCCCGGACGACGAGGTGGAGGCGTCGCTCCAGAAGGGCCTGGACCAGGAGCGGAAGCGGAACTGGGCGGGGGCCATCGACACCTATCGGAAATCCCTCGAGCGGTGGCCCAGCCGGGCGGAGTTCTCGCGGCGTCTTCGCCTCTGCGAGCTCCACTTCAAGCTCGCTCGACGCTACCAGGACGCCAGCTTTCGAAACGTGCTGCTGAAGCTGCCGACGGAGCAGGCCACCGAGCTCTACGCCGAGGTCCTGGAGCGAATCCAGGCCCATTACGTCGATCCCGTGCCCCTCGAGCCGCTGGTCCGCCACGGCCTCGATAACCTGGAGGTCGCCCTCCGCGACCCGAACTTCCTCCGCATCAACGTGGGCGAGCCGGCGCCGCAGAGGGTGGCGTGGCTCCGCGAACAGCTCCGGGAGCGGAGGGCCCACCTGGCCGTGGCGGATCGGAGCGTGGCCGCGCGGTGCGCCCTGGATGCGTGCGACCTCGCCCGCCAGGCGCTCGACATGGCCGCCACGCCGGTCCTCCTCGAGTTCACCTGCGGGGCCTGTGACGCCCTCGACGACTTCACGAGCTACCTCACGCCCGACAAGCTGGAGGACCTCTATGCGATGATCGACGGGAACTTCGTCGGCCTGGGCATCGAGCTGAAGAGCGACCCCCAGGGCTTGCGGCTCGTCGGCGTGATCCGCGGAGGCCCGGCCTGGGAGGCCGGCCTGATCGTGGGCGACCGGATCGCCGGCGTGGCGGGCCAGGCCGTCAAGGGCCTCAGCCTGGACGAGGCGGCCAACCGCCTCCAGGGCGCCGAGGGGACCACGATCGACCTCGAGATCCTCAAGAAAACGGGCGAACACCGATCGATCCGACTGGTGCGTCGGCACGTCGACGTGGAGAGCATCACCCGGGCCAAGATCATCGACCCGGCCGACGGGATCGGTTACGTGCAGCTCACGGGCTTCCAGAAGACCTCCACCGAGGAGCTCGATCAGGCGATCTCCGGCCTCCAGGCGCTGGGGATGCGGACGCTCGTGCTGGACCTCCGGGGCAATCCGGGCGGCCTGCTGAACGTGGCGGTGGAGATCGCCGACCGATTCCTCGACGAGGGCGTGATCGTCTCCACGCGGGGCCGCGCCAGCGGCCAGACCCAGGTCCTCCGCGCCGGCGGGCGGCCGCGTTGGCGTATGCCCATGTATGTCCTCGTGGATCATGACAGCGCCAGCGCCAGCGAGATCCTGGCCGGCGCGCTCCAGGACCATCGTCGGGCCGTGATCGTGGGCGAACGGAGCTACGGCAAGGGTTCGGTCCAGAGCATCTTCTCGCTCCGCTCCGCGCCCGCCGGGCTCAAGCTCACGACCGCGAAGTTCTACTCGCCGACGAATCGCCCCTACAGCGAGCAGGGGGTCTCTCCCGACCTGCCCGTGAAGGCCCGGATCGCCGCCAAGCCCGCCGCCGACTCCTCGAGCAAGGATGATGAGGACGGCCCGAACGATGCCGCCCTGGGCGATCCCAGCCTGGACCCGGTCCTCGCCGCGGCCGTCCGCGCCTCCAGGGGGGGGAGCCAGGCGGCCCGCTGAGCGATCCCTCGGATCCGGGGCGATTCGGCTGTTCGACATCGATCGGCGTCGATTAGGATCCTCCCTCGCAAGGCTCCGGTACGGCCGGGGCTCCCCGTCTCACGCCGGGCCGCCCTCGCGGCGACCACCCATCCAGGGAGTGACTGGCCATGGCCCATCCCGACAGCCGGGCAGCGGATCGTCGAGCCTTCATGCAAGCCGGGGCCGGTGTGATCGCCGCGGCCGGAGCCGGCATGGCGCCGGTCGCCGGCCATGTCGATGAAGCCCCCGCGATGCCGGCCCCGTTCCCGCGGCGCCGGCTCGGCAAGACAGATGTCAAGGTCACCATGCTGGAGCAGGGAACGGTGCTCGGGCCGGGCTTCGACCGGATCCTGCGGACCTCATATGCCGGCGGCGTCCGCGTCTTCGACACCGCCAAGGTCTACCGCTCCGAGCCGCTCTTCAAGAAGTGGTTCGCCCAGGCCCCCGAGGTGCGCAAGCAGATCTTCCTGGTGACCAAGGACATGGTCCGCACCCCCTCGCAGATGCTCACGACCGTGGACCAGCGGCTCGCCGACCTGGGGACCGATCAGATCGATCTGTATATGATCCACGGGCTCGGCGACGAGCACTCGCTGGACGCGGCCACCGCGATGGTCAAGGGCAAGGAGCTGGCCGAGACGGCCGACGCCCTGAGGAAGTCCGGCAAGGTCCGCTTCATCGGCTTCTCGACGCATCACAAGGACCGCGCGGCGATCCTCCAGGCCGCCGCGGAGGGAGGGATCGTCGACGCGATCATGCTCCAGTACCATCCCTGGCTCGACAAGGAATCGCCCCTCAATCGGGCCATCGACGCATGCTGGAAGAAGGACATCGGGCTGATCTCGATGAAGCAGATCGCCAGCCATCACTTCGGCGACGCACCGAAGGGGAACATCCTCGACGACGTCGTCGCCAAGGTCCCGCTGCTCAAGGAGCGTAAGCTCAGCCCCTTCCAGGGGCTGCTCCACGCCATCTGGTCCGACGAGCGGATCGCCTGCGTCTGCACGTCGATGCGGAACACCGACCAGATCCGCGAGAACATCGACGCCGCCCGCCGTTATGAGCCGGTGAAGGTCGCGGACATCGAGCGCCTGCGCGACGTGCTCCTGGCCGCGGGCCCCATCATGTGCGCGGACTGCGACGGCCGCTGCTCGGCCGCCGCGGGCACAACCGCGGAGCTGGGGAACATCACCCGATTCCTGACGTATCACGAGCATCACGGAGACCGCGCCGAGGCTCGCCGCCAGTTCGCCGGCCTTTCCGCC
Organism: Aquisphaera insulae; assembly: GCF_011064615.1. GTDB lineage: Bacteria > Planctomycetota > Planctomycetia > Isosphaerales > Isosphaeraceae > Aquisphaera > Aquisphaera insulae. Next base: position 10,057 of record NZ_JAALJH010000122.1, on the reverse strand, counting down.
GAGGCTCGCAACTGGGACGGCGCGGACCTGGAAGCGGCCCGCGCCGCCTGCCCCAATCGACTCGACTTCGCCCGGCTCTTGCCGGAGGCGGAGCGGCTCCTCTCATGACTTGAGGGCGGACCTCGTCAATCCCCGATCTGGTCCAGGATCTGGAGCAGCTCTCGGGCTTCCTGGATGAGCATGGTCACGGACTCGTTCCCCTGGCCGGCGGCGGGTGTGCCGCTGCCGGCGGCCTGGGGGCGTGTCGCCGTGGCGGGATAGTTCGCCGCGACGGACTCCATGATCCGGCGGCTATCGTCCTTCATCTCCTGGGCGTGCCGGCGAAGCTCCTGGGCGGCGTCCGTGGACTCCGTCACCGATGCCGACGAAGTCAATCTACTCGAATCCAGGGCCTGTGACACACCGTGGTTCACCAGCTTTACCATGAGGGCATCAGCGGGCCCGGCGAACACCGTGGGAGAGCTCAGCACGTTCCCCGCAGTCTCGGGAGCGACCGCGGGCTTCCCTTCCGACAGGGCCTGGAGGATCCGCGCGTAGCTCTTCGCATGCGACAGGAAGCGATTGATCTCCGGGCTGCTGCCGGAAGTCGACTGGGCCGCCTTCTCGAAGAGCCTGTTGCTGGCTTCGAAGCCCTGCCGGGCCTGGCGTCGGAGATGATCCTTCGCGAAGGCCGCGACGGGATCCGGGCGGACGGCCGCAGGCTCGGCGGGAGCCGCCGCCCCCGCTGCCGCTGCAGCCGTCCGCTGTTCGACCTCGTTCCGGATCTGGCCGGCCGTCTTGCCGGACCCGTACGGCTCGACCGGGGAGGCGCCGGGAGCCTGGGACGCGGCCGCGGACCGGCGGACATCGGCGGCGTTGTTGCGTGCCTCGATCCCCCGAAGGGTCGGGGGGCGGTCGGTGGCCGACCCCTCGCGAGGGGCCGTGGCAGTGGGGGTCGATGCCGTATCCGTCGGGGACAGGTTGCTGCTTTCGATCGCCATCGAGAGGGCGTGTCCGATCACGACCCGGCTCCCAGGCCGGGGCGTACCCTGGGCCTCTCGAGTGGCCTGGCCGAAGGTCGGGCTTGATCCCGTGAGTGTTGCCATCCCAGCGGCGCAGAGTATCTCCAACACGGTCTTTCGCTGCATGTGAGCCCCCCTGGATTCTCATGTGTTGACTCTTATCGGGCGGAGACGTTCCGTCCGCGGAGGTCGGGCCGGCGTTTGGAGTCAGCGAGGCAAACGCAATGCCACGAGCCGCCTAACGGGCATGGCTTTGACGGATTAAGACGAGATGCCCCGACGTGCCTCCGGCGAGAAGATTCGTCACCCTGCTGCCGTCGATGCTCAGCGAGGCAGGGTGCTCGGCGTCGGGTGGAGCCTCAGATAGGGGACGAGGGCAATCGCGGTGCAGCAGGCGACCGAGAGGGCGACGCACAGATGGCCCAGCAGGCGAGACGCGTGGATTCCTGGCATGGCGCCGAACTCCCTCTCCAGGGGGAAGAGGATCCCATGGAGGGCGTGGAAGAGCAAGGATCCGAAGGTCGCCCCGATCGCCCCGGCGATCGCCGCCCTGACCGCACCCGCTCGCCCCGCCACCGCCAGGCCGAGCGCGGTTGCCGCCGCGGCGCCCACGGCGACGTAATCCGCCGTGTGAACGAACACGGGGATGGCCGGCCAGGGATTCGCGGATGGGACGCGCAGCAAGGTCGGCACGAGCAGCTCGGGGGATGCGACGCCGGCGGCAACCCCGAGGATCAGGCCCAGCGACGCGCCGCCAACGGCCCCGCGCGGGGTCCTGCGGGCCACCCCCCCCGCGGCCCCGGAGAGGAGGCCGAGGACACCCCCGAGGCACCCCATGCCGATCACCGCTTCTCGGAGCTCCTGCTCGTTGCGGCCGCCGATGAGCCGCGACATCGCCCCCATGTCTGCCGCCCGCTCGGTCGGCGTGGCGACGCGATCGAATCTCGTCCAGGCGTCCAGCACCGGCGAGAAGGACCAGCCCATGATCGCCCCGAGGAGGGCTGCGGCGATCGCGCCGATCCAGAGTCGCTCCGGGGACGAGCCGGAGAATCCCAGGACCGCCAGCAGCCCGTCCGCCTCGAGCCCGGGAGACACTCCCTGACGCGGGTTCCGATCCGAATTGACTCGGCTACGTCCCCCCGGACGGTCCATTTGCGAGCCCCCGCGACACGTCGGACGACCACGATCCTGAGAGCCGCAGACGAGGTACTCTCACCCCATGGATAATGATTATATTCCTCCGGCCCCGGCATTCCAATCGACAACGGATTTGCGCGCGTTGATTGTTTACTTGAATGAGTGTCGTCCTGCTTGCCGCGTGTCAAGGGCTCCTGCGCGGGGCCCGTCCAGTCTCCACGGGGAGGGGCCCCGAGGCGAGGCGTGGCTCGATCCGGAACGAGAAGACCCGCGAGATGGCCTGCCCGGGGAGCCCGGTATCGCGGGGCGGCCGTTCGGCGATCGCGCGGGCCTCGTTGACCCATGCTTGCAGGTCGAGGCCCAGGATCGAGTCGCCCGCCTCGGATCGAGCCGCCTCGATGAGATCCGCCGCGCGGGCGGCGTGGGTGCTCGCGCCCGCCGGCTGGCCTTCGCGGATCTTGACCCCGGCGGCGGCCAGCTTGATGAGTGCCTGGACGATGCGGGCGACCGGCCCTTTCCGACCGTGGGCGAGCCAGAGCGCCTCCCAGGCCTCGTGGGCTTCCCAGTAGTAACCGGCGTTGAATAGCTCGATGCCGCGGAGATAGGCCTCAGAAACTCTCCAGTCGTCAGCCACGATCGGCGGGACCTGCTCTCGCCCGGCACCCCATGAGTGGCCCTGGGGCGAGCCGGTCGGGTGGGGCCACGGGCCGCCCGGGACGTACGAATAGGGCGGCAGATCGGTCGGTTCCCGGGTGGACATGCGAGGGCGTCCTCCTGCTATCCTGGTCTCTTCATCCTCGCCCCGATCAACGCGGATCACGAGTCTCGTCGATGGCCATGAAAGTCGGCACCCCGAAGAATCGTCCCCTCGTCGTGATCAACGCCGTGGGACTCACCTCGAGATGGCTGGCACACGCCCCGAACCTCCGGGGCCTGGCGCAGGCGGGCTGGTCCCGGCCCCTCGAGGAGATCGTACCCGCGGTCACCTGCTCGGCCCAGGCGACCATGCTAACGGGGAAGCTCCCGCAGGAGCACGGCATCGTGGGGAACGGCTGGCTCTTTCGGGACACGGGCGAGGTCCGATTCTGGCAGCAGTCGAACGCCCTCCTCCAGGCCGAGCCGCTCTACACGACCGCCCGCCGGCTGGCGCGAGAGCGGGGCAAGGACTTCCGCGCGGCCAAGCTCTTCTGGTGGTTCAATCAGGGGGCGGACGTCGAGATCAGCGTCACCCCCAAGCCCTATTATGGGGCGGACGGCAACAAGGTCTTCGGCATCACCGGCGAGCCGGACGGTTGCTGCGACTGGCTCGAGAAGTCCCTGGGCAAGTTCCCCTTCCACACCTTCTGGGGGCCGGCCGCCGGCCTCCCCTGCACCGACTGGATCGCCCGAGCATCGGCGCTCGTCGTGGAGCGTGAGAGGCCGGACCTGACCCTCGTCTACCTGCCCCACCTCGACTACGATCCCCAGCGGTTCGGCCCGTCGGGCTCGGACATGCCCCGCCTCGTCGCCGAGTTGGACGCCGCCTGCGGCGTGCTGATCGACGCGGTCCACGACGCCGAGGGTACCGTCTGGGTCGTCAGCGAGTATGGCCATGGCGACGTCCGCCGGGCCGTGGCCCTGAACGGCGTACTGGCGGGACGGGGAGGGCTCTTGACCGTCCGCGACGGCCCATTCGGCCAGACCCTGGACACGTTCCGGAGCCGCGCGTTCGCCGTATGCGATCATCAAGTGGCTCATGTTTATGTGTCGAAAACGCAGCCGATCGAGCCCGTGATCGAACTCTTGCAGGCCGAGCCCGGCGTGGCCCGCGTGCTGGCCGGAGGCGAGCGAGCTGAGGTCGGCCTGGACCATCCTCGATCCGGCGAGCTCGTCGTGCTGGCGAGGCCGGACTCGTGGTTTGCCTACCCCTACTGGACCCGGGACGACGGCGCCCCGGATTTCGCCCGGACCGTGGACATCCACCGCAAGCCCGGTTACGACCCTTGCGAGCTCTTCCTGGACCCGAAGCTCTTCTGGCCGAAGGGGCGAGTAATCCGCAGGCTCATCCAGAAGAAGCTCGGGTTTCGCACCCTGTTCGACGTCATCCCCCTCGACCCGTCGATCGTCCGCGGCAGCCATGGCGTGCCGGCGCAGGCCGCGGTGGACAAGCCCGTGCTGATCGGCACGGGCCCGCCGCCGGATGGGGATGGACCGCTGGCGATGACGGCGGTGCATGGGTTGCTGATGCGGGCTCTCTTGCCGGAGTGACGCCGGATCGACGGGCCCCGTTCGAGGGCGGGAAGTCCCTGGCCCGGGAGTCTCCGTCGGGATGCGATGGCGGACTCGTCGTCCCCTGAAAGTTGATCGATCCTCCGCATGACGTCCATGATATCGAGACGGCTCCGAACCCCTCTACACCGACTCCGCGGCGACCTCGCCGGCCGCGGCGGACCTGAGTCGCGGCGGCTCCCACGCGGGCAGGTCGCAGAGGCCGCCGCCGCAGTAGATGTGGTGCCAGAGCTGAGTCGAGGCGACGCAGGTGAGGGCGACGTCGAAGATGAATCGCGCGGGGGTGATCCGCGGCAGGGTCGTCTGGAGCTTCCGCTGGGCGAGCACGCTCTCGACGTCGAAGAGCCCGGTGGCGCGGAGCGACTCGGGGCTGAGGAGCTGGTCGACCCAGGGGGGCCGCTGGGGGCCCAGGAACGTCTGGGCGAGGCTGGCCCGGAACATGGTCTTGGGGCGGTTGGCGATGGCCTTGGGCAGGATCCGCGCGGCGACCTGGCGGAGGATCCACTTCTCCGTCAGGCCCCGCAGCTTGTACTCCGGGGCGATGCCCGAGGCGAAGGCGATGACATCGTCGTCCAGGTACGGATAGCGCGATTCAACGGATGCATTCATGGCGATGCGGTCCCCCTTCGAGATCATCAGGAGGCCGGCGAGCATCACCTTGTAGCCGACGTAGAGCGACTGGTTGAGCGGGTGCCATTTCCTCATGCGGTCGGCCGCCGCGATGTCCAGGTCGGAGTAGGGGTCGTGATCGCCGAGCCGCTGCCACATCGAGGCGGAGTAGAGGATCGGCTTGGACTGGCTGATCATCTCGTACATGTCCTGCTGCGCGGGGCGAACGCCGCCGATCGCCTGCTCCGGCGGGATCATCATCCGGCGGCCGGCGACCGTCCAGGCGGCCAGGTTGCGGACGGCGCGAGGGATCGAGCGTCCGATCGCGCGGTAGGCCCCGTCGCGGAGCTTCTGGGACTTGTACCAGACATAGCCCGCGAGCGCCTCGTCGGCCCCTTCGCCGGTGAGGACCACCTTGTACCCCTGCCGGTGCACCGCCTGGGCCAGCCGCAGGAGCGCGGCGCACGAGGTGTCGAGCACCGGGCCCTCGGCGGCGAGGATCAGCTCCGGGAAGGTCGAGCCCAGGCTGCCGCGGTCCATCGTGACGGTCGTCAGGGGAGAGCCCATCACCCGGGCGGCCTCCTCCGAGTGCGCCCGCTCGTCCGGCCCGGCGCCGTCGAAGCCGATGGTGAACGCCGGGATCGGCTCGCCGCGATGCCGGCTGCAGAGCCCCAGGATGACCGTCGAGTCGAGCCCGCCGCTGATGTACGTGACGACCGGGACGTCGCTCCGCAGCCGCCTTTCCACGGCCTGGAGCAGCAGGCTTTCCAGCTCCTCCACCAGCGGGGCCGGGTCGGCGAGCCGGCGTTCCTGGCCGGCGTCGGGGAAGTCGAAATCCCAGTACGTCCGCCGCTCGACGCGGCCGTCGCGGACCCTCAGGTAATGGCCGGGGGGGATCGACCGAATGCCTTCGAAGAACGTCCGCGTCGTCCCCGCACAGAAGAACGTGAACAGATGATCGATACCGCGGACGTCCGGCCGGGCGGCGATCATCCCGGAGGCGAGGATCGCCTTGACCTCGGAGCCCCAGAGGAGCCAGCCGTCGACCTCCGCGTAGTAGAGGGGGCAGATGCCGACGCGGTCCCGGCCGAGGATCAGGGTCCGGCTCTTGCGGTCCCAGAGCGAGACCGCGAACTGGCCGCGGGCCTTCTCGAACATCCCCTCGCCGAGGTCTTCGTAGAGGTGGACCCACGCCTCGGTGTCGCAGCGGGTGGAGAGCGAATGGCCGCCCGCCAGCAGCTCGCGACGGAGTTCGGGATACTCGAAGAGCTCGCCGTTGAACGCGACCCAGATGGTCCGGTCCTCGTTCGGGATCGGCTGCCGGCCACCGGCCAGGTCGATGATCGAGAGGCGGCGTGCCCCCAGCGCCACGCCGGGCTCGATGTGGATCTGCTCGTCATCGGGCCCGCGATGGGCGATCGCGGCCGTCATCGCCAGCAGGCGGTCGGCGGGGAATTCACGCGTGCCCGTCAGGTCGATCGCGCCGGCGATGCCACACATGGGGAAACCTCAATGCTCGCGTCGGCCGGCCGTGGGAATTGCCGTGGGGACGGGGGATCATCGATGATAGGCCGAGACGTCCCACGCCGTGAAGGCCGGGCCCGTCGATCGGCCCCGCCTCCGATCCGGCCGGATCGTCGGGTCGGGTCAATCGAGGGCGAGCAGCTCGAGGAGCGCCAGCGAGGCCGCGGGGTCGCTCGCCGCCGGGCTCCGCCTGCGGGCCGCCTTGCGGTAGGCGATGCCCCCGAGGATGCCGATCAGGAATGTGCCGAAGCGGAAGACGATGCCGCGGCAGCCGAGTGGGACGTAGAATTCCACGACTTCGGTCCTCTCTGGGGATGGAGTGTGATCGGCGCGACCAGGACGGCCTGCTCGCGGTCGGCGTGGACGGGGACGCCGTGCCGGCCGTCGCAGATGCTGCTCTGGCCGGCGAAGCGATCGAGGATCGTCGCCCGGAGGACCGGGATGGTCGTCCTGGTCTCGCCGCACTGGTTGGCGAAGACCACCGGCACGCCCAGGTCCGCCGCGACCTTGGCCGGGATGGCATGGGAGAGCGGCCCGACGTGCCCCAGCAGCCAGTGCCGATGCCCGGTCTGCCGACAGGCGAAGTCCGGCCAGGCCGCCGAGACGACGGCCGCGTCGATCCGCCCGCGATAGTCCTCCCAGACGCGCCGGTAGATCATGTCCGCGCAGACCGCGAAGCCGATCCGCCCGAGCCGGGTCTTCACGACCAGGGGGGCCTTGCCGGGCCGGAATCGGAACCGCTCCCAGAAGACGAGGTTCCGCTTGCGGTAGACCTGCAGGTCCCCTTCGGGCGTGCAGACGGCCAGCGAATCGAACAGGTGCCTGCCGTCGCGCTCGACGAATCCGGCGGCGATGACCATCTTCCAGGCCCTGCTCCTCTGCCTCAGGTAGGACAGCGTCGGGCCGTCGACGGACTCGCTATGGGGGCCGAAGTCCGGGCAGAGGCTGTATCCCGTGTTGAAGAGCTCGGGCAGGGCCACGAGCTCCGCCCCCTGGCTCCTCGCGGAGCGGAGCAGCGCATCGGCCCGCTGGAGGTTGGAGTCCAGGTCGAGGATGTCGGAGGGCATCTGGATCGCGGCGGCCTGGATCTTCATTCGCGTTCGTCTCCCAACCGGTCGAGTGCGTCGAGGTGGTTGTCGACGGGCGGGCGGGGATCCGATGAACCCCGCTACCCTCTATGGATCGGCACGATCGGCTTGAACCTTGTTGAAAATTGGGGCCGTCCCGTCGAGGACGGCCGCGGCACCCGGCCCGCGTCGAGCACGGTTCACGGGACGCCAAACCAGCCCAGGATGCCCCCCCGCCTCGGCGGCGGCACGGCCTGGGACTCGCCCCGGAGCTGCTCCGCCCGGGCATGAAGGTCGTCGGTCCGGGGCGCCGTCGCCGGGGCCATCGCGTAGGTGAATTCCCGCTCGTCCCGGAGGTGGAAGGGGACGAGGTTCTCGCTGAAGAACTCGGTCACGATGTTGTCCCACCACGGGGCCTTCATCGGCTGGATGATCGTCCGCGTCTCATGGCCGTCGAGGATGAGCGTGAACTCGCGATCGCCGTAATAGGTGAACGACCGCGAGACGGGAGTCTGGCCGATCTCCTCACCATTGGCGATCACCAGCGCACCCGGCGGTTCGGTTCGCACCGTGTATCGCCGCTCCACGCAACCGGGAAATAGGGCCAGGGCCAGGACGACCAGCACGGTCCCCTCGGCTCGACGCATCCGGATCGAGATTCCCATCCGTGGTTCTCCCCACTCGCGATACGACATTTCGCTCCGCGACGCACCCACGCGGGACGCGACGCCAGGACCGGCGGACCGGTGCCGGTCCGGCCGCACGTCCGACGCGTCTCGTCCGGAGGTTCGCCGTGGATCGTCGAGGGGGAGGATCGGAGGTGCGCGAAATCCTGCGAGCGGCGGGATTGTAGCGACCTCGTCCCGGCCCGGCAAGACGGCTTGGCGCGTGACCCGCCCGGCGTCACGATGACAACTTCGGGGCCGGTCACGGTCCCTCGGCTCCGCGGGCCCGGCCCCCCCCTGGACGGCAACGACGCCATGAACATTCAAGTGCTCCGCGATCCCCCGGCTCGACTCGCCGCACCCTGGATCATCCTGCCGATCTTCGAGGATTCGCCCAACCCGCCCACGGGGGCGTCCGGGACCGGCCTCGCGTCGCTGGTCTCCCGGCTCCGGGAGCAGAAGGAGCTCAGCGGCTCGGTCGCCGAGCTGACCTCGATCCACGAGCCGGCCGGATTTGCCGCGGACTCGGCGCTCCTGGTGGGCCTCGGATCGCTCGAGAAGCTGAACCCCGGCGCGGCATTCTCGGCGGGGTACGCCGCCGCCAAGCGGCTGGCGGGCCAGGCCCGCGAACACGTCGTCCTGGGCCTCCCCGGCGCCATGGCGGACTTCCACGAACTGACGGTCTCGGCCCTCATCGAGGGGATCATCGTGGGGACCCAGGGGCCCGGGCTCCGGAAGGCGGATCCGGGGCGATTCGCGTTCGGCACGCTCCGCATCGCGCCGGAATATCCCGCGGATGAGGCCACCTTCGCGGGCATCGAGTCCTCCGTCCGTCGCGGCCAGGTCATCGGCGAGGCCATGAACTTCGCCCGCGAGCTGGTGAACACGCCCCCGTCGGACAAACGCCCCACCGCCCTGGCGGAGCGGATCCGCGACCATGTCCGAGAGGCCGGCGTCGCGGTCGAGATCTGGGACGGGGACCGCATCAGGGCCGAGCGATTCGGCGGCCTGCTCGGCGTCGCGGCGGGCTCCGAACATCCCCCCGCCGTCGTCATCCTCGAGTATCGGGGCGATGGCGATGCTCCCCCCCTGGCCCTGGTCGGCAAGGGCGTGACGTTCGACTCCGGCGGGCTCAGCCTCAAGCCCAGCGCCTCCATGGAAGACATGAAGTGCGACATGGCCGGCGCGGCGGCCGTCGCCGCGAGCATCCATGCCGCCGCTCTCCTGAAGCTTCCCGTGAACGTGACCGGATACATGGCCTTCTGCGAGAACATGACCGGCGGCGCGGCCATGAAGCTCGGGGACGTCCTGACGATCCGCGACGGCCATACCGTGGAGGTCCTCAACACCGACGCCGAGGGGCGCCTGATCCTCGCCGACGTCCTCAGCTACGCGGCCGAATCCCGCCCTTCCGCGATCGTCGACCTCGCCACCCTCACCGGGGCCTGCATGGTCGCCCTGGGGCTCCGGTATGCGGGCCTGTTCGGGACCGACGACGACCTCTGCGAGCGTCTCCTCCGCGCCGGTCGCGACACGGGCGAACGGGCCTGGCGGCTCCCCCTGGACGACGACTTCAAGGAGGGCCTCAAGTCGACCGTCGCCGACCTGAAGAACGTGGGGGGTAAGTGGGGCGGCGCCATCACCGCGGCGAAATTCCTGGAGCAATTCGTCGGAGGTCTTCCCTGGGCCCATCTGGACATCGCGGGGCCGGCGTGGAGCGACTCGGAATCCGGGACCAGGGACGCGGGCGGCACCGGTTGCTTCGTGCGGACCCTGGTGCGATACC
>NZ_JAALJH010000121.1 GCF_011064615.1 Aquisphaera insulae | reverse complement strand
ATGGACCAGTCCGTTGAGCCGCGAGACCATCTTGCCGGCCTCGGTCTTCGGCCCGGTGCTCTTCCTGGCATTTCGGCGATTGGCGTCGATTCGGGCGTCGCTGATCATGGTGCCGGCCCTCGGGTGGAGCGGAGCGGAGCGGTGCAGGGCAGGGCCGTGAGGGTGGGTGCGCGCGGGTCCATCGCCGTCGCGACGTCGCGCGGCGTCCTCGTCGTCCTCGCGGCCCTTTCTCAATACAATCCCGAGATCGAGGGGGCGAGTTTCACCAAAATGGAAAAAAATGGCGCGAGGGATGACCGGACCGGCGTGGAGGTGCTCGGACCAGTCTCAGAGCGTCTTCAGGTAGGCAAGGAGGTCATTCAGCTCGCCCTCGGAGAGCTCGCCGAGGTTGGTGACGGCACCCGCGCTGTGGGGGCCGGAGAGGGCCTCGCGGAGGGTCTTCGAGCGGCCGTCGTGGAGATAGGGTTCCTTGTCATAGAGGCCGCGGAGGCTGGGCGGGTTGTAGCCCCGATAGCGGTCGCCCGGCTCCTCGAGGCCGACGATGTGGATCTTGCCGTCGGTCAGCTCGGGGCCGCCGTGGCAGGTGTTGCAGGCGGCCTTGGCCGAGGAGTAGACGGCCTTGCCGCGCTCGGCCTCCGGGGAGAGCTTGCCGGAGGGGTCGCGGTAAGGATTGCGCGGGAAGTCGATCGTCTCCAGGTAGGCCTTGAGGGCGATCAGGTCGTCGTCGCTGGGCTTCGGACCCTGCATGCTCTTGGTGAACGACTCGAAGGCGGCGTCATCCAGGTCGGACTGCCAGCCGTGCCAGGTCCAGGGCCCGGTCTTCACGACCCGGCGCAGGGTGGGCGTCTTCTTGTGACTGCCGTCGTGGGCGCTGCTGAGGTCGTAGCGGCCGTCGTTGAAGGTATCGAAGGTCTGGCCGTTGGTGTGGCCGTCGCTGTGGCAGGTGTTGCAGCTATACCACTGGTTGAACGACCGGGTGGCGTCGTGGAAGATCTCCTCGCCGCGGCGGGCCAGGGAGACCGTCTTGGGCCGGCCGAGCTCGATGGTGCGGGCCAGCGTCGCGGAGTCGGCGTCGACGACCTGGACGGAGTCGGCCAGGTAATTGGCGACGTACAGGGTCTTGCCGTCGGGCCCGAAGGCGATCTCCGTGGGCCGGCCGCCGAGCGGGACGCGGCGGAAGCGGCCGTCGTCGTTGAGCAGCTCCGCGGGGATCAGGTCGCGGGAGCTGTCGATGCGCCAGGGGAGGCGCCGGAGGTCGGTCCGGAAGAGCATCACCTCGTGGGTGCCGCCCAGGCCGACGGCCAGGTACTTGCCGTCGCCGCTGGCGGCCATGCCGTGGGCGTCGCCGGCGGCCTTGCCGCGCGGGTCCAGCGTGAGGGCGGCGTACGAGGGCTTGGGGTCGGCCAGCTCGATCCGGGTCAGGCGCTGGCCGAGCACCCAGCCCTGGTCGATGTTGTTCGACGTGGCGGCGAACCCGCGATTCTTCATGTTCGCGACGTAGCCGAATTTCCCGTCCGCGCTGAAGGCCACCTGGCGGAGGACGTTCCCCTCGATCGGGATCGTCCGGATGACGCCGAGGGATTCGGTCGAGAGGATCGCCAGCTCGCCCGCGCGGGAAGAGCCCACGAGCAGGAGCTTGCCGTCGGGGCTGATCGCCAGGCCACGCGGCTCGCGGCCGACCTTCACCCGTCCGGCGATCCGGAGGGGATCGAGGTCGAGCTTGACGACCTCGTCGCTGACCCCGACCGCCACATAGGCGGACTTGCCGTCGCGTGCGAAGGCGACGCCGCGGGGCTCCGGCCCGACCTCGATCCGGCCGGCGACGGCGAGCTTTCCGCCGTCGATGGCGAGCAGGACCACGTCATAGCCGTACCAGTGCGCGACCAGTGCGCGGCGGCCGTCCGGGGCGAAGGCGACGCCGGCCGGCTTCTCGCCGGTGGCGAGCTCGTCCAGGACCCGGTCCTGTTCCACGTCCACCAGCGACACCGAGCCGGCCGTCTGGTTGGCGGTCAGCAAGCGGCGGCCGTCCGGTGAGAGGGCCAGGGCGATCGGGCTCCGATGGGGCTCCTCGGCGGCGGCCTTGACGGCGGACGCGGACGCGTGCGCGAACCCGATCGCGACGGCGAGGGCGAGCAGGCGGCCGGGCAGGGGGCTTGCGAGCTTCATCGGGCGGGCTCCGGGCGGGACGGAACGGTTCGGGACGAGGCGGGGTCGGGCGCGTCACATCCGTTCGACGACGTCGATTCCGAGCAGGTCGAGGCCGAACTCGAGGGTCTGGGCCGTCAGGTCGCAGATGGCCAGGCGGCTGTCCCGGCGCTCCGGCGTGTCGGCCTTCAGCACCGGGCATTCCTCGAAGAAGGTGCTGAAGCAGTTCGCCAGGTCGAACAGGTAGTCGGCCACGACGTTCGGCTTCAGCTCCAGGGCCGCGAGCTCGAGGACCTCCGGGAGCCGGAGGATGCGGATCCCGAGCGCGCGTTCGGCCGGGTTATCCAGGATGATCGCCGGCTTCTGGTCGCGGACCGCCGCGGGGTCGAAGCCCCCCCTCCGGAAGATGCTCCGGATCCGGGCGTAGGCGTATTGCAGGTAGGTCGCCGTGTTGCCGTTCGTCGCCATCATCTTCTGCCAGTCGAAGACGTAGTCGCTGAGCCGGTTCTGGCAGAGGTCGGCATACTTGATGGCACCCAGGCCGACGACCTCCGAGACGCGGGCCCGCTCGTCGGCGTCCAGCTCCGGGCTGTTCTCGTCGACCACCTTGCGAGCCTCGGACACGGACTCGTCGAGGAGCGACTCGAGCCCGACGGTGTCGCCGTCGCGGGTCTTGATCGGCTTCCGATTGGGGCCGAGGATGGTGCCGAAGGCCACGTGCTCGAGGACCGCGCCGTCGTGGCCCCACTTGCGGGCCACGGCGAAGAGCTGCTTGAAGTGGTCCGCCTGGCGCTGGTCGACGACGTAGAGGGACTGGTCGGGCTTCCACGTCTCGTCGCGGTATTTGATGGTGGCCAGGTCGGTCGTGCCGTAGTTGAACGCGCCGTCGCTCTTGCGGACGATGAACGGGGCCTTGAAGCCCTCGGTGAAGACCACGACCGCGCCGTCGCTTTCGGTGGCGATCCCCCGCGCCTGAAGGTCCTCGACGACCGAGGCGAGCATCGGGTTGTAGAAGCTCTCGCCGAGCTCGACGTCGAACCGGACGCCGAGGCGCTCGTAGACGCCGCGGAGGGCCTCCAGGCAGTACGGCATGAACTTCTTCCAGAGCGCGAGGTTCTCCTCGTCGCCGGCGTGGAGCTTGACCGTCTCGGCGCGGCTGGCCTCGGCCACGGCCCGGGCCTGGGCGACGGCCGCCTTGAGCTGGTCGCGATCCAGGCCGGTGCGGGCGGAGAGCTTCGCCAGGGCCTTCGCGGCCTCCTCGGCCTTCCCCTTCGCCTCCAGGGCCTCGACCTCGCGGAGGTCGTCGCCGAGGTCATCGGCCGGCTTGATCCTGGCGGCGACGTGGCGGTAGAGGCGGGCGAGCTCGGCGACCGGGTTGAGGGCGTAGGCCTCCGGGTCCAGGTCGTTCTTCCAGCCCAGGAGGATCATGCCGAACTGAAGGCCCCAGTCGCCCAGGTGGTTGTCGCGGATGACGCGATGGCCGAGGGCCTCAAAGATCCGCGCCAGGCTGTCGCCGATCACGGTGGAGCGGATGTGGCCTACGTGCATCGGCTTGGCGACGTTGGGCGAGGAGAAGTCGATGACGACGGTCCTCGGCGCCTTCGGCGGCTCGATCCCCGGGAACTCGCCCGCGAGGAGCTCGCCCAGCGATTTCGCGATCCAGGCGTCGTGGAGGCGGACGTTGAGGAAGCCGGGGCCGGCGACCTCGGGCTTGCCGGCCATCGGCTCCAGGTCCACGGCGTCGGCCACGACCGCGGCGAGTTCGCGAATGTTGGCCTTGCGGGCGTTCCCCACGGCCATGCAGCCGTTGGCCTGGTAATCGCAGCGGAAACGGGGATCGGTCGTGTATTTCACGGCCGCACCGAAGGACTTCGGGTCGCCCCCCTCCGGGGTGGCGGCGGCGAAGGCGGCGCGGAGGCGTTCCAGGACGTTCATGACGACTCGTTCTCCGCGCCTTCGGCGGCGGCCGGTGCGGTCCCGGCGGCCTGCGCTCGCTTGATCCCGGCCTCGTCGCGCCACTCGAGCTGGGGCGCATCGCCCCAGATCTCCTCGAGTGCGTAAAAGGACCGGGAGTCGGCGGAGAAGACGTGGACGACGAAGTCGCCGTAATCGATGAGGGTCCACTTGCCCTCCTCGGCCCCCTCCATGCCCAGCTTCTTCTCGCCGATCTTCTTCATCTCGGCGTCGATCTCGAACGCGATGGCCTGGCTTTGCCGCCGGGAGCTGGCGGTCGCGATCACGAAGAAGTCGAGCAGCGGCGTGGCCTGGCGGAGGTCCAGCAGGAGGATGTCCTTGGCCCGGTTGTCGTCGGCGATCCGCGCGGCCAATCGGGCGTGTTCGAGCGCCTCCTCGATCCGCGCGGGGTTGCGGCGGTCGACGGCCCTCGACGGGACCTCGTCCTGGGCCTCGCGGACCGAGACCTTGCGTACGGACCTGGTCCGGGCGGTCGACCCGGCGGTCTTCGAGGATGGATCGAGCGGGGGCGTATTCTCGGGCATTCCGTGTGACTCGCTGGGGATCGGGCCGCGGGCGTTGGACATCGAGCCGCGACCCAGGATCCCGACACCAGACACGCGACCGGGTTCGAGCGGCTATGCTCCTATCTTATACAAGAGCGCCTCGCCGTGGCCATCCGACACGATCCCCCCCGCCGCTCGGCGATTCCGCCGGGCCCCCGGAATGCTCTGTTCATGACGTGATCCATGGCATAGGATCTGTGTTCAACGAAGGTCCAACAATCCCACGGCGAGGGGGCGGCGACGATGCTCACGATCGCGGGGCGAGGGGGGGGGCGGTTCTGCGATGGGGTCTCCCGGCGGGATTTCCTCCGGATCGGCGGCCTGGCGATGGGGGGGCTGACGATGCCGCAGGTGCTCCGGGCCGAGGGGGCCGGGGGACAGCCGATCGGCAAGTCGGTGATCATGGTCTTCCTGGCCGGCGGGCCGCCGCACCTGGACATGTTCGACCTCAAGCCGGAGGCCCCGGCCGGGATCCGCGGCGACTACCGGCCAATCGAGACCGATGTCCCCGGGTTGATGATCTGCGAGCACATGCCCCGGCTGGCCCGGATGATGGGCCGGTTCGCCCTGATCCGGTCGCTGGTGGGGGCGGGGGGGGAGCACTCCGCCGGGCAATGCCTGACCGGTTACCGAGATCCCATCAGCCGGGTCCAGGGGGGACGGCCGAGCCTGGGCGCGATCGTCTCTCGACTGAAGGGGCCGGTCCACGCGGACGTCCCGCCGTTCGTCGGGCTTTCGCCCAGGGTCGGGCACCCGCCGTGGGCCAATCCGGGAGACCCGGGGTATCTCGGGCTGGCGCACGCGCCATTCACGCCCTTTCGGGGCGAGAAGCCGGCACCGAACCAGGACAATTCCGAGGCCGGTTCGTCGGGCATGAGCCTGGACGAGCGGACGATCGTCCCCGCGCGACTGGGTGGGCGGCGGGCCTTGCTCGCCCAGCTCGACGGCTACCGGCGGGGCCTGGATCGGTCCGAGGTGCTCCGGAGCATGGACGGGTTCACCCAGCGGGCCTTCGACATCCTCGCCTCGCGGCGGGTCTTCGAGGCGCTCGACGTCACGCGGGAAGACCCCCGCGTTCGGGCCCGCTACGGCATCGGCGACATGAACCTGGAGGACGACGGGCCCCCCTGCTGCATGGACCACTTCCTGATGGCCCGGCGGCTGGTGGAGGCGGGCGTCCGCGTGGTCACCATCGGCTTCGGCCGCTGGGACACCCACGCCGACAACTTCGGCTCCAACGCCAAGCGGATCCCGAAGCTGGACATCGCCCTGTCCGCCCTCGTAGAGGACCTGCATCAGCGGGGCCTCGACCGAGACGTTTCCGTGGTGGTCTGGGGCGAGTTCGGCCGGACGCCGGTCATCAACGCCCAGGCGGGCCGCGACCACTGGCCGGCCGTGAACTTCGCGCTGCTCGCCGGCGGCGGGATCCGTACCGGCCAGGTGATAGGCTCGACCGACAAGCAGGGGGCACACGCCAAGGACCGGCCGATCACGTTCCAGAACGTCTTCGCCACCCTCTACCACAACCTCGGCATCGACCCGGCGACCCAGGTCTCGGACCGTGGCGGCCGGCCGATGAGCCTGCTCGATGAGAGAGAGCCGATCCGGGAGCTGGTGTGATCGAGCGATCATTTCGCCGGTCGCGGTGGGTCTCCGATCGTTGAGGAGACGTCCCAGACGATCGCCGTCGTGTCATTCTGGCCCGAAACCAGGCGCTTGCCGTCGGCAGAGAAGGCCAGCGCGTTGACGGCTCCGACCCTGGGCTCGAGCCGAAGCAGCTCGCGCTTGGTGGCGACGTCCCAGAGCGAGATCCGGGCGAAGGGGCTCTCGTCGCCGGATGGGAAGACGGCGGAGGCGAGGCGGCGGCCATCCGGCGAGTAGGCGAGGACGCTGCTGCCGTAGGACGGGACCGAAATCGTCCGCCGCGCCTGTCCGTCCGAGACGCCCGAGACGAGGATTTGACTGCCGAACGTGGTCGTGGTGGCGATGGTTGTCTGATCCGGAGAGAATGCCACAGCATCGAGCCGGAGTCGAAGGGCGGGAGACGAAGAGTCGTCCGCCGGCGATGCCATGATGGCGACTTCCTGGATCTTGCGACCGGACTCCATATCCCAGGTGCGAATCAAAGCATCCTCGCCTACCGAGATCAGGCGATGCTCGTCAGGGGAGATCGCGATGGCGAGGGATCGGGCTTCCGGGCCGGTGCGAGTGAAAAGCACCCTGTTCGACCCGATGTCGAGGACCTGGATCTCGCCGGCAGGAGTTTCACCGTTCGCCCCCTCCACGACGCTGAGGGCGTCCGTATTCGTCGAGCCGACGGCCAGTCTGCGTCCGCTCTTCGAGTATGCGGCGCATAGGGGAATGCCGTTCAGTCGGACCACCTGACGAGCGGTGAAGGTGGGGAGCTCCCAGACGCGGAAGAGGCCCGTGACTTCCGGTTCGAAGGACTGTCCGGCCGCGCAAAGGGACCTGCCATCGGGAGCGACTTGGAGGGCACAGACGCGACCGACCTTGCCCAGGTCGAGCGTCCGAGTCTTTTCTCCCCTGACCAGATCCCAGACGGAAATGTGGCCGTTGTCGTTCCCCGTCGCAACGGTCAAATCGTCGATCAGTGAGGTGGCCCAGATGGCCGTGTCAACATTGTCCTTCCGGACCCGCACGGGCGTTCCCGTCTCGAGGTTCCAGAGGTGTACCGCGTTGTCGTGCCGCTCGGCGGCGAGCGTCTTGCCGTCCGGGGATAGGGCGATTCCGGCGACCATGTGCCGGAAGACGCCTTCGGCCTCGATCGGGATCTGCTTCGTGATTTTGCCGGTGTGGAGGTTCCAGGACAGGATGCGATCCGCATGCAGGGACAGGAAGCCTCTGCCATCGGCCGTCGGGATCACGCCGCCGACGCCGCGATCCACGCCCGGATCGAGGTCTCCCAGTCGCCGTCCCGTGCTGCAATCCCACGTCCGTATCCGAGGGCGGATGTCGATCGATTCGACGCCGCCGGGATCGGGCTTCCGCGTATGAGATGCCCCGCACGAGATCAACGAACCATCGGCGGCGAAGGCCAGACTGCTCAGGTCGCCGTCATGGGCGCCTCGGATGGTCAGGGGAGGCCGATCCGCGTCCAGGCTCCAGACCACGATCCGCTCACCTTGCCCGCTGCGCGAGGAAACGCCGAGGGCCAGCCGCTTTCCGTCTCGCGAGAACGCGAGAGTACCCTGAAAGCCCCTCTCGTCGGGGACGGTCAGCCGTCGGCGCTCCTGGCCGGTGGCCGCGTCCCGGATGGACACGACCGGGTCCTCGAAATCGGACGCCGCGAAGGTCTTCCCATCTGGGGCGAAGGCCAGACCGTAGATCCGGCTCACGCAGATCTTCTCTCGGAACACGTCCCGGTTCGTCGCCAGCTCGCGGAGCACGAGCGTGCCGGAATCGGTGCCGAACGCCAGCCGGGATCCGTCGGGCGAATACGCGAGCGAGAGGACGCCCGAGCCGTTTCCGCGGAGCACGGGCAGGGTCGCGGAGGCCTCTCCCGTCGCCGTGTCCCAGAACCGGACCGTATCATCCCAGCTCGAGGAGGCCAGCGTCCGGCCGTCCGGGGAGAAGGCGACGCCGGTGACGGCGTCATCGTGGCGAAACTGCGTGGCCCCCAGGCGGGCGATCGCGTGCGGGGGGAGCGGGATGCCCCCGAGCCGTTTGGGACTCGAAGGGGTCCCCTTGGGCGAGGCCGTGGGCGGATCCTGACCGAGGGGATCGCCGGCGGCCCCGGCATGGGCCAGTGCCGCGACGGTGACGGCGGTCGTCGTCAGGAGGGCGGCGGCCATCGTGCTGACCGAGCCGAGCCGCATCGATCGTAGGACCTCGCCGGCCAGCTTCCTCGCCGGTCCCGCCTCCGCGAGTAACGCCTCGCGGCCGAGCCTGAGGCCGACCGAGGCCCGGACGGTCGCGGACAGGAGCTCGGCCGGAAGCACCGGCGAGGAATCCGGTCCGGCGAGCACGGCGGCGGGGGCCATGCCGCGGCGGGCCAGGCGGCCGCGGAGGATGTCCTTGGCCCTGGCCAGCCGCCCCGAAACGGTCCCCTTGGTCCAGCCGAGCTCCGTCGCCGCGTCCTCCTGGGTCTTGCCCTGGACATAGCAGAGGATGACCGCCCGCCGGTAGGCCGAGGGCAGGCGGGCGATTTCCTCGTCGAGCGAGGCCCGGAGCTCCGCCACCTCGAGCGGGTCAGCATCGAGAGTCCCGGCAGGGAGGGAGGCCGTTCCGAGCGATCGTTCCCGCCGGCTCACGAGGTGGGACCAGGCCCGCCGGGAGGCCCGCAGGGCGACGCCATGCAGCCAGGGCCCGAGCGATTCTCGCTTGCGGATGGCACCGGCCCGGAGGGCCAGGGCCAGGAAGGTCGCCTGGAACGCATCCTCGGCCGCGTGGGCATCGGCCACGGTGCGGCGACAGATTCCGAGGACCATCGGGCCGTGGCGCTGAACGATGACCTCGAAAGCCTGGTTGGCCAGGCGGCCGTCAGGCTCGGTGAAGAGGTCGAGCAGTTCGCGATCGGTCAGCCCGCCGATCGCGCCGCGCGAGCAGAGGCTGGCGAGATCCGGGCCGAACGCCGCCGAGGTCTGACGAGACATTGCGGAAACTCCTGCCACGAGGACGAGCGGTTTGCTCGTTAGTGCGTGGCGAAGAGCTCTCGAATACGGAATTCGCCGCGAGGCCGTCAGGATCGGAGCGGTTAGTCGAACTTCGACCGGCCCAGGAACGGAAAAAGGATGGCCGAAAATTCGGCCATCCTTGTGTCTTTCCGACGCGGCAAGCACCCCCACGGGGACTCGAACCCCGGTCCCTTGGCTGAGAACCAAGTATCCTAGGCCGCTAGACGATGGGGGCCTTCGACAGGGAATATCATAATCGACGGGCGCGGGGAGTCAAGGGAGTAGGGTATCCTGGAGTGTCTCGCGGTCGATCGACACCGGCGGAATTCCTTCACCATGCCCAGCATCTTCGTGAATGCCCACTCTTTCTACTACGAGGCGATGGGTGAGCAGGGGGACCCGCTCATCTTCCTCAGCGGGCTCGGCGGAGACCACCGGGCCTTCGGCCTGGCCCAGCGCTATTTCGCGGCGCGATATCGGACGCTCGCCTTCGACGCCCGCGACGCCGGCCAGAGCGACCGGGCCCGGGCGGCCTACACGACCGAGGACATGGCGGATGACGTCGCCGCCTGGCTGGAGGCGATCGACGTCCCCCCGGCCCACGTCCTGGGCCAGTCGCTGGGGGGGCTGGTGGCGCAGCAACTGGTGCTCCGCCATCCGCGGCGTGTGAAGAGCCTGATGCTCGTCTCGTCGCACGCCGGGTCGAACGAGTGGCGGCGGGCGGTGGTCGACTCGTGGGTCCTGCTCCGCCGTCAGGTCCCGGTCGGCAACTTCACCCGGGCGACGCTCCCCTGGCTGGTGGGCCCGCCGTTCTACCAGCATCAGAACCAGGTCGACGGGCTGGTCCGGTTCGCCGAGAAGAACCCCTGGCCCCAGGACGCGGAGGCCTTCGCCCGGCAGGCCCGTTCCGCGATGGGACACGACGCGCGACGGCTGCTCGGCAGCGTGGACGTCCCCTGCCTGGTCCTCTCGGGCGAGCTCGACCTGGTGAATCCGCCGCGGATCGCGGGCGAGCTCTCGGGCCTGATCCGGGGCTCGAAGCTGGTGGTGATGCCGGGCGTCGGCCACATGCCGCACATCGAGGACAAGGCGAACTTCCGCCGGCACGTCGAGGAATTCCTGGGCGAGATCGCCGGATGAGGGGCCCGTTCACGAACGGGTCGAACCGGAACGTCGCGGTTCCGGCTTGATCTTTGCGAAGGGAGTCGCGAATCTCTTTGCGGTCTGGGCCGGTCTTGCGATGGTGACCGCCCCCGGGACGGACGATCGACACGAGAGGGCGGGCATGAGGTTTTCCAGGTCGAGCGGCATCCTCCTCCATCCCACGTCGTTGCCGGGCCGGTTCGGGGTCGGCGACCTCGGGCCCGCGGCCCACGAGTTCGTCGATTTCCTGGCGGATACGGGCCAGAGATGGTGGCAGGTGCTGCCGCTCGGGCCGACGGGGGGGACGCCGTCGCCGTATCAATCGCCGTCGTCGTTCGCCGGCAATCCGCTCATGATCAGCCCCGACCTGATGGTCGAGGCGGGCTGGATCTCGCGGAAGGACCTGGCGGGCCTGCCGAGGCCCGGCAAGGGGGACGCGAACGCGGATTTCCAGGTCGCCAGGGAGATCAAGGACGCCGTGTTGCGGCGGGCGTTCGAGGGCTTCCCCGCCGAGGATCCGGCGTTCCTGGACTACTGCGCGACGAACGCCCGCTGGCTGGATGACTACGCCCTGTTCATGGCGCTCAAGGAGGCCCACGGGGGCAAGGCCTGGACCAGCTGGGAGCGGCCGCTGGTCGTCCGCAAGGAGGCCGCGCTCCGGAAATGGTCGAAGGCGCTGGCCGTCGAGGTCCGGTTCCATCGGTTCGTCCAGTTCGCCTTCGCAACCCAGATGAAGCGGCTCCGCGACCACCTGGCGGAGCGGGCCGTGAAGCTGATCGGCGACGTGCCGATCTTCGTGGCGCAAGACAGCGCCGACGTCTGGGCGCGGCCGGATCTCTTCTTCCTGGACGGCCGCGGCCGTCCCACCGTCCAGGCCGGGGTGCCGCCGGACCTGTTCGCGACGACCGGTCAGCTCTGGGGGAACCCGCTCTATCGCTGGGAGGCCCACGAGCAGGAGGGGTTCGCCTGGTGGATCGAGCGGATCCGCGGGCTCCTCAACTGGACGGACCTGATCCGCATCGATCACTTTCGCGGCTTCGAGGCCTACTGGGAGGTCCCCGGCAAGGACAAGACCGCGGAGAAGGGGCGGTGGGTCCCCGCCCCGGGGCATGCGTTCTTCCGGGCGCTCGAGCGGCAGTTCATGGACCTGCCGTTCATCGCCGAGGATCTCGGCGTGATCACGCCGGAGGTCGACGCGCTGCGGGAGGAGTTCCGGCTCCCCGGGATGAGGATCCTCCAGTTCGGCTTCACCACCAGCCCGGACGAGCTCAAGCACCTGCCCCATCGCTACGTCCACAACTGCGTCGCCTACACCGGGACGCACGACAACGACACCTGCGTCGGCTGGCTCACCTCGGACGTCGTGCAGACCACCCAGTCCCGCGACCAGATCGCCGCC
The DNA here is from genome assembly GCF_011064615.1 of Aquisphaera insulae. GTDB lineage: Bacteria > Planctomycetota > Planctomycetia > Isosphaerales > Isosphaeraceae > Aquisphaera > Aquisphaera insulae. The sequence goes on along the minus strand of NZ_JAALJH010000121.1, from coordinate 9,550 downwards.
GAGCGTGCTTTTGCGCTCCGCTACATGGACTCAAACGGCAAGGAATTCCACTGGGACATGATCCGGCTGGCGCTCGAATCGGTGGCCGACGTGGCCATCGTGCCGATGCAGGACCTGCTGGGGCTGGATAGCTCGGCACGGATGAACGTGCCCGGGAAGGCGGAGGGGAACTGGGGCTGGCGGTTCGAGGCCCGCCAGCTCACGCCCGCGATCAGGTCGCGGCTCGCCGAGCTGACGGCGACCTTCGACCGCTGGAATGGGGCCGTCCCCGCCGAGTTCGACCCCCGGAAGATCCGCCCGGGCTCGCCCGCGGTCAGGGCGCGGCGGCCGGCCCGGGTCAGGGCCGCGAAGTGAAGGGCAGGTTTGACTGCCTGCCCCCCGGGATCCTGGGAGGGCGGGCAATCCCGCCCGTCCGATCTCGTCAGACCGCGCCGTGGATGTAGGAGAGGAGATGGTGATTCTCGGTGGCGACCTTGTCGTACATCACCTTGATGACGTCGCCCACGGAGACGATGCCGACGAGGGCCCCGTCGGCCACCACCGGCACCTTGGCGATCCGCCGCTCGGACATCTGCCCCATCACGTCGTTGACCTCGTCCATCAGGCCGCACGTGACCGGGTTGCAGGTCATGACCTCGGAGACCTTCGTCCGGCTGAATCCCTCGCCGCGATTGTGCATCAGCCGGAGGACGTCGCGCTCGGCGAAGATGCCGATCAGGAGGCCATCATGATCGACGACCGGGAGCGAGCCGATGTTATTCTGGACCAGCTTGGAGACGGCCTCGTGGACGGTCGCGTCCACGTCGATCGACACCACACGATTGCCTTTTTCCCTAAGGACATCGCGGACCAGCATGATGCTTCCTCCCGGACTCGGGGCCGAGCGAGATATCGGAACGGAATCGTTCCCTGACGCTCTGGGGATAGAAGAGAAGAGGTGGACCTGGCGGGCCATGGTGCCATCTTGATGGGCGAGTTTCAATTCTATTCTCCGCCGATTTTCAGAAAATGAGCGAGCCGCACCGATCCTCAGTCGACCCGGATGCATGTTTGATGGACATGCGCGTCCCCGTCGTGAGAGCGCTGGATTGGCGGTTGGTCTGCCTCGTGGTCGCGACGCTGGGGATCCGCCTCGCCCTTCCCGGCCAGCCGATCGTCGAGAACTACGTGGGGCGGCAGATCCCGACGGCCATGGTCGCGCGGAACCTGGACCGGGGGGCGGGGTTCTTCTATCCCTCGCTGAGCACGGCGCCCTTCCCGAATTACTTCGTGGTCGAGCCGCCGGTCTACCAGGCGCTGGCGGTGGGGGTGCACCGCATCGTCGGCGTCGGCCTGGAGGCGGCGGGGCGGGGCGTCTCCGCGGTCGCGACGGGGCTGGCGGCGGTGGGCCTCTGGGGGCTCGTCCGCCGTCGCCAGGGCCGCACCGCGGCGGTCGTCGCGCTGGTCGCCTTCGGTGCCTTCCCGGTCACGATCCGCTACGGGCGGGCCTTCCAGCCCGACGCCCTGATGCTCGGCGGGGTCCTGGCCGGGCTGGAGTGCGCGGACCGGGCGGTGAGGGGGGCCGGCCGCCGCTGGTGGGCCCTCGCCTGGATCGCGCTGGCGATCGGGATCGCGGCCAAGGTGACCGGCGCCTTCGTCTTCGTGCCCCTGGTCGTCGTGGTCGCCGCGGGGAGGCGCCGTGCCGCGCTCGCCCTGGCCGCCGCGGCACTCTTGCCGGCGGCCTGCTGGTATCTCTGGGTGCCGCGGCTGATCGAGCTGAGCGGCTCGCGCGCGGCGGCCGACAATCGCACGATCTGGATGGCCGTCCTCGGCCTCTCGGCGCTGGCGAGGCCGGAGACACTCCGGCAGATCGGCCGCTTCCTGCTGATCCGGGCGTTCAGTCCGCTGGGGGTGCTGCTGGGGACGATCGGCCTGGTCGTCGGGCCGGCCGCGGACCGCGGAGGCGACGTTCGAGCCGTCCGATGGGATCTCTGGAGGGTCTGGAGCCTGGCCGCGATGAGCATGCTCGCGCTCCTCGGGGCGAAGCTCCATCACGAGTATTACTGGCTGATCATGGCGCCGGCCTTCGCGGCGGGGATCGGCCGGCTCTGGGGGCTCGCGGCCTCGTGGCGGGTCCTGACGATCCTCTGCCTGCTCGCCTGCGCCTACTTCGCGCGGTCGACCTGGCAGACGCCGGAGGAATGGGCCGGCCTGGAGGAGGCCGCGGCCGAGATTAAAGAGGTCGTCCCGTCCGGGGTGTGGCTGGTGGCCGTCGAGCCGCTCCTCTACGAGTCCGACCGCGTCGGCTGTCGGCTCGAGCGGACGCCCTCGGCCGCCGCCCGCGCCGCGGCGGAGTGGCCCGGGACCGCGCCGCGGGATCGGCTCGGGCCCGAGGAGCTGGTGGAATTCTACAGGACTCGCGGGGCCCGGTTCGTGGCGGACCTGAAGGGCGGAGCCCGCGACGAGGACCGGGATGCCTTGCATCGGGCGATCCGGAGACGATACAAGGTCTTAAGGGACACGCCGAGCGTCCTCATCGCGGAACTCAAGCCGAGCGAAGGAAGCGTGACCGGTGGGGAAGTCGAGTGAATCGCGTCGGGTCACCGTCCCGGACTTCGCGGCCTGGAAGCGGCAGGGCCGGACGATCGCGGTCCTCACCGCGTACGATTACGCGTCGGCCCGGCTGCTCGACGTCTCCGGGGTCGATTGCCTGCTCGTCGGCGACTCCATGGCGACCACCGTCCAGGGACGCGAGACGACCCTGCCGGTGACCCTGCGTCAGATGATCTACCATGCGGAGATGGTGGTGCGGGGGACGAAACGCGCCCTGGTGGTCGCGGACCTGCCGTTCCTCTCGTATCACGTCTCGCCGCGCCAGGCCATCCGATCGGCGGGCCGAATGATGAAGGAGGCCGGCTGCCAGGCCGTGAAGCTCGAGGGGGGCCGGCGGATGGCCGCCACGATCAAGGCGGTGGCGGAGGCGGAAATCCCCGTGATGGGGCACGTCGGCCTGACCCCGCAGTCCATCCACAAGCTCGGGTCGTACCGGGTCCAGCGGGGTGAAGACGCGCTCCGCGAGGATGCCCGGGCCGTCGCCGAGGCCGGGGCCTTCGCGGTCGTCCTGGAGTGCGTCCCCGCCAGCCTGGCCGCCGCCATCTCCGCCGAGCTGCCGATCCCGACTATCGGCATCGGCGCCGGGCCGGGCTGCGATGGCCAGGTCCTCGTCTTTCACGACATGCTGGGACTGCTCGCCGACGGCTTCCGGCCGAGGTTCGCGCGGCGCTACGCCGAGCTCGGCGAGCAGATCAAGAAGGCCGCGGCCGACTACGTGCGCGACGTCCGTGACAGGTCCTTCCCCAACGACGACGAGAGCTACCGATGAGCACATCCAGCGAGCACGAGCTGGTCCAGAAGCGATGCCGGCCCTGCGAGGGAGGCGTGCCGCCGGTCTCGGCGGAGGAGGCCGTCGAGCAGGTGGGCCGGCTCCCCGGCTGGGTCCTCTCGGCGGACGGGCGGAGCATCCGCCGGGACTGGGTCGCGAAGAACTTCTCCGCCGGGATCGCCTTCTTCGACCGGGTCGCCGTGCTGGCCGAGGAGGAGGGACACCACCCGGACCTGCACCTGGAAGGATACCGGAAGGTGGCCGTGGTGCTGACCACTCACGCCATCGGCGGATTGAGTGAGAATGACTTCATCCTCGCCGCCAAGATCAACCAGGTGCCGATCGCCGCGAAGGGCTGAGGACGTGATCGGCCGCGGGGCCGTGACTCTCGATGACGTTGAGGTGGTATGCGAGGTCCCGAGCGTCGGCATGACCGCGACCGGGCCCACGCGCCCGATTCGAGCGGCCGGGGCTCCGTCCGGAACGCTTCCGCACGGTCCGAACATCATGTATAGTGGGCGTCGTCTCGCATGCACTCCGGGGCGATCGCCGATCCCGAAACGACGACTCGACCGTGATCAGCCTGCATCCGGAGGCCGACATCGTTCGTCGCTGAGGTCCCCCGTCCGCCGTCCGACGCCGGCGGACGCTGACGCGGAACATCGTCGCACGCCGCACGACATCAACGTTCGGGACGCCATCCCGTTCCTGGAGCGCCCACCCATCGGACACGAAGACGGCGAGATCGACCGGGGCACGGAGGGCCTCGAAGGCAGGCGGCCGAAGACCGCGAGCGAGCTCCTCCCGCTGGTCTATGTCGAGCTGCGCCGGCTGGCCTCGCATCGACTGGCCCTGGTCCCGCCGGGCGGATCGCTCCAGGCGACGGCGCTGGTGCATGAGGCGTACCTCCGCCTGGTCGGCGACGACCCCGCCAGGCCCTGGGACGGGCGGGGGCACTTCTTCGCCGCGGCGGCCGAGGCCATGCGTCGGATCCTCGTGGATGGGGCGCGTCGCAAGCGGCGGCTGAAGCGAGGCGGCGGGCGGCTTCGGGTGGAGCTGTCCGACCCGCCGGCCCCCGACCCGGACGAGCGGATCCTGGCCCTCGACGACGCGCTCAACCGCCTGGCTCTCGAGGACCCGGTTGCCGCCAAGGTGGTCGAGCTCCGCCAGTTCGCCGGCCTGGGACACGATGACGTGGCGGCCGCCCTGGGGATCACGACCTACCTCGCCCGCAAGAAGTGGACCTACGCCCGCGCCTGGCTCAGCCTCGACCTCGGCGGGTGACCGCCGACCGCGTGCCGGAGTGGTCGCGGTCCTCGCTCGATCCTGCCCGCGTTACGACTGTGAGCGTCCCATGTCCCCCGATCTGCGTCGCGTGCAGAGCGTGTTCCTGGCGGCCGTCGGGTGTGAGGATCCCGAAGAACAGGCGTGCGTCCTCGACCGCGAATGCGCCGACGACCCGGGGCTCCGGGAGCGGGTTGAAGCCCTCCTCAGGGCCCACGACGGTCGCTACAGCCTCCTGGACCGGCCGCTGGTGGGCCGGGACGACCTCGACGTGGGGTCGGATTCCTCGCACGAATTCACGGGCCGGCACGTCCCCAGCCGATCCTCTCGATCCGACCCCTCGGCCCTGACCCGGGGCGCCGGCGTCACGTCGCTCGGAATACCCTCCACCCGGACCGCCATCCCCGGCTATGAGATCGTCGGCGAGCTCGGTCGCGGGGGCATGGGGGTCGTCTACCAGGCCCGACAGGTCCTCCTGGACCGGCCGTGTGCGCTGAAGATGATCCTGGGCGGAGCCTACGCGGCCCCCGAGGCCTTCTCTCGCTTCCTGACCGAGGCCCAGGCGGTCGCGCGGCTGCACCACCCCAACATCGTGCAGATCCGCCACATCGGCGAGGTCGACGGGCTGCCCTACATCGAGCTCGAGTATCTCGAAGGGGGGAGCCTCGACCGCCAGCTCGAGGGCACGCCCTGGCCGTCCCGGCTTGCCGCGACCCTGGTCGCCTCGCTGGCTCGGGGTATCGCCGAGGCCCACCGCGCGGGCATCGTCCACCGCGACCTGAAGCCGGGGAATATCCTGATGGCCGCCGGCGGGACGCCGAAGATCACCGACTTCGGGCTGGCGAAGGCGCTGGGAGCCGACTCGGATCTGACCGCCACCGAGTCGATCCTGGGCTCGCCCAGCTACATGGCCCCGGAACAGGCGCTGGGGAAGACACGAGAGGTCGGCCCGCCGGCCGACATCCACGCCCTGGGCGCGATCCTCTACGAGCTGATCGTGGGCCGGCCCCCCTTCCGCGGGGCCAGCGCTCTGGAGACGATCGAGCAGGTCAGGAGCGTCGAGCCCGTCCCGCCGCGGCGTCTGGTCCCCGGCCTGCCGCGCGACATCGAGACGATCGTGATGACCTGCCTGCAGAAGCAGCCGGCCCGGCGGTATGCGACCGCCGATGCCCTGGCGGAGGATCTCCGTCGTTTCCTGGCCGACGAGCCGATCGCGGCCCGGCCGGTCGGGACGCTCGAGCGGGCCTGGCGATGGTGCCGACGCCACCCGGCGCCGGCCGCCCTCACCGCGGCGGTCGTGCTCGTCGCCGCCCTGGGGGTCGCCGGAATCCTCTGGCAATGGCGCGAGGCGGTGACGGCTCGCGACCTGGCGTCGAGGCGGGCCCTGGCGGAGGCGGACGCCCGCCGGACGGCGCAGGCGGCGCGGGCCGAGGCCGAGGCGACCCTGGTGGACATGTACGCGACGACCGGGATCCAGGCCGGCGACCAGGGCGACAACGCGCGGGGGACGCTCTGGTTCGCCAATGCCGCCCGGCTGGCCCGGGACGACCCCGAACGCCGCGTCGTCAACGCGATCCGCGCCCGGACCTGGGGCCGCGCTTCCTTCAGCCCCTTGCGGGCACTCGTCGCCGACGGGACCTGGCCCGGGGGGATCGCGTTCCATCCGGACGGCCGGCACCTGATCACGACGACCGTCCTCGACGGCGCGACCCGGGATGCCCGCCACCTGCTCTGGGACCTGGACGCCGAGCGGTCCGTGCCGTTCCTGAGCGGCGTGGATGCTGCGCCGGCCGCGGCCTGGAGCCCGGACGGCCGTGCGATGGCGGTGGGGCTCCCCGACGGCGATGTGATCCTCACCGGATTCCCCGACGGCCGGGGGACCATTCGCATCCGCTTCCCCGGCCGCATCCGGCACCTGACCTACAGCGCCGACGGCCGATTCCTGGCGATCGCGGGGGGGAATACCGCCCGGGTCTGGGACGTCCGGGCGCGGGCGTTCGCCACCCCGTGGCTGCGCCATCTGTCGGACGTGACATCGCTGGCATTCCACCCCTCGGGGAACCGCCTGGCGACCGGCTGCCGGGATCAGCGGGCCCGCCTTTTCGCCGTCCCGGCCGAGTCCGCCCGGCCCCTCTGGCCACCGTTGCCGCATCGTCAGGAGGTGTCGGAGGGCGTCTGGGTGCGCTGGTTCTGCTCCCCGCCAGTGTTCGCCGACGGCGGACGGGTGCTGATCACCTACGAAGGCAAGGAGGGGCTCACCTGGCGCGCGACGGAGACCGGGGAGAAGATCCGGTCGCTGGTCGAGCCGGACCTCTCGGGCCGGCTCGCCGCGATCGTTCCCAGCCCAGACGGGCGATATCTCGCCGCGTTCGGCCGGGAACTGCCCGCCACCATCCGGATCTTCGAGGCGGCCACGGGTCGTCCGCTCGGGCGCGTCCTCGAGCACAGGAACGCGGTGACCGATGCGACCTTCAGCCCGGACGGCCGGATGCTCCTGAGCTGCTCCAGCGACAACACGGCCCAACTGTGGGCCGTCCCCGGCGGCGATCCCCTGGACCCGCCGCTCGACCTCCATCGCCCCGGCCGCGTCGTGGCCTTCGCGCCCGATGGACGGTCGCTGGCCACGCAGGACGGCGACCTGGTCCGCCTCTGGGCCCTCCCGGAGGGGGGCGTGCCGACGACCCTGGTGCCGCTGGACGGCGATGGCTCGTTCGCGGCGCTCAGCCCGGACGGGACGCTCGCGATCCCGACCGGGATGAGCTACAACCGCAAGCTCCGAAGTACGAGGGTCACACAGGTCGCGACGGGGCGGCCGGCCGGGCCGCCGCTCCGTCCGGGAGGCCGGATCATCGACGCGGTCTTCTCTCCCGACGGCCGCACGGTCGCCGCGGCGACCGCGCGGGACGGGACGCCGGAGGAGGGCCAGGAGGTCGTGACCTGGGACTGGGCCCGGGACCGGCCGATCTGGCGGGCGATGCTCCCCTCCGACCCTCGCAGCCTGGCCTACCGGCCCGACGGCCGTCGCCTTGCCGTGCTCTGCGGCGAAGGGGAGCTTCTGATCCTCGACCCCGAGAGCGGTCGCGAGACCCTCCGCTGGCGCGCCCATGACGCCGAGCTGGCCCGACACTGGATCAACAACGGCGCAGTCCGATTCAGCCCCGACGGCCGGTGCGTGCTGACCTGGGGTATGGGCAACGACGTCCGGGTCTGGCAGGCCGACACGGGCCGACTGCGCTACCCGCCATTGACTCACCGAGACAAGTGTCACGACCTCCAGTTCTCTGCCGACGGCCGTTCGATGGCGCTCGCGTCGTACGACGGCTCGGTCCGGGTCCGGGACCTCGAGACGGGGACGGTCCTCGCGGACCTGCCCGCGCATCCGGACATCGTCTACTCGGCCGGTTTCAGCCCCGACGGCCGACTCCTCGTGACGGCCTGCCGCGATCGCATGGTCCGCGTCTGGGACTGGCGTGCCGGCCGGCTGGCCTGCCCGCCGTTCGAGCATCTCCGGGAGACAACGGCCGCGGCCTTCACCCCGGATGGCCGCTGGGTGGTCTCGGCGAGCGACGACGGGACTGCTCGCGCCTGGGACTCGCGGACCGGCAAGCCCGTCACCCCGCCCCTGAAGACGAGAGGCAGCCCCCTCTCCATCGCCGTGACGCCGGACGGTCGGCGTGCGGTCCTCGGCGGGTTCCTCGACGCGCTGGTCGCGCTCGACCTCAACGCGCTCAAGCCGGATGACGTCGACCCGGACGACCTCTGCCTCGCGGCCGAGCTCCTCGCGGGCCGGCGGATCCACGAAGGGGGGGGCACGGCCAACCTGTCGGCCGACGAGTGGCTCGAGCGCTGGCGAATCCACCGCCGACGATCTCTCGGGGATTCACGAGTCATGACCCCATCCCGCCTCGCCGCCGGATATGAGCCGCCCGCCGCGTCCGCGGCGATCGACGCGAGCCTTGGTGCTCCCCCGGAGGCGAACATCGATCAGGCCGCGATCGAACGACGATTCGCCGAGGCGGCCGACCGGATGAGCCGCGGTCGCTTCTCCGAGGCGAGCGACGAGGGGCGACGGCTTGCCCCCCTGGTGCGTCGGGCCGTCGATGCGAATCCCGACGACCCGGGCCCGCGATATCACCTCGCCCTGGCCCTGGCCCTGGCCGGCGACCACCAGGGCTCTCGTCTGGCCTGTGCGGACACGCTTCGCTGGTTCAGCCGGTTGGAACATCCCCTGATCCTCGACGCGGCCCGCTCCTGCCTGGTCGAACCGGACGCCGCCGCCGACCTCTCCGAACCGCTGCGGTGGGCCGAGACCGCACGGACCCGGAACCCGGGGCTCGCCTGGAACCATTACGTGGCCGGCCTGGCCGCCTTCCGCGCCGGTCGCTATGAGCGGGCCGCCGAGCTCGCGCAGACCTCGCTCCGTCGCGGGACCGGTTGGGTGGCGGCACCCCTGAATCTCCCGGTCCTGGCGATGGCACACCACCGGCTCGGCAATCGGGACGAAGCCCGGCGCTGGCTGGAGCGAGCACACGGCCGGATCGGTGACGCGTACGCCCGCCGCACGGTGGCCCATCTCGTCTCGTCGGGCATCTGGTGGGACCGGGTGGAGTTCCTGCTCTTGCTCCATCAGGCCGACGCGATGATCCTCGATCCTGCGTTCCCGTCCCGACCGTTTTCGCCCTGAGGAGCGAGGGCGGATCGACCAGCCTCGAGCGAGAGGCGGCCAGACAGCAAGAGACGACGCTCATCCCCTCCCTGGTGGCTGTGGCGTCGCCTCGCTCCCGCCACAGCCACCCTGGCGCGATGAAAAGTTGGCCTGGACGACCCTGGCGTCTTGTCCAGGAGCTGTTGCGCGGGAACGAGGCCTGTCGGCATGCCTCGGCCTGCGCCTGGCTCGGCCGGAGC
>NZ_JAALJH010000120.1 GCF_011064615.1 Aquisphaera insulae | reverse complement strand
ACCCCCCGGATTCGCCGGAGGACCGAGCTCCCTTGGCGGGTCCACGAGGTTCATCAGTCGCCGGACGGGGGGCCGGCGTGATGGCCGTTGCCTCAGGGCTTCTCGGCGTCGGCCGGGACTTCCTTCACGGGGTCCGGCGGCCTGATGCCGTCGCCCTCGGCGCGGGGCTCGAGTTTGTCCGCCGCCTTCTGGAACCGCTCACGCTGATGGGCACAGCGATCCGCCCACTCGTTGAGCTTGTCCGCCTCCTTGCGAGCCCGGCCGGCCTTGTGGACCTCGCCGGCCTTCAGGAGCATCTTCGACTCGCTGTCGCTCAGCGAGGCCTTGAATCGAGCCTTGTCCTCGGCTTCCTTGTAGTTGATCGCCATCTGCTGGTAATACTGGTGGACGTCTCGGCTGACGGCGTTGCATCCGCCGAGCGTTCCCGACGTCGCCGCCGCCAGCACGCCGGCTCGGATCCATCGACGAAACGCCAACCCGACCGTGCGGTTGCGAGACAGCACGACGACCTCCTTGTCGATCGATCCAACGGACGAGTTGCCCGGAGCCGGCCGGCCCATGGCAGTCTGGGGACGGGACCGGGATCGTAAGCGATGACCCGGCACCTGGCAAGTTCATTCCCGGCCTCGCCCGGCCGTCTCGATCGCTCGGGTGGTATCGGCTGTGCAGTCTGCGCAAGAGTTGGCGGCGGACGGCCGCCAGAATGACCCGCACGAGCCGCCAGGTCGCATGGTACGAGCTATATTTCCTCCAGATACCCATCCTGGAGGTGACAACCCATGTACGTCGTCGATTTCCTGCGCAGCCGCCGCGTCGAGTTCGAGACCCTGCTCCATCGGCCGGTTTCGTCCGCGACCAAGCTCGCGGGGAGCGTGCACGTGCCCGGCCGGACGGTCGCCAAGTCCGTGCTGGTGGGGTGTGGGGATGGATTCCTGATCGCCCTCCTCGCCTCCACGACGAGGATCGACCTCGATCGTCTGGCGGCCGCGCTGGGCCGCCCTGCCTGCGACGTCCGCCTGGCGACGCCCGGGGAGATCGAGGCCCTGTTCGCGAACTGCGAGCCGGGCAGCATCCCCGCCTTCGGGCGACTCTACGGGCTCCGCTCGATCGTCGACGAGGGGCTGGCCCACGCCGGCTCGATCGTCGTCCGGGGTAATCTCCGCCATCAGGACGTCCGGATGACGTTCGCCGACTTCCAGCAGTTGGAGGAGCCCATGCTGGCGTCCTTCTCGCGGCCGATCCACGACCCGGCCAGCCGGCCCGCGCGGCGTCGCCGCGCGGGCTGACCGGGATGGTTCGCCGGGCAGGTCGCGCCCGGTTTCAGCGGAAGAGGTGCTGGGCGAAGTAGTAGAGGTTGTTCCGCCACTCCGTGGGGTCGTGGGCGTGGCCGTCGACGTGCCAGGTGTGGGGGACGCCCTTCTCCTTCAGGTAGCCGTGCACGCCCTGGCTGATCCGGATCAGGCCGTCCTTGTTGCCGCAGGCGACCCAGAGGAGCTTCAGCTTCGCCTTCGCGGCCTCCGGATCCGGCACGAGCTCGGGCGCAGGCCTCGTGTTGGGGGCCGAGGAGAAGCCGCCGACCCAGGCGAAGCTGTCCAGGTTCGTCAGCCCGAAGTTGAGCGACTGCCCGCCACCCATGGAAAGGCCGGCCAGGGCCCGATGCTCGCGATCGGCCTGCACCGAGTAGCGAGCCTCGATGGTCGGGATGACGTCCTTGAGGAGGTCCTTCTCGAACGCGGCGAAGGCCGGCGCCGCGGCGTAGATGTTCCCCTCCGGCCGGTCGTTCTTCTGGGCCCGACCGTTGGGCATGACGACGATCATCGGCGTCGCCTTCCCCTGGGCGATCAGATTGTCGAGGAGGAGATTGGGCTTCGCGAACCGCTGCCATTCGGTCTCGTCGCCGCCGATCCCGTGCAGCAGGTAGAGCACCGGATACTTCTTCTCGGTCGTGTATCCCGGCGGCGTGTAGACCTGCATCTTGCGGGTCGTGCCGACGGACTTGGACTCGTAGGAGATCATCTCGAGCTTCCCATGCGGCACGTCGCTGCGGTCGGCGTCGATCCCGGCCGGCGGCTCGGGGAAGGCGGGCACGTCATCAGAGTTGAGCGTGATCGGGGGCATGGGCTGACGCCGGCCGCCGGGGCCGCCCGGCGACGGTCGACCGGCCTGAGCCCAGTTGAACAGGAGGGGCGCGAACTCGTTCAGGCTGCGGCGCCAGGTCAGCCATTCGTGGGACGTGCCGGGGGACTCGTAGTAGACGTGCTTGATGCCCGCCGCCTCCAGGGCCTTGTGATAATCATTCACGCTCTTGTACATGTTGGGCGGCTCGGTCGTGCCGATGCCGAGCCAGAGGAGATGCATCTTCTTGTTGAACGCGTCCGCGTCGGCCATGACCCCGCCGTGGGCGGTCTTCGGGTCGAAGGCGACGCCGCCGAACCCGCCGCCACCCCCGCTGAATCCGCCCAGGGCGCCGAAGACGTCCAGGTGCTTGAGCCCGATGGAGAAGGTCTGCATGCCCCCCATGGAGAGCCCGGCCATGGCGCGGTGGTCGCGGTCCGGGATCGTCCGATAGGTCGCGTCGATCATCGGGATCAGGTCATTGATGAACACATCTTCAAGTGCGCTGAACATCCTGCTGAAGTCGGGGCGCGGCGGCGCGGGCTGGCCCGGGGCGGCCGGCCGCGGCGGGCCCATCGGCATGGCCGGGTCGCCGGGCCTCCGCGCGTAGCCTTGCTCCATCACCACGATCATCGGCCTCGCCTTCCCCGCCGCCAGCAGGTTGTCCAGGATGAAGGACATGCGTCCCTGATTCGGCCAGCCCCGCTCGTCCTCGCCGCCGCCGTGCTGGAGGTAGAGGGCCGGATACCGCGTGTCGCGGTCGTTATCGTAGCCCGGGGGCGTGTAGACGAAGATTCGCCGCCACTGCTGGGTCGTGTTCGAGCGGTACCAGCGCTCGCGGACCTCGCCGTGGGGGACCTCCTTCGGGAGGTAATAGTCCACGCCCTTCTCGGGGATCTCGATCCCGCTGGTCTGCTTGCCGGTGCCGTAGTAGGTCTCGCTGGCGGGGTCGTTGACCTCGGCGCCGTCGACGAAGACCCGGTAATAGTGGAAGCCCGGGACCTGGGGCTCCGTGGTCGCGGTCCAGAAGCCCTTGTCGTCCTTCGTCCCGGGATAGCGCTGGCTGTCGAAGAAGCCGAAGACGACCTTCTGGGCCTCGGGCGCCTTGAAGCGGAATACGACCCGGAGGTCGTCCAGGACCCGGGGATATTCCTGGCCCCGGATGTTGCTCGTCGCCGGGGTGCCGGGCGGGGGCTTCGGGGGTTCCGGCTGCTGGAGTGCGGCCGCCAGGACGAGCGGCAAGAGGCCAGCGAACGCTGCGCCGTTCATGGATGCGTCTCCCTGTGGGGTGGATCGAGACCCTGCAATCGACGATGACCTTGCGGACGATTCTCGCTGCACGATCGCGAGGACACGTTCGGCTCACGGCCTGCCCAGGACGTCCATCACGGCGGCGAAGGCCGGCTTGGGCTTCAGCGCCCGGTCCCAGAGGAGCGGGTAGTTGGTCCGGCGCGGGACCGGGAAGTTGTTCAGCCAGGAGGTGCCGTCCTGCGTGCCCCAGAACGTGACCCGGTTCACGACGCCGGGACGCTTGAGGACGACCTGGAAGAGCCTGGCATAGAAACGGGCCTGGGCCTCGGCCACCTCCGGCGGCAGGCCGTCCTTGTAGGGGTTCGCCCCGTCCTTCTCGAGGGCGCCGATGTCCGCGCCGCGGCCGCGTCGGGGGAGCACGTCGACGTCCAGTTCGGTGATCGCGACCTTGACCCCCTCCGCCGCATAGGCCGCGATCGACTCGTCCAGCCGGTCGATCGCGTTGGAGTCGGACAGGATCAGGTGGCATTGCATCCCGACGGCGTCGATCCGCACGCCCTTCGCCTTCAGGTCGCGGACCAGGCGGATCGTCTTCTCCCGCTTCACCGGGTTCTCGTTGCTGTAGTCGTTGTAGTAGAGCTCGGCGTCGGGATCGGCCGCGTGGGCGAATTCGAAGGCCCGGGCGATGTAGTCGTCGCCGATCGAGCGCAGACCCGGGGTCTTGCGGAGGTATTCGTCCTTCGCGTCGCTGATCGCCTCGTTGACCACGTCCCAGCCGACGACCTTACCCCGGAAGTGGCCGGCGACGGCGTCGATGTGCGCCTTCAGGTTCTTCAGCCCTTCCTCGCGAGCCAGCGGCTTGCCATCCGGCCCGCGGAAGATCCAGGGGGGGGACTGGCTGTGCCAGCAGAGCGTGTGGCCGACCAGCTTCATGCCGTGCGCCCGGGTGAACTCGACGAACCGGTCCGCCGTCGCGAACTCGAACCGGCCCGGCTGTCGCTGGAGGCTCGCGGGCTTGAATTCGTTCTCCGCGGTCAGGACGTCGTACTGGGCCGCGACGAGATCCGCCACCCTCGGATCGGCGAGTCCGCGGGCCGAGACGGCGGCCCCGATCAGGAATCGACCCTTCGCCGCCTGCCTCAGCGTGCCCGATGCCGGCGGGGATTCGACGGCCTGCCCGACCGCCCGGATCGGGCCCAGGGACGTCGCGACGAGGGCGGCGAGCATGGCCGCCGGTGGGAGGAAACGTGGAGCGCGAAGGCGAGGGCGACCCGTGGCCGTCACGTAAGGCCCCTTTCTGCCAGAATGACCCGAAGCGAAGGGCGAGAATGCGAGACTCTCGAGCGACAGCTTATCCGTTCGGTACTCCCTAGGCAATCGTTTACCCCCTGATAGTTACTTGACACCTCTCATGGGCAAGGCGATGATGCGCCGGGCGAATCCGCGGTAGACCACGGGGCAAGCGTTTGCCTTCGGGTCCGCGACGCCCCGCGGCCGGCTCCGGTCCACGCTCGAACGGGTCTCCGTACGGTGCCGTCCCCATACTCTCCGGGGGACCTCGATGAGAATCCTCGCGATCGGGATTCTGTCGCTCCTGGCGCCCTGCAGCCTTTTGGCCCAGGACAACGGCGACGGGACCTACACCAATCCGCCGCTCCACGCCGATTACCCGGACCCCGACATCATCCGGGTGGGGGCTGATTTCTACTTCGCCTCCACGACGTTCGCCAACTCGCCCGGGCTGGTCCTCCTCCACTCGAAGGACCTGGTGAACTGGGAGACGGTCGGATACGTCATGGACCGGCTGGACGGAGACCCGAGGTATGACATGCAGGGGGCGATGTCCTACCGCAACGGCGTCTTCGCCCCCTCGCTGCGCCATCACAAGGGGACCTTCCACCTCGCCGTGACCCCCAACGGGAAGCCGACCCGGATCTACCACGCGACCGACATCCGCGGGCCCTGGACGCATCACGTCCTCGGCGAGTCGGCCTTCGACCCCGGTCTCTTCTTCGACGACGACGGGACGCCCTACCTCTTCACATCGGGAGGCTGGGACGGGCACGTCTCGCTCAAGACCCTCAGCCCCGGGCTCGACCGGATCGTCGCCTCGCGGCAGATCTTCTACGTCCGGGGGATCGAGGGGAGCAAGGCTCTCAAGATCAACGGCTGGTACTACCTGTTCAACGCACTCCCGGGCCGGCTCGCCCTGATGTGCTCGCGAGCGAAGGCGCTCGACGGGCCCTGGGAGACGATCCGGGTCCTGGACGACCGGGCCGGCGGCCACCAGGGGGCCATCGTCGACCTGCCCGACGGCTCGTGGTATGGCTTCGTGATGCGCGACAGCGGGCCGATCGGCCGGGTCACCAACCTCTGCCCGATCACCTGGAAGGACAACTGGCCGCTCTGGGGGGAGCCGGGGGCCACCGGCCGCGTCCCCGACAGGGCGAAGAAGCCGATCGACGGCCAGCTCCCCCGTCCGTTCCTCACGCCGGTGGACTTCGCGGCCGCGAAGCTCCCGCTGACCTGGCAGTGGAACCACAACCCCGATGATTCGCGCTGGTCGCTCACCGAGCGGCCGGGCTACCTGCGGCTGAAGGCGACCGTCGCGCCCGACCTCTGGCACGCGCGGAACTCGCTGACTCACAAGGGCTGGGGGCCATCGAGCGGCGTGGTCGCCAGTCTGGACGTCTCTCATCTTCAGCCTGGAGACATCGCCGGCCTGGGGATGATCGGCAAATCGCTCGTGACGCTGGCCGTCGATCGGTCCCCCGAAGGCCGATCCAGGCTGGTCCTCTCGTCGGGCGTCGAGTCCGGCGCCCCGGTCGGGCCGAAGGCGTCGGCGGACCTCGGCAAGATCGACGTCATCCATCTCGCCCTCAAGATGGACTTCGGCAGGGCCAAGGGGCGATGCGGATACAGCCTCGACGGCCGGGACTTCACGGCGATCGGCGAGGAATTCCCGCTCATGTGGGACTGGCGCACCGGCACCTTCCAGGGGCAGCAGTACGCCGTCTTCTGCTACGCCCCGAAGGCGAGCCCCGGCTACCTCGACGTGGACAGCCTCCGGTTCGAGACGCCCGACCTCAGGGATCCCGCGGCCGCGCCGGCGCCCCGGCCCGCGGCCGCGCCGGCCAGGGCAGGCGCGGTGAGCATCGAATCCTTCACGTATTCCGGGACCGATCCGCTGGCGTCCTCCGTCGCCGGCGATTCCTTCCTGAACCCGATCCTCGCGGGCTTCTATCCCGATCCGAGCCTCTGCCGAGTGGGCGACGACTTTTATCTGGTCAACTCCACCTTCATCTACTTCCCGGGGCTGCCGATCTTCCAGAGCCGCGACCTCGTGCACTGGGTCCAGGTCGGAAATGCAATCCATCGGCCCTCGCAGGCCCCCGCGCTCGCCCGGGGCAACGTCTCGGGGGGGATGTTCGCCCCGACGATCCGCTTCCACGCGGGGAAGTTCCACGTCATCTGCACCCAGGTCGGCCCCGGCGGAGGCAACTTCGTCGTGTCGTCGGAACGGCCCGAAGGGCCCTGGTCGGATCCTGTCTGGCTCCGCGGTATCCCGGGGATCGACCCGTCGCTCTTCTTCGACGAGGGGCATTCGTACGTCGTCTTCAACGCGGAGGCGCCCGACAACAAGCCCCTCTATGAGGGCCACCGCGCGATCTGGCTCCAGGAGGTGGACCTGATCGGCGGCAAGCTGATCGGCACCAGGCGGCTGCTCGTCAACGGCGGCACCGACCTGGCGAGGAAGCCGATCTGGATCGAGGGCCCTCACCTGATCCGGAAGGATGGCTGGTATGTGCTGATCGCCGCGGAAGGAGGGACCGGTCCGGATCACTCCGAGGTCGTCTTCCGCAGCCGAGAGATCGACGGTCCGTATGTCCCGTACGCGGACAATCCGATCCTCACCCAGCGCGATCTGGCCCGCGACCGCCCCAACCCGATCACCTGCACCGGCCACGCCGACCTGGTGGAGCTCCCCAACGGCGACTGGTGGGCGGTCTTCCTGGGCTGTCGTCAGGACGGGGCGGGCCACGGCCTGCTCGGCCGGGAGACCTTCCTGCTGCCGGTCCGGTGGGCCGACGGCTGGCCGAGGATCCTGGAGAAGAAAACGGAGGTCCCGCGCGTCGTGAAGCGGCCCTCGCTCCTGGAGTCCCTGCCGGCGAACTGGCATCCCACTACCGGCACCTTCACGCTCACGGACGAGTTCAAGGGGAAGTCGCTCGATCCCGCCTGGATGGGGCTGAGACTCCCGACGACGGACTGGTGGAAGGTCGACCCGGGCTCGGGCGAGCTCCGCCTGACCCCGCGGCCGCCGCGGCTGACGACGCGAAACGAGGCCCCCTCGTTCCTCGCCCGGAGGCAGCAGCATGCCGCCTACACGGCCAGGGCGATCCTCCGCGTGGACGACGAGACGCCGGACGGCGATGCCGGCCTGGCGGTCTTCCAGGACGAGGGGCATCATTTCCTCGCGGGAGTGCGGGTCCGCGAGGGGCAGGCCCGCGAGGTCTTCGTCGAACGCACGCTGGTTCGGGAACGCTTCGTTCGCAGGGAGCCCGCTCCGACGGTGCTCTTCGCCGCGCCGCTTCGGGACCGAGCCCGGCGCGTCGAGCTGGAGGCGCGGGGCGAAGGGACGACGCTGTCGTTCCGCTACAGGCCTAACGGTGAGGGGGACTGGATCACGCTCACGGACGGAGTGGACGCCAGGATCCTGAGCACCCAGTCCGCGGGGGGATTCACGGGCGTTTGTATCGGCGTCCACGCCCGCAGCGTGGTTCCGTAACCGCGACCCCCAGATCCGGTGACCGACGCACGACCAGGGAGTTGACCCGATGCAGACCCAGAGCCGGCCCGCTCGGCCGAAGCCATCCTCGACCACCCATCCTCGGTTCTATCTCGCGGCGACGCTCGTCGCCATCGCGGCCTGCTCGGCGAGGGCCCAGGAGCCGGACCTGAAGGCCCAGCCCTGGCGAAACCCCGACCTGCCGCTGGAGCAGCGTGTGGACGACCTGGTCTCGCGGCTCACGACCGAGGAGAAGATCGCGCAGATGATGATGGCGACGCCGGCCATCCCGCGGCTCGGGATCCCGGCGTACCACTGGTGGAACGAGGCGCTCCACGGGATCGCGCGGGCGGGCCGCGCCACGGTCTTCCCGCAGGCGATCGCCCTGGCGGCGACCTGGAATCCACCGTTCCATCAGCGGGTCGCGGAGATCATCAGCACGGAGACGCGAGCCAAGCACCACGAGGCCGCCCGCCACGGCAAGTTCGACATCTACCAGGGGCTGACGCTCTGGTCGCCGAACATCAACATCTTCCGCGACCCGCGGTGGGGTCGCGGCCAGGAGACCTACGGCGAGGACCCGTACCTGACGGGCCGCTTCGGCGTCGCCTTCGTCCGCGGCATTCAGGGGGATGATCCGACCTACCTGAAGGCCGTGGCCACGCCCAAGCACTTCGCCGTGCACAGCGGCCCGGAGCCCGCGCGTCACGGCTTCAACGCCGTGGCCTCCCCGCGCGACCTCTGGGAAACCTACCTGCCGGCCTTCGAGGCGTGCATCACCGAGGGGAAGGCCGCGTCGCTGATGTCGGCGTACAACGCGATCAACGGCGAGTCCGCCACCGGCAGCCGCAAGATGCTCACGGATATCCTCCGCGGGAAGTGGGGCTTCGACGGGGCCGTGGTGTCGGACGTGGACTCGGTCAGCGACATCTTCCACGGCCATCACTTCGCGAAGGACCTGGCGGAGGCGTCCGCCATCGCGGTGAAGGCCGGCGATGACGAATGCTCCGGCACCAGCTTCAAGGCGATCCCCGAGGCCCTCAGGAAGGGGCTGCTCGCGGAGGCCGATCTCGACCGGGCCGTGAAGCGGCTCTTCCGCGTCCGGTTCCGCCTGGGCCTCTTCGACCCGGCGGATCGGGTGGCCTACGCCCGGATCCCGTATTCCGAGAATGACTCGCCGGCCCACGACAAGGTTGCACTCGAGGCGGCCCGGCAGAGCCTTGTCCTCCTCAAGAACGACGGCGTGCTGCCGCTCCGCAAGGACCTGAAGACCGTGGCCGTCATCGGTCCCGTCGCCAAGAGCATGCCCGTCCTCCTGGGCAATTATTGCGGCGTCCCCTCCCGGCCCGTCACGCTCTTCGACGGGATCCGCGGCAAGCTCGAGCCGCGCGGCGTGAAGGTGCTTTACGGCCCGCCGATCCCCCTGGTGGACGGCTTCCGCGACAACCGGGAGATCGTCGGCGACGGGGCCTTGTTCACCGATGCGTCCCGATCCACGAAGGGCCTGACGCGTGAGGTCTTCGGCAATGCCGCCCTGGAAGGAGCCCCGATCTCCAGCCGGATAGACAAGGATGTGAATATTGTCTGGAACATCTATAACCCGATCGCGGACGTGCCGCTGACGAACTCGTCGGTGCGATGGACGGGAGTCCTGGTCGCTCCCGAGGCCGGGCGCTACCAGATCGGTGCGGCGGGCGATGGCCGTTTCCGGGTCTGGATCGACGGCAAGCCCGTGCTCGACCGATGGACGGGCCAGGGATTCGGGTCGGCCGCGGAGGGGATCGCGCTCGAAGCCGGCAAGCCCTATCCGCTCCGTGTCGAGCTGACGCACCAGGGGAACAGCGCGTCGCTCCAGCTTTCCTGGAAGACCCCGGCGGTGGACCAGGCCGTCGAGCGGTCGGTGGCGCTGGCGCGCGAGGCCGACGCCGTGATCCTCACGCTCGGGATCACGCCGGAGCTGGAAGGCGAGGAGATGCGGGTGGACGCCGTTGGCTTCAAGGGGGGCGACCGCACGACGCTCTCGCTGCCGGCCTCGCAGGAGCGGATCCTCCAGGCGGTGGCCGCCGTCGGCAAGCCGACGGTCGTCGTCCTGACGGGCGGCAGTGCGCTCGCCTTCGACCAGCGGCCGGCCGGCGCCGTCTTGCTCGCATGGTACTCGGGACAGCGGGGGGGAGATGCCGTGGCGGACGCGCTCGTCGGCGACTACAACCCCGGTGGCCGTCTTCCGGTGACGTTCTACCGGTCGGAGAGGGACCTGCCCGCGTTCGAGGACTATTCGATGAACGGCCGGACGTACCGCTACTATGCGGGCCCGGTCCTCTACCCGTTCGGGCATGGGCTGAGCTACAGCACGTTCGCCTACACGAACCTGAAGGTCGAGCCCGCTCGCCTCACCTCCGCCACTCCCGTCCGGGTGACCGTGGACGTCACGAACACGGGCCGGGTGGAGGGGGACGAGGTTGCGCAGCTCTACGTCGCGCCGCCCAGGGGGGCGAACACCTCGCTGATTCGCCAGTTGCGGGGTGTCCGTCGCGAACGGCTTCAGCCGGGAGAGTCCCGGACGATCACCTTCAACCTGGAGCCCCGGGAACTGACGTATGTCGACGAGGCCGGCGAGCGGGTGCTGAAAACCGGCGAGATCGTCCTGTCCGTCGGCGGCGGTCAGCCGGGATTCTCGACCAATGTCGTCCAGGCGACGCTACCGTGCGACCTCACGCAGAACCAGGTCCTCTCCAGGCCGTGATGGCGACGGGGCCGGGGTGCTCGCCCCGGCCCTTTCGCCTTGTGGTGACTCTCGATCCAGACCTCCGAAAACGGACCATGACGCCATGGCATGCATTCGGTTCACAAGGAACATTGCGTTCCTGGTCCTGCTGGGACTGGGATCGGCGGTATCCGCCCGTGGCGATGAGGCCCTCACGCTGCGTTACGACGCCCCCGCGAAGAGCTGGAACCAGGCTTTGCCCGTTGGCAACGGGCGCCTCGGTGCCATGGTCTTCGGCGGCCCGGCCGAGGAACGATTGCAGGTCAATGAGGACACCGTCTGGGCCGGCGAACCGCACGACTATGCCCACAAGGGAGCCGCGAAGGTCCTGCCCGAGCTTCGCAAGCTCCTCTTCGAGGGGAAGCAGCGCGAGGCCGAACGACTGGCGTCGCGGGAGTTCATGAGCGTGCCGCTCGTCCAGCTCCCCTATCAACCGTTCGTCGACCTCAAGCTCCGGTTCGAGGGCCACGACCAGGTCGAGGATTACCGTCGGACGCTCGACCTGGATGAGGCGGTCGCCTCCGTCGGTTACAGGCTGGACGGCGTGAACTATCGCCGCGAGGTCTTCTCCAGCTTCCCCGACCAGGTGCTCGTCACCCGGATCTGGGCCGACCGGCCGGGCAAGCTCTCGTTCCGTGCCGTCCTCTCGAGCCCCCACAAACAGAGCCGCGTCCTGGTCCAGGATCAGACGCTCGTCCTGGAAGGAGAGGTCGGCAAGCGGCGGGTCGGCTTCGCGGGGACCTTCGCGGATGTACCCGGCGCCATTCGCTTCGAGGCTCGACTGCGGGCGATCGCCGACGGCGGCCAGGTTCAGATCACGGCGGAAGGCATCGACATCCAGGGGGCCGGCGCCGTCACGCTGATCCTGGCCGGGGCGACGAACTTCAAGAACTTCCGGGACGTGAGTGCCGATCCGTCGGCGAGGACGCGTGAGGCGCTCGCCGCCGCGGTTGGCAAGCCGTTCGACGTCCTGCGATCGGCCCACGTGGCCGATCACCGCAGGCTCTTCCGCCGGGTGTCGATCGACCTGGGGACCACCGAGGCGGCCCGGCTGACCACCGAGCGGCGGCTGAAGTCGGCCGCGAGCCAGGAAGACCCCGCCCTCGCCGCCCTCTTCTTCCAGTTCGGCCGCTACCTGATGATCGCCAGCAGCCGGCCGGGCAGTCAGCCCGCGAACCTGCAGGGGATCTGGAACGACTCGCTGCATCCTCCCTGGGACAGCAAGTGGACCGTGAACATCAACACCGAGATGAACTACTGGCCCGTGGAGGTCGCGAATCTTTCCGAGTGCGCGGGGCCGCTCTTCGACCTGATCTCGGACGTTTCTCAATCCGGCCGGACCGTCGCGAAGGAGCAGTACGGCTCGCGTGGCTGGGTGCTGCACCACAACACCGACCTCTGGCGCGGGGCCGCGCCGATCAACGCCGCGGACCATGGCATCTGGGTCACGGGGGGCGCCTGGCTCTGCCATCATCTCTGGGACCACTACCTCTACACGGGAGACCGAGGCTTCCTGTCCGAACGTGCCTATCCGATCATGAAGGGGGCGGCGGAATTCTTCGTGGATTACCTGGTGCAAGACCCGGTGACCGGAAAGCTGATCAGCGGGCCGTCGAACTCGCCGGAGCAGGGGGGGCTCGTCATGGGCCCGACGATGGACCACCAGATCATTCGCGACCTGTTCGCCAACACGATCCGGGCGGCGGAGATCCTCAACACGGACTCCGAGCTCGCCGCGAAGCTCGGGGAGATGCTCCCCCGGATCGCTTCCAACACGGTGGGGAAGCATGGCCAGCTCCAGGAGTGGCTCGAGGACAAGGACAACCCGAAGAGCGACCACCGACACGTCTCGCACCTGTGGGGGCTGTATCCGGGCTGGGAGATCACCCCGGACGGCACCCCGGAGATCTTCAAGGCCGCTCGCCAGAGCCTCGTATTCCGGGGCGACGGCGGGACCGGCTGGTCCAAGGCCTGGAAGATCAACCTCTGGGCTAGGCTGCTCGACGGCGAGCACTCGCACAGGATGCTGATCGAGGCGCTCGCCGGGAACACCCTCCCGAACCTCTTCGACACGCACCCGCCCTTCCAGATCGACGGCAACTTCGGCGCGACCTCGGGCATTTGCGAGATGCTCCTCCAGACGCAGAACGGCCGGATCCGGCTGCTCCCGGCCCTCCCGCCGGCCTGGCCGAACGGCTCGGTCACGGGCCTGCGTGCCCGGGGCGGATTCACGGTGGACCTTGCGTGGAAGGACGGGAAGCTGGCCCGGGCCACGCTCCATTCGGACCTCGGCAACCCCTGCAAGGTGTCCCTCGGCGATCGCGTCGAGACGCTCTCGCTGTCCCGGGGGCAGACCGTTAGCCTTGGAGCCGATCTCCGGAGGCTCCCGTAGCAAGGCGAGCCGCGGCCGGGCCGGTCAGTGTCCGGCGGCTGCGGCCGTGCTCACGGCGTCATCTCCGATCGTGGGCGAGGGCGAGGCCGGCGCCGGGTGCCGGCCCCGGCTTCGGAGTCGCTCCCCCAGGACGAAGTAGATCGGGATGACGAACCGGCCCAGGATGGTGCTGACCGCGATCCCGAACGCGATCACCACGCCCAGGGAATTGCGGCTGTAGGCCCCGGCCCCCGTGGCGCGGGCCATGGGGAGGACGCCGAAGACGAAGGCGAACGAGGTCATCAGGATCGGCCGGAGCCGCTGGCGCGAGGCCTCCTTGGCGGCGTCGAGGATGCTCATCCCGTGCTTCTCGATGAGCTCGGCCCCGAACTCGACGATCAGGATCGCGTTCTTGGTCTCCAGCCCGATCAGCATGACCAGGCCGATCTGGCCGAAGACGTCCAGGGGCATGTCCAGCGACCAGAGCCCGGCCATGGCGCCGAAGGTCGCCAGCGGGACCGTCAGGATGATGACGATCGGCCGGATCCAGCTCTCGTAGAGCGCCGACATGAACAGGAAGACGCAGACGATCGAGAGGGCGAAGATGATCGTCGCCATGTTCCCGGTCTTCTGCTCCTGGAAGGTCGTCCCGGTCCACTCGTAGCCGAACCCCTCCGGCAGGACCTCCGCGGCCGTCTCCTGCATCGCGGCGATCGCCTGCCCGGAGCTGTACCCCGAGGCCGGCAACCCGGTGATCCTTGCCGTCGTGTACATGTTGTAGTGCGGTACATTGATGGGCCCGAGCGTGTAGCGGACCTCTCCGAGCGCGCTGAGCGGGACCTTGTCCCCCTTCTGGTTCAGCACGAAGAGCCGGGTGATGTCCTCGGGCCGATGGCGATCGGCGGCGTCGGCCTGGACGATGACCTTCCACGTCTTGCCGAAGAGGTTGAAGTCGTTGACGTAGTAGGCCCCCAGGTTGGTCTGGAGCACGCTGAAGACGTCGGAGACGGTGACGTCCAGGCGGCGGGCCTTGACGCGGTCGATGTCGAACTGGAGCTGGGGGACGCGGGCGGAGAACGAGGTGAAGACCCCGGCGACCTCCGGCCGCTGGCGGACGGCGTCCATGAATCGTTCGGCCGCGCCGGCGGTGGCGACGGCCCCCTGGCCGTCCCGGTCCTCGATCATGAAATCGAAGCCGCCGGTCGAGCTCAGGCCCTGGATGGGGGGGGGCTGGAGGACCGCCACGTGGGCGTCGCGGACCTCTTCCGCGAGCCTCCGCTGGAGCTCCTTCGCCAGGCCCGCGGCCCTCAGCTCCGGCGTCTTGCGGTGCTCCCACTCCTCGAGGATCACGAAGGCCGTCGCGGTGTTGGCCTGGTTGATCGCCGTGACTGCGTTGTAGCCGTCCAGCAGGAGCACGTCGCGGACGCCGTGGAGCTCGCCGGCGATCTTGCCGACCTGCTGGGCGGCCCGACTGGTCGGCTCACGGGTGGTGCCGTCCGGCGTCTGGAGCGCGACGATCAGGTAGCCCTGGTCCTCCGTCGGGATGAACGCCTTGGGCCGCTCGACGATCAGCCAGCCGGTCAGGGCCAGGAGGGCGAGCGACGGCACGACGATCAGCCACCAGTGATGGGCGCCGAATTCGAGGAAGGAGTCGTAGGAGTTCTCGATCCACCTCATGCCCCGGTTGAACCATCGGAACGGCGGGAACCTCGTCTCGCCGTGCTTCTCCCTGAGGAAGATCCGGGCCATCGCCGGCGTGAAGGTCAGGGAGTTGAACGCCGAGAAGAGGAACGAGAAGACGATCGTGAGCGCGAACTGGTTGTAGAGCCGACCGGTCAGCCCCGGGACGAAGGCGACGGGGACGAAGACGGCACAGAGCACCAGGGCGATCGTGACGATGGGGGCCGTGATCTCGGCCATCGCCGCGCGGGTGGCCTCCAGCGGCGTCATCTTCCGCTCGAGGAACTTCTCGATGTTCTCGACGACGATGATCGCGTCGTCCACCACCAGCCCGATCGCCAGCACCAGGCCGCACATGGTCAGGGTGTTGATCGAGAAGCCGAACGCCGCCATCATCGCGAACGTGGCGATCAGCGAGACCGGGATCGCGATCATCGGGATCAGGGTTGCGCGAAAGCCCTGGAGGAAGATGAAGACGACGATCAGGACCAGGAGGAATGCCTCGACGAGCGTGTCCCAGACCTCGGTGATGTTCTCGCGGACGTAGAGCGTGGTGTCGTAGGCGATCCGATATTCGAGGCCTTCGGGGAACGACCGCGCCACCCGGTCCATCTGGGCCCGGACCTGGGCGACGATGTCCAGCGCGTTGGCGTTCGAGAGCTGGTAGATCGGCACGGTCCCGGCCGGCTTGCCGTTGAGCCAGCCGGCGGTCTCGTAGTTCTCCGAGTCGAGCTCCACGCGGGCGACGTTCTTGAGGTAGACGATCGAGCCGTCGTCGTTGCGGCGGACCACGATCTTCTCGAACTCCTCGGGCTTGGAAAGCCGGCCCTTCGCCTTGACCGGGTACTCGAACCGCTGGCCGGCCGGCGCGGGCTGGGCGCCGATCTTGCCGGACGCGGCCTGCCTGTTCTCCTGCTGGACCGCCTGGATCACCTCCGACGGGGAGATCCGCTGGCTGGCCATGCGGTCGGGGTCGAGCCAGATCCTCATCGCGTACTTTCGGCCGAACGGGTTCACGTCGCTCACCCCGGGGATCCGCTTGAGGGCGTCGACGACGTTGATCTGGGCGTAGTTGTCCAGGAAGGTCGCGTCGTAGCGGCCGTCCGGCGACACGATGTTGACCACGCAGACCATGTTGGTGGACGTCTTCTTGACCGTCACGCCATACTGCTTGACCTCCGGCGGCAGCGACGTCTGGGCGGTCGAGACCTTGTTCTGGATGTCGACCGCGGCGATGTCCTGATCGTAGCCGACGTCGAAGGTGGCGATGATGCTCGACAGGCCGTTGGAGGTGCTGTCGGAGCTGAAGTAGATCTGCCCCTTGACGCCGTTGATCTGCTGCTCGATGGGGGTCGTCACGGTGTCCGCGACGGTCTGGGCGTCGGCGCCGGTGTAGGTCGTGGTGACCTGGACCTGCGGCGGGACGATGTCCGGATAGAGCGAGATCGGCAGGATGAAGATCGAGATGCCGCCGACGAGCAGCATCAGGAGCGCCAGCACCGTGGCGAAGATCGGGCGGCCGATCAGGAATTGGACCATCGAAGTTCTCGCTCCCCCGGCCGGGGGTAGTCCCCGGCCCGGCCTCATTCACGGCTTGCCGCCGGACTTCCCCGAACTGCCCTCTGCCGTCGGCGACCCCTTGGCCGCCGGGTTGGCGGACGGAGCGCCGCCGCCGCCGCCGCCGCGACCCCCGAGGATCTCGGGAGCGGCCGGCTCCGCCTTGACCGTCATGCCCGGGCGGATCGACTGGAGACCCTCGACGATCACCTTACGGCCGGGATCGACGCCCCCTTCGAGGACCCGCAGGCCGTCGTAGCTGAAGGCCGCCTTCACGGGGACCACCGCCGCCTTGCCGGCCTCGTCGACGACGGTGACGGTCGGCCCGGCCTGGGTCTCGACCACGGCCTGCTCGGGGACGACGACGGCGTCCTTGACCTCTCCGACCTTCACCTCCACCTTGACGTACTCGCCGGGCAGGAGGATCCGGTCGGGGTTGGGGACCTCGGATCGGACCCGGAAGGTGGACGTCGCCTCGTCGATCGCGTTGTCGATGGCGAATGTCCTGCCGGGGAACCGGCGGCCGGCCGGGCCCTGGACCCCGGGGCGATAGATCTCGATCGGCAGGCCGGCGGATACGAGCCTCGTGACCTCCTCCAGGTACACCGACGCCACCTGGACGTCGACGCCGATCGGGTCGAGCTGGCGGACGACGGCGAGCTCCGAGAAATCGGCCATGCCCGCGCTCGTCGCCGGCCCGACGAGGTTGCCGGGCTTGACCCTGGCCAGGCTGATCCGGCCGTCGATGGGGGAGAACATCCGGCAGTAGCCGAGCTCGATCTCGGCATGGGTGACCTGGGCCTTGGCCTCGTCGACGTCGGCCTGGGCTCCGAGCTGGGAGGTCGTGAAGTCGGCCTTCGCCTGATCAAGGCTGGCCTGGTCCGCGTCCACCTGGGCCGCTTCCTTCTTCCGGACCGCCCGCTTCCGCTCGACGTCCTCGGCCGAGCTGGCCTTGCGGGTGAAGAGCGCCTCTTCGCGCCGCTCCTCCACGACCGCCAGGTCCAGGAGCGACTGGCTCAGGGCCCGCTGGGCGGCCGCGACCTCGCGACCCTTCGAGTCCCTGGCCTTCTTCAGCTTCGCCTCGGCCTGTTCGAGCTTCGCCCGGGCGGCCGCCAGGTCGGCCTTGTACGGCTCCTCGTCGATGACGAAGAGGATCTGCCCCTTCTTGACGTCGCCTCCCTCGGCGAAGTGCATCTCCTTGAGGAACCCGCGGACCCGGGCGCGGACTGACACCTCCTGGAGGGCGGTCGTCGTGCCGATCGGCTCGGCCATGACCGGCACGGTCATCCGCCTCGACTCGACGACGGACACGACCGGAGGGGGCTGGACGCGGTCCGCCTGCTTCTTCGGAGAACAACCGCCGATCCCGACCGCCCAGGTCATGCCGACCAGGACAGGCCACCAGGTCAGGACGGTCCCAGTCCGTCTCCCGAGCGATCTGAACACGCACCACCTCCCGCATCGCGTCGCGTCGACCCCTCCGCCTCGCCAGCATCGTCGACCGGTGGAGCCGGCAGCCATCATAGGCAACCGGCGGCCGTCGAGATAGGGGTGAACGGTCAGCGCCGCGGGGGTTTCAGGACGGCCGCCGAGGCGCGGGGGCGGCCCCCGGTTCCTCCGGCGCGAACCCCCTCCGCATCGTGTTCTCGGTGATGCTCCGCATGATCAGGAAGTCGTACAGGTATTCGGAGCCGCCGGCCTTGGTCCCGATGCCGGAGAGCTTGAAGCCGCCGAACGGCTGCCGGTCCACCATGGCGCCGGTGTTGCCGCGGTTGATGTAGAGGTTGCCGACGAGGAACTCGCGCTTGACCCGCTCGATGTTCTCCGGGCTCCGCGAGAAGATCCCGCCGGTGAGGGCGTAAGCCGTGCCGTTGGCGATCTTCAGGGCGTCGTCCAGGTCCTTCGCACGGATCACGGAGAGGAGCGGGCCGAAGATCTCTTCCTGGGCCACGCGGGCATCCGGCGCCACGTCGGCGACGATCATCGGGCCCACATACGTCCCGATCGCGGCCCGGTCGCCGACCTCGGTGTCCAGGACGATGCGGCCCTCGCGGCGGGCGATCTCCTTGTAGGCGAGGATCCGTCTCCGCGCGTCGGCGTCGATGACGGGGCCGACGAGCGTCTCCGGGTCCTCGGCCGGGCCGATCTTGACCGATTTCGCCGCCTCGACCAGGCGGGCGAGGAATGCGTCGTAGACGCCGTCGAGGACGATGACCCGCGAGCACGCCGAGCACTTCTGGCCGGAGTAGCCGAAGGCGGCGTTCACCGTGCCGACGACCGCCTCGTCCAGGTCGGCGTCGTCGTCGATGATGAGGGCGTTCTTGCCCCCCATCTCGGCGATCACGCGCTTGACGTGGTCCTGGCCGGGGGGCGTCTCGGCCGCCTGGCGATTCACCAGCAGGCCGACGTCGCGGGAGCCCGTGAAGGCGACCATGTTCACGTCCGGGTGCTTCACCAGGGTCGGGCCGATGAGCTCCCCCTCGCCGGGGAGGTAATTCAGGGCGCCGCCCGGGACGCCGGCCTCGTGGAGGATCTTGACGAGGTGCCAGCCGACGACCGGCGACTGCTCGGACGGCTTGTAGACGACCGTGTTCCCCGCCACGAGCGCGGCGGCGACCATGGTGCACGAGATCGCCAGGGGGAAATTCCAGGGGGCGATCACGCTGACGACGCCGCGGGGGATGGGGGTGCAGGCGTTGGTCTCGCCGGGGACGTCGCGTCGCCGCGGCTCCGCGATCCGGATCATGTCGCGGGCGTAGAGCTCGCAGAAGTCGCTGGCCTCGACGAGCTCGCTATCGGCCTCGCGCCACGGCTTGCCGCACTCGAGGACCATCCAGGCGATCAGCTCGAATCGCCGCTCGCGGATCAGGGCCGCGGCCCGGACCAGGACGTCGGCCCGCTCGCGCGGGGACCTCGCGGCCCAGGCGCGAAAGGCCCCCCGCGCCGCGGCGATCGCGGCCTCGGCATCCGCCGGGGTCGCCGCAGCCGAACGGCCGATCACGCGGGTCTGCTGGGCCGGGTCCAGGGACTCGATCGTCCGCGCGGTCATGACCTCCCGCCCGTCGATCAGGAGCGGGTAGTCCTTGCCGAGCCGGCCGCGGACCTGCGCCAGGGCCTCGACCATGGCCCGGCGGTTCTCTTCCTTGGCGAAGTCGGCCGAAGGGGCGTTGCGGAAGGGGGGCAGCTCGCCCGCGGGGGATGCGACCGCGGCGGCCGGCGTTCGGCCCTGGCTGGACATGGCGCCAATCTCCTCGGGGTTGCGAAGCAGCGTCTCGACGGGGATGTCCCGGGCCGAGCTGGCCTTGAGGAACGACTCGTTGGATGTGTTCTCGAGCAGCCGCCGGACCAGGTACGCCATGCCCGGGAGCATCGCCCCGTAGGGCGTGTAGACCCGGACGCGACGGCCGCGGGCGACCAGGGCGTCCTGGATCGCGTCCCCCATGCCGTAGAGGGTCTGCAATTCGATGGCGGCCGGCGGCAGGCCGCGGGCATCGGCCAGGGCCATCGCGTGCGAGAGGCTGCGGATGTTGTGGCCGGCGAAGGCCGGGCGGAGGGTCTCGTGGTGGTCGATCAGGTATCGCGCGCAGCGCTCGTAGAAGGCGTCGGTCTCCCACTTGTTGAGGAAGACGGGCTCCGGCCAGCCGAGCTGGCGGGCCATCAGGACCTCGTAGTCCCAGTAGGCCCCCTTCACCAGGCGGATGGTGATCGGCGCGCCCCGCGCCTCGGCCCAGTCGCGGAGCATCCGGAGCTCGTCGAGGGCGTCCGGCTGGTAGCTCTGGACGACGATGCCGACGTCCGGCCAGTCGCGGAATTCGGGCTCGCCGAAGACTCTCTGGAAGAGGTCGTAGCTGAGGGCCCGGTAGGAGTACTGCTCCATGTCCACGTGGACGTAGGCCCCGAGCTTGCGGGCGGTCCGGAGGATCGGCCGCAGCCGGCCGGCCACGGCGGAGATGGTGGCCTCCGGGTGGATCGGGTCGAAGTGGGCCGTCAGGCTGGAGAGCTTGAGCGACAGGTTCACGCGGGGGAGGGGCCCGCGGTCGTCGCGGTCGATGAGCGGGATTTCTTGCGCGGCGGCCAGCGGGCCGGCCAGGCCCTCGATGAGCTCGATGCAGGTCCGCTGGTAGACGTCGGCCTCGGCCTCGCTGATCACGGCCTCGCCCAGCAGGTCGGCCGTGAACGCCACCCGCTTCTTCCGGAGCGCCATGACCGTCTTGGCGGCCTCTTCCGGCGTGGATCCGGCGATGAACTTGCGGGCCATCAGGCCGGCCGCCGTCCCGGCCGACCAGGCGAGCAGAGTTTCGCGATCGGTGCCCGGCGGGGCCAGGCGGACCGCCAGCCTCAGCCAGGCCGGGACCCGGTCGCCGGCCTCTGCCAGGTACTCCTTCAGGTGCTTCCGCACGGCGGCCGGGGTCCGGAGTGCGGGGAGGGCGTCGATGAACCGGAAGAGCTGGACCCGCACCTGCGGGTCGCTCAGGGTCGAGTCCATCAGCCGGTCGTCCCACCAGGCGCGCTGCCAGGGCCGTGGCCCGCGCCCGATCCGCCGGAACAACGCACGGCCGATCTCCCGGGTCCGCTCCTCGACGACGCTCCGCTCCTCGTCCCCCCGGCTATCCATCGCACGGAACTCCGGCGTGAAAGCCGCTGGACTTGTCGCTCTCGGCATGTTCGCCTCGTCTCCTCCGCGGCTCTTGTCGCCGGGATGACGTCCTCCCCCTGCTACTGGACATTGTACACGAGTCGCATCGAGGACAACCCCGTGTCGACAGCCCCGAAGTGGATGCCGTACGTCACACGCCAAGAGATCCCCTCGCTACGTGACGGAGGAAGTTGACAGCCCTGGCACTCATACAAGGCCTCTGGGCGGCCGCGGCGGAACCACCACGCGACCGCCTCGGCCCGGGTAAGGGGCCTCTCCAA
>NZ_JAALJH010000012.1 GCF_011064615.1 Aquisphaera insulae | reverse complement strand
CGAGTCGGGGCCAGCCGGCGGAAGCCCGCGGTTGCCGAGGAGGTCGTCAGAGCGCGTCGCCGATCACCTCGCCGCCGGCGCGCGTGGTCAGGGCCCGGAAGGTGGCCCGCGCGACGGAACTCTTGACGAATCGCACCGAGCCGTCGCCCAGGAGGAAATGGCCGCCCCCGGGATGATCGCTCCGGAAGCCGTCGGGGCCCGGAACGGAACCTCCCGGTGAGGTCCTGCCGAAGACGATGTCGGCCGCGGGGCCCGTGCGGCCCAGGACCATGAACACGGCCGAGACACAGGTCCCCGCGGGCGACTCGACCTTCGTGCAGACCATGGAGCCAGGGAATGGCACCCCCACCCAGGTCGCGTCGGCGAGGGTTCGCGACCGCTCGCCGACCAGGATCGTCGACGACGTCCCATCGGCAAGGTCACGGATCGACACCCGGCTGTTGGGGAAGAAGACGCCGTTCCCCTTCTCGGACAGGATCTTCCCGCCGCGGCCGTCGGGCTCGAAGGCGGTGAGCTCGCCGGCCGAGGCGACGTATTGCGCCGCCGCCAGCCCCTCCATCGGATGGATCGGCACCTCGATGAACCCGGAACGATACGGGCCGTCGTCGGACCCGCTCGGGCAGAGGAAGGTGGAGACCCGAGTTTCCTGGACCGTCAGGTTCAAGGGCATCCCGCGGAGGAATCCCGCCGAAAGGTTGCACGCGTTGTACAGCGGACCTTGCTCCAGCCCGGGCAGGATCCGAAGGCCCCACGCCCAGCCGGGGTTGTTTGTATCGCTGCCCGGCCCGCGGTCGAACGAGCAGCCCGGCGGGAACGCTCCTTGCGTCTCGTGATACGCCTGCAAGGCCAGCCCGATCTGCCTCAGGTTGTTCGCGCACTGCACCCGCCATGCCGCCTCACGAGCCGACTGCACGGCCGGCAGCAGGATCGCGATCAGCAGGCCGATGATCGCCACGACCACCAGCAGCTCGATCAGGGTGAAGCCGCGACGCACCGGGGTGATGCGGTCGGCCTGGGGCAAGGGGCATTTCATGGGACCTCCGTTCCCGGCGCCTGCGCAGCCCGACTCAGGACTGCTCCGAGATCCTACCCCAAACCCTGCATGCGTCAATCTTGCTCCGCTCGCAGGCCGTCCAGGTGGACCCAGGCGCCGCCGGACCGGTCGGAGTGGTCACCGGCCACCGTGATCTTGACGGAGTGCTTGCCGGACGCGGCGAACTCCTTCCGGAAGACGCAGACGCCCCAGACGTCGTCCGCCGAATACGTGTCCACGGCCTCCGCCGGGCCACCATCGACGGAGACCGTCGCGCGGCCGCAATCGGCGCCGAGCTTCGAGAAGACGAGGAGCCGCCGGCCCTCGATCGTCGCCTCGGCCGTCGCCCCCTTCCGGTTCGAGGCCGCGATCGTGCCGGCGTGCGCGGGCTGGAGGCCGGACTCCCGCTTCCAGGTGCCGGCCAGGGTGACGCCGCGATCGGCGTCGTCCAGGACATGGGCCGCGATCGACGAACGCCCAGTGGCCGCGACGGCCGACGATCGATTGCCGCCGCCGTCCACGGTGCGGACCTCGTAGCGTGCCCCGAGGTCGGCACCGGCCGAGTGGTCGAACTCGTACGTCCCCTGCGCCACCTTGCCGATCACGGTGCCGTCGCGGAGGACCTCGTAGTAGGAGAGCCAGTTGTCATCCTTGCCGGGGGACCAGGTGATCTCCACGCCCGGATAGCCGAGGTTCTCGCCGCGGGCGATGCGGACGCCCGAAGGGGCGGACGGCGCCGTCGCGTCGAGCGTGCTGCCGGGATGCAGAGGCAGATTCAGGTAGATCAACTCGCCGGGGATCATCGACTCGAGGACGATGCCGCGGGCCATCAGGTCGGCCCCCTTGCGATCGACGCGGCCGGGTGCTTCATGGAACGTGACCGCGTAGGTCTCATCGGCGATCAGGCCGCGAGGATGGATCGTCACCGGCCCGGGCGCGGGACGCTTGGGGATGATGATCCCCCGCTTGCGGTCGCCGCTGAGCCGCTCGAAGTACATCGTCGGGTCGTCGCCCGTCACCGCGGGGCGATGGACGCGGACCCAGCGGCCGACGACGCCCCGGGAGAGGAGATAGCGATAGACGTCGATCAACTCGCGAACGCCCTCGAGCTTCGCCGGATCCCACGTGTCGCCGGTCATGTCGAAGTTCATCGTCAGCAGCCCGCGCCAGGTGGCCTTGTTGTAGGCATCCGGATTCCACTGGTCGGGGTTGTCGCAGGTCTTGTCCGGGGGCAAGAGGAGCGTCGCCCACTGGTTTCTCAGGAGGCCGATGACGCCGTCGCTGAACTGGATGTTCGACGCGTACCGGGCGTAATCGTAGCCCACGTCGTTGCCGCCGCCGTTGACCGCCTGGAAGGCGCATTTCGGGTGCCGGTCCAGGAACGTGGCCAGGACCCGCCGGAGGCCGGCGTCCTGGGCGAGCAGGGGGGTGTCGTCGCCGTCCTTCGGGGCCGTCGGCGTGCTGTCGTTCCGCCATTCGAAGTCGCCCCAGCGGGCGGCGAAATCGTCGAGCTGGCCGAGCATGAACGCGACGACCTCCGGCCGCGACATGTCGAGCGTGCCGCCGCCGAGGACCCAGTCGGGATGCTCGCGCGCGACCTTCGATTCCGGGTCCACCGTGTAGAGGAACGCGTAGATCAACTGCCCCATGCCGGCCTTGCGGAGGTAGTCGCCCGTGGCTCGGAAGTCGGGCCCGTTCCAGTCGCCGGCGCGGTCCCACCAGCCCCAGTCGCGATGGTAGACGCTCGCCCCGGTGTACCGCATCAGGTCGGCGGTCCGGAAGATCTTCCGGACCGAGCTGGCGTAGTCGGGCCGGCCCCCCACCCACGAGGAATTCGCCTGCCCCCAGGTCGTCCCCTTGTACCAGTACCCGAGCATCCGCGTCGCCGGGAACCAGCCGTCGCGGGTGTAGTCCCAGAGGTAGCGATACTGCCAGTCCAGGACCTCGTTGCCGGCGTCGTCGAGGTCGCCCGTGAAAATCGCCGTGAACGCCTTCGGCGTCGTCAGGGAAGCCCCCGGCGCCAGCGTCTGGCGATGCCCCGCCACGTTCAGCCGGGCCGCGACCGTGCCCTCCTTCGCCGGGCGAAACTCGGACGTCCAGTGCCCGAAGTAGTCCAGGCCGATCACCAGGCCGTCGCCGCTGGTGCGATCCCGGAGCGCGAACCAGGGGGCATACGACGACGATCCCATCCGGAACCCATACGCGTTGTTCGCGCCGTTGGTGTTGCCCGTGTTGCAGACCGATCCGCTGATCCGCACCTTGCCCGTCCTCGCCGCGGTCCAGACCCGCGCCGAGTCCTGGCCGAAATCGGGATGCTGATTCCCCGGGCCCACGAACGGCGTCCCCGTCGCGTTGTCCTTCTCCTTCCGCCACTGGTTGGGGCCGGGATAGTAGACGAGGTCGACGAGCCGGCCCCGCTCGAGATACCCGTACCGCCAGCCGTGCCCGCCTTGCTCCCCGCCGAACTCCCTCGAGGCCACGTGCGCCTCGCCGTCCTCGTAGCGGATCGTCGGGTCGAGAGCCGTCGTGTCCCAGCCGATGTTGCCGTGGCGGCCGACCTCGAACGACAGGGTATCGCCGGCCTTCACGTCCGCCGTCAGGTCGAAGGGGACCGTGACCGCGGCGCTCGCGATGTACTGCCATCCCGAGGCCGGCCAGACCTGCCGGCCGTTGTGCATGATCCGCGCGTCCACGCCGTCGCCGGGGAGCGGCGCGGACGGGATCGAGAGCGGCTCGTACGAGTCGAACCGCCGCGGTCTGGACGAGCTGAGCGACTCAGTCTTGAGGGCCCACGACCCAGGCTGGTTCTCGCCGCCGGTCATCCAGTGAAGATCCACCGCCGAGGCGTCACCGACCCTCGCCGCGACGGCCAGGAATCCGGGCTCGACGACCTTGATCGGCTCATTCCCCGCGTTCCGGAGCGTGAGCCATTCGCGGATGAGGCCGGTCGACGGATAGACGACGTATGCCTTCGTGGCCTCGATCGGCCCGCGTGCCAGCGTGACCTCCAGTTGCAATTCGCCCTGCCCGAGCCTGCTCTCCTTCGAGCCCCGCAGCACCCACGGGCCGTCGCCCGGGACGCCGACGATCTCCGGCGGCAGCTCGTCGACGACCGCGCCGGCCGCGATCATCTCGCGACCGCTGCGGAGGTTCCTGAAGCTCGACAGCCGCAGCCGGCCCCGATCGAGTTTCACCGTCCGCTCGACGGCCGCGGTGGCCATCGTCCACGACTCGCCGCGCGTCGCGAGGGACGCGTCGCCGCTCGTGACGTCGCCCCGCGCGGGGAGAATCACGAGAGTGCCGAGAAGGACGATCATCGACGATGCGGATGCAAACGGAAGCCTGGAACCACTCACTCGACGGAGAGTGCCGACCATGGTGATGCCTTTCCGCGGATCAGGGAGTGTCCGGAGCGGGGCGGACGCGGGCGGGGGACGAGTCAGTCGTCCCGATCCCGGCATTCTGCCACCGCAACGGGGGCGAGGCAACCGGCTCGCGTCGGACTTCGAGAGCGTCGCCGGTTGGGTGGGTGGCCGTGGTGGTACACCACGGGCGGGCGGGCTATCACCCCGGACGGGCTTGGCTGCTAAGCCACAGCGATCCCGTGGTGTTCCACCACGGCCACCCGGAAGGCTTGCGCGAGGGCAAGGGAAGGTCAACACCCGCCATCGCGACTTGAAGACAATCGCGCAGATGGCGTCGTTGTGCCAGATTCGGAAGCAGATCATACTTGCGCCAATCGTCGACAAGGCGTCGATGTGGGTTTTCGAGTCCACGAAGCAGAGGTGCGAACGTGGGGTTCAGTGTCCACTATCGCTCGACGCGCGCCGTTACGGCGGCCGAGGCCGAGGCGATCGACCAGGCCGCCGCTCGCCTGTGCGATGACCCCGACTGGGTCGGGTGTGAGCCGGTCTGCTTCTCCGAATGCATCGACGCGGATCTGGGAGACGGTATTTATCCGGACGGCTACCTGTCTGGCAGCAGCAAGCCCGGAATGAGGCCGCACCGCGAGTACGTAATTCCCGGCGAGGAAACGCGCTTTGTCACGATCCGCGACCTGATCGACGCCCTATGTCAGATCTCTCGCGATCATCAGGTCGACTGGGAGATCGGCCACGATTACCACGATGGCCCGGTCGGCACCATTCGGAGTGGCCTGGCGGACGACGAGCTCGTAGCGGAGATCGATCGACTCTCGGCAGAGATCGAGGCGATTCGCGAAGGCAGGGAACCTCCGGAATGAACCGATGGCAGCCACGCTGAAGTCTGGAATCGGTCGTCGCGATTCCTCGGACCATCTCAAGTCGCGCGGCCAGATATTGGCGCTCCTTACACGCGCAAAGTGTCCGGGTGGCCGTGGTGGAACACCACGGGACCGCTGTGACCTTGGAGCAAAGACCGGGCGGCGCTGCGGCCAGCCCTCCGTGGTGTATCACCACGGCCACCCGGCCGGTTGAGCCGACTTGCTGCACCCTGTCCCTTGCCCCCAGCAGCCGCTATCGTGGAGCGGTCCCACCGAACTTCCTCCCACCGCCCGCCGAGGCACCACGCGAGGCATCGGCCGGCGAAGCTCGATCTCGGATCGGGCGCGGCAACGACCGCCCCGACCCGATTCGCCGGAGCACCCCCGACATGCCGTCACATCGCCTGTCTCGTCGCGCATTCGGATTCCGCCTCGTGGAGCTTGGGCTGGCCGGCTCGGCCGTGGGGCGGGGACGGCCCGCATGGGCCGAGGACGCGAGGCGGCCCCTCGATCCGGTCGTCGCCGTGCCGCCGGAGATGCGGCCCAAGCCGGGGCTGATCCTGGTCTCCGACCAGCAACTGCTCGACCTCCGGGACCCGGACAAGCCGGTCGACATCAGCCTGGGCTCGACGCCCCAGATCGCGACCCTTCGGCAGCTCTGCGAGCAGGCGAAGGCCGGCCGCGGCCAGAAGATCATCGTGGCCTTCGACGAGTTCTTCACCCAGTATCGGCCCGGCCAGAAGGGGAAGCCGCGGACGCTCACGCCGGACTCCGACGCGTATATCGAGTGCCTCGCGAAGATCGGCCGGACGCTCCAGCCGTATGGCCTGGGCCTGGAGCTCAGCCTGCTCTCGCCGCTCGAGATCGGCGCCGCCTACGCGAAGGCCACCGGCGAGGCCGGCCGCTGGGTCCAGTACCGCGAGGGATACCGCAATCCACGCACCGGCCGGTTCCACGTCTCGCTCTGGCAGCAGCTCCGCTGGACCAACAACAAGGGGACGATCGAGCTGGCCCGCGAGGACGTCCAGGCCTACGCCTTCCGCGAGCGGCAGATCGGCCAGGGCCGGTTCTATCACGTCGCGCCCGAGCAGATCGTCCGTCTCGACGCGCCGCTCCACATCGACGAGGACGG
Organism: Aquisphaera insulae; assembly: GCF_011064615.1. Classification (GTDB taxonomy): domain Bacteria; phylum Planctomycetota; class Planctomycetia; order Isosphaerales; family Isosphaeraceae; genus Aquisphaera; species Aquisphaera insulae. The sequence continues at coordinate 145,426 of NZ_JAALJH010000012.1, read as the reverse complement.
CGAGGGGGACGAGGGGGACGGGCGCCGGCGGCGGATCACCGTCCGCGGCGAGGGGGGCTCGAACGCCCGCGGGCTCGATCGGGTGCTGGTCATCGTCCGCTACCGGACTCCGGAGATGGACTACTTCAGCGACCGCGCGCTCCCCTACCTGAAGGAGCTGATCGGCAAGTACCACGCCGCCGGCATCCCGCTGGCGGGGCTCTACTCGGATGAGGTCCACATCCAGCAGGACTGGGGCTACAGCGGCCACCACGACGAGGGACAGTTCGCCCTCCGCTACCTCACGCCGAGCCTCGCCCGCACGTTTGCCGCGAAGTACGGCGCGGAGTTCGCGGACTTCGAGAAGTTCCTCGTCTACTTCGCCTACGGCCAGCACGCCTTCGACCCGACCCTGGACGCGCGGTTGCCGGCCCTGCACACGATGGCACCGACCGCGGAGGGCGTCGCCCGCACGGCCCTGCTGCGGCGGCGGTATTTCGACCTGCTCGACCGAACGGTGGTCGACCTGTTCGTCGCGGCCAGGCGGCACGCCGAGGGCGTCTTCGGCCGTGAGCTGGAGGCCACCGCGCACGCCACCTGGGCGGAGAGCCCGACGATCGACTTCTGGGATCCGGGCGACGGCCGGCCCATGAACCCGATGAAGTATGAGTACACGCCGAACTTCCTCTGGTCGAACACCGTCCATCAGGCCGCGGCCGCCTGCGACGACTACTTCCGCTGGGGCGAGTTCCTCACCGGCGGCGGCACCGACCACGCCGAGGGGGGCTGGTCGGACCGCGACTACTACGGCCTGGCCCTCGGCTGCTCGCTGGGCATCACCAACCCGAACCGCCCCTATGCCTACGCCGCGGGCTGGGGCTGGCCGGATGCCGTCGGCGAGCGTTACTCCGCGCTCCAGGCCGCCTACGGCGTCGGCGGCCACCCGGCGTTCCAGGGCATCACCGAGAAGCGGGGGCGCGACGTCGAGGTCCTGATGCTCTATCCGCTCTCACTGGTCGCGGCCGAGGAGCGGTTCGGCTCGTGGATGGTCCAGTACGGCTACGCGACCTATGCCACGCCCGAGGTCTTGCTGAAACAGGGCAAGGTCACGGACGACGGCGCGATCCTCCTGGGCGGCCGGCGATTCACCACCCTGGCGGTCCTCTTCGAGCCGCTGCCGCCGGCCGGGCTGCTGGCGATGCTCGAATCGTTCGTCGACCGCGGCGGCCGGCTCGTCTGGTCCGGCCCGCCGCCGCGGCTGGACATGGACGGCACGGCCGCCCTGGAGGCGTGGAAGCGACTCGTCGGCGCGGGGGCTCTTCATTTCAACCTCGAGGGCCAGGCCGCCGCCGGCGGCGTCGTCCAGTTCGCGGAGGCCCTGAAATCCGTCCCGCCGCAGGCGATCCTGACCGACTTCCTCGTCGACCTGATCTATCCGGTCGATCCGGCCGAGGGCTCCGGCGCGAAGGTCGTGGCGACGGTCGCGGGCCGGCCCGTCGGGCTGCATCGATCGAGAGGCAAGGGGTCGGTGACGTTCCTCGGCTTCCGGCCGCGGGACGACCAGTCGGCCTCGCTCGGCCACGAGAGCCGGACCTGGTTCGAGGTCCTCAGGACGCTCGGCGCCTACCCGAAGAGCCGACCGGACGTGCCGGCGGAGGACAACCCTTCGGTCGTCTCCCGCGAATCCCCGCACCTGGCCACGCGGTTCCCCAACGGGACGATCGTGCTCGCCGCGCATTATCGCTCGCACGTCGAGAGCTGGGGCGGCGGCTTCGTGCGGGATCAGGCCGAGGACGGCGCGACCCTTGCCCGCAACCCGCTGCCGCCGGACCGGGTGGACCTCGACGAGCGCCGGGTCGGCGGCCACCGCGTGACCTATCGCGGCCGCCTCGCCGTCGCCTTCCGCGTGGATGCCTCCGGCGAGCTGATCGCCTTCGGCGGCCAGGCGACGAACGGCATCCGGATCGACGGCCGCGAGTACCGATTCGCCGACAAGCCACTCGACCTGCTCGCCTTCTTGCCCGTCCCCGAGGCTCGTCGCGTCCCGGGCGGGGCCGCCATGATGATCTGGCTGGGCAACCAGGGCGAGGCCGAGGTCCGCATCCCCGCGCCCGCGGGGTTGAGGTCGCCGCGGGTCTATCAGCAAGGAGCCCACGAGGGCGAGGCCGGTGGACAGGTCCCCGCGTCTCTCCGCGATGGACTGCTGATCCTCCCCGGAAGCCGGGACGCCCAGGGCGAACGGCTCCTGTACGTGCTGCCTGGCTGAATCGGGGCGATCCGTCCGAGGCGGCTCGAAAGTGGTTGACTCCCGGCGATCGCCATTCTAGATCTCTATGTATCCCCTCCTGTAGGGCACGAAGGAATCGCCGGCTCAGCGAGTCTCGACCCTCGCGGCCAATCACCCGGCCGCGGCCGCAATCTCGCCATGAAATCGTGCGCATCGAGGTCGAGCGCCGAGCCGAGCCACAGACCAACCTCGACGCCCGGCGTGAGGCCAATCGGAGAGATTGCGCCATGACGAATCGGTTCGCGTTCCGGGGCGTCGGCCGCCGGGCCCCGTCCGCAGCCCGTGCGTTCTCGGAGGACCGTCGCCGCAGGCGGAGGCCGCTGCGGTTCGAGCCGCTCGAGGATCGCACGCTGATGGCCTACAGCATCTCGGCGACGAGCATCAGCGTCGGCCCGTTCCTGTTCCTCAGCGGCACCGCGACCGGGGACAACGCGGGCGACGACTCGATCGCCATCAAGGCCATCGGCGGCAACGTCGCCTACAGCCTGGACGGCGGCCAGAGCTACTCGACGAGCTGGGCCGGCGTGACCATCCCCGTCGGCAACGATACCCTGATCTTCTCCTCGATCTCGATCACCGCGGGGGATTCCGGCCAGTCGACGCCGGGCATCTCCCATTCGGTGTCGATCGACACCTCCAACGGCGCCCTCCAGGCCACCAAGTTCAACATCCAGAATGCGTCCCAGGCGGAGGACACCTCAAGCCTCGACATCGACGACGCGGGAACGACAACTCCCGGCATCTACAACCTCGACGGTGCGTTGATCACGGGGATTGGGATCAACGTCACGCTCAGCGGCGTCCCCTTCAGCCAGGGCATCACGCTGCACGGGGGTAACGCGGGCTCCGCGAACACCTTCAATATCAACCCGAGCTCCTCGACCCCGGGACTCGCGGGCCAGCCGATCAAGCTGGTGGGGGGCCCGGCGGCCGATGACTTCGAGGTGACCTACGTGCCCGGGCCGTCGAACGGCATCGACGCGACCCTCACCCTCGACGGCAACGGCGGCGCGGACGTGGCGAACCTCGGGACCGGCGGCAACGCGCTCGCGGCGATCAACAGCCCGGTGCTGCTCCGGAATTCGAGCCCGACTGGTTCGGTCGCGCTCACCTTCGACGACTCGGGCGACTCGACCGCCCGGTCCTACGTCCTCACGAGCGCCGGCATCGGCCTGGTGGGCGACCCGTCGAAGGCGGACTTCTCCGGCCAGGCGCTGGCCTCGATCGCCCTCAAGGAGGGGGGCGGGGGCAACACGACGACCGTCTCCTCGTCGCCGTCGAACGCATCGATCCAGGGCGGCCTGCCCATCACGATCCAGACCGGCGCGGGCGTTGACAGCACCATCGTGACGGGCACCGGCGCCGATTCGGCGGTCGCCATCCGGGGCCAGGGCGGGGCCGATTCGGTCACGATCGGACAGGGCGACACCTCGTCGATACTCGGCGCCATCGACGTCTCGAATTCCGGCGGGTCGATCGCGCTGATCGTCGACGATTCGGCCGGGACGGCGGCGAGGGTCGTGGGCCTGGGCGCGACGAGCCTGACCGGCCTGACCGGCGGCGGCTTGACGTTCGCCGACCTCGGATCGTTGGCGGTCTCGGAAGGGATCGGGGGGAACACCACGACCGTCACCGGAGTGCCGGCCGGGATCGGCACGACCTTGAACACCGGTCCCGGCGCGGACGACACGACGGTCAAGGCCGTCGGATCGACCTCGACGCTGGCCATCGACGGCCGGGGGGGCCTCGATTCCGTCACCTTGACCGATGGGGGCCTGGTGGCGGGGATCGCCGGCGGCGTCACGGTCGCCAACACGGGCGGCTCGACGGGACTGATGATCGACGACTCCGCGGATACAACCCCCCGGAGCAACGTCCTGATCAGCTCGGTGACCGTGGGCATGCAGGACCTGATCCGGGTCTCGGGCCTGCCGTCGGCCGACCTGGACGCGGTCGCCGCGGATCTCGCCTCGCTCGCCGTCAAGCTCGGCCCGACCACCGGCAACGTGGGGAACTCGGTGACGTATGACGTCACGACGGGCTCGTTCGCGGCCAATCTGTTCACCGGCCCCCAGGATGACGACGTGCAGGTGAAGGCCACGGCCCCGTGCAGCCAGGTGACGATCGACGGGCAGGGGGGCAGCAACACGGCCTCCCTGGGTACCGACGGCGACCTCTCGTCCCTCCACGGCACGATCACACTCCGGAATTTCGCCGCGCAGGTCGTGGACGACGGGGCGGATCCGACGGATCGCAACTACCTCCTGTCCGTCGTTCAGGAGGAGGCGATCCTCTCCGGCCTGCCGAACGGCACGACGCTGAATCTCGAGATGGCGGGCTCCCTGCAACTCATCGCCGGCGCGGGCGATGACCTGCTGACCGTCGATTTCGCCGGAGGCAACCCGATCCCCGCCGGGGGCGTGAACTTCGACGGCGGCGCCGGCGACAACACGCTGTCGCTGCAGGGCTGGAGCGTCGACGGTGAAGTGTACACACCCTCGGCCTCTCAACCGGGCAGCGGCCGGATCGCGCTGACGACCGAGGGGGTGACGAGCACGGTGACGTTCTCCGGCCTGAAGCCGATCAACGACACGGTCGCGGCCATGAACTACGTGGCCGACCTCACGCTCCTGGCGGGGCCGCAGGACGTCGATATCACGAGCGTGGGCGGCGCGACGCGGATCTCGAGCGCGGACACGCCCTCGGCGTTCGAGATGGTTGACGTCAGCAACAAGCAGAACATCACGGTCAACACCGGGCCGGGCGCCGACTCGATCGACCTGAACCTGGCGACCGCCGACGCCGCCCTGCAAACCCTGACGGTGGACACCGACGGCGGGAGCGACCGGGTCGACGTGGTGGCGACGCCCGCCGGAGTCGGCACGTTCGTCAACACCCGCGCCGCGGACGACGCGGTCTACGTGCTCGGCGCTGGGCTGGGGGGGACGCTCGCCATCGACGGCGGCACGGGCGGCAACACGCTCGACGTCGATGCGGCCGGCTCGGCGATCACGCCGCCGACCGGCTCGCCCCTGACGATCCAGGGCCACGCCGTCACCTACACCAACTTCCGGTCCGTAATGGTGGCGGACGCGGTGCCCGCGAGCCCGACGATCGCGTTCCAGAACACGGGGCTGAGCCTCGCCGCGACCCAGGGGGTGAGCTTCGCCAATCTGGTGGTCGCGAGGTTCACGGCCACGACGCCGGGCGTTCCGACGTCCGCGTACGTGGCGGCCCTGATCCTGTGGGGCGACGGCACGTCGTCCGCGGGACTCGTCGTGCCGTCCTCGACGTCCACGACCGGCGGCGTGACGACCACGACGTACGACGTGCTCGGCAGCCACGCGTACGCCACCGCCGGCACCTCGTTCACCATCTCCACGACGCTGACGACCACGCCCGAGGACTTCGCGGCGACGACCGGCGGCGTGAAGGTCATCACGAGCCTGGCCGGCGAGACGGCCGGCCCCGCCACGATCCCAGCGACGGTATCGCCCGCCGGGGGCGGCTCGGTGACGAGCGTCACGGCGGCCCTCGATCCGGCAAGCGATTCGGGGCAGTCGAACAGCGACTACATCACCAGGGTGGTGCAGCCCCAGTTCTACGGCCTGACGCAGCCGGGGGTCACGGTCCAGCTCTTCGCCAGGGCAGCCGGAGGGCCCGGGCTCGGGACCCTGATCGGCACGACCGCCTCGGACGCCGCGGGGGCGTGGTCGCTCACCAGCAACGTCGCGCTGAGCACCGGCACCTACACGATCACGGCGGTGGCGACCGCGGCGAACCTGACGACCGCCAGCGCCGAGCTGCCCAAGCCGCTGGTCGTCGACACGATCTCCCCCGTCATCACCGGAGTGGTCGTCAATCGGATCGGCCGGACCATCCAGGTGACCTTCGTGGACGCCCTGAGCGGCCTTGATCAGCTCTCGCTGGCCGATGGCCACTCCTACGTGCTGACGGGGAGAGACATCCCCAGGCACAGGCCGCTTCCGCCGGGTTCCCTGGTCTCCACCGTCCTTGCGATCGCTCCGGCCTCGACGACGACTTCCCCCCAGACGGTGACGCTGAGCTTCGGCAAGGGCCAGAAGTTCCTCGCCGCCAGTTATCTGTTCCAGGTCCTCTCCGGGGGGATCCGGGACGTGGCCGGCAACGGGCTCGCCGGGACCTATTACGGCAGCTATCCCACCGGCAACGGCCGGCCCGGCGACTACGCCGCGGCCTTCTCCATCGGCCATGGGAAGGTGTCGCCGCTCCGCCCGGTGGTCTCGTACGTCGCCCCGAGTCGCGGACTGGCCGCGGGCGCCGCCGGGGCCCTGGCCGGTCCCCAGGCCCGGGTTGCCGCGAGCCCGCTCGTCGGCCGCATGACGACCGCGTACCGCCTCCTGGCCCGGAAGTTGTCCCTCGGCACGCGCTGAGGCGTCGAGCGGCTGCGTTCGGAGGAGTGACCGGCGACCCTCCAATCTTTCGCGGACCTCGGCGAATAACGCAGGATGATCCCGGTCGATCGCGGACGTCGCCGCGATCTGCAAGGGCCCCGTTTCGAACCCGAGATGCCGACGACGCGCCCGAACCAGGAGGTCCCGACGATGAAATCACGCCCGAGCTGGGTACCCGTCGCGTTCCCCGCCGCACTCGCCGCCGGGCTCGTGGGGCTCGCGGGATCGGCGGCGACGGGCGAGGACGTCCCGGTCACGATATCCGGCGGACACGAGATCGGCCGCGACGATTACGGCCGTCCCTGCGTCCTCATGGCCGCCGCGCTGGGCGTGAAGACCGACGTCTTCCGTAAGGCCTTCAGCGGCGTCACCCCGGCGCGAGGTCGCGGGCCCACCGGCGGGGAAGCCCGCAGGAACAAGGATGCCCTGCTCCGAGTCCTTGGCCCGCAAGGCGTGACCAATGAGCGGATGGACGAGGTCGCCGACTACTACCGCTTCCGCCCGCAGGACGGAGAGATCTGGAAGCACCGCGACGCCCGGGCCCACGCCGTCGTCGAGGACGGCAAGGTCGCAAGGATCGTCGTCGACGACCCCGGTGCCGGCTACACGACGCCGCCGAAGGTTGCCGTCGAGGGCCTGCGCCCCGCCGATCTCGTCGTCGAGCTCCACTTCGGGAAGGACCTGAAGACGAACGGCTCGATCCGGTCCATCGAAATCAGGCGGGAATGATGGCCCATCCTCCCGAGGTGGCACACGCGCCTCGGGATGCAGCGGACCTCCGCGATCCAGTCCGGCTCCTCCACACCCTCGCCGCCCTCCTCTCTCACCCTGCCTTGAGGTATCGGTCGAACCAGTCCGCCATCCGCTCGGTGTCCTTCTCCATGCCGGGCCAGCCGTGATCGGCCCCGGGCTTGACGGAGAGCTCCGCCTTCACGCCCGCGGCCTGGAGGGCCTTGAGGAGGGACTCGGACTGCTGCAAGGGGACGAGGCCGTCCTTATCGCCGTGGATCAGGAGGATCGGCGGGTCGTCGGCCGAGACGGCGTAGATCGGCGAGATGTCCTTCGTGATGGCGCGGAGCTTCTCCGCGTCGGTGACCCGCTCCGACGTCCCCTTCGCGCGATCCATCTCGCGGTAGTCGAAGGCCGGCCGGAAGGGGACGGCGTGGCCCATGGGGCCGATCAGCTCGCGGCCCGGCTTGCCGAAGTTCAGCAGGTCGGTGAGCGGGAAGAAGACCGCGGCGGCCTGGACCCGGCTGGATTCCCGGTCGATCGGGTCGCGGGCCTTCGGGTCGCCCGCGTCGCCGGCCGTGGCCACCAGGAGCGAGAGGTTGCCGCCGGCCGAGCCGCCCGTGATCCCGATGCGGTTCGGGTCGATGCCGTAGGTCTTCGCGTTGTGGCGGATGAACCGGACGGCCCGCATCAGGTTCTTCTCGATCTCCGGGACCTGGTAGCGAGGCTGGCTCCCCGGCACGACCGCGAACACGGTGTAGCCGCGATCGAGGAGCGGACGGATCGATCCCGGCTGGATCATCTCGTGCGCCGAGAAGTAGCCGCCGCTGATCACCTGGACGATTCCCAGGCCATTGGCCTTCGCCGGCCGGAAGACATCGAGCGTCATCGCCATGCCGTCGCGACGGCCGTAGACGACGTCCTCGGTGCGGGCGAACGCCGGCGGGTCCTGTGCCGCGGCCGATGGCGCCGGGGCCGACGCGGCGGCCAGGGAGATCGTCAGCAACACTTCTTCATATCTTAATATGATGGCTCCGGGGACAAGAGGGCCAGTGCGAGGGAGGATGGCATCCAGGCTCCTCTCCATGGTCGGCCATCTCTGGTATATGTCCGCCCTGGTATGATGATCAAGCCTCAAGGCCCGCGGCGAAGTTCGCGATACCACTCCGATCGGTGCGGGGCCATAGCTCTGGCGTCTCGGAGACGACTGCGGGAGTCTTGACTCCATGCTCGCCGCGGCAGTCGACTCTCGACGTGAGATCTGTCTTCCGGCCTCTCGACTCGACTCTCGCGGAGATCGTGCCATGCGACTTCCTCGACTTCGATTCCCGGTCCGAATGCTGCTGTTGCTTGTGGCAATGGTCACGCTCGGACTGCTTGGGTGGCGTGTCTACCGGGACGGTCTCGAGACGGATTGGCTGCTGCTGAGGCTCCGCCACGGCAATCTCGCGGCGCGACGAGCGGCGGCGGCCCGGGCGAGGGACGCGATGGGAGAATCGGTCGCTCAGACTCTCTTCGGCTCCTTGCAGGCCAGCCCTCCCACGCCGCAGGCCCAGGCGGCCCGGCAGCAGGGCCAGCGACGGCAAGCCGAGATCCTGCTCCCTGCCCTGGCCGAAGTCGCCAAGGATCCCGATCCCTCGTGCCGCGCCGAGGCCCTGCACGCGCTCGCGTTCCTCGCCGCTCTGCACGCACCGAAGTCCCAGAAGCCGGCGATCTTCCACCGGGTTCTCGAGGCAACGCACGACCCGGAGGTATCCGTCCGAACCGTGGCCGTTTCCTCGCTGACGAACCTCGTCAGTTGGGACGAGCCGGCCGTCGTCGGCGCGATCCGATCGGCGCTCGAGGACCCGGCTATCGCGGTGCGGCGTGAGGCGGCCTGGCAGCTCGGAATCCTCGGGATGACCGTGCCGACAAGCCAGCCGGAGGCGGCCTCGCTCCTCGTCCCTCTCGTGGCCGGCCGCGATGATCCGGCCGTCCGGATCAAGGCAATCGAGGCGCTCTGTCTCTTCGGCAAGGATGGGAATCGCCATCCCCCCGAAACCGGCCCCGACGTCGTCCCTCCCCTCGTGGCGGCCCTCCGCGATCCCGAGGTCGAGGTGCGCCGGGCCGCGGCCATGGTCCTCGGACACGACGAGCGCAGCCCCAAGGGCGGAAGGGTCTCGTGGTGGGAGACGCGGAAGGAGTCGATCATCCCCGCCCTCCAGAGGTCGCTCACGGATGACGACCGGACCGTCCGCGAAGATGCCGCGCTCGCGTTGTTCGTCATGGGGCGGCGTGAACCCATCCTCAAGGAGCGAATGCAGGACGCAGCGAGCAACCCGGATCGACGCTCCATTCGTCCCTTCGAGGAAGGGCTGGAACAATGGCAAGCCGAGCAGGATCCAGGCCAGCCCGCAGTCCCGAAGGACGACGCGCCGTAGCAGGCCGCTTACAGGGCCGGCACGCCCTTGCGATCGCCGCGCAATCATCGCATCCTGGGCCGATCGGTCCGCCGTCTTTTCCGGCTCTCGGAGGTCCTCCATGCGTCGCGTCGGGATGATGATGATGCTCTGCACCTTGACCCTTGCGGCCGTCGCGGCCCCCACCCTTGCCGACGACGGCAAGAAATACCTGATCATCCACGGCGACGACGCCGGCATGTGCCATTCGGCCAATCGGGCGACGATCAGGGCGATGGAGGACGGCATCGTCTCCTCGTGCAGCATCATGATCCCGTGCCCCTGGGTCAAGGAGTTCGCCGAGTACGCGCGGAAACATCCGGAGCGCGATTACGGCGTGCATCTCACGCTCAATTCCGAGTGGGAGGTCTACCGCTGGGGGCCGGTCGCCGGCCGCGACAAGGTGCCGAGCCTGGTGGACGCCGACGGCTACCTTCACCGCGGCGCCGAGGCCGTGGCGAAGGGGGCGAAGGCCGACGAGGTTGAGATCGAGCTGACGGCCCAGGTGGAACGGGCCCGGGCGCTCGGCATCCCGCTCAGCCACCTGGACACGCACATGGGGTCCGTGGTCACGCGGCCGGACCTGCTGGAGGTCTACGTCCGGCTCGGCCTCAAGTACGACCTCCCCGTGCTCTTCATCCGCGACACCGACGGCCCGATCGGCCAGGAGTACGCCGCGATCCGCGACCGCGGCAAGGCGCTCCTGAAGGAGCTGGACGCGAGGCAATTGCCGGTGCTCGACGATCTCCTCCAGTTCTACAGCGGCGACACGCACGAGCAACGGCTGGCGACCTACCGGAAGGCCCTCCGCGGCGTGAAGCCGGGCGTGACCCAGTTGATCATCCACTGCGGCTACGACGACGAGGAGCTCCGCGCCGTGACCACCAGCGCCGCCCGCCGCGACGGCGACCGGCGGATCTTCTCCGACCCGGCCACCGCCGCCGAGATCAAGGCGCTCGGCATCGAGGTCATCACCTGGAAGCAGTTCCGGGAGATGACGCGAGACAGGGCCGATCGCCGCTGAGAGTCTGTCCCGAAGGCGTCGGCTGTCGAGGCTGCCCAGCCGGGGAAAGGAGGCGAAGGGGAACAGGCACCTCGAAGACTCGGAGCCAGTCCCCTTTCCCTCGGTCCCCGTGCTCCTGGGACAGACCCAGAGCGACCGGCCCGTCGGTTCGGCGGCGTCACTTCCCCTTTCGCAGATGGGCGTCGAACCAATCCGCGAACGCGGCCAGGTCCTTGTCCATGCCCTGCCAGCCGTGCTGGGCGTCCTTGTGGGGGACGAGCACGGCCTCGACGCCCGCGGCCTTGAGCTTGGCGACGACCTCTTCCGACTGTTGGATCGGCACGAGCTTGTCGGCGTCGCCGTGGTGGATGAGCACCGGCGGGTCGTCGGACGAGGCGTGGTTCGCGGGCGAGATCTGCTTCATGATCTCCACGCGGCGGGGCCGGTCGGTGATCGGCACGAACTTGTGGCTGACCGGGTCGGTCTCCTGGAAGTCGAAGGGGGGCTGGAAATCCTTCAGGACGCCGCTCTCGAGTGCATCCTTGCCGGGCTCGCCGTAGTTGAGGAAGTCGGTCGGCGGGAAGAAGCAGGCCACGCAGGCCACCCGGCTCGATTCCTTCTCCACGGGGTCCTTCGCCTTCGGGTCGCCCGGCGTGCCGGCCATGCCCTGCATGAGCGAGAGGTGGCCGCCGGCCGAGCCGCCGAAGATCCCCAGGCGATCGGGGTCGATCCCGTAGGTCCTGGCGTTGTGGCGGATGAACCGGATCGACCGGTGCATGTCCTGGAGGACGTCCGTGATCGCGAACCGCGGCTGGCTGCCGTGGACAACGGCGAAGACGGTGTAGCCGCGGTCGAGGAACGGCTTGAGGAAATCGCCGTTGATGGAGTCGTGCGACGAGAACCAGCCGCCGCTGACCACCCAGATCAGGCCCACGCCGTTGGCCGGCACCGCCTTCGGCTTGAAGACGTCCATCGTCAGCGCCATCCCGGCCTTGCGGCCGTAGACGACGTCCTGGATCCGCTCGTAGGGCGGAGCCGGGGCGCCCGGCGTCTGGGCCGGCGTAGCCGGTGCAAAGCCGAAGCTGATGACATGAACGAGAGCGAACGTCGAAACGATGGAGAGGCGCGTCATGAGGATGCACTCCGATTCCGCGGCCGGCGCCGACCTCCACCGGCCGGCGCCGCCTTTCGGGCTAGCTTATCCGACGAGGACGATGCCGGTCAGGGGGATGCGGCCTCCTCCGGCCGGCCCGCTGGCGAGGCAGGCCCCGAGGAGGCTGTCGGTCATCGCCATGTCTCCCTCAGCTCCCGATGTCTCGTCGCATTCCATTCTCCGTTAGGCCCCCGCGTAGATGGGGTGAAGGGCATTACCGACACGGCCAACGAGGTTCTCAAGGGACTGCCAAACAGGCCCCGCAAGGTTCGCCGGATTCCCTCACCTCGCATCCCGGTAAGGAGCATCACATGCGATCGCGTCATCTCTGGGCGGGCCTGGCGGCCATCGCCTGCCTCGCCGCCCCCGCGGCATCCAGGGCCGGCTTCGTCTATCAGCTCACCTCCAAGGCCGAGACCTGGTGGGAAGCCGAGGCCGAGGCCCAGTCACTCGGCGGCCATCTGGTAGCCGTCAACGACGCCGCCGAACAGGCCCTGCTGGTGAGCCTCTTCGGCGGCACCGAACGGCTCTGGATCGGCCTATACGACGCGGTCAGCGAAGGGACGTTCGTCTGGTCGAACGGCGATGCCGTGACCTACACCAATTGGGCCCCCGGCCAGCCCGACAACAGCACGAACGAGGATTACGTCTACATGAACCACGACTCGGATGTTCTCGGCCCCGGCCGCTGGAACGACTTCGACGTCACGTCCCGGTTGAGGGGCATCATGGAGATCCCGGCCGCCACCGTCCCCGAACCCTCCGGTGTGGCTCTCGCCGGGACGGGCGTGCTGGGGATGCTGGCGGTGCGTCGGTGGCAGCGAAGCAAGGCGTGAGGGATGGAATGCCCGCCCCCGTGTTGCCCCATCACGGCCACCCGGTGCGAATTATCACGTCCTCGAATCCTCGGAGTCCGGCGGATTGCGATAACGCCTCTTCTCGCGCCCTTAACAGGAAATTGCTTGGTCGCGGCCGATGCCTTTGCGCATAATTGCGACACCGAATTTTCTGTTAGATTTCCGATCCCGCGAGCGTAGATGGCGATGTTCGCGTTCAATCCGCCGACGACGTGCCCGAGCCTCCTGAGGATGCTCGCCCTGCCCGGGATGGACGAGGCGTGGGAGACGTTCCTGGAGCGGTACGGGCCGCTCATCGACGCGCGATGCCGGTCCGCCGGATTGCAGCCGGCGGACGCGGAGGACATCCGCGCGACCGTCTGCGCCAGCCTCGTCGACGCCTTGCGGAGATTCCACCACGACCCCGCGCGGCGGTTCCGCGGCTATTTCCAGCGGACGGTGGACAACGCCATCAAGACCCACTGGCGGACCCTCAGGCGGAGGCCCGGCTGGATCGGCCGAGGCGGGGACGGGGACGAAGGCGACGGCGTGCCGGAGTCGTTCGCGGGGCTGGGTGCCCAGATCGACGATCAGGTCCACGCCCGGATGGAAGGCTTCCAGCGCGCGATGGATCGGGTCCGATTCGAGGTGGGCGAGACGGCGTGGGGCGCATTCTGGCTGACGGCGGCCGAGGGGCTCTCCACGGCCGAGGCGGCGGACCGGCTGGGGAAGTCGATCTCGGCGGTCTACATGGACAAGAGCCGCGTCCTGGCCCGGCTCCGCGCGGAGGCCGGGCCGCCCGACGGATGATCCCGGAGCGAATGGTCCTCCATGAGCCACCCCAGCGAGAATGACCTCCGGGCCCTGCTCGCGGGTGAACTCCCCGCGCCGGAATCCGAGCGGCTCGCCAGCCACCTCGACGCTTGCGAGAGCTGCCGGGAGGTGGCCGAGCGTCTGACCGAGGTCCCGCGCGAGTTGTGGGCCACGCTCGTCGTGGCATCGGAGGTGACCGACGCTCCGGGCGTGCCCGTGCCGCCGGCGCCGGAGATCCCGGGCTTCGCGGACCTGGCGGAGATCGGCCGGGGGGGCTGCGGGGTCGTCTACCGCGCGACCGAGACGGTCACCGGACGGACGGTCGCGATGAAGGTCCTCCGCGGCGGGTCCCTGGCGAGTGCGTCCGAGCACGCCTGGTTCCTCGGCGAGGCCCGCGCCGCGGCCAACCTCCGCCATCCCAACCTCGTGACCGTGCTGGCGGTGGGAGAGGAGAGGGGGCTCCCCTATTACGCGATGGAGTATCTCCCCGGCGGGTCGCTCGCCGACCGGCTCGACGGCACGCCGCTGCCTCCGGGCGAGGCGGCCCGCCTGGTCGGGGCCGTGGCCGGGGCGGTCCAGTACGCCCACGGAGCCGGCGTGATCCACCGCGACCTGAAGCCCGGCAATATCCTCCTCGACGGGCCGCCGGCCCCGGGGCCGATCGGGACGCCCAGGGTGTCCGACTTCGGGATGGCCAAGCGCGAGGGCGCGGACCTCGGTCGGACCCCCACCCATGCGGTGCTCGGGACGCCCAGCTACATGGCCCCGGAGCAGGCCCTCGGCCGCAGTCGCGACGCCGGCCCCCGGGCCGACATCTATGCGCTGGGCGCGGTCCTCTACGAGCTCCTGACCGGCCGGCCTCCCTTCAGGGGGGCCTCTCCCTACGAGACGCTCCTCCTCGTCCGCGACGAGGAGCCCGTCCCCCCCGGCCGGCTCCGCCGCGGCCTCCCCAAGGACATCGAGACGATCTGCCTCAAGTGCCTGGAGAAGGACCCGGGCCGCCGCTACGCCACCGCCGACGACCTCGCCGACGACCTCGACGCCTTCCGCCAGGGCCGCCCGGTCGCGGCCCGGCCCGTCGGACGCCTCGCCCGGCTCGCCCGCTGGGCCCGCCGCAACCCGGCCGTGGCCGCGCCATCGGCCATGTCGATCGTCCTCGTCGCCGCGATGCTCACACTGATCACGATCTTCTGGCGCCGCGCCGAGGCCCAGCGGGCCGAGCTCGCCGAATCCGTGCGCGCGGCCGATCTCCGCGGCCGTACGCTCCTCGCCGCCCTGGCCTTCAGCGCCGAGGCGACCAGCAAGCTCGCGCTCCATCCGGCGTTGCTCTCGGAGGTCGAGCGGGAGGCGATCATCAACGGCCTGGATGTCTTCGAACGAGTTCCGGACCTCCCCGGCTCGCCCGACGAGGAGGGCCAGTTCGCCTATGCGACTCTCCAGATGGGGACCGTGCTGCACTCCCTGAGGGAACTCGGGCACTCCGAGCGGGTCGCTCGCCGAGCCATGCGGACCCTCGAGCGCCTCAGGCTGGAGCACCCGGACCGCCCCGTTTTCGCCCTCCACTACGCCTACGCCTGCATGCAGCTCGCCGGCCTGGCACACGATGCGGGCCGGACGGATGAGATGATGAACCACCATGCGGAGGCCGTCCGGGCGACCGAGGAGGCCGCCTCGCGATACCCGCACCTGGATGCGTACGCCGCCGAGCTCGCCAACTTCCGCGGCCGGCTCGCGGCGGACCTCGTCGATATCGGCCGGGGCGAGGAGGCCGAGCCGCTGCTGGAGCAGTCGCTGGCCACGAACCGGGAGCTCGTCAACCGGTATCCCGACGATCCCGAGCGGTATCGGTATTACAACGAGGCGAGCTTCCGGTATGGAAGGCTCCTGCTTCGTCGCCACGGCGCGGTGGACCGCTACTGGGACCTGGCCCGCGAGCGGATGGACCTCTGCGATCGGGCGCGGACGCAGAAGGACTGGCACCTCATCGCCACTCGTCTGACCACCATCCCGCAGGTGGCCGGGGATCTGGACCAGTTCGGCCGTCCTCAGGAGGCGGACCGGGTCATGCGGCATGGGATTGCCGTCCTGGAGGAGCTCGCGGCCCGCGAATCCGCCGCCCCGTCGGACCGCACCAAGCTGGTGGAGTGGCTCACGATCGAGGGCTTCCGACGCTGGGAAGCCGACCGGGCCGCGGCCGGCCGCCTCTTCCGCCGCGCCGTCGAGATCCTCGAGTCGCTCCGATCCACCCCATTCGGCGTCGCGGCATCGGGGCAGCTCGCGGATCTGGTGGCCTTCTGCCCCGATCCGGCGATCCGCGACCCGGCCCGGGGGCTCGCGTGCCTCCGCCAGGTCCCCCGGGGGCCGGATTTTCCGTGGTCGTATTACGGCATCATCCTCTGCGAGAACGGCGAGTTCGCGGCGGCCCGAGAGTCGCTCGAACGGTTCTTCGCCGCCCCTCGGGAGGATCACGAATGGGACGAGGCCGCCAGGCTCCACCTCGCGCTGGCCTTCAAGAAGCTGGGGGACCGCGACCGGGCGAAGGCCGAGATGGAGAAGGCGCGGGCCGATCGCGAGGCGTGTTTCTTCCGGGGCCGCGTCAGCCGCGCCGTCGCCGCCGAGGCCATGAAGCTCCTGGCGGACTGAGCGATCGGTGATCGGCCGCCGGCCCAAGGTCCCGGGTCGGATGACCGCTCGCCGCGGGAGGGCCGGGTCGCCCGGCCTTCGCACAGCATGCTACGGGCGGGCCGAGGCGAACAGGCGGAGCGCTTCCTGCAATTCCGCGGGGAGCGGGACCGGCACCATCCTGGGGCCTTCACGGCGCATGCAGGCAATCTGCTGCTCGCCGCGGGCGATGAGCTCTTCCCGGCCGTCGATGGCCAGGAAGTACTCGAATCGCATCGACAATCGATTCTGAGACTGCGACGCCAGCTCCATCCGGATCGTGATCTCGTCCAGGGCGTGCAGCTCCTGGAAGTAGTCGCAGTGGACGTGGACGGTGACGAAGGCGAGGCCGCGTCCCATCTCGGCGAGGATGCCGGGGGCGTGGTCCCGCAGGAACAACTCGCGACACCGCCCCTGCCATCGCAGGTGGTTCACGTAATAGACATTCCCGACCAGGTTGGTTTCCTCGAACCCCACGACGTGTCGGTATTCATACGCGTGCATCGTCGGGCCTCGTCAGCAGTCCCACAACCCAGGGCTCCTTCCCGCCCCGGTCGGGAAGGACGAACGTCGCGATCAGGAAGCGTCCCGAGCCCATCAGCACGGCCCGGCCGTCGACCGGCGGCCTCAACACGAGGGGGGCCGCCGGCTCCGCGCCGGCCTTGATCAGGCACTCGGCCGCGACCCACACTCGGGTCGCGGCGAGGTCCTCCGGCTCGCGGCTCTCGCGAACGATGAGCCGCGCGAGGTCCCAGCGATCCGGACCCAGCAGGTCGCGCCAGGCCGAGGCCGGGCGCGGCGAGCACGACTCCAGGTCGCACGCGATCGTGCCCGGCCCCGTGACTCCGAGCGTCAGGCCCCCTGCGTGTGACGCCGAAGCCCCGCCGCCGGCGACCTCGGGCTTGCCGTCCGGGCGCCTCGCGATCGGCGAGGAATCGCCGCGAAGGCGGCGCAGGAGCCCATCGCTCCGGTCGCGGCGGCCAGGCCGGACGTCGCGCTCGATCCCCACCGCGACTTGCCACCCGGGGACGAGCGATCTCATCCGCCGCTCCAGGTAAGGGCCCAGCAGGGGCTCCGGCCAGTCGGCACTGGGTTCGCCTCGCTCGACCACGCGCAAGGCCAGTCCCTCCCAGCGCTCCAGGAACTGGCCGTCCTCGTCGATCATCTCCAGGTCGTAGACCAGCACGTCCCCTCGGTCGGAGCGCTCCGTCGCCGTCACGAGGCATGGGCCGCCCAGGGGAGAGCTGCCGGGCACGATCCGGTCGACGCCGATGGGGAGGATGGTCGCCTGGGGCATGCAAGCCTGGACCGCGTGGACCGCGGCATCCCGCACGCCGGGATCGCCGAGCACTCGCTCGGCCGGGAGATAGCCGCGGAACCATTCCTCCACACCGGCGCCGGCGATCATGGCCGTGCACCCCTTCGACCGAAGCCGTCGGTATCCCTTGAGGCGGCGAAATCGTCCGCCCTGGAAGAGGAGATGCCCGTAGAGTTCCGACTGCGGCTCGATCGAGAGGGCAGGGGGGTCCTCGTCCCGATCGAGGCTCGGCCCCTCATCGGATCGAGGCCCGCGCTCGACGCCGAACCGGCAGGTCGCCCCGAAATGATCGAGCTGGAACGCCGTCGAGTGACATCGAAGCACCACATCGACCCGACCCGGCTCCGTGACCAGGGCCGCGATCCGGATCACGGCCGGCTGACCCTCGGACACGACGACGGGACGGTCGAACCGCACATCCTCGAAGACGGGGGGCTCGGTCGTCCGAAGCAAGGCCATCGCGACCTGCGCCATGGCCTCAAGGCCCATCACCGCGGGGAAGAGACGTTCACCGCGGAAGACGTGATCGTCGAGGTAAGGGTCCGTGTCCGGCGAGAGGGTCGCGTCCGCGATCAGCTCCACGCCGGGATAGTCCACCCGGGGTTCCTCCAGGAACCGAAGCAGGGGAAGGTCCGCCCCTTCCAGCGGCAGGATCGGGCGGTTCCCGAATCGGCCCGCGACCACGAGCGAGACCGCCGACTGGCGGACAGACACCAGGCGACGGAAAAGGGAGACGCCCTCATCCGGCGGGATGGCCGTGATGCCCCGCCCGACCAGGGACTCGACCCGCCCCAGCCGATCCCCCATGCCAAGGCCCGCCCAGACGGACCACTCGAGCGCAAGGCAGTGGCAGGCCGGATGCCGCTCCTGGAATCGCTCGGTGAGCCGCGCCAGCCATTCGTTCGAAACGGCATAGTCGGCCTCGCCTTCCATCCCCGTCCGCGCGATAATCGAGCCGAATGTCACCAGCAGCCTGAGGCGGTCCCCCGGGATGGCGGCGAGGATGTTCCGCATGCCCCGGATCTTGGGCGCGAGCGTCCGCGTGAAGGCCGCTTCGTCCAGCGCGGGGAGGAGCCGGGGTACGTTGATCCCGGCCCCGTGCAGGACGGATGTGATCGGCCCGAGCGCGGACTCCGCCCGGCGAACGGCCGCCCGCACGGCGTCCGCGTCCGCGACGTCGGCCGCGACGTAGCGGAAGACGACGCCCGACGCGGCCATCCGCTCGAGGTTGGCCGCGAGGTCCCGGTCGGAGGACGGGTCCGAGCGGCCCATCAGGGCGAGGCGGACGCCCGATTCCCGCGCGAGCGCCAGGCCGCACTCCGCGGCGATCCCCTTGCCACCCCCGGTCACGAGCAGGACGTCGTCGGGAGTCAGCGGGACGCACGGGGCATCCCCGATCGGAGGGAGCGGGCGCAAGGCGGGCTCCAGGCGCCGGCCGTGACGGTCATAGCGAACCTCGGAAAATCCGGGCACGGAAGCCGCCCGTGCCTCGGCGACGACCCATTCCAACGATCGGGGGTCACCGAATGGCAGGTCCACCACGCGGGTTGCCAGCCGCGGGAGCTCCTGCTGGACGGTGCGGGCGAACGAGGCGGCTCCGCCCTGATGCTGGACGAGCACGAACCGGCTCATCTCCGGCTCCGCCAGGAGGGCCCTTGCCGCTTGCAGCAAGAGCCCGACGTGGATCTCGTCTGGCTCCGGAGGAAAGCAGGTCACCAGACCCTTGCCGGCCCCCGCGCGGGACAGGGCTTCCGCGAGCTCTCGCGCCAGCGAGTCGCAGGGCCCGGCGGCGATCGCTTGCCAGTGACCCGATGGCCCGGCGGATCGCGGCCGCGCCATGGGCCGCTCGATCAGGACGGGGGCGAACGCCCGGAACCAGGTGGCGACCCCGCGGCAGGACGGCTCGGACCGTCCCTCATGCCCGCCGCCTCCCGCGCGGACGAGATCCTCAAGAACACCCGCGACCTCCGCGACCGAAGCGTTGGCATACGCGCCCATCGCGACCGGAGGCGCCACGTCCACGTCGCGGGCCAGCTCGGCCACGAGCTCTCCCACCGTGATCGAGTTCAGGTGCAGGTCGCTCAGCAGCCGGCTGTCCTCCCGCACGGACAGCATGGGCAACTCGGCCCGGGCCGCCAGCCGACGACGGACCAGGTCGAGGACCGACTCCGTGGGCCCGCGGCGAGGGGCGACCGCGGGCGACTCGACCGGGGGCAGGGGAGCATCCCGGCCAATGGGCGAATCCGCCATCAGCTCGGGGAGCGGGGCCAGTTCGCAAGGATTGATGAAGAAGCGCGGCGACCACGGGATCGGAAAGGGCCGCGTCAGTCGGTCCTTGAACAGTGGAGCCGGATTGACCGCGGCCCCGAGGGCGAAGGCCGCCCCGAGAACGGTCAGCAGCCCGGCCAGGGACTCCGAGCCGGCCTCGACGGATACGACCGGCGCCGGGAAGAGCTCGCCGGCCAGCCCCGTCAGCACGCGGCCCGGCCCGACTTCGATCCCGAGGTCGACCCCCGGGGCCGCCTCGTCCATCGCCTCCAGGAACCGGACCGGGCCGGTCACCTGCCGGACGAGCAGGTCGCGGACGTCGACGTCGCGGGCGAGTCGAGCACCGGTCACGGTCGAGATGACGGTCCGCTCCAACGTCCCGACAGGCTCGCGAGCGAGGGCCCGCGCCAGCGGCCCGACGGCGCTGGCCACCATCGGCGAGTGGAAGGCGTGCGAGACCGGCAGCCGGGTCGCCGCGAATCCGCGCCGGCGGGCCTTCTCGGCAACCGCGTTCACCGCGTCCTCGGCCCCCGAGACGACCGTCTGACGCCGGGCGTTCAGGCCGGCGATCACGACGGGCTCGCCATTGAGGAGGGCCTCGACCTCGACTCGTTCCGCCCCGATGCTGGCCATCGCGCCGCCCCCCTCGGGGAGATCGGCCATGGCCCTCCCCCGGGCCGTCGCGATCCGCAGCGCGGCGTCGGCATCGAAGCTCCCGGCCCAGTGGAGCGCGACCAGCTCGCCCAGGCTATGGCCCACGGCGACCTCGGCCTCGACCCCCGTTTCGCGGAGGATGCCGAGCGCGACCAGGGACGCGGCGACGATCGCCGGCTGTGCCAGGTCGGTCGAGCGGACGTCGCCCCGCGCGGGGAGCATCGCGAGGCTGTAGCGGGCTGCCGCGGCCGGGAATCGCCGGGTCCAGGCCCCGCCGTCGAGCGTCGCCGGGGAGCCCTGGCCGGGGAAGAGGAACGCGATGCGGGGCGGCGTTGCGCCCATGCCGAGGAAGACGCCGGAGCGCGGCTCGACCCGGCCCTCGGGCGCGTCCTCGACTCGCAGCCGATCCCGCAGCGCCGCGAGTCGCGACGCAAGCTGATCGGGCCGCGACGCCACGATCGCCGCTCGGGCGGATCGTTCTTCGAGTTCACCGGCCAGGTGGGCCGCCAGGTCGGTCATCTCGGCCAGCGACAGCCGCGGGGCGAAGGCCAGGAGATGATCGACGCGGGCCCTCAGGCCTTCATTGTCTTTCGCGCCCAGGAGGAAGAGTTCCGCATCCTGGGCCGAGCGAAGCGCGGCCGCCTCGCGGGGCCGGATGCCCGTACGCCGCTCCCCGGCGGGCGACTCGAGAACGATGTGGACGTTGATCCCCCCGAAGCCCATGGCGCTGACGCCCGCCCGGAGCGGCCGGTCGGCGGGCCAGGGCCGGCCCTTCTTCAGGATTCGAAGCGGCGGAGAGTCGGCCGTCAGCTCGGGATGGGGCTGCTCGCAGCCCGTGGTCGGCGGCAGGAGCTGGGCGTCGAGGGCCGTGGCCGCCTTGATCAGCCCCGCGACGCCAGCCGCGGCCTTGGTGTGGCCGATGTTGGCCTTGATCGAGCCGACGACGGCCGGGGGGCCTTCGGCCGCGGCCTCGCGGATCGCGCGGCCCAACGCACGAAGCTCGGTCGCGTCGCCGACAGCGGTCCCGGTGCCGTGCCCCTCGAAGTAGGAGACCGTCTCGATCCCGAAGCCGGCCCGGCGGTAGGCCCGGCGGATCGCGAGGAGCTGCCCCTCGACTTCCGGGCGCGTGATCCCCCCCCGGCCGTCGGACGAGATACCCCAGCCCCGGATGGTCGCGATCACCCGCAGGCGCCGAGCCATCGCATCGACGAGCCTCATCAGCACCACGACCCCGCAACCCTCGCCCGGCCAGAACCCGGCGGCTCGCGCGTCATAGACCCGCATCGCGTCCTCGGCCAGCGCCCCGGCCTTGGCGAATCCGACCAGCTCGAACGGGTCGAGGCTCAGGTCGACCCCGCCCGCGAGCGCGACGTCAAGGTCGCCCGCGGCCAGGGCCGAGCAGGCATGGCCCACCGCCAGCAGCGAGGATGCACATGCCCCGTCGACCGTGTAGCCACCCCCCTTGAAGTCGAAATGGTTGCAGATCCGGCCCGCGATGGTGTTCGAGAGGCCCCCGGCCAGGGTCTCCTCCCACACGGGGGGGAACGGCGCCTTGAATTGCACCTCGAGCCGCCCCAGGAAGTCCCGCCGACGCTCCGGCGGCCAACCCTCTCGGCTCAGGGCGGATTCGACCACCCGGCCGACATAGGGCCAGCGGAGCCGCAGCGCCTGTGCCCGCGAGAACTCCCCGGTCAGCGTGTTCCCCAGGAACACGCCGGTGGCGTCGCGCGGCAGGCCGCGCCCCCCTTCGAACCCGGCCTCCTTCAGGGCCCTCGCGGCCACGTCCAGCGCCAGCCAGTGCGCCAGGTCCGCCGTCCGGTAGCTCTCCCCCGAGACCCGGAAGCCGACGCGGTCGAACTCGTAGCCCTCGATCAGCGCGGCCTGGACCGAATAGGTCCGATCGGCGGCGGCGCGGTCGGCCGACCAGTAATCCTCCGCCCGGAGCCGTTCCGGGGGCAGGCGACGGAACGCGCGTCGCCCCGCCAGCACGTTCTCCCAGAGCTCGACGGGCGAACACGCGTCGGGGTAGACGCAGCCAAGACCGACCAGGGCGATGGCCTGTGACATGCTCACTCCATCACTTCTAATAACGACGTCCGTGCGATCACGGGGCGGCCGGGCAACGACGACGGCGCGACCGACGACACGGCCGACGGCGCCGGCGCCCGCAGCGCGGCGAGCAGCAACAGCCACACGCCCCGAATCGAGCAGACCGCCAGCAGCGAGAAGAACAGGCCAAACACCACGTGTGCCGCCATCAACAGGCCGTACACCCCGGCGATCGCCGCTCCGAAGGCGAACTGGTCGCGCGTCCCGGTCGGAGTCGTCGCCGGGTCGGTGGCCATGTAGAACGTGAATAGCAGGAAGGCCATCCCCGTGGCCGGCAGGCAAGCGGCCACGAGCGGCGTGCCGAGGAGCAGGCTCCGCACCGCCGCCTGGGTGAAGAAGCCGCCGAGCCATCCCAGGATCAGCGGCAGCTTCCCGGTGAACCGGGTGTTCAGGAAGGTCCCCGACACGACGATGACCATCGGCAGGATCCAGTCGCCCATCCCTTCGAGGTTCTCCGTGAACTGGTAGGGCGGGGCGATCCCGACCCAGGGGAACAGCAGCAGCGTGACGGCGATCCCCGTGTTCGACGGGTTGAGGCAATGGGGGGCCCCGCGCCCGACGGGGACGCGGACCAGCACCTTCGAGCCGACGCCGACCGCCGCCGCGAAGGCGATCGGCCAGAGACGATCGTTCGCGTAGAGGAGCATCGAGATCGCCAGCCCGGTGATGTGCGACGGGAGCAGGAAATCGACGAGCGCCAGCCCCCCGCCGAGGAACCGGGGCGGTCGACGTTCGGCCCAGGCACCCACGGCCTCGAGCAGCAACTCCACGCCGTAAGCCGTCGCGACCGCCACCAGCGGCTGCGCCCACGATTGCTCGAAGCCGAGGACGAGATGCCCAAGGAGATTCAGGATGGTGATGGCCGCGGCGAAGCGACGCAGCGCGGGCAGGCGTCCCGGCAGGCTCGGCGA
The DNA here is from genome assembly GCF_011064615.1 of Aquisphaera insulae. Lineage (GTDB taxonomy): Bacteria > Planctomycetota > Planctomycetia > Isosphaerales > Isosphaeraceae > Aquisphaera > Aquisphaera insulae. Next base: position 121,834 of record NZ_JAALJH010000012.1, on the reverse strand, counting down.
TCCGTTGGAAGCTGGCATTGGTTAGTCCACCACCCGTTGAGGACCTCTCAGGAGGACGCTGTGCCAGCCGGGGGCGAGCTGAAGCGTCTCGCGACGGACCCGGCCCTCGGAGTCACGCCAGCTCAGCTCGACCCTGAGCACGCTCCCGGGCGTGAGCGGGCCAAGCCCGAAGTGCAGATCGGAGCTTCGCTTCCCCGAGTGGCCGTTGCCGCCGTCGACCTGGCCTCTCAGCGTGCGCCCGTCGGGCAGCTCGACGAGGGCGGCGGCCCCGAGCGCGGGACGCCCGGAGATGTCGACGCCCGGATGGCCGGGCCGGGATCGGGTCGGCCCGTCCCGGCTCCGGTCCACCGGCAACAGGAGGTGCAGTCCCAGGAACGCACCGGCGGGCGAGCCCTCGTTGACGTAGAGCGACGAGGGGGCCCATTGATTCGCGACCGCGAATTCGAGCCTGCCGTCGCCGTCGATGTCGGCGACGGCAATCCCCCGGCTCACGCCCGGCTCCTCCAGCCCCAGGCTCGAGGCGATGTCCCGGTAGCGCCCCCCGCCGTCACGAACGGCGAAGAGATTGCGAGGATGGCCGCAGAGGTCGTCGCCGGGCTGGAACCTAGGCCAGTTCCGAGGATCTTGCAGGAACACGTCGTTGCCCATCGCCAGCTCCTGCAGCTCGGGCCAGCGATCGACCGTCCCTCGGACGAAGCCGAGGGCCTGAATCACCTCAGGGCCCCCGTCGTTGTCGAAATCGGCGAGCTTCGCGTCCCAGCCCCACGAGCTGCGCGACAGGCCGAGCCGCTCGCTCTCGTCATGGAACGGGGCGACGCCCTCTCCCATCCGCCCCAGCTCGCCGGTGCCCAGGAAGGCGAAATGGCTCTCCTCCAGCGCATAGTCGGCGGCGATGTTGCTCACGAAGATGTCAAGGATCCCGTCGCCGTTCAGGTCGCCGAAGTCGACACCCATTCCCTTGAAGGAGTCACGGCCAAGGACCTTGGAGCTGGGCGTTGCGAGCGTCCTCCGTCCCTCCAGGAGGGAGAAGCGGAACTCGCCGGGCCGGGACCGATTGTGCAGCAGCCGGTCGGGGCCGAAGTCGTTGGCAAGGTAGATCTCGGGCAGGAGGTCGCCGTCGAGATCCGCCGCTCCGACGGCCAGCGTCCAGCCGTACCCCCCAAGGTCGTCGAGCGCCCCTTCGACGTCCGCGAATCGGACCGTCGGCTCAGGCCCCCCCACGGCGTCAACCCAGCGGAGCAGGTGCTTGCGCCCGCCGTTGTCGGCGCGGGACATCGAATGCTGCATCTCCTCCACGCCCCCCGCCCGGGCGTCCAGGACATGGGCATCGTCGGGGAAGTAGTTGCCGACGATCAGGTCGGCATGGCCGTCGCCATCCAGATCGGCCAGCGTGGCGGAATTGGTGAACCATCGGCCTCCCTCCGGCGCGATCTCCCGTGCCACGTAGCCTGTCCTGGCGAGCCGCCCGGCCTGTCCCCCCTCGTGCTTCCGCAAGAATGCGACGGGCGGACGCCCCCAGTAGTAGACCAGGATGTCCATCAGGCCGTCCTCATTGAGATCACCGGGCAGGCAGCCCATGGGGGCCATCGTGGCCGGGTCGTGGCGCAAAGGCTCTGGACCCAGGACGAAAGGCTCGAACCGCCCGCCAGTGCCAGGGGCCGGCCCGATCACGACCCGGTCGGCCCGCGTGTCCACGTAGGCGACATCGTTGGGCAGGCCGTCGCCGTCCAGGTCATTGAGCGCGACCGATGCGCCGACCGAGGAGATCCACGACTCGATCCGCTTCAGGCTGGGATGGACCGGGCGGACGATCCGCGAGAGATCGCCCGGAGGTTCGGGGAGAGGTCGGCGGACGAACCGGAACCGCCCCGCGAGGCGCGATAGCTCGGTGCCCGACGACTCGGGCTGCCGCGCCAGGCCGTACAGGGGGAGGATGATCGCCAGGGCGGTCAGGCGTGCCGCATGGCCGCGGAGGATGCTTCCCAGCGTCGTCATCGTCGCGCCGTCTCCTTGCCGCCCAGTTGGGCCCGGATGCGCCGCCTCCATGCCTCGTATGCGGGGACCTGGCCGTCCGCCGGCAGGTCGGCCAGGGCATCATCCGTGAGCCGGGCGGCCTCGCCGGCCGGCAGGTCGCAGAGCAGCCGGCAGGCCAGCTCCGTCCGGGGCGCGGGATTGCCGGCCCGCTCGCGCGCCTTGGCCGCGAAGGCCGCGCCCTGCGCCAGATTCGCACCATGGGTCCCGGCCTTCGACTTCAGGCGTGAGATCGTCGCGTCGGCCACCCCTCCGGCGTAGGCGCACGCCAGCCCGATGCCGCTCCACAGGTCGGCCTGCCGCTCTTGCGGGAACAGGCCAATCGACGCCGAGATCCGGGCGGCATCGGCCCCATCGACGAACCAGAGGCTCCGGCCCAGCCCCTGGTCGAAGGCCCTTCTCGCGTAACCGGAGAGGTGGGCCGGGACCTGCTGGAGATCGACGTGCTCCCGCCATCGGAAGTAACCCTGATGGAACCCGTAGCCGTCCACCACCAGCCATCGCAAGAGGGGATCGAATCGCGACAGGGCGCGGCCGACCCGTCGGCGGAGCCGCGCCAGGGCCCAACCCGCCCCGACGTGGATCATGTAGGCGTGGGCGGCGCCGGGGCCGGCGAGGAACGCCGCCAGGCGGTCGCGCCTCCAGGGGGTCAGGTGATCGAGGAGGCAGAGTCCCATCGCCGCGCCCTCGTAGGCGAAGCCCCGATCCTCCGCATCGACCTCATCGAGCCGGCCGGCCAGGAGTTCGAGACGATCCCCCTCGAGCGCCGCGTGATAGCCGCGGAGGAAGCGGCGGCCGACACCCTGGAGATGCTCCTCGATCCGCTTGTCGCCGCCTCGAAAACCGCGGCGGGCGAACGAGGTCTCCTCGGGATCGATGCCGAAGACACGCTTGCGGAGCCATCTCACGATGAACCTCACACGCCGGCTGGATTGCACCACCTCTCGACGGGCCGCCCGGGGGAACTCGGCCGCGGCCGGCCCCTCCGGCCGTCCCTTCGTCCTCGATATCAGGGCCGCTGCCGCGATCGGAGGATCACCAGCCCGACGACCAGCGCCGTGGTGCCCATCACCAGGGAACCGGGCTCGGGGACCGACGCAACCGTGACCTCGTGCTTGGCGCCGCTGGGATGCTGCTCCACGAAGGGCGTCACGGGCCAGAAGTCGGTGGCGTTGTCCGTTCCGTTCAGGAAATGGTTGATCCCGTCGATCAGGATGGCGCCAGGCGGAGGAGTGCGCGTCCAGTCGGCGCCGGAGTTCGTCAGTGTGAGCTCATCCGAGAAGACGATGGGGCCGTCGAGGGAGCCCTTTCGGATGTCAAAGAAGACGTCGAAGAACGACGTGAACGTCCCCCCCTCAAGGCTGGTAAACGTGATGTCCATCGAGCCGAGCGAAGCCGGCCCGCCACGCGCCGACTGCAGGGTGACGAAGTAATTATCGAGGCCAAGTCCGCCGAAATCGACCGGCGCCGCGGTCATGAGCTGGAGCGCCAGCAGTTCCAGGCGCGTCGTCCCCGTGTCGCCGATCGCCGCCACGGTCACCTCGCTGAGGCGATGGACGATCGTGTCGGCATCGCCGACCCCGACGGCGCCGGTGCCGAAGTCGTAGGTCCCAAGCGGCACGCCGACGAGATCGCCGAGCCCAGGGAAGGTCGTCCCCTCAGTCGACGTGAACAGGTCATACCCGGGGTTGACCGTCAGGCTCCCCGCCGCCCGACTCTCCACCGACAGGGCACACGCCATGACTCCGGCGCCGATGCCCCAGAACGCCAATCGTCGCAAAACTCGCCATGACATCGCTCACCTCCTGAATCGAAGCTACGAGGATTCGGCCGACACCCACTACACACTCAGGTTCTTATATCACTAATCCTCGATCTGTATCCCGAGTCGTTCGCCGCGATGTTGCAGATGCCCGGCGGGGGCGCACCCCTGCATTCCGACGTTTCGTCGGTTGCTCGGAGAACGTCCGCCATGGCGTTGACGACAGGGCTCCCCCAACGAGCCCGATGCCGAAATGGGAGCCGCCACGACGCCTCGTGCCTGACGTTAGCTGAAGAAACGCGACGGAGACGGCACACTTCGCAGCAGCGGGCGCGAGGCGCTCGACCTCGCCGATGAGTGGGTGGGCCACTCGCGAAACGAGTCGGGGAGAGGGGATGGCACTCCGGCCATCAACCACGTCATTGCATCGTTAACGATCAGCCCGGTGGACACGACCAAAGAGGACCAGCAACCTTGAACACAATCACCGGGCGCCCACCTAAACAAGCATGTGGCACTCTGAATGTCAAGCGTCTTTCTTGGATTCAAATCCGTCGATTCCGCAGACTCGTTGTAAAAAAACAACATCGAATTGATTCGAGCCGGCGCAAGGATTCGACTTGATCCAGACCGATCGAATCGGGCCGTCCGCCGACTCCTCGACGCACTGGTCGGGACCCCGTCGACGGGTCGTTTCGGGCCCCTTCGTGGCAGCCTTGACCCCGTCGTGCGCCGTCGTCGAGGCCCTCCCGATGGTCGACCTGGCGACGAAGATCCTGCTCGACGACAAGACCCGGTTCCTGACGACCGTCTCGGGCGTCGCGTTCGCGGTCATGCTGGTCATCGTCCAGGTGGGGATCTTCCTGGGCATGCTGGAGAGCGCCTCGATCACGATCGAGCGGCTGGATGCGGACCTGTGGGTAACCGCGAGGAACACACCGAACATCGACTTCGCCAACACCTTCCCCGAGCTCTACGTCCATCGCGTCCGATCGGTGCCGGGTGTCGGGCGGGCCGACAACCTGATCGTCTGGTTCGTGACGGTGGCCCTGCCCAGCGGGGCCAAGGAGGCGGTGATCGTATACGGCCTCGAGGATTTCCGGCGATGGCGATTCCCGTGGAACGTCGTCTCGGGCGACCCGGCCGACCTCCGCCGGGGCCGCTACGTGTTCGTCGACGAATCGGCGGCGCGGCGATTCGGGCCGTTCGCCGTGGGAGACCATCGCGAATTCCTGGGGCTCCGCCTCAAGATCATCGGGCTGACCCGCGAGGCCCGCTCCTTCACCACCAACCCGATCGCATTCCTCGACTACCGCGTGGCACAGGCCCTGGCTCCCCTGGACCTGCGGCGGCGGACCACGTACATCCTGGTGAAGCTGGCCCCGGGCGCCGACGTCGAGGCGGTCCGCGCGGAGATCCGCCGGAGGCTGCCGTACAACGACGTGCGGACCGGCCGGGAGTGGGCCGCGCGGTCCCGAGATTACTGGGTACAGAACACGGGGCTCGGCCTGAGCATGTACATGACCGTCTTCCTCGGGTGCCTGGTCGGCGTGGTCGTGGTGGCCCAGACCTCGTATACGGCGACGATCGAGCACTTCAAGGAGTTCGCGATCGTCAAGGCGATCGGGGGCCGAAACGCCGACATCTACCGCGTCATCGCCCGCCAGGCGACGACCTCCGCCGTCGTCGGCTTCCTCGTGGGGGTCACGTTGGCCCATGCCATCCGGCCGCTGCTCGCCGCCCTGGCCCTGAGGCTGGTCATCCCGCCGATGCTCATCGGGGATGTCCTCGTCGGGGCCATCGTCCTGTGCCTGGCGGCCTCGTTGATCTCGTTCCGCAAGATCGCCGGGCTCGACCCGGCCGTCGTCTTCCGCACCTGATCGAGGGTCCCAACATGGCCGTCCTCGAGGCACATCTGGTGACCAAGAGCTTCGTCGAGGGGAGGGAACAGGTCCCCGTCCTGAGGGGAATCTCCCTCGAGCTCGAGCGCGGTGAGGTGGCCATCCTCGAGGGGCCCTCCGGGTCGGGGAAGACCACCCTGCTGTTCATCCTGGGCTGCCTGCTGACCCCGACATCCGGCCGGGTGGTCGTCGAGGGCGAGCAGGTCGATCCGCGGCGGCCGGCCAGGCTCCCGGGATTGCGGCAGCGATCGATCGGCTTCGTGTTCCAGCAATTCAACCTCTTCTCCGCGTTGACCGCCATGGAGAACGTCGAATACGCGCTCAACATCAAGGGGATCACGGGTTCCTCGGCACGCCGAGAAGCGGGGCGGCTGCTCGAGGCCGTGGAGATGTCGGATCGGCGCCGGGCGAGGCCGCGTGACCTCTCGGGCGGGCAGAAGCAACGCGTGGCGATCGCGCGAGCCCTGGCGGGGGAAGCGGCGATCATCCTGGCCGACGAACCGACCGCGAACATCGATCCGAGACTGGCCGGTCGGGTGCTCGAGTTGTTCCAACGCCTGGCGAAGGACGAGGACCGCGCGATCCTGATCGTCTCGCACGACCCGAAGGCGCGTGTCGTTGCGGATCGCGTCATGCAGATCCAGGACGGTTGCCTTATTGAGTAGGTGATCCGAACATGTCCACGAAGATCCTCTGGCCGGTCGTGGGACTTGCGCTGACCTTCCTCGCGATCTGGCAGGCCGTCCACGCCGGCTGGCTACCTGCGACGTTCCCGCCGGCGGAACCGAAGGACCGCCAAGTCGCCGCCGCCGGCCCGGATCCCGAGAGGCTCCGGCCCGAGGCCGTCCTCGCGGAAGGGCGACTCGTCACCTACCCCGATGCCGAGGTCGTCGTCGCCACGGAACTCCCCGGAATGATCATCGGCCTCCCGGTGCGGGAGAAGTCGATCGTCCGAAAGGGCGACCTGATTGCGGAGCTCAGTTCCACGGAGCTGGCCGCCGCATGCGCGGAGGCCGCCGCGCGGATCGACGAGGCCGAGGCCGAAATCCGATTCTACCGGCGGGAGGTCCGGCGCACCCTGGGACTCGTCACCCGGCACGCCGCCAGCGAGCTCGAGCTCGAGACGAATCAGAGGGGCCTCGACACGGCGTACGCGCGGCGACGGGCGGCGATGGCCTCGAGAAGCCGCCATGAGGCTCTTCTCGCCAAGACTCACATCACGTCGCCCATCGACGGGACCGTGATCGCGCGGTCGGCCCACCCTGGCGAGGCCGTGGGCGCGAGCGCCCGAATTGCCGTCATCGCCGACCTGGGGCGCGTCCGCGTCGAGGCCGAGGTCGATGAGGTGGACATCGGTGGCATCGCCCTGGGTTCCGAAGCCAGGGTCACCGCGGAGGGATTCCCGGGATGCGAATGGTGCGGGAGAGTCGAGGAGATCCCCGATGCGGTCGTCGGACGGCAGCTCCGGCCCGAGGACCCATCCCGCCCCGTCGACACCCGCGTCCTTCTCGTCAAGATCGCCCTGCTCGAAGCGACGCCCCTCAAGCTCGGCCAGCGGCTCGAGATCGAGATCTTCCGGAGCCGCAGCCCATCTCCGAGGTGACGCGGCCGTGTCGCCCCGTCACGGCCGAGCCGTCGACCCGCGCCGCGCGCGATCCCCGGCGGCGTCCGACGCGTGGATCTCCCGAATCCCGTGGACGAGGACTAGCATATTCTTGCGGATCGCGATCCGTCGTGATTCCATGGCATTCTGCAATTCGATCAACGCGCGTGCGAATGCCGCTGAGCCGTGTCTCAACCAGATCGGATCCCTTTCGAAGAAATGGACCGGTGGGCCATGTTGAACGCCTTCGATCGGAGCGTCAGGATTGTGTTGCGCGGAGGCCTGATCGCGACCTCGTGGGCCGCGATGCTGCTCGCAGCCACATCGGCCCGGGCCGGCGAGGATCGCGGCCTCGGCGTCGAATTCACAGACTGCGTCGAGAGCATCGGAGTCGGACTGGTGTCGACGGACGAGATGAGGGCGCTCATCCCGAGCGCGTTCATCCCCGTCGGCGAGGGAGGGCCCGTCACACCAATCGTCGTGCGGACCGCGCGTTGTGGCGGCATCGCGGTGAACGGGGGGCGTCTCCGGGCCGGCACGATCGTCCAGATCGGTGCCGTGATCGTCCCACCGGATTCGACCGGCGACATCAACAATTACACGCTCTGGTATTACACATCCAACCTGGAGCTGGCGATCCACCTCGCGGCGAGAGGGATACCCGCGCAGTACGTGCCGTCGCTCGATTTCTGTTACGCCCCGGCGGGGCCCGGCCTCCCCGCCTCGCTCCGGGTCGTCGTCCCCCGGCCGGCGTGGCCTCCTCTGCAGATCGAGGGCCTCGTGACCGCGTCCGACGGCCCGGCCAGCTCGTTCCTGGCCAACTGGTGGGTGAAGGCGGGCCGGCGCGTGGTGAAGATGGGGACTTCGGTCCCGGAGATCCACATCGGCGCGGCCGACCTCCTGCTCGAGACGTGGCACCGGGGGCCTCTCGGCCGCCTCATCGGTGGCGACACCCTGGGCTTCCCGGCCCTCCAGCAATTCAACACGTTCGCCCACGCCCGGATGGGCGTGACCTTCTCCTCACCTTGAGGCTGCCTCATCGGACGCGGTGACGATCGGGCCGGCGCGCCAGAGCTTCACCTCGCCGTCGTGGGAGCACGAGGCGAGCGAGGACTGGTCGGGCGCGAACGCGACCCCGTTGATCTGGGCCTTGTGCCCTTTCAGGACGAGGATCTCCTGGCCGGTGAGGGCGTCCCAGATCCGGATGACGCCGGACGTGCCATGGGTGGCGATGGACCGCCCATCGGCCGCGTAGGCGAGCCCGATCAGGCGGTCGCTCGGCCCCCGGATCGTCAGCCGGACGTCCAGGGTCTCCGCGTCGCGGATCGTCACGGTGCCCTCGCCGTCGGCGACCGCGACGGACCGGCCGTCGGGCGCGAAGGAGACCGCGGCCAGGTCATCGACGCCCCGCGCGGATCGCCGCAGCCGGCCGGACGCGACGTCCCACTGGCGGACGATCCGGTCATTGCCGACGGAGGCGAGGAATCGGCCATCCGGGGAGAAGGAGACGGATCGGACGGGACGGGTGTGGCCCTCGATCTCGCGGACGCAGTCGCCGGAGTCGAGCCGCCAGATCCGGATCTTCCAGTCCTCGCCCGGCTTGCCCAGCAGCCCGCCCGCCGCGGCGACCGTCTCGCCGTCCGGCGAGAGCGCCAGCGTCCGCACGCATTGCGGGTGCCCTCCCATCGAGCGCAGCAACCGCCCCGTCTCGACGTCCCAGACCCGCAGGTTCATCCCGGGTCCGAGATGGCCGGAGACCAGGCGCCGGCCGTCGGCGGAGAAGGCGAGGGCGCTCACCATCCACATGCCCCCCTTCCAGCCGCGGACGGGTCGGTTGGCTTGCAGGTCCCAGAGCCGGATGGTCCGGGATTCGTCGGTGTCGTCGCTGCCGGACGCCAGGAGCCGACCGTCGGGCGAGTACGCGACCGCCCACGCCTCATCCCGGTGCCCGTCGGGCTGGGGCGGCTCCGGCGCGGGGTCGAAGTGCCAGATCCGCGGTGACCGCCGGCCGACGACGACCAGGGACCGGCCATCCGGCCGGAAGGCACGCTCCTCGATGCCCTGGCCGGAGCTCGGCAGGACGCCGAGCCGGCGGCCCGACCGGACGTCCCACAGGAGAGTCGGCAGGACGCCGCCGGGACTCCCCCTGGAGGTGGTCGCCAGCAGCAGCCCGTCGGGCGAGAAATCGAAGCAGACCCGGTCGCGGCGACGATCCAGGTCGTCGGGGGCGAACGCCAGGATCCGGCCCGACCGCCGATCCCAGAGGCGGCACGTCCCCCCTTCGTCCACGGCGAGGAGGGATTCTCCGGTGGGGTCGAAGCCCAGCGACCGGATGCCTTCCCCCGCCGCGACGGTCGCGGAGCCGCCCTCTCCGTCCAGCTCCCGCACGCGGACGCCTTTCCCCGCCGTCGTCTCGGCCAGCCGCCGCCCGTCGCGCGTGAGGGCCAGCGGGGAACGGTCGTCCGCCCCCTCGCCCAGCTCCCGGACCACGGCCCCGGTCCAGGCGGAGCGGAGCCGCAGGAGCTTCCCCTCCCGGGTGGCGAAGTGGGGGCCATCCTCGGCGAACGCGACCGTGTCGACGTCGTCGAGGGTGACGACCGCCCGGGACTGCCTCGGGGATGCATCGAGCGTCCAGATCCGGATCGAGAGGTGCCCCGAGCCGAGCAGCACGACGTGAGCCGCGAGGCGGCCGCCCTGCAGGCACTGGGTCCATTCGGTTCCCGTGACCGGATCGTCGGCGGGCGTCGCCGCGGACTCGAGCCGCCCGAGGAAGGCGCCGGTGCGCGCGTCCCATGTCCCCAGCTCATGCGCGACCGGGCCCGGGAACGGGCATCGCATCGCGACCAGGCGGCCGTCGGCCGTGAAGGCGGGGGCCCCGAGGTTCAACCGCTCGTCCTCGATGACGGCCAGGGCGCGTTCCGAGGGGAGGTCCCAGAGGACGATGCAATGATCGCCATGGCCGCTCGCGGCCGTTCGGCCGTCGCCGGTCACGGCCAGGTTGTGCTCGTAGAGGGGCCGCTCCGGGAGGCGGACGATCTCGCGCCTCGCCTGCTTGCGGAGGTATCGCCACGCGAACTCGCGGCCGACGCCGGGTCCGGATTCCGGCCCGATGGCGTCGAGCAGGTCCTGGGCCGCCTCGAAGTCGCGGCCGTCGAGGGCCTGCTGCGTCAGCCGGAGCTGGGCCGCCAGGTAGTGGCGGTCGGACAGGCTCCGATGGCGATTGGCGTCGTCGATCGCGGCCCGGAGCTGCTGGTTGTGCTCCCTCAGCAGGCGGGTGTACTCGAGGCCGGCCAGGCCGACGCCCGATCCCAGCAGGGCCAGGCCGATCGTCGCGGCCGTGGCCGGTCCGCGGTTCCGGCGGACCCACTTCGCGGCCTGCTCCGCGGCGCCGGGGCGGCGCGCCCGGATCGGCCGGCCGTCGAGGAACCGGCCGCAGTCGGCGGCCAGGTCGGCGGCCGTGCGGTATCGGTCCTCGGGCTCCCGGGCCATGGCCTTCAGGACGATCGTCTCGAGGTCGCGGGGGATCGTCGGGTCGATGCTCCGCGGCGTCCGGAATTCGCCCCGGGCGATCCTGCCGAGGATCTCGATGCGGTCGTCCCCCTCGAAGGCCGGCCGCAGGGTCAGCAGCTCGTAGAGCGTCGCGCCCAGCGAATAGATGTCGCCCCGCGCGTCCGGCGGGATCCGCCGGCCGGTGGCGAGCTCCGGGGTCATGTACCGCGGCGTGCCGATGGCCTCGCCGGTTATCGTGAGGTCCAGGCCGCCGCGGATCCGCGCCAGGCCGAAGTCGGTGATCCAGAGCTTCTCGGCGCCGTCGATGAGCAGGTTCGAGGGCTTGACGTCGCGGTGGAGGACCTCGTTCTCGTGGGCGTGGGCCAGGGCCTCCGCCGCCTGCCTCGCCAGCCGGGCCACCTCGCGAGCGAAGGCTTGCCCCCGCGCGGAGAGGCGCGTCGTCCCGGGCTCGCCCCCCTTCAGCCCGCGGATGACCTCCGCCAGGTTCCGGCCCTCGATGTACCGCATCGCGTAGAACGGGATCCCCTCCGCCGTCCCGGTGGCGAAGACGGGCACGATGTGGGGGTGGTCCAGGCTGGCCGCGGCCCTCGATTCATTGCGGAATCTCTGGAGCTGCGTCTCGCCGATGCGCCCGGCGACCTGCAGGACCTTGAGCGCGACCCGACGGCCGAGCGGCTCCTGCACGGCCTCGTAGACGATCCCCATCCCCCCGCGGCTGACCTCGCGGATCAGCCGGAACTCGCCCAGGCGGAACCGATCCGCGGGGACCACCGCCGGCGGGTCGGGCAGCTCGCAGATCATCCTCAGGGCCGGCAGCAGCTCGCGGACGATCGCGGCGTGCCCGGGGTAGTCCTCGGGGCGGACGTCCTCGCCGCGCCGGAGCCGATCGCCGATCTCGAGCGTGATCTCCGCCCGCTCGGCATCGGCCGGCCCGGTGAAGTCCTCCCGATCGGTCACCTCGTCCCCCCCGAGTCCTCCGCCGGCAACGCCTCTTTCAGCTTCTGAACGGCCCGGAAATAGCGCATCTTGGCGCAGCTCACCGTGATCTCCAGGATGTCGGCGATCTCGACGATCCGCAGGTCCTCGAGGTGCCGCATGACGAGGATCTCCCGATCCGTCTCCGCCAGCCGCGCCAGGGCCTCGCGGACGCAGCGCCGCCGCTCCTCGCGCGCCAGGGCCTGGCCGGGCGTCGTGTCGGTGGCGACCAGCCGGTCCACCAGCATCCCGGCCGAGTCGCCGAGGTCCGCCAGCGGCTGCTCCCGCGCCGGGTCCCCCTTCTTGGCCTGGAGCTTGCGGCGAAGGTCCGCCAGCCTGTCGGCCGTCAGCCGGTGCAGCCACGGGTAGAACGGCATCGGCCGGTCCCGCTCGTAGTCCGCCAGCCTCCGCGCCGCCTCGATCATGGCCGCCTGGACCACGTCCGAGGCGTCCACCCGGCCCCTCGCCCTCGAATCCAGCCGAAGCGCCACCATCCGCGTGAGCCTCGCCCTGTGCCTCTCCAGCAGGCATCCCAGCGCGTCCCGATCCCCGGCCGCCGCCTCCTTCAGCAACCGCTCCGTCTCCGCGGCATCGTCGAGCGTCTTCGAGTCCATACAACAAGCCCGCCGAGAAGGAATCACGCAGCCGAAGCGACGAAGTCACACCAATTCTTGCAGAGCAAGATCCTGAAAGCCAATCCCGTTTTGGATGCGGGCCCGGATCACCGCGATCCCTCGCGCCGGATTCCGGCATCGATGTGACCCTTCCGCCCGCGTCGCTTGACTCCCCCCCGGACGGCCTGCGGCTCGGGGCAGCCCATCTCCCGGATCGGAAGGGGTCCCTGCGCGCCGGCCTCAGGGCGGTCCCAGCCCGCGTTCTTCGAGGAGCCGGGACCGCTCCGGGATGAATCAAAACGTCCTGGAGCGGGCTTCAAAAAGTCCGAGCAGGCCGTATCATGAAACTGTCGCGACGCCCATCCCCAACCGCGCGGCCGCCGATGAGGACCACTCTCGCCGCGGGCCGCGGGAGCCCTGCCCGGAGGAGTTCCAGGGCCATGAGCCTGCACGATCTCCCCGGCGGCCTCGATCGGATCCGGTCGCTCATGGTCGAGGAGTCGCCGGGGTGTCCTCCATGAGCATGCCGGATGAGGTCGACCCCCGTTCGGCGGACGGCGGCGAGGATCTGGAAGTCGTGGAGTGGGTCTCCGCGATCGCGGACCGCCTCCAGTCGGGGGAGCCGGTCGACCTGGAGGCGCTGGAGCGAGACCAGCCGCAACGGGCGGCGGCGCTGCGCCGGCTCCTCCCCGCGATGGAGATGATGGCCTCGCTGAGGGCGGATTCAGGCCGCGAGAGGGAGGACGGGCCTCGGACGCTCCGCGACCGGCCCGGCGGGCCGGAGGTGCTCGGCGACTTCCAGATCGTCGGCGAGCTCGGGCACGGCGGCATGGGCATCGTGTACGAGGCGCGCCAGCTCTCGCTCGGGGGCCGGCGGGTGGCCCTCAAGGTCCTCCCGGCCGCGATGGCCCTGGACCCCCGGCAGGTGAGGCGATTCCAGGTGGAAGTGCAGGCCTCGGCCTGCCTGGACCACGAGCACATCGTCCCGGTCTACACCGTCGGCCGCGAGCAGGGCATCCCCTACTTCGTGATGCGACTCATCGACGGTCGCAGCCTCGCCGAGATCCTCCGCGAGCTCCGCCGGATCAAGGGCCTGGACGCGCCCGACCGGGGGGCCGGCGACTCGATCGGCCCCGACGGGCCGGCGACGGCCTCGGCGGACGTGATCACGGTGGAGGCCTCGCCGCCGGCGTCCCCGGCCGGCGCGAGCCCCGACGCCGCGGCGGCCTCGACGGCCATCACCGGGTCGTCCGCCGACGACCGGGCCTACTTCCGCACGGCGGCCCGGCTCATGATCCAGGCGGCCCGCGCCCTCGATTACGCCCATCAGGAAGGCGTCATCCACCGCGACGTGAAGCCATCGAACCTCCTCATCGATCCCCGCGGGCACCTCTGGGTGTCGGACTTCGGCCTCGCCCGGCTGCGGGGGGGCAGCGACCTGACCCGCACCGACGACATCATCGGCACGCTCCGCTACATGAGCCCGGAGCAGAGCCAGAGCCGGCGGATCCCCATCGACCACCGGACCGACGTCTATTCCCTCGGCCTGACCCTCTACGAGATGCTGACCCTCGAGTATGCCTTCCCGGAGGAGGACCGCGCCCGGCTCCTGCGGCAGATCGCCGAGGCCGAGCCGCGGCCACCGCGTCGGATCAATCGCAGGATCCCTCGCGACCTGGAGACCGTCGTCCTGAAGGCGATCGCCAAGGATCCGGCGCGGCGGTACGCGTCGGCCGGCGAGCTCGCCGAGGACCTCGGGCGATTCCTGGACGGCCTCCCCGTCCTGGCCCGCCGCGCCGGGCCGCTCCGACGGGCGGCCGCCTGGGTGAAGGTCCATCGGACCGCGGCGACGGCCCTCGCGGCCGGCCTCGCGGCGGCGATACTCGTCGCGGCGGCCTGGGGGATCATCCGCCGCAAGGAGGCGGAATTCCTGGCCCGGCGCTTCGAGTCCGCGGGCATCGCGGACCTGGCCGGCCTGCTCCCCCGGATCGACGCCTCGGACCCGTCGACCGCCGCCTGGCTCGGCGACCTCTACCGGCGGACGGAGCCGGGGCCGAAGCTGAATGCTGCGCTCGCGCTGGCCCCGACGGACGAGGGCTGCCGGCGCCACGTCCTCGATCGGCTCCTGGACGCCGACCCGCCGTTGCTGGGCTCGCTCGCCCCGCTGGCCGTGAGCCGGCTCCCCACGACGCTCCTCGACCGCCTCGAGCAGGAGCTTCGGCCCGACGTCGATGGCGGGGTCGAGGCCCCGGTGAACGAGGCCGAAGCGCGCGATCGGCGGCGGGCCAACGCGGCCTGCGCCCTCCTCCTACTGGGCCGACCGGGATCGGCCTGGCCGGCGCTCCGGGCGTCGCCGGATCCCCAGGTCCGCTCCTTCCTCATCGCCACGATGGGGCCCGCCGGCGTGCCGCCCCGGATCCTCCTCGAGCACCTCCACGACCCCACCACCGGCGCCCCGGTCCGGATGGCCATCCTCCAGGCCCTCGGGGACATCCCCGACGCCGCGTGGCCGGCCGACGAGCGTGCCCGCTTCCTGGAGGGCCTCCTCGGGGTCTATCGCGACGACCCCGACGCGGGCGTCCACGGGTCGGCGAAATGGCTGCTCCTCCGGTGGGGCCGCGACGCCGATCTCGCGCGGATCGATCGCGATCTCGCCGGCGCGTCCCGGGGCGACTCGCGGTTCCGGTGGCGGATCAGCCGCCAGGGGCTCACCCTGGTCACCGTCTCCGACCCGACGCTCGATCGCGTCGTCGAAATCTCGGACTGCGAGGTCACCGTCGAGCTGTTCCTCCGCTTCCGCCGCGGCTTCGCGTATGCGGCAGAGTTCAGCGACGAGCCGACCTGCCCGATCAACTCGACCTCGGTCTACGAGGCGGAGGCTTTCTGCAACTGGCTGACCGACCGCGAGGGGATCGACCCGGGTCAGAGGTGCTATCGGGAGACCGGGAAGAAGGAGCCCGAGCGCCTGCCGGTCTCCGGCCATCTCCGGCTCGAAGGCTTCCGACTGCCCACCGCCAGGGAGTTCGACATCCTCTGCTCGGCCGGGACGCGGACGAAGCGCTATTACGGCGACAGCAACCTCCTGCTCGACCGCTACGCCCGGACCCTCAACAGCCAGGACGGCAAGTCGCGCCCGGTGGCGGGCAAGCTGCCGAACGACCTCGGCCTCTTCGACACCCTGGGCAACATGCTGGAATGGTGCGAGGCCGATCGACCGATCAACGACGACGGCGAGTACACCGCGGAC
This sequence comes from Aquisphaera insulae, assembly GCF_011064615.1. Lineage (GTDB taxonomy): Bacteria > Planctomycetota > Planctomycetia > Isosphaerales > Isosphaeraceae > Aquisphaera > Aquisphaera insulae. Next base: position 106,191 of record NZ_JAALJH010000012.1, on the reverse strand, counting down.
GCGCGCGGCGGCTGGTTCGGCTCGAGCCCCGCCATCCTGATCGGCCGGGCCTCCGCCTTCCCCAACATCCTCCAGTCCAACAAGCAGCCGATCGACGGGTTCCGGGTCGTCCGGACGAAGTCCGCGCGATGACGAGGGGGAGTCGCCCGCGCGCCCTCATCCCGCTCCAGTTCCCCCGCGAGGAGGTCCGAACGATGACCGCACGCATGCCCATCGAGGTCACCAACTGGGTCATCCGCGAGGGGGCCTGGCAGAAGGCCGACCCGAAGGTCGACATCGCCCACTACACCAACGCCACGCTCTTCTCCTATCAAGGGCGCGTGATCGACGGCCGGGTGAAGGGACTGACGGATGAGGAATTCGACGCCCTCAGGGCGAAGTACCCCAACGACGTCATCGGGCTCGCCGACGGCTCGTTCGACCTCCCCTTCGTCCCGGTGGGGACGATCATCAACCTCGATCCCGAGCCGGCCCCGGCCCCGGCCCCGGCCGGGGCCACGCCGAAGCCGGCGGCCGGCCGGGCCCGGCGCAAGGCGAGCAGGTGAGTCGTCGCATCGGCCCTCCGACGGGGACCGCGGCGAGGCGCCCGGCGAGGCAGGGATGCCTCCTCGGCTCATCCTCCCCGGACCGCATCACACTCGCCGTCGATCCGCACCCGGACGCGATCGCCCACGGACGGGTGATGGTCGCGAGCGAGCACGCGCAGGACGATTCCCCCCGCGCGGACGACGGCGACCCGACGGACCTCGCGCCCTTCCGGCGGCCGCAGCTCGACCGACACGACCTCGGCCTCGATGCCGGCGTCGTCCGCGGCGAGCCGCGGCTGCGCGGGCCGCACGAGGAGCAGGGCGGGGCCCGGCCCGTCTCCGTGAGAGACCCGCACCTTCCCGAACGCCGTCTCGGCGTCGCCCCGGGGCGTGACCACGCCCGGGATCAACTGACCCAGGCCGAGCGCCCGGGCGACGGCCGCATGCCGGGGGCGGAGCAGGAGGGCCTCGAGCGGGCCGTCGGCGACGGGCCGGCCGTGATCGAGCACCATGACCCGGCGGGCCAGGTCGAACGCGTCCTCGCGGGCATGGGTCACCAGGACGAGCGTCGTCTCGGTCCCGTCAAGGAGGGACCGGAGCAGGTCGCGCATCGCGGCCCGCTTCTCGTCGTCGAGGCTCGCGAACGGCTCGTCCATGAGGAGCAGCCGCGGCTCCTGGGCCAGGGCCCTCGCCAGCGCGATCCGCTGCCGTTCGCCCCCCGAGAGCTCATCGAGCCGCGCTCCGGCGCGATGGCCGAGGCTCACGCGATCGAGCAGGCTCCTGGCCCGTTCGAGGCCGCCGCGGCCCCGCGCGGCGAACGCGACCTGATCGAGCGCGCGGAGGTTCGGGAAGAGCGCCAGCCCCTGGAAGACGAGCGCCACCCCGCGTCGCTCCGGCGCGATCAGGACGCGGCCCGCGCGCGACGCGGCCTGCCCCGCGATGGTGATGATCCCCTCGGTCGGCGGCTCGAGCCCCGCGATCAGCCGCAGGAGCGTGGTCTTGCCGCTCCCGGATCGGCCGAGCACCGCGAGCCGCTCGCCGCGTCCCAGCGAGAGGTCCACACCTTCGAGGACCTTCGCCTCGCCGAAGGAGCGGCCGAGGGCGTCGACCCGGAGGACTTCGTTCACGGCGTTCCTTTCGCGGAGGCCCCGAATCGAGGGCGCAGGACCATGCCGAGGGCGAGCAGGACCGGCGGCAGGGCGATCACGGCCAGCAGCAGGACCTGGCAGGCCGCGATCTCCGGATCCTGCCCACGCCTCATGAGGTTCACGACCGACGGCGCCAGCAGGGGCCTCCCGGGGGGCGCGATCAGGGCGGTCGAGCCGTACTCGGTCGCGGACAGGACATAGATCGCCAGCCAGGCGGCCACCAGGCCCGGCGCCGCGTTCGGGATCACCACCGCGAGGAGCCGCCCGACGGGACCTCGCCCCGCGAGCGCCGCCGCGTCCTCCAGCTCGCGCGGGACGCGCGCGAGCGCCCCCTGCGCCAGGAAGACGGCGATCGGCAGGAACCGCGCGAACCACGCCAGCAGGACGACGGCCGAGCTCGTGTAGATCGCGGCCCCGGCGCCCCGGTTCCAGAGGGCGATCAGCCCCAGCCCGACGATCGGGGCCGGCACCGCCACGCCGGCGCCGAGCACGCCCAGGGCGGCAGCCCAGCCGGCCCGAGTCGCGAGCCGGGCCAGCGCGGTCGCGAAGGCCGTCGCGAGCGTCGCCGCGATCGCCGCGAGCACGACGGTTCGAATCGCGTCGTCGTGCGCGAGATCCCACGCCCCGCCCAGGGAGTCGAGGAAGCCGGACGCGCGCAGGACCCTGTGCCGGCCCCCCGCGGCCGGCCGTGCGATCCGCGCCGTGACGGCGAGCCAGCCAAGCGACACGCAGGGCAGGACCAGGGCCGGGGTGATCGCCAGGCCCGTCATGATCCCGGCCGCGACCTGCGCCGTGCGGCCCGGCCGACGGCCGGCGAACCGGGGGACCTCGCCCTCCAGCCCCGCCAGGCTCGCGACCCGGCCGCGCATCAGCGCGAAGGAGCCGAGCCCCCCGGCCGCGACGACGATCGGCAGGAGCGGCAGGCAGAGGGCCGACGCCCCCGCCAGGTCGCCGACCTGAATCCTCTCGTAGACCGCATCGCCGACCGTCCGTACCCGCAGCAGTTGCGGGACCGCGAACTCGGTGAGCGTCAGCGCAAGGACCAGGAACGCCGCGCCCAGGGCAGGGGGGATCAGGACCGACGCCCCGATCGTGACGACACCCCGCCATCCCCGCGCCAGCCGCGCCGATTCGAAGGCCCGGTGATCGGTGCGACGGTACGCGCCCGCCACGGCCAGCGCGACGACCGGGAAGAGGCACCCTCCCATGACCAGGCCGACCGCCTGCCAGGAGTAGACGAATCCCGGGACCGTGAACCGCCCGGCCGCGATCGGGTCGGCCGATCGCGGGCCGAGGCCCAGGAGCAGGCCGACCGGCCGCGCGACCTTGCCCGCGGGCCCGAGGAGCACGATCGCCGCCTCGGCGACGAGATAGGGCGGCACCATGAGGGCCAGCAAGCCGAGCGTCCAGGCCACGCGCCGGGGACCGGCCCCCAGCCGCTCCACCAGCAGCGCGAAGGGCACCCCGAGCAGCAGGGCGACCAGCGCGGCGACGAGGGCGGAGCACGCCGACCCGCCGAGCGGCCCGGCGATGCCGGCGAACGCCGACGACGACGTCGGCCCCCACGGCCCGGCCCCGAACAGGGCCGCCAGCAGGGGCGAGAGGACGAGGAAGGCCGCCAGCAGGATGGCCGCGGCGGCCGGGAGTTTATGCGGCACTCTCATCGCCCCAGGAGGATTTCCTTGATGGCCTTCGTCGACTCCGGGTAGGCCCGGACCGCGCCGGCCCAGTCCACGTCCATGGCCCGGATCCCCGGCGGGATCCACGCCGGGCGGATGCCTCGGGCCACGCTCTCCGGCAGCATCCCGACGTTCTGTCCGGGCCCCGCGGCGAGGATCTCCTCCGTCCTCGCGGTCATGAGGAAGCGGAGGAATCGCTCCGCCTCCTTCGGGTGCGGACCGCCCGCCACCAGCGCCACGGTGCCGAAGCCCTGGAGGCAGCCGATCTCGCCCGGCCCCTGGTCCGGGAAGACGACGGCCACCGGCTTGCCGCCGTCGACCGCGACGTGGGCATCGATCGAGCTCGTGATCCCGAACCAGAGCTCGCCCGAGGCGACGCGCGTCGTCACGTCGGCCATGCCGGCACAGAGGGCGATGTCATTGGCCTCGAGGTCGCTCAGCCAGCGCCGGGCCTCGTCCGTGCCGAGCCTGTCGAAGAGCGCGGCGACGTGCGCCGCCATCCCGCCGAAGAGCGGATTGGCGATGCCCACATGCCCCCTGTACCGCGGATCCGCCAGCTCGCGATACGAATGCGGCCGCGACCTCGGCTCGAGGACATCGGTGTTGACGATCAGCACCCGATACGCCGCGGCGAAGCCGAGCCAGCGCCCCCGGGCATCGCGAGGCGCCGTGCCGTGGGCCTTGATCAGGTCGTCCGGGGCCGGCGCCAGGCAGCCTTCATCGGCGAGCATCGTGCCGAAGAACGCCCCCCCGCCCCAGAGCACGTCGCAGCGCGGGTTGGCCTTCTCCTGGCGGATCGCCTGGACCAGGCCGACCGCCTTCGCGGCCTCGGTGTCGAACTTCGCCTCGACGTGGATCCCGGCCTCTCGCTCGAACTCGTCGATCAGATCCTGGGCGATCTCGCGATCGGTCGCGCAGTAGAGGACGACCGTGGGCCGGGGGGTGCCCCCTCGTTCCCAGGAGCCCGAGCACCCGGCGAGGGAGAGGGCCACGGCCAGGGCGGCCCTCGCGCCCGCCACGATCGGAATCCGCCGGTTCATGGCGAGCCCTCCCCCTTCGGCAGCCTGGCCAGCCCATCCCTGGCCAGTCTGGCGTAGTCCGACTCCGGCGCCGCGGCGATGGCGGCCTGGAACTCCTGACGAGCCCGGGCCGTGCGGCCGGCCTTCGCGTCCTGCGTCGCCAGGACGAGCTCCCCTCCCGCCCGTGCCTCCGGGGCCTTCGCCCCCCACGCGATCAGGGATTCGGCCTCATGGCGGCCCTTCTCCGGCTCGCCGATCCAGAGATGGGCGCGGGCCAGGTCGACCCAGGCGCGAACGCGGAGGGCCGCGTCCGCCGCATCGGCATGGGCGACGGCGGCCAGGTGCGGGATCGCCTCGCGCAGGTTCTGTCGCCCCTGCAGGAACTCGGCGAGGGCGATCCGTGCCTTCAGGTCGGCGCCGTCCTTGGTCACCGGCGCCTCCAGCAGGGCGAGCCTGGCATCGAGGTCCCCGGCCCGCAGCCGGCCCTCGTCGATCCGCCGAAGGACCAGCTCCCTCGTGAGCGGCTTCTCGTCGCGGCTGACGACGACTCCCCCGGGAGAAAGGACGAGGAGCACGGGCGTCTCGAGGGCATGGAACCGCGCGGCCATCGCGCGGTTCCGCGAGGCGCGGAGGTCGAGCAGGACCGGGACGAGCCGATCCGCCTCGCTGCCGAGGTTCGAGGCGTCGAGCAGGCCCCGCGCCGCGTCATCGGCGTCGCTCTTGCTCGATTCCGCGATGAGCACGAGCAAGGGTCGCCTGAGCTCCCCCGCCCGGGCAATCTCGCCGTCGAGATCGGGGGTGGCCATGGGCGCCGTCGCGGGCCGCGGGGGCTCGGGTCGCGGACCACAGCCGGCGAGGAAGCACAGAATCGCGACGGAGGCGACCCCCGCTCGCAGACGCCAACAATTCCGCCCCGGCAGAGCCCTGCAGAGCGAAACCGCCTGGCGGCGTCCCGAGCTCTCTGGTCCCCTCCCCCCTGGTGGGGGAGGGTTAGGGAGAGGGGGAACGGGCAAGCCGTAGACTTCGAGGTGAGTCGTCTGAAGGGAGGCTGGCCGATGCGCGCGATGTCCTCTTGAATGTCGATCGCGGTCGCCCCCTCTCCCTCGTTGGGGGGAGGGGACCGGAGGGCGCGCCTCAAGGCGTAAGGTTAGCTTTCTGCCTCCACCACGGTCTCTTCGCATTTGTGGGTAGAGCAAAGCCCACGGTGGGGCGAGGGGACCAGAATCGGGATCCTTCATCGGACTGGCTCGATCTTGAAATCATCGAACGCCGTGACGCTATCCGCCTTGGTCCAGAGCCCGACCTTGCCGGGCTCGGGGAAGGTCGCGTCCTCCTTCTCGATCACGGTCTTGCCGTCGAAATCGACCCGGAGATGCGGCCCCTTCGCCTCGAAGCGGAGCGTGTGCCATTCGCCGGGGGTCACCTTGACCGGCACCTCCTCGATCTTGACGCGCTTGCCGTTTTCCGTCCTGAACAGGTTCACATTATCCTCGAGGGCATTGGCCCGGGCGATGTAGTAGTTCTCCGAGGCATATCGCAGGACGATTCCCCCCGCCTGGTCCACCTTGCCGGAGATCGCCTTGTACTTCACCTCGACGGCCACGTCGCGAAGGCTCTTCTCCTCGAGGATGCAGAGCGGGAACCGGTAGCTCGTGTCGTCCGCGCTCTCCTGGACGAGCGCCTTCCCGCCGCTCGGGGCCGACGGATCCTCGCGGACAAGCCATGAGACCGGGCCGCCGCCCCCCGTCAGCTCGGTCGCGAATCCCGGCGGGGGCTTGCCGACCTCGGCCGATTCGAAGTCGATCGTCATCGGCCCCGGGCTCCCCCCCTGGCCACCCTGCCCGGCGCATCCGGCGGCGAGCGCCGCGAGGAGGAGCAGAAACTCGGTCACATGAACCTTTATCTTGTTGATCATCGGTCGTCTTGGCTCCAAGTCCAGGATGCAGGCGGCCGTGCCGGGCATCCGCGATGCTCAGTACGAATCCGAGCTAACGACTTCGCCGCCGCGGATCGTCCCCAGGGCCCGCCAGACCGTGCCGTTGATGCTGCCCTTGATGAACTGGATCCGCCCGTCGCCGAAGAGCACGTTGACGCCGCCGGGATGATAGCTCCGCGACGTGATGGCCGCGTAGGTCGGCCCGCCGTCGTCCTCGTCGATCGAGGCGAGGTCCAGGTCCAGGCCCTGCGGCCCGATGACGCTCGTGTTCGGCGGCAGCGCCGTCGTGAAGCCGCCGTGATAGCTGTCCCCCTTGACCCACCGGGTGTGACCCTCGGCGATCATCTGGCACTGGCCGAACGTCGAAGGAGACGTGATGAACGCGAGCGACGAGGCCACGTCGGGGACGATCGAGGGGCTGCTCAGGTTCGGGAACGTCCCCCCGCTCCCCTCCGGGAAGCAGTGGCGCAACTGCGGCTGATAGGTCCTCACCTCGGCGGCGAAGACGGTCTGGCTGCTGCCGTCGGTGATGTCCGCGATCCGCCGGCTCCGGTTGGTGGCGAAGGCGCTTCGCGTGTCCGGCCCGTTCATGCCGCCGTAGACGTACCAATCGCCGACGCACCAGGCGTAGCTGTTCACGCCGTAGTAATAGCCCCGGAACAGGAGGCGCTGCGTGTTGGGCTCGCTCGGGCAGAGGAGCACGGCCACGGTCATGCCGCCGACCGTCGCCTCGGAAGGGGCGAGATACTTGAAGCTGAAGTTGATCGCGTTGAACATCGCCCCTTGCTCCATGAACGGCAGGAGCCTCGCGCTCGTCCCCCAATCGAAGGCCGTGGTCGGGATGTTGGTCCCGACGCCCGTCTGGATCGACTTCGGCGGGAAGGCCCCGCTCATGCTCTCGTAATTCATGAGCCCGAGGCCGAGCTGCTTGAGATTGTTCGTGCACTGGATGCGCCTGGCCGCCTCCCGCGCCGCCTGTACGGCCGGCAGCAGCAGGGCGATCAGCACGGCGATGATCGCGATCACCACCAGCAGCTCGATCAGCGTGAAACCCCGCCTTCGCGATCCGGATCGAAACATTATCCTTCCTCCATAGGAGAATCGGTTTCTCGGGCTGCGGGGCGAAGCCCGGTTCGTGAGCCTTCCCGAAGGTCGGGTCGACGGATCACCCGCCCGCGAACTCCCGAGCCAGGAAGGCGGCGGTCCGGTCCCAGGCCTTCACCGCGGCCTCGAAGTCCACCTCCATCGCGTGCACCGATTTCGGCGTCTCGACGCGGGCCGTGGCCCTGGTGGCCTTCAGGATCGGTATCTGGGCGCTCGGGCCGGCGGCCAGCGCCTCCTCGATCTCCGGGCTGAGCAGGTGGTCGGCCAGGGCCCGGGCCGCCTCCGGATGGGGCGCATTCCTGAGGATGGCCACCACGTTCGGGATGAACAGCGTCCCGAGCGCGTGGGGCTCGCGGTCGGGGTAGACGATCGCGACGGGGCTCCCCGCCTCGAGCTCGCCGATGGCGTCATCGGTGTCGGTCATGCCGAACGCAAGCGCGCCCGAGCCGACCGCCGTGGCGACCTGCTTGTTCCCGGAGAGGACCTGGACGCCGTTGGCCTTGAGGTCCAGGAAGTACCCCTCGGCCTTCTCCTGCCCCCACTTCGCGGCCAGGCAGGCGGCGTGCGTCGCGGTCGTGCCGAAGAGGGGCTTGGCGATCCCGACCTTCCCCTTCCACTTCGGGGCGGCCAGGTCGAGGATCCCCCTGGGTCGCTCGGCCTCGGCGACGAGCTTCGTGTTCACGAGCAGGATCCGCGCCCGCGCCGCGAAGCCGTACCAGGTCCCGTCCTTCGCCTTGAAGGCGTCCGGGATGTCGGCCGCGTGCGAGGGCTCGAACGGTGCGAGCAGCCCGCGATCCCGGAGCCGGAGCGTGTTGAGGATCTCGTTGTTCCAGAAGACGTCGCACCGCGGCCGGACCGACTCGGTGATGATCTGGTTGGTCAGCCCGACCGTCTTGGTGCTCTCGACGTCGAACTTGGGGAGCACCGTCACCCCGCTCTTGCCCGCATACGCGTTGAGCAGAGGCTCCGAGAACTCCCGGTCGAGCGCCGCGTACACGACGACCCTGTCGGCGGCCCGGCCGAATCCCGAGGCCCCGATCCAGGCCACAAGGACCATGGCCGTGCGCGACCTCCACGACATGCGCGTCATCTCCGTCCTCCTGGGTCGATGAAGTGCTCGGTCGCCCGAGTCTACGACGAATGTCGTTTACGAAACAAGCCCTTCATCCCGGAGAACCGGGAGCCCGTCCTCCCACCGATTCACTCTTCATGAGCGGCTCGGGCGGTGCGATGATGTGTCCTTCGGGCCTCCCAGGTTCGACCCGCCCCTTCGGAGCAAGCCCATGTCCTGGCTACCGCTGGTCCTGTCGTTGCTCGCCCAGGAGCCGGCCCCGCTCTCGGGGACGGCCGTCGATCGCGAGGGGCGGCCCGTCGTGGGCGTCGAGATCGTCCTGTCGCACGGGCCGGCGGACGACGGCACGGTGCCGGTCCTGAGCCGCGCCACGACCGACGCCCAGGGCCGATATGAAATCCTGCCGCCGGCCGCCGATCGTCGGCCCCAGCGGAGGCAAAGCTGGCACCTGTCGGCCTACCGGCCGGGGTCGGGCCTGGTGGTCTCGGTGACGCACCTGAAGGCGAAGGATGCGGACGGATACCGCCTCGCCTTGCTTCCGGCCGGGCGTCGCACCTTCACGGTCCGCGGCGACGACGGCCGGCCGATCGCGGGCGTCCGCCTGACGCCACTGACGGTCCTGCCGCGGCAGCCGAATTACTTCATCACGACGCTCCCCACGGAGATCATCCATCGGGTATCGGCGACGACCGGCGCCGATGGCCGGGCGGAGCTGACCTGCCTCGAGCCGACGACCGAGCTCTTTGCCGTGCTCGCCACGATCCCTGGCCTGGGAACGCACGCCCTGTCCCTGACCGAGGATCAGCGTCGTTCCGAGGCCGTCACGCTCGACCTGAGGGCTGGCGGTCAGGTCGCCGGCCGCGTCCTCCGCCCGGACGGACGGCCCGCGACCGGCGCGGAGGTCGTCGTCTGGTCGCGATCGCCGGGCCGAGCCGTGGAGATCATGTCGGTCCACTTCGAGGCCGGACCGATCCGGACCAGCGACGACGGCACCTTCCGCACGCCCCCGGTGCTGCTTGCCAACGTCAAGTATCGTGCCATCGTCCACGCGGAGGGCTTCCGCCCGGTCCTCACCGAATGGGTCACCGCCGCGGGAAAGCGGGACGGCACCGCCAGCCTGGCCGACGTCGTCCTGATGCCTCCGCGGAGCATCTCCGGACGGGTGGTCGATCGCCAGGGCAAGCCCGTCGCCGAGGCCGCGGTCATCGCCGGGGGCGGCGGGGTCTCCGCCGCGACCGACGATCGCGGCACCTTCCGACTCGACGGCCTCCCCGCCGGCCCCGCGCCCCTGGTCGTCCGCCGCGACGGCTACCGCATCGACGGCCGAATCGTGGAAGGTCCGGGCGGACCCATCGAGGTGACCCTGGCCCGATTCGACGAGCCGGCCACGGCGGCCATGACGACCTTGCCCGGCCCGATCCCGCTCGACGACCGCCGGCGGCTGGCCCGCCGCGTGCTCGCCCCGTTTCTGGCGAAGGTCCTGGCGAAGGGGAAGGACTCGGACAAGGCATGGGCCCTGCGATCGCTAATGACCTTCGACCCGGCCGCCGCCCTGGAGGCCATCGAGAAGACGCCCTTCGAGAAGACGGCCTATTACCAGAGCTTCTTGAGATACGCGCTCTCCCTGTCCATGGCACGCGACGATCCGGACGAGGCCGCGGCCGTCGCCGAGAGCATCCCGGAAGCCTACCGCAGGGCCCAGGCGCTGACCGCGATCGCGGTGACCTTGCCCAAGGAGCCGCGGGATCGGAAGCGCGCGATCGTCGACCGCGTGCTGGTCGCCGCCCGCGCCGAGCCCGAGCCGAGGCTCAAGGTCTGGCAGCTCGGCGAGGCCGCCGAGCTCTTGCTGGATCTGGGCGAGACGGACCAGGCCCGAGCCGTCTTCGCCGAGGGCCGGCCGATCGCCGAACGCCTCGGTCCGGATGCCGAGGAATTCATCGGCTACTTCGCGTCCCGCCTCGGCCGTGTGGATCTGCCCGCGGCCCTGGCGCTGCTCGGCGGCCCCGACAAGGCCAGGGATCACTGCCTGGCGATCGGCAACCTCGCCGCCCGGATCGCCGCGACCGACCCCGCCGAGGCGGAGCGGCTGATCGACCGGGTCCGCGACCTGCCGAGGAGTTCGGACGTGGTCCTCCGGACCTGCCAGAACATGGCGAGGGCGGACTTGCCCCGCGCCCGCAAGATCTCCGTGGAGCATGACAAGGGTTGGCGACGTGCCGAAGCGCTCCTCTTCACGGCCTACGGGCTCCCCCCGAGCCGCAAGGAATCCGCCCGCGACCTCGTCCGCGAGGCCCTGGCGGAGATCGATCGGCACGACGTCCTCGCGGCCTGGTCGAACCCGGCGGCCCTCATGCCCCTGGCGGAGTCGATCGACCCCACGCTCGTCCCCGAGATGTTCTGGCGGGCCGTGGCCGGCCTCGCCGACCCGGACGACCCGCGCGAGGACCACGGCCAGAACGATGTCCTCGGTCAGGCGATCCTGCTGGCCCGCTACGACCGCCGGGTCGCCGCCGCCCTCTACGAGCCGGCCGCCCGCGCCGGCGCAGCCAGGGGACCGGACTCCGGCCGGATGACGCCCAGCGAAATCACGCTCCTGGCCGAGATCGATCCGCTCCGTGCCGTCGCCGCCGTTGAGGCCATGCCCGAGCCACCCAACCCCGACACCAACGGCGCCAACTGGTCGCGGATCATCCTCTCGGCCCAGCTCGGCCGCACCGAGGCGGGATCCTGGAGCGATATCTGGTCCACCTTCTCGGGCCTGGTGGGAATCCTCAACCGGCGCGATGTCCTGTAACGAGGAGACTCCCACCATGCCGTTCCTGGCCCTGCTCCTCGCCATCCTGACGGCGACTCCCGGCGACTCACCCTCAAGACCGGCATGGCGGTTCATCACCCCGCCGCCCTCCGACGCGTTCGAGCATCCGCCGTGGCGAGCCGTCAGCCTCAGCCCGGCGCGACCGGAGGACGTGGCGGAGAAGGTGAGCTATCGGGGCTCGCATCGGCGATATACCCAGCTCCGCTACGGCAGTCCCGGCTCCACGAGGGTCACCGTGGTGGTGGACGAAATCGGGCCGGGGCCGGGGGACGTGGACCTCTACGTGGACGCCGACCGCAACCGCCGGATCGAGGCGAGGGATCGCGTCGAGGGCCACGGCCGATCCTGGCGGCTGCCGCTCGGCGTGGCGATCACCGAGGAGGACTCGATCCGGGAGATCCCCCGCGAGGTCGTCCTGAAGCTGGGCGCGACCGGCCGGATCCTGAGCGTCGCCGCCGCCGGCTACCTCGAGGGGACCGTGGAAATCGCCGGCCGGACCCACGCCGCCCGCCGGACCGACGGCGACACCGACGGCTTCTTCACGAGCCCCATGGACCCGATCTGGATCGACCTCAACGACGACGGCCAATGGGACCCGAGCTCCGAGCAATTCCTCTTCACCCCCATCCTCAGCATCGGCCCGGACCGTTACGCCGTCCGGTCCGACCCGGCCGGCTCGCGACTCTCGTTCGCTCCCCTGGAAGGGACCGGCACGATTCGCCTGACCGTCCGGAGGCCGGAGACCCGGGCCCACCTCGCGGAAATCCACGCCCAGCTCATCGGCCGCGACGGCTCCGCGATCAACGTCGACGGCGGCGCGGATGCGGTTGTCCCCGTCGGCGCCTATCGGCTCACGGCTTTCACGCTCGTACTCACCGACCCGGCCGGCGGCCCGGCCTGGCATTACGGATTCTCGGAACGAGCCTTCGAACCGGGCGAGCCCCGGCACGCGGTCGGGAAGGGGGCCTCGGTGGAGATCGACCCCCTCGACGGCCTCGCACTCTCGGCCGAGATCGCCGAGCCCCCGAGCGAAAGGAAGTCGGGCCGGCCGATCACGGTCCTCCCCCGACTCACCACCGCCGACGGCCTCCAGATCAACTACGGCTGCCGCGGCTCGATCACCTCACCATCCGCCGACGACCTCACCACCACCCGGGTGACGCTCGTGTCCTCCCGCGACGCGAGAACCCTCGACGCCGCCACGTCCGGCTTCACCTGAGGCACCTTCTGCCCGGCCTCGGTCCGAGTGCCCGACAACCCCCCCCCGAAGCCTTCCGAACCACCGTCGATTTCGACTCCGGCCCCCTCGCCGGCAAGCTCCACGCCGAAACACAACTCATCGAAACAGCAGGCCACCGATGAAGACGAAGAAATCACTTCTCCACATATTCACAAATAAAGATCCAAATAACAGAAATGGAAGAATGGAGATGAAGGAGAGTTGGGAATTCTTGGCCGGGCAATGAGTCCAGAGACTCCCAGGGAAGCGAGCCAGGCGAACGCCTTTCGGGGCCAGCCAATCCGTACTTGATTCCTTATCTGTATTCATCCGTGGATCATTCCCCCCGTCTTCATCTGTGGCTGAAATAGGATCCATGTCCGGCCGCGGGCCGGGATTGTCAGCTTGAGGGTGGTGTTTTCGGCGGCATCGAGGGTGACTTTCATCGGGGGGCCGCCGTCGATCGAGGCCTCCGCCGGGGTGGACAGGCCGGCGTAATGGAGCGGGAATCGAATCTCACGCTCGATCGGCCGAGCGAGCGGATTGTAGAGGAACGCGAGCGCCTTTTCCGGGCCTTGCGGATCGACGTGCAGCCAGCCGTCCCAGTCGCGGCCGTCGGCGCGGCGGAGGTGGATCAGGTCGCCGTCGAGGTTCCGCCGGTGGGCCTTGTAGAAATCCACCCAGCGTTTGACGACGGCTCGCGTAGCCTCGGTGTCATACAGCCGCGGCCCGCGGTAGCACGCCTGGACTCCCGCACCCAGCAGATTGGCCAGGCGAGCCTCGTAGTGGTCGCGGTTGGCGTCCAGCGGCTCGATGGTGGCCGCCGCGCCGCCGCCCTGGTACTCGGTGAGGGGGACGAACATCCAGCCCATGGACGGCGACTTGGTCCACGTGCCGTCGTACACGTTCTGACGCTCGATGATCTCCTGCTCGGCCCTCGGCAACGACCAGTTCGTCTCGCGATAGCCCATGCCCGTCTTGTTCGAGCCGGTCAGGAAGTACCAGTCGGGCACGTTCAGGAAGACCCCCTCCGACCGACACCACTTGTAGAAGTCCGCAATCGCGGCCCACTGGGCCCACTGGGAATCGGCCAGGCCCGAGTGCCCCGGATGATTCGTCGCGTTGCAGCGGTCGCCCGGGTAGGAGCCGTCGTGCTCGAGCACGCCGAGGCCGGCTTCGTGGATGAAGGAGCGAAGCTGGGCCAGGTAGTCGATCCCCCAGCGAGCCCCCAGGCAGGGCATCACGCCGTAGCGTGCCGGGACGCCCTGGGTGTTGTCGGCGGGTGTCGCGGCGGCCCGAGAGGCCAGCAGCGAGTACCCGCCCAGCGCCAGGCCCCGGGCCTTCGCCTCGGCCACGATCGCCGCGTACCTCGCCCGGTAGGCCGGATCGCGGCTCTCGAAGTCGAAGCCGCTGCCGAACGTCATGATGAGCAGCTCGAAGCCGACGTCGGCGGCCTGATCGATGGCCCGGCGCAGGTCCTCCGGCTTCGCGCTCCGGACGTGGAACATCAGGGGATTTTCGGACGACCACGGCGCGATGGTCCGATACATCCGGCGGAGGGCCAGGCCCCGACGCTCACGGTCGGTCGATCCCGGAAGGAGCTCGAAGGCCCGGAACGACTCGAACGTCCCCTTCGGTGCAATCACCTGGTCCGGGCCGAGCGGCGGCGCCACGCGGAGCAGGCATCGTGTGGTCCGGTTGTAGTTCACCTGGGTCGGGTAATCGGGATCAGGATCGAGGGAGACAGACTGACGGGCGGCATGGCTGCCATTCATCGCCAGGAACGCGTAGTCGGTCTCCACCCAGAGATTCGGCCGCTCCTGGTCGGGCGTGTCGTCCACGGCGGATTCATTCTCGGCGAGCCGGATCTCCTCGGCCGAGAATCCGGTCACGCGAACGGCCGTATCCGTCGTGTTGCGGACGACGAGCCACTTCGAGAAGAGCGGCAGGCCGTCGTAGATCTCATAATGGACGTCGACCTCCGGCAACCCCGGCCGCGGCGGTGCATACGTCATGCGGACGTGCCGCCCCGGCGGCGGCCAGGGGAGGTCGCGAGAGAGCCACTCGGGATGCTTCTTCCAGCCGAACCGGGCCTCGATCGGCCCTTCCTTCCACGCGACGAACCGATAGGCCGAGGGGTCGGCCTTCATCGTCGCCAGCCATTCGTCCTTGAGATAGTTCGCCACCGGCTGGCCGACAAGGCCGCCAATCGCGCATGGCTTGCCGTCGAACTCGACCCTCGCCTCCGGCCCGACCGCCCGAAGCAGCTCCTCGCCCGTCGTCAGATCCTTGAGCGACACCGTCGCTGTCGCCGGCACCAGGCGAATTACCCGCCGTGCCAGGCCGTTCTCCAGGACCAGCTCATGCCGCGCCGGTTCTTCGCGGACCGTCGCCCGAAACGGCGAAGGATCGACGAGCCAGTCCGGCGGACCGGCGACCACGGGCTTCCCAACAAGCACCAGCAACAAGAACGGAACGAAGGTCTGTCTCATGGCGGGTCGGTCTGGGGTGGGAGTTTTCGGTATCAAGGAAGACTGACATTCAGAGCAGAGCCCCGAACCGCTGTCCATCCTTCACTGCTGCTCTCTCCATGATGTTCGCCATGCTTGGCCCCGAAGACCGGCTCCCCTCCAGGCCCTGACCCATTTCCCCATCCGTGTTCATCCGCGGATAAATTCGCCTTCCCTTCCTTTCGTCAGCCCACGAACGGTCGCCTATTCGCCCTGGCGTTCCTTGACGCCTCGTTCCGCTTGCATGACGACGTTCGCGATCGCCTCCTGAATCTCCATTCCCTCGCCATCAGCGACGATGGCCGGACGCTGGCACTGGGGACATCGGACGTCCTCGTCTATCTCATTGACATGAAGACCCTTCAAGACAAGGCTCGAATCGAGGAGCAGTTGCACACCCGGGATTGATCGCAGAGTCTGGCGACGCCGTACGATTCGAGTACAACGTCGTTTGCAGACTCTCCGAAATGCAAGAAATCTCGCGACGGGGCGAGCGAAAATGGCGAATCATGGCGCATTATCCTATAGGGGGATAGTCCGCGCCCGCTCTTTGCCAATTCGGGATACCGCAAGAATAGCAGCCCCCAACCGGCCTCGAATTCGCAACCCAGGAGGTCTCATCCCAGCCGAAGAAGACGGAAACCCGCGGGCAAAGCCAACCCTCGGATAATCGCAACACATTGTGGTCACAGCATTAAGGCCAAAGTCGACCAAACACCCGGCGCGCGATCGAACCCAATCGAGCCGGGGGTTCCTTCCCGGGAATGGGGGGGACCGTCCGTCTCGGTTGTGCCGACGTGGCGGACGGGTCGTGGTTCGAAGGCGCGGAGCCGACGTGGGCGATCTGAGAAGTTCCGGGGAGAAAGTCTCTTGACCGGTCGGGGAACATCCGATAGGGTCCGCCCGTCGTGGCTCATCGCGAGCCGCGGGCGCCCGTTCCACAGGGACGTGGGGGGGCGGTTTCGGTCGGTTGGCTCGCCCCTGGTTCTCGGGGCGGGTCCGGGGGTTCTCCCCGAAGCGGTGCAAGGAGGCTGCCCGATGCGGCGATTCATCCCCGGGGGGACCCGGGCGCTCCAGGCTCTGGCCATCTTGCTGGCCCTGGCTCAGGTCCAGGCGGACGCCGCGTCCAAGAAGAAGGAGCCCCCGCCACCGAAGGTCGACGAGACCGTCGGCGATCTCGCCTTCGTTCCTCAGGCCGGCGAGACCAAGGTTGAAGGCGTCGGGCTCGTGGCGGGGCTCGAGAACACCGGCGCGGACCCGCCGCCGTCGTGGTGGCGGACCCAGCTCGTCGAGGAGATGGGCAAGGCCAACGTCGAGCACCCCAACCGGATCCTCGCCAATCCGCAGTTCTCGATGGTCATCGTCCGGATGACCATCCGCACCGGCGCCACGCCGGAGGACCGGTTCGACGTCGAGCTGGAAGTCCCTCCCGCGTGCGGGACCAAGAGCCTGGCCGGCGGCTACCTCATGATGACCCGGCTCCGGGAGGTCATGGTCGCCGGCGGCAGCCCCCGGGCCAGCCAGGATCTCGCCCTGGCGCAGGGGCCGGTGATGATCGGCAACGACAAGGACTCGACCAACCCCAAGGTCGGCCGGGTGCTCGGCGGCGGCAAGATCAAGAAGGAAACCCCCTTCACCCTGGTCATCATGGAGAACCGCCGGAGCTTCCGCACGGCGAAGATGCTCGAGACCGTGATCAACGGCCGGTTCCACCAGAGCGAGTCCGGCACCCAGAAGGGGGCCGCCACCGGCAAGACCGACGGCCATCTGACCCTCAAGGTCCCCTCCATTTACCACCAGAACCAGCTCCGGTTCTTCCGGGTCGTCCAGCTCCTCCCCATGGTGGATACCCCGGAGCTCCGCGAGAAGCGGATGGCCTCCTGGGGGAAGGAGTTGCTGGACCCGAAGACCAGCGGCGTGGCGGCCATGAAGCTGGAGGGCCTCGGCCCCTCGGCGGCCGAGCCGCTCCGCCAGGCCCTCCAGAACGAGAACGCCCAGGTCCGCTTCTTCGCCGGCGAGGCGCTCGCCTACCTGGATGATCCGACGGGCGTCGAGGCCCTGGGCGACACCGCGGCCAAGATGCCGCAGTTCCGCGCCTACGCACTCGCCGCCCTGGCGGCCATGGACCAGACCGCCTCCCACGTGAGGCTCCGCAAGCTGATGGACGAGGCCGACTTCGAGGTCCGCTACGGGGCCTTCAACGCCCTCCGGACCCTGGACCCGAACGACCCGGCCCTGGGCCGCGTGGGGATCATCGAGCAGCCCAAGCGGGATGAGGAGGAGGCCGAGGGCGCCGACTCGATGGCCATCGCCCTGGCCTCTGCCACCCAGCGCCCGCGGGCCGAGGATCCGTTCGCCCTCTACATGGTGGAGTCCGAGGGGCCGCCGATCATCCACGTCTCGCGGTCGCGACGGTCCGAGATCGTCATCTTCGGCCGGAGCCAGCAGCTCCTGCCGCCGATCGTGCTGGGGACCGGAGCGATCCTCCTGAACGCCGCCGACAAGAACACCGAGGTCGAGATCTCGAAGATCGTCCCGAGCCGGACCGGCGACGGCGACTTCAAATATCGGACCTCGCTGGACGTCGGCGAGGTGATCCGCCGGGTCAGCAACCTCGGGGCCAGCTACCCGGAGGTGGTGTCGATCCTCGAGGCGGCCCACCGCCAGAAGAACCTGCCCGGGCCGCTCGTGATCGACGCGGTCCCGGTCGCCAGCCCGGCCTACTTCGAGGCGGCGATCCTGGGCAAGGACTCGACCAAGAAGGACACCCAGGTCAAGCAGGCGGCCGCCAAGGCCCCGCCCTCGCGGATCCGCCGCTTCTTCAACTTCCGCCGGGGCGACGACGACGACTCCGCCGCCACGGCCAAGGAGTCGGCCACCGCCGCCCGGGACAAGGACAAGGGCAAAGACAAGGCCCCGACGGCCGCCGATCCCGGGGAGAAGGCGACCGAGACCACGACCGCCGCCCGCGAGGCCGGCGCCGAGGGGGGCAAGGGGGGGGCGGCTGACCCCTCGCCGACCGCCAAGAAGGACCCGGGCGTGCAGAAGACCGGGGCCGAGGCCAAGGCCGACGAGGGGTCGGATTCGTCCCGGCCTCGGCTGTTCAACCTCTTCCGAAGGCGATCCTCCGACGAGCCCTGATCCTCGCCATCCGGCCCGCGAGGCCGTCGGGACCCGCGATCCCGACGGCCCCGGCCCGCCCCCCGCCCGAAAAATCCGGCCTCGTTTCTCCACCCCGCCGAAGGCATCAGCCCGCCTCTTTACGAGGATTTCACAATCCGGCCAAGCCCCATGATTGCCTCCTTTGGAACAACTACTCCGGATCCCTCCTAAAGTCCCACGCCGCGCGGTTCGAATATTAGTCGTGACGGTCAGGTCCGCTACGGCAGGGAGGCGAAAGCCACAGCCCTTGGGTGGCCCAGGACCGAGCCGCTCTCCGCACTCCGTGCGGGGAGGCTTTTCGTCCTCTATCGGAGGGAGTCGGGTCCCGATCCGTCTCGGAACGTGCTGAGGCAGGCGGCCTTTGCGTCGCGGTGGGCCGGGCTCGGATGGGCCCGGGGCATTCGCGGCGGAGGACGGTCGGTCCTGGGGCATGGTAGAGGACGGGAGAGGGGCCGGCGCGTCCCTGCACGGTCTCGGAGACGATCACGGCCGACGACGGCCGGACCGGCCCCCGCGAGGGGGCGCCCGGGTCCGGGCCCGACGTAGGGCATGGGCGGCCCGCGCCCGGCGACGAGCCGGCAAGGTTCTCAGGCGGAGGGAGGAGGAAACCTCCGCAGTCTCGCACCCAACAGGGCGAGTGGAGTCCTCGAGATGAAGAAGGTGTTTACAACCGGCCAGGTCGCGAAGATCTGCAAGGTCGCGCCCCGGACCGTTTCCAAGTGGTTCGACTCGGGCCGCTTGCGTGGCTATCGAATCCCCGGCTCACAGGATCGCCGGATTCCGCGGGAACACCTCCTGCGGTTCCTCAAGGAGCACAACATGCCCTTGGGCGATCTCGAGGCCGAGGTCTACAATAAAATCCTCGCGGTCGGCGCGGACGCTCCGCTCCAGGCCGTGCTCCGGGAGCACCTTCGCGAGAGCGATGACTTCCGGATCGAGACCGCCGCGTCGGGCTTCGAAGCCGGCATCCGTGCCGAGAGCTTCCACCCCGATTGCATCATCATCGACATGGCCCTCGGCCGCATCGAGGCCGGGCAGATCGCTCAGAACCTGCGGAAGAGCGCCGACCACCAGAAGACGATCCTCCTGGCGCTCACCAGCGACGAGCCCGGCGAGGAGGTCTTCGCGCTGGGCTTCAACGACGCCTTCAAGAAGCCCTTCGACGGCGCCCTGCTCGCCGAGCGCGTCCGCAGGCTGATCTCCCAGAAGAAGGCCGAGGAGCCCTGAGCCATCCGGGCCGACCCGACGCGACCGGGCGTTCTCCCCGAGGAACCCACGCCCACCCCGGATCTGAGATCCGGGCCGACGAGCTCGAGATCTCCCACCGGTTCCCGGCCGGGCGGAGATCCCGGGCTCGTCGGCTTTTCCCCCCGACGCGCCGAGCTTACGATGACCCGGGGGCGCGGACGATTCCTCTTGCCCTGTTCACTCCGAACATCCCGGCGAGGCATCCGGCGCGACGGAGCGGGGAGCCGAGGCGATGAGCGACGAGACGACCGAGACACGCAGGCGGGCCCGTCCGGCCCGGCGCCCGTTCGCGCGGCCGGGCCTGCTGCTGGGGATCGCGGCCGGCGCGGCCGTCCTCCTGACCCTCGGCGGGCCGGGGCTGACGATCGACGAGCCGCTCGACGTCCGGCCGGGGCGCACCTACGTGGCGACGCTCCGCGCCGAGGGGCCGCGGTTCTTCTCCGCCGACGTGGTGACGCGCGTCTTCCGCGACAACGCGGAACACCCGCCGCTGGGACGCTGGCTGCTCGGGATCGCCTCGACCGTGGGCGAGCCGGTGGAGGTCCTGACCCGCGGCGTCGACCCCACCGGGATCTACGTCCTCTCCGGCCGGCTGGCGCCGGCGCTGGCGTTCGCGCTCCTGGTGGCGGCGATCGCGGCCGAGGCCGGGCGCCGCTGGGGGCTCGCCGCCGCCTATGCCGCGGGGGGCTCGCTGGCGATGATGCCCCGCGCCTTCGCCCACGCCCACCTCGGAGCCCTGGACACGTTCCTCGCCCTCTTCTGGACGCTCGCGCTCCTCGCCGGCGCGAGGGCCATGGAAAAGGGAGGGCTCGGGCGATCGGCCGGCGCGGGCCTGGTCTGGTCGCTCGCGCTCTTGACGAAGATCCACGCCTGGCTCCTCTGGCCCCTGATGGCGGGCTGGGCGGCCTGCCGGCTCCGGCGGCGGGCGCCGGGGGCCATCGCCGCCTGGACCATCGCGGGGGTGGTCGGGTTCGTGGCGGGCTGGCCCTGGCTCTGGTACGACACGATCGCCCGCTGGCGAGGCTACTGGTGGACGTCCGTCGCCCGCACGCCGATCATGGTCGAGTACTTCGGCCGGGTCACGGCCGACCGCGACGTCCCCTGGCATTATCCCTGGGTCTACTTCGCGGTCACGGTCCCGGTGGGGCTGCAGCTCCTGGGCGTCCTGGGTCTGGCCCGGGGCTGGAAAGGACGCAAGGCGGACCCGTTCCCGCTCCTGCTGGCCACCAGCATCGGCCTGTTCCTGGTGCTCTTCAGCACCCGCGTGCCGGTCTACGACGGCGAGCGGCTCTTCCTCCACGTCTTCCCGGCGTGGGCGATGCTGATCGGGCTGGGCTTCGGGGATGTCTGGGAACGGGCGGGGAGGGTGGCCACGTCCCGCCCGATCGCCGGCCGGAGCCGGCTCCTCCGGGCGGGGGCCGTCGCTTTCTTGCTGGCCCAGGGGGCGGGGACCCTGAGCGTCCACCCGTTCGGGCTGAGCTACTACAATCTCCTGGTCGGCGGCCTGCGCGGGGCCGAGGCGCTCGGCCTGGAGCTGACCTACTGGGGAGACGCCGTCGACCGGGTGCTGCTGGACCGCCTGGCGGCGGAGGCGAGCCCGGGGGCCGAGGCGGCCATCGCCCCGACCCTCTATCCCTCACAGGGGATCGCCACCACCACCGCCGCCCTGCTGAGACGCAAGATCATCCTCGCGGACGAGGAGGCCGCCACCCGGGCCGAATGGGTCGCCGTCTCTCGCCGCCGCGCCTACTGGAAGCCGGAGCTGGCCGCCCGGCTCGCGTCGGGAGGCGGCCGTCTCGTCCTCGAACGGGCCCGCCAGGGGGTCTGGCTGGCCGCCCTCTGGCACTTCCCGCCGCCCGCGGCCCGAGCTCCCTAGCTTCGTGTCTCGATCGGTTGTTTCGAATTTCTCAACAAGTCCACTAGCCGGGACATGGACAGTTCGTAGAATACTTTCAGAATGAATTGAACGGAGATTGGGTATCCATGCATGGCCGAGCTGACGCACTTTGACGACGCCGGGGCCGCCCGGATGGTGGACGTCTCCGGCAAGGAGGCGACCTCGCGGATGGCGAGGGCCAGCGGCTGGGTGCGGATGGCGCCGGCGACGCTCGCCCTGGTCTCGGATCGGCGGCTGGCGAAGGGGGACGTCCTGGAGGTCGCGAGGCTGGCGGGGATCATGGCGGCCAAGCGGACGGGGGAGCTGATCCCGCTCTGCCATCCGCTGGGCCTGGACGCGGTCGAGGTGCGGCTGGCGGCGGCCCCTCCGGACCGGGTGGCGATCGAGGCGATTGCGCGGCTGGTCGGGCGGACCGGCGTGGAGATGGAAGCCCTGACGGCCGTGAGCGTCGCCGCGCTCACGATCTACGACATGTGCAAGGCGGTGGACCGGGAGATGGAGATCGGCCCCATCCGCCTGGAGGAGAAGGCAGGCGGCCGGAGCGGCCACTACGTGAGGCGGTGACGAGGATGACGAGGCGACCCGTGCTCGAGATGGACCCCACCCGGCGCGCCCTGACGGACCTGTTCGCGACGATCCGCGACGAGCTGGCCGAGGCGGAGCGGGTCTTCCGCCGCGAGCTCGAGAGCCGCTTCCCGTTCGTGCAACAGCTCGTCGACCATTGCGGCGACTACCGGGGCAAGCGGCTCCGCCCGGCGCTCCTGCTCCTCTCGGGCCGGGCCTGCGGCGCCATCACCGAGGCCCACCCCGTGCTGGCGGCGGTCGTCGAGATGATCCACACGGCGACCCTCGTGCACGACGACATCCTCGACGAGTCGATGGTCCGCCGCCATGCCGCCACGGTGAACGCCGAGTGGGGCAACGAGACCGCGGTCCTCCTGGGCGACTACATGTTCACCCATGCCTTCCACCTCGCGGCCTCGCTCGAGACCACGCTGGCATGCCGCTTGATCGGCCGGGCGACGAACAGGGTCTGCGAGGGGGAGATGCAGCAGGTCCACCATCGGGGCAACCTCGACCTGGACGAGGCGGGCTACTTCGCCATCATCGACGGCAAGACGGCGGAGTTGACCGCGGTCTCGTGCCGCCTGGGCGCCCATTACGCCGGCGCCGACGCCGCGACGGCGGAGGCGTTCGACCGCTACGGACGCAACCTCGGGATCGCCTTCCAGATCGCCGACGACGTGCTCGACATCTGGGGCGACGAGCGGGCCACCGGCAAGAGCCTGGGGACCGACCTGGAGAAGCAGAAGCTCACCCTGCCGGTCATCCACCTGCTGGCCAACGCGCCGGCCGCCAAGGCCGCCGCCGCCCGCCGCCTGCTGGAACGCGCCCGGCCCGAGTGCCGCGAGGAACTCGTCCCGCTGCTCGAGGAGGCCGGCTCGCTCGACTACGCCTGGCAGCGCGCCCGCGGCCACGTCCGCGACGCGATCGCCGCGCTCGACGGCCTGCCCGATTCCGAGGCCGCCGCGTCGCTCCGCGTGCTCGCCGAGCTGAGCGTCCGCCGGTCCTCCTGAAATCCCGCCCCGCCCTCCCGGTTCGGCAAATCCGGCCGTCGCACGGCCTTTTGAATTGCATCCGGATCGATTCGCGTTATGATGGCCCACGGCCCGGGAAACGCGTCGTCGGGGAACGCCGCAGGTCGCGGCCCTCCCAGCCGCGGGATTGGATCTCGTCCCCCAGAACGTCCGCTTTTCCCTGGGCACCACGCCACATTGCCCCACGCCATCCCGACATACTTTTGTCCATTCGCAACACGGCCGATCCCGCATCTGTGATCCCCGATGATGGAATCGGAAAAAACACCCGAGAGTTGCCCCCGCATCGGGGAGAAGTCCTATAGTTCTGCCATGGAACTCAAGCAGAAGCTCAAGAACTTGATGAACACCAGGGGGCTCAACGGGCAGAAGCTCGCGAGACTCTCCCAGGTCAGCGATTCGGAGATCTCCCGGATCCTGCAGGGGAAGTCGCGGCCCGGCCTGGACAACGCCCTCCGGCTGGCCCAGGCCCTGGAAGTCTCGCTCGACTACCTGGCCGACGACACCGTCGATGCCGAACCTCCCGGGCCGGCCGACTCGGTCTCCCCCGACGAGCGCAAGGCCCTCAACCTGATCCAGAAGCTCGGCTCCCCCGAGATCCTGACGATCCTCGAGAACGTCCGATTCCTCGGCTACGAGGTCGCCATGAGCCGACTGGTCGGCGCCGCCAAGCCGGTCATCGAGATCGACAAGGATTCGACCGTCACGGAGGCCAAGCCTTCGCCCTCGCAGGCCATCCCCGCCCCCCACGTCAGCCCGCGCGCCAGCACCGTCTCAGCCTGAGAGGTGAACTAACCACAGAGGCACGGAGACGCAGAGAAGACGGGGATGACGAGAGGAGAGAGGGAGAGAATTTGGAGATAGAGAGACTGCAGTGCGAGGAATCTCGCTGACGAGAAAGGTCCGACACGACCCCTTCCCTCGGACGCAATAAGCCGCCCAGCTTCCATGGCCTATTCGAGAAGGCTTATCTCTTGCCTTGCCGTCCCTATTTTCCTCTTCTCTGTGTCTTCGTGCCTCTGTGGTTGGTCCGCCTTTAGAATTGTCTGCGCTGGCGGCTGGAGAGGATGTTCAGGGCCTGGCGGTACTTGGTGACGGTCCGGCGGGCGACGACCAGGTCCTGGCGGCGCATCTCGTCGACGATCTCCTCGTCGGAGAGCGGGTTCGACTTGTCTTCCTTGGCGATGATGTCCAGCAGCTTCTGCTTGATGGTGTCCCAGGCGATCTCCTCGCCGCCGGCGGTGGTCGTCCCGCCGCCGAAGAACCGCTTCAGGGGGAAGATGCCGCGCGGGGTCTGGACCCACTTGTCATCGACCGCGCGGCTCACGGTGGTGACGTGCACGCCCACCCGGTCGGCGATCTGCTGCATCTTGAGGGGCTCGATGAACTCCGGCCCCTTGTCGAGGAAGACCTTCTGGTGCTCGATGATGGCCCGGGCCACCTTGAGCAGGGTATTGCGGCGCTGCTCGATCGATTCGATGAGCCAGCGGGCCGACTGGATCCGCTTCTGGATGAACTCCCGCGCGGCCGGGTCCGTGGACTTGTTCCGGAGCTGCTTCTGGTAGTACCGCGAGATCGACAGGTTCGGCATGTGGTCGTCCACCAGCCGGACCTCGTAATTGCCCAGCTCGTCGGCCTCCACGATGAGGTCGGGGACGACGTACTTGTTGCCGGTGTCGATCGCGAAGGACGCGCCCGGCTTGGGATTGAGCCGGCGGAGATGCTCGAGGGCTTCCTTGATGGTGGCGATCGAGAAGCCGGTCTTCTTCTCGATGGCCGGCAGCCGGTTGTGCTGGAGGTCGTCCAGGTGGTTGGAGATCAGGGTCCGGAGGATGTCGTGACTGGGCGTCTCCGGGGTGAGCTGGAGGAGCAGGCATTCGCGCAGGTCCCGCGCGCCGACGCCCGGGGGGTCCAGCTTCTGGACCATCCGGAGCGCCTCCTCGGCCTGCTCCTCGGTGGCCTCGCCCCCGAAGTCGCGGACCACGTCGTGGAGGTCGAGCTTGAGATAGCCGTTGTCGTCCAGGTTGTAGATGATGAACTCGGCGAGCTGGCGGACGATCGGGTCGCAATCGTCGAAGCAGAGCTGCTCGGTCAGGCTGTCGTGGAAGGACCGGGGCCGCGAGGCCATGTTCTGCATCGCGTCCTGCTTGCGGTCCCCCTCCTCGCTGAGGGACGCCCGGCTCCGCCGCGGGCCCTCGTCGTAGAGCTCGCTCCAGTTCTCATCCAGGTTGATCAGGCTGTCGAACTCGCTCGGCTCGCCCTCGGCTTCGGGCTCGGCGACGGCCGGCGGGCCACCTTCCTCGCCCTCGGCATCCCCCGTCGGGCTGCTCTCCCGCAGGTCGACGAGCATCGGGTTCTCGCTGAGCTCCTGCTCGATCTTCTCCTGCAAGGCCATGATCGGGAGCTGGAGGATCTCCATCGACTGGATCATCCGAGGCGCCATTCGAAGGCGCATCTCGGTTCGCATCTGCTGCGATGTATCAAGGCGCATGGTCAGTCCTCTGCCCCATCGCGTCGCGGAATGACGTCGAGGATAGCGGGCCGCCAGGGCCGCCACCCGCCGGATAGGTTAGCAAATTCTATGCCATCCCGGATCATCACGCAAGGGGGCTCTGCCGCTCGGGCTCGAGAATCGCCCCCCGGGGGCCGGCGTCAGTCCGCATCCGGCGCCGCAAAGTCTTTGTTTGAAAGACTTTCAGAAAGGCTGTCGGCCATCCAACGCGTCGGCCAGCATGTGGCTGCTGGCGAATTCCAGGGTGCTCCCGGACGCCACGCCGCGAGCCAGGCGGGTGATGAGGACCGGCTGGTCCTGCAATCGCTTGGCGATGTAGAGGGCCGTACCGTCCCCTTCGAGGTTCGGATTGGTGGCCATGATCAGCTCGCGGACGTTCCCGGCGCGGACGCGATGCTCGAGGGCGTCAACGGTCAGTTGGTCCGGGCCCATGCCCTGGAGCGGGGCGAGGCGGCCGAGCAGGACGTGGTAGACGCCCTGGTAGGTGCCGGCCTTCTCCAGGGAGAGGAGGTCCCGCGACTGCTCGACGACGCAGACGATGCCGGCGTCCCGGCGGGGATCGCGGCAGATGGTGCAGGTCGGCTGCTCGGCCTCGGTGAGGTGGAAGCAGACCTGGCAGTGCTGGATCTGCTCCTTGGCCGCGCGGATCGCCTCGGCGAGCTCGACGGCCTCGTCGACGGGGCACTTGAGCAGGTGGTGGGCCAGCCGCTCCGCGGACTTGGCGCCGATGCCCGGCAGGCGTCCCAGGGCGGCCGTCAGGCGATCGACGGCGACCGAGAAGCCGCCGGAACCGTTGCTGCCGGTACGACTTTCGCCGCGGGGCATGTCAG
This sequence comes from Aquisphaera insulae, assembly GCF_011064615.1. Lineage (GTDB taxonomy): Bacteria > Planctomycetota > Planctomycetia > Isosphaerales > Isosphaeraceae > Aquisphaera > Aquisphaera insulae. The sequence goes on along the minus strand of NZ_JAALJH010000012.1, from coordinate 79,915 downwards.
GACCTCCCGGCGTCGCCCGGATCGGAGCCGCCCATGCCGGGGATCAGGCCGGCGGGCGGGAAGCCCGGGATGCCGCCGGCGATCGAGGCGAACGACTGGGCGGCCGTCTCCCGGGCCTTCACCAGCCCGGCGTTGACGGCCGCCGTCACGAGGTCTTCCAGGAGCTCGGCGTCGCCATCGGCCAGGAGCTTGGGGTCGATCCGGATCGAGACGACCTCGAGCCGGCCGTTCACCCGGGCGCTGACCACGCCACCGCCGGACGTGCCCTCGACCTGGATCTGGCCGAGCGACTCCGTCGCCCGGGCCATGGACTCCCGGATCTTGCCGGCGTTCTTCATCAGCTCCGCGAGATTGCCGAGTTGTCCGAACACGTTATCCTACCTTATCTTGCCACGAGGAGACTGGCTCAAGAATGGACCTAATCCGGGTCCGGATTCGCCCCCGGCTGGGGCTCCTCCTCGTATTCCAGGTGGAGCGGCCGGGCCTCGAAAAGCTCGACCATCCGCTGGACGATCGGGTCGCCCGCCAGGACCTCCTGCCGCCGGGACTCGGAGGATGTGCCCCGGACGCCCGGGGATTCGGCGACTGCCGTCTGGTGGTAGCGGACGGAGATCGGCCGATGGAACATCCGCTGAAGGGCCTGCTCGATCTTGGCGATCGCCTCCGGGGTCCCGCAGGCATCCGCCTGCGAATTGTAGCCCGCCTTGGCACCAATGACCAGCACGTCCGAGCCCTCCACCGCGATCGGCTCGGCGGAGACGAGCTTGAGCCCGAGGATCGGGCCCACCTTCTTGACCAGCTCTTCCCAGGACTTGCGGATCGATTCCACATCCAGGGGAGGGGCCGAGCCCTTCGCCGGAGCCCGCGGGCCGGCCGTCCCCCCCGGCTCGACGGGGCGCCGGGGAGCCGGCGACGGTCCAGGAGCCGGCGCCACCGACGGAAGATCCACCGCGGTCCCCCTCTCGACCCGAGCCGGGGGGGCAGAGGGCGGCTCACTCGGCTTCAAGGAAGCGATCTCAGCCTGGGGGGCGACCGCGGGAGCCGGCTCCGGGGGTGGCGTCAGGCCGACCTGCTTTTTTTTTTCGCTCGATGCCGGAGTTCTATGCGAGACCGGTGTCCCCGACTCGAGATCCGCGAGCCTTTGCACCAGATCGCCCAGGTCGGACAGGTTCTCCAATCGGGCCACCCGGACCATGGCCATTTCCACGAGCAGTCGGCCATACGGCGTGCCCCTCATCCGGGCACGGGCCTCGGCCAGGATCTGGAGGGCGGCGAGGATGGCGTCGGTGGTCCAGCGCTCGACGATGGCCTGGAGCCTGGGCTTCTGCCGCGGGGTGACGGCCAGCAGGATCGATCCGGCCCCGACGGAGAGGACCAGGGCGTCGCGGAGGAAGTCGAGGACACCGGAGAGCAGGTCCACCGGCTCCACGCCCTGCGAGGCCGCCTCGTCCAGGAGCGACAGGGCCTTCGCGGAGTCGCGGTCGGCGAGCGCCTCGAGCACGCCCAGGAGCCGTTCGTCGCTGGGCGTCCCGAGGAGCCGATGCACCACCTCCACCGTCAGCTTCGGGCTCCCGGAGGCCAGGAGCTGCTCGAGCAGCGACTGGGCGTCCCGCATCGAGCCCCCCGCGCGGCGGGCGACGACCTGGAGGGCTTCCGGCTCCGCGTCCATCCTCTCGCGGCGGCAGATGTCCTTGAGGCTGTTGACGATGGCGTCGGGCGTGATCCCCGCGAAGTCGTACCGCTGGCACCGCGAGAGGACCGTGATCGGGATCTTGTTGGCCTCGGTCGTGGCGAAGAAGAACTTGACGTGCGACGGGGGCTCCTCGAGCGTCTTCAGCAGGGCGTTGAAGGCCCCGGTGGAGAGCATGTGGACCTCGTCGATGTAGTAGATCTTGAACCGGGCCCGGCTGGGCCGCAGCGAGGCGTTCTGGCGGAGTTCGCGGACCTGCTCGACGCCGTTGTTGCTGGCCCCGTCGATCTCGATGACGTCCACGTCCTGGCCGGCGGCGATGGCCCGGCAGATGTCGCAGACCTGGCAGGGCTCTTCGGTCGGCCCCTTCACGCAGTTCAGGCACTTGGCGAAGATCCGGGCCATCGACGTCTTGCCGACGCCCCGGGTGCCGCAGAAAAGGTACGCCTGCGCCAGACGCTTGAGCCTGATCGCATTCCGGAGGGCCTGGACGACATGGTCCTGGCCGACGACGTCCTCCAGCCGCTGCGGCCGGTATCGGCGGGCGACGACCGTGTACCCTTCGCCCCCTTCCGGCGAAGAGGCGGGGACGGCCGCGGGCGCGTCCGGGCCATCCCCCGCGGCGGGGCTCGGGGCTTCTTCCGCGGCGGCCTTATCGTCGGCCGATCGTCGTTTCGACCCGGTTCCTGGGGTCACGAGGCGCGCTCCGCGTGCCGAGGGTCTCGACTCGAGGGGAGAGGCCCGGTCGCCGCATCCGCGGGGCGCCGGGAGAGCCGGGGAGGTTCTCCCGGGCACATGAAGGTGTTGCTTATGGCTGCTGCGTTCCCGCCCTGACCAGGTTCACAAACCCCCATTGCCCGGGTCCCCCCCGGCTCACCCGGAACCCCGCGCGACGCGCAGCAACCGGCGAAGGGACGATTTTCGGACATCCCGCCGGGCGTTGCAAGGGCAAGTCGGCCCGAGCCGGAACGTCGATCACCTCCCGAAAGTCCGCGTGAGCCTGACCGGTCTCCCGGCATTGCAAACGGCCCCGGCCCGGTGGTCCGTCAGCGACGGGAGATAACCGCCCTCACCCCGTGGGCCGGGCGTAGGGTCATGGTCGGCAGGAAGGCGATCCGGGCGTCGGCCGCCAGGCGGATCCGGTAACGGCCGGCGATGGAGGCCAGCAGGAGGGCGGATTCCATGAGGGCGAAGCTGTTGCCGATGCAGATCCTCGGCCCTCCCCCGAACGGGAAATAGGCGTAGCGGGGGATCGATTCCAGGAGCTTGCGGCCGGGCTCCCAGCGGTCGGGGCGGAACGATTCGGGGTCGTCGAACCATCGGGGGTCGCGGTGGATCGTCCACTGGGGCATGAAGATCGTCTGGCCGGCCGGGAAACGGTAGCCGCCCAGCTCCACCGGCTCGATCGCCTCGCGGCCGAGCATCCAGACCGTCGGGTAGATGCGGAGGGTCTCGTTGATGACCGCCGACGTGTACGGCAGCCGCGGCAGGTCCGCGAGCGACGGGGGCCGGCCGCCGAGCACGGAGTCGAGCTCCGCGTGCAGCGCCGCCTCGGCCTCCGGGTGGCCGGCCAGCAGGCAGAAGGCCCAGGCCAGCGTGTTGGCGGTGGTCTCGTGGCCGGCCATGAAGAGGGTCATCGCCTCGTCCCGGAGCTGGGCGTCGGTCATCCGCCGGCCGCTCTCCTCGTCCTGCGCGTGCAGGAGCATGGAGAGCAGGTCGCCCCGGTCCGCGCCGCCCTTCCGGCGGTCGGCGATGATCCCCAGGATGATGTCGTCCAGCCGCTTCGCCGCGCGTTCGGTCCGCACGTTCTGGGGGGTCGGCAGCCAGGGGGGGACGGGGATCAGCCGGCTCGTGTTCTTGATGAAGGCGTTGGCGAGCGTCTCCATCGCCTCGCTGGCCTCGCCCGAGGCCCCGCCGCTGCCGGCGCCGAAGAGGGTGATGAGGACGATCTCGAGCGTCAGCCGCATCATGTCGTCCTGGACGTCGCGGGCCTGGCCGTCCTGCCAGGTCTCGAGCATCCGCGTCGTGGCCTCGACCATCGAGCTCGCGTATCCGGCGATCCGCTCGCGGTGGAAGGCCGGCTGGGCGAGCTTCCGCTGCCCTCGCCAGAAGTCCCCCTCGCTGGTGAGCAGCCCCTTGCCGAGCGTCCGGGTCGCGGACCGGAGGCGATAGTGCTTGATGAACTTGCGATTCTGCTCGACGAGGACCGTCTCCACCAGGTCCGGATGATTGACGAAGACGATGGGCCTGGGCCCGAATCGGGCCCAGACCACGTCGCCGTATTCGCGATGCCAGCGCGTGAGCGCCCCCAGCCGGTCCCGGCTGAACTCCCGCAGGTTGCCGGCGAGCCAGTGCTGCTTGGGCCCCGGCGGGACGGGCCGTCCCAGGGTCGCGGTCGTACTCACGTTGCAGTCCCCCCGCGGCGACTCGAAGGACCGATCCGATCAGACCCGCAGGAAGATCTTCCGGCGGTAGAGATCCAGGAGGAAGAGCCATTCCAGGGCCAGGGTGCCCACCGCCAGGATCACGCCCTGGAGGCCCGGGGAGTAGCCGTTGGCGATGCGAGCCGTGCCGCCGAACAGGGTCTTCGCGATGTCATCGAAGGGGATCAGCCGCGTCCCGATGTAGATGGTGATCGCGTTCATGCCGATGACGACGAAGAAGAACGCCCAGCCGCGGAGCCTGATCACGTCGATGATCGCGTAGAAGAGCCCCAGCAGGATCAGGCTGAAGCCCCCGGCGACCAGCACGAACGAGCTCGTCCAGAGGTTCTTGATGATCGGGAAGACGGGATCCCAGGCGTAGCCGAGGGCGACCGAGGCGGCCCCCGCCGCGATTAGCACCCCGACCTTCAGCCAGGGCTTCCGATCGGTCCGCAGCCAGGTGCCGGCCATCACGCCGAGGAGCGCGGTGGCGACCGCCGGGATCATCGAGAGGAGGCCCTCGTTGTCGCCGTACTTGTAGTAGCCGTCGAAGATCTTGCCCGGCAGGTAGTGGCGGTCGATGTAGCCGGCGAGGTTCGTCTCCTTGGCGTAATCGCCGCGCTTGCCCGTCTCCGGGGCGGGGATCAGGGCCAGGATTGCCCAGTAGCCCAGGAGGATGGCCACGAGGATGATGGCCCGAACGCGGACGGTCGTGAACAGGTAGATGACCGCCGCGGCGCCGTAGCAGAAGGCGATCCGCGGCAACACGCCGGTCATCCGCATGGGGAAGTGGAAGTTGAGCAGGCCGCTGTAGATCAGGCCCAGCAGATAGAGCACCAGGACCCGCCGGGCGATCCGGAGCAGGGGCCCGCTCTTGGAGTTGTCGGGCCCGGCGTATTTCGCCAGCGAGAACGGCAGGACGGCCCCAACCAGGAAGAGGAAGAGGGGGAAGATGAGGTCATAGAACCGGAAGCCGGCCCAGTCGACGTGCTCGAATTGCTCGTGCAGCTCCATGGCCGCGGGCGTCCCCCACCATTTGGTGAGGCTCCGCGCCAGGTCGTCGCCCCCGACGATCCAGAACATGTCGAACCCGCGGAGGGCATCGATGGAGAGCAGCCGCGATCCGGGCGGAGTGGTGCTCGCCTGGGCCTCGACGGCCGGCTCGAAGTCGGGCTGAACAGATGCCGCCCGGGCGGCCTCGGTGGGGTCCGTCACGATCGCCTCGTCCCATTCCGGCTCAGTCATGGATGCTCCGCCCTCGGAGGATGCGTCGTCGTGCGGCCCCGGCCGCGGTGATGGCCGACGATTCTAAAGGACCGCCCCCCGGGCGGGAAGGGGACGCGCAGGCTCGACGGCCCGGGGGGGCAACCAGCCTGCCCCTCGGTCCCGCCTGGCCGATCCGCTCGAAAGCGGACGTGCTCCCCGATCACTTCGCCGGCGGGGCCGAGCTGGCGGGGGGCTTGAGGAATGGGTTCGGCTTCAGCTCGACCTTCTTGATCGATTGGAGATAGTCCAGGACGGCCTCCGCGCCCTTGCCCCCGACCTGCGCGTGGAAATGGAGCGTGAAGCCGTGCGGCCCTTTGGCGTCGATGAGCGCGGGCTGAAGGGCGAGGAACGACTTGACCGCGTCGAGACGACCCATCATGGCGGCGCAGAAGAGGTCGATGCGGGCCCCGCGGCCGAGGAGGAACTCGACGATATCGTGACGCCCCATGTGCGACGCCCCGCCCAGGCCGGTCTCCCAGTCCCCGCCGCCCCAGTCCATCGCGGCGTTCAGCAGCGCCGGCTCCTTGTCGAGCAGCGTCCTCGTCATGTTCAGGTCCGAGTGGGCATAGATGACGAAGTCCTGCACGAGGAGCCGGTTGATCTGCGGCTTCTTCCAGCCGGGCTTGAACCCGGGCGCCGGGTAGTCGCGCTCGAATGCGGCCTCCACGGGACGAGGGGCCGCGGCGGCCCTGGGCTGGTCGTCGGCCGAAGCCGGATCGACCGCGGAAGCAAGCACGGCGCTCGTGCCGATCGACGTGGTGAACGACCGACGAGAGATCGGAGCCGTCATTGGGGATTCCCCGATTCGAGAAGATTGCGGGCGGTCATCCGGGCGATCCCCATCCTCCGCGAGCACGCAACGGCGATCAAGTCGGTCGAACGGCCGACCGCTTCCATCCGGCCAGGATGGAACGGCGATGCGGGACCCGCCGCGGCTCAAATCAGGCGGGCGCGACCCGGGAACCGTGCACGGTCCGGCCGGCGCCGGCTCGGGCGACTGGCTCGAGTCGTTTCCCCATTCCCTCAGGGCCGTTTCCGTCGCCAACGAGCTCGACGCCTCCTGATTCCGCCGCCGAGCCGAATCCTCCTGAAATGCCTCAGCGGCTTCCGCCGCCGGTTCGACGGCCTCAGCGAGATCGCCAGGATGAGGCCCCCGACGCAGCCCACGGCCAGGGCGGCCTTCCGCAGAGCCTCGTACTCGTTGAGGTCCGAGACCATCCAGAAGGCGTTCATCCACATCCAGGAGTTCAGGGCCAGGTCCTCGTCGCGCCGGCGGCTCCAAAGGAAGAGCAGGCCGCCCGTGGAGAGGGTCACCACCAGCGCCACATAGGCGGGAACCGGAAGCTGGGCCAGCCAGAACCCATCCATGGCGAACCAGGCGACGGAGTTGACCGGATCGACGAGCTTGCGGCCGCGCTTCGCGCGCACGAGGAAGGGTTCGGTCACCACGGCAGCTCCGGGATTCGGGCGGAGGACGATGTCCAGCGTCCATCATAGCGGCCGGGGCGGGGGCGTGACTCCGCTCCGGACCGGCCCCGCCCCGTCAAGCTTGCGGGCCGCCTCGCGACCCGGGCGTCGTCGAGCCCTCACGCCGGGTCGGCCCGACGGAGCAGGGCATCGACGCCGCCGGCGATCAGGTGCTGGGCCAGGTTGTAGACGATGATCGGCAGCATCGCCAGCGGGGTCGCCGCCATCGCGGTGGACGCCAGCACCAGGCCGGTGCCGTTGTTGTTCATCCCCAGCCCGAACATCAGGGCCACGCGCTGGGCCCGGTCCGCGCCGACCAGCCGGCCGACGAGGTGGCCGGCGGCGAAGGTCAGCGTGCAGAGGCCCGTCACGAAGGCCAGGACGATCACCAGGAAGTCCCAGTCCGGATTGCGGATCGCCTGCGGCAGGCAGGCCGAGGCGTTGGCGTAGCAGAGGATCATCAGCGTCGCCGGGGCGACGACCTTGAGCCGCCGCTCGACGGCCGGAGCGAGGCCCTCTCCGAGTGTCGCCCGCGCGGCGATGCCCAGCACGGAGGGGAGCAGCACCCACGCGGCCAGGAACGTCCCGGTGCCTCGCCCGGCAAGCTGGTGGAGCTGGCCGGCGTAGGCGCCGGGGGCGAGGAGCCCCAGCGCGTGCAACGTCGCGGGGGTGGACAGCGGGCTCAGCAGCGTCGAGCCCAGGACCAGGCCCAGGCTCAGCGCCATGTCGCCGTCGGCCGCCTGCGCCCAGCCGGCGGACGATCCGGCGATCGGCATCGACGACACCAGGGCCAGGCCGACGAGCACGACCGCCGCCTCGTCGGGATTGTGCCAGGCGCCCAGCATCGGGATCATGAGGGCCAGGAAGGCCGTCGGCACCGCCAGGTTCGCCGCCAGGCCCGCGAGCACCATCCCCGGGCGGCCGGCGAGCTGGCCGATCCGCCCGACCCGGACCCGCAGGCCCGCATTGAACAGGAGGAGCCCGAGCAGGACCTTCGGCGCCGTCACCCCGGACCCGCCGGGCAGCCCGAAGAGCCCGAGGACGTCCGACTCCTTGATCCGGAGCCCCGGCCCCGGGAGCGCGGCGGCCAGCCCGTAGCTCAGGAGGATCAGCTTGAGCAGGTGGCGGTGCAGGAAGTGCGATACGGCGGAGAGCCTGTCCGGGATCGGGGTCATGGGTCCATCCTTCGTGATTCGGGGTCTCGCGGTCGCGGGGCCGCTTCGGCCTCACCGAAGGAAGGATAGGGATCGACCGCGAGGGGACCGTGAGGGCTCGATAAGATCGTTCTTATCTCCGGCTCATGGCCCGCTCATCGACTCCGGATATCATTCCCGACGCCGAGGGACGGCCGCCGCGGAGGGGGCCGGGCCGCCTCGGGACGTTCCATCGCCAGGAGGAGAATCATGACAACCGCCGTGCTGCTCTCGCTGGGCCTGCTGGCCGGCTCGTTCGGGCTGAGCCGGGCCGACGACGAGAAGATCAAGGTCGAGGACCTGCCGAAGGCCGTGTCCGACGCCGTGAAGGCGAAGTTCCCGGCGGCCAAGCTGACGAAGGCCGAGAAGGAGGTCGAGGACGGCAAAACCTCCTACGAGGTCACCGTCGAGGACGCCGGGAAGAAGGCCGATGTCGTCGTCTCCCCCGAGGGCAAGCTCCTCGCCATCGAGAAGAAGATCGACGCCGCCAGGCTCCCCGAAGCCGTCACGGCCGCCGTCAAGGCGAAATATCCCACGGCCAGCGTCAAGGGGGCCGAGGAGGTCGTCGAATTCAAGGCCGGCGGCGAGGAGACCGTCTACGAGGTCAAGCTGGCCCTCGAGGACAAGAAGGAGGTCGAGCTCGAGATCTCCCCGAAGGGTAAGATCCTCGAGGAGGAGCGAGAGGACTGACCGCGGAGGCAAGAACCGCAGGAGCGTCCGTCGATGGGAATCCGGATCCTGGTGATCGAGGATGACGCAGAGATCGCCGACTTCGTGGTCCGGGGGCTCCGCGAGGAGGGCTACACGGTCGAGCACGCGGCCGACGGGATCGACGGCGGCCACGCCCTGTCGCGAGGCCCGTGGGACGTCGTGGTGCTCGACTGGTGGCTCCCCGGCGCCGATGGCCTGACCCTGCTCCGCCGCTTCCGGCAGGCCGGAGATCCCACGCCGGTCCTCTTCCTGACCGCCCGCGACGCCGTCTCCGACCGCGTCCGCGGGCTCGATGCCGGCGCCGATGACTACCTGTGCAAGCCGTTCGACTACGAGGAACTCCTGGCCCGCGTCCGCGCCCTCTCACGCCGCCAGGCGAGCGCCGCGGCCTCCAACGTCCTGAGCTACGCCGACGTCCGCGTGGACCTGGCGACGCATCGCGTCGAGCGGGGCGGGCATCGGCTCGAGCTGACCGCCAAGGAGCATGCGCTGCTCGTCTTCTTCCTCCGCCACCCGGACGAGGTCCTCTCCCGGACGAGGATCTACGAGCGCGTCTGGGAGGAGCGGTACGACGGGGTCTCGAACACGCTGGAGTTCCACGTCATGCAGCTCCGCAAGGCGCTCGAGTCCCGCGGCGGCCGGCTGATCCACACCCTGAGGGGCCGCGGCTACCTCTTCGGGGAGGCCCCTCGGGGCGAGGCGGATAAGGCGTGAAGACGCTGCCCATCGGGACAAGGCTGACCGTGTACTATGTCGCCGCAATGGCCGCGGTCCTGGCCGGATTCTCGGCCGGGCTGTACGCGATGGCCGCGCGGCACCTGCACCGCCAGGCGGAGGGCCGGCTCGTGGCGGCCCTCGACACGCTGACCGCGGCGGCCGAGATCGGGTCGGAGGGGGTGGAGTGGGAGCCCGACGAACGCCGGCTCGCCTTCGGTCGGCAGGGCCTGGAGGGCCGGCTCGCCTGGCGGATCGCCGACGAGAAGGGCGAGCGGGTCGACGACTCGGCGACGGCGGAGATCGGCGGCTTCCTGGGCCTCCTCGGACCTTCGGTTCGTCATCCCGCCGCGTTCACGGACGCCTCCGGCATGCCGTGGCGGGCCATGAGCCGCCGCATCGAGCGGCCGCGGCCCCGGGACGAGGAACCTCCCCCGGTCGCCCCGGGCCACCATGACGCGCTGATCCTGTCCGTCGCGATCTCGCTGGATGGCGTCCGGTCGACCCTCCGGAACCTGGCGGCGACGCTGGCCGGCCTCTCGCTGGCGATCTGGACGCTCGCCCTGCTGACGGGCCGCCGGCTCTGCCACGCGGCGCTGCGGCCCCTGGCGGAGATGGCCGCGGCCGCCCACGCGATCGGCGCCGACGAGCCGGGCCGCCGGCTGCAGATCCCCGCCGCCGACGACGAGCTCGCGGAGCTCGGCCGCTCGTTCAACGGGCTCCTCAACCGCCTGGGCGAAGCCCTGGAGCGGCAGCAACGATTCGCCGGCGATGCCTCCCACCAGCTCCGCACGCCGCTGACCTCGCTCCAGGGGCAGGTGGACCTGGCCCTCCGCCAGGACCGGCGGCCGGAGGAGTACCGCCGGGTGCTCGCGCTCGTCCGGTCGAAGACGCGGCACCTCCGCCAGATCGTCGACGGCCTCCTGTTCCTCTCGAGGGCCGACGCCGAGGCCCGTCGGCCGTCGCTCGAGGAGGTCCCACTCGAGGCCTGGCTACGGGCGCACCTCTCCTCCTGGCCCGACCCTCGGCGGGCCGACGTCGTCCTCGAGGCCGACGCCGGGGATTCGTGCCGGGCCCTCGCCCACCCGCCCCTCCTGGCCGAGCTGCTGGACAACCTGCTCGACAACGCGGCCAAGTACAGCCCGCCCGGCACGCCGATCGAGGTCCGGCTCCGGCGACACGACGGTGAGGTCTCGTTCCACGTCCGGGACTCCGGACCGGGCCTCTCGGGAGACGACCTGGGCCGCGTCTTCGAACCCTTCTATCGGGCGGATTCCGCCCGACTGGGAGGCCCCGGCGGCACGGGCCTGGGGCTCTCGATCGCCGCGCGGATCGCCGCCGCCTGCGGCGGCCGGCTGCGTGCCGACAGCCAGCCCGGCCGGGGCGCGACCTTCACGGTCGATCTGCCGGCGGCGGGCCCCGCCGACGGGGGGCCGCCGGGCCCGGCCTGATGCCATCGACCGACTCGCATCCCGGCGCGTCGCGGTCAATGGGGCGAGAGGACCTTCAGCCCGACGATCCCCGCGACGATCAGGCCGACGCACGCCAGTCGGCGGGGATCCATCGACTCGCCGAAGAGGACGACCCCCAGGGCCACCGCCCCGACGGCGCCGATGCCGGTCCAGACCGTGTAGGCCGTGCCCAGCGGCAGGGACCTCAGCGCGACGCCCAGGAGGCCGACGCTCGCCGCGGTGAAGAGGAGGAAGCCGGCGGTCGGCCAGGGCTCCGTGAATCCTCGTGCGTACTTCAGGCAGACCGACCATCCGACCTCGAACAGGCCGGCGACGATCAGGACGACCCAGGCCATCGCTCCCTCTCCCCTCGGAGTGAGTGCGACGAGGTCGTCCCCGTCCGATCTCGCCCCCGGGGACCATCCCATCCCGGGCCGGCATGGGGTCGTCCCCACGAGGTTCATTCTATCCGCCGCCCGGCCGAGTTCCAGGGGGCGCGGCCCCGCCCCTTGATGAGGCCGGTACACTTCCGCTGTATCGATCGGCATCGAGGTCATGGATGCCGCCCCGCCGGGCCGAGAGCGACGCCGAATCCTGGACTCCTCGGGAGCAAGTCATGTTCATGAGCCTTGAAGCGCTGACCTTCGGCCACGTCGCCATCAGCCTGGCGGCCATCGCCGCGGGCTTCGTCGTCGCGTTCGGGATGATGACGGGCCGGCGGCTCGACCGCTGGACGGCGTTCTTCCTGGCGACCACGATCGCCACGAGCGTGACCGGGTTCCTCTTCCCGTTCAAGGGCATCACGCCGGGCATCGTCTTCGGAGTCCTGTCGCTGATCCTCCTGGCCGCCGCGCTCTACGCGCGCTATGCCCGCGGGCTCATCGGGGCCCACCGCGGCCTCTACGTGGTCACCGCGATGCTGGCCTTCTACCTGAATTTCATCGTGCTGATCGTCCAGTCCTTCCAGAAGGTCCCCGCGCTCAAGGCGCTGGCCCCGACGCAGTCCGAGGCCCCGTTCCTGGCCGTGCAGCTCCTCGCCCTGGCGGGCTTCCTCTTCATGGGTTACCGGTCCCTGGTCGGGTTCCGGGCGCCGGCCGCACAGGCGGCGTGATCAGAGTCCGAGGTCGCTCCGCTGTCCTACGGCCGGCTCCCGGCCCCCTTCGCGATCGCCTCGAGCTGCTTCCATTGGGCATCGGAGATCGCCCCGACGGGCCCGACGCCGGGGTCGTAATTCGGGCCGACGTCGAGGGTGACGGCGCCCCCCTTCGCGTTCACGGCGCGGACCCATTCGGCCCAGCGGTCGGACGGGAAGCGGCAGTCGCGGGCGCCCCACGTCTTGCCCAGGAACGTGAGCGCGTGCCACTGCGAGCCGTCGACGAATCGAGATGAGGGGCGCTGATCGAAGGGCTCGTTCAGCTCGCCGGCGGTGTAGTCCTCGGCCCTCGTCCAGCGGATCAGCTTCACGCCCGGATTGAACGTGACGAGGGCGCGGGGGTTGCCGTGGCGGACGGCCTGAGCATAAAGGGATGCGATCGACTCATTGAAGCCGACCCACTCATATCCGCCGTCGAACCACCAGCCCGAAACCCGGTCGCCATAGCGGTCGGCCCACTCGCCGATGACCTTGGCCCATTCCCTCGCCGCGGCCTCGTCGATGTGCTGGTCGCCGGCCGCGGCCTTGAGGCCGAAGGCGGCCTGGGCGCGGCGGTCGCCGTTGGGGGCCTGGCAGGGGAGGTAGAGCATCAGCCGGATGCCCCGCGGGGCCAGCACGCGAGAGAGCTCGAGCGGCAGGTCGCGGGCCGCGCACCGCTCGCCGGGCGAGTATCCCGTCCTCCGGTCATAGGCCGCATTGGGGGCGTTGAAGAAGCCCGAGTTCTGGCCGAGCGTGAGCACGAAGTACCGCGCCCCGGCCCGCTCGAGCTGCCTCGCCAGCGCCTCGACGTCGAACGCATCGACCGCCTTCGGTCCGTCGGCGACCGAGGGGAGGAAGTGCATGAAGACCCCGTGCCCGGCGTCGCGGAGCCAGTCCGCGCGGGAGTCCTGGGCCGATGCGGGCGAGATGGCCAGGACCAGTGCGAGACACGCGATGGAGGGCGAGATCGATCGGCGGGCTAGAAGGGCGAGCGATCGGAGAGGGATCATGGGGCGGGTCCAGGCGGAAGAGGATCGTGGCGGGCCATCGGGACGCGGACCCTCATTGGAGCACTGCGAACAGGCGATCTCAAGGGCCGGCCGAGAGGCTACACCAATCCGGACTGAGTCCAATTGTTGGGATTCGAATCACCATCGAGATCGTATCGGTTCCCAGCTCATGTTCTGCTAGAATGGTAGGGCCTACGATTTCCACCTGGGGAAAGTGGCATGGCAAGAAAGAAGAAGCCGGGACAGGACGACCCCGCTTCACCGACTCGCATCTTCGAGGCAAGCCTTGGTGCGGTCGGAGCGGTCCGCAAGGGCTCGGAAATCACCCAGGCCCAAGCGGAGGCCAGGAGGAGAGCCGGATTGGACGTCGTCGTCTGCGGGCCGGACCTCGCCGTCAACAGGAGGCTGGCGGGTGCCATCGAGGGGGCAGCAAACGGGGCGGTCAAGCGCTGTCCGCCCCACGCGAACAGCGGCCCGGACGCACTTCCACACTTCCAACCCGATCCCAGACCACCAGAAGGCCACACCTTCTATGAGACCCCAAACCGAAAAGCCCGCTGACCAGGTCATGAGGTTCTTCACCCCGGATCTGTTCGTCCGATTCAATTCCTCCGACGACGCGACTGCGGATCAGGCGAATGACGAATGGGAAACGGCAATCCGCGCTTATCGCACGCACATCGACGGCCTGCGGGAGCAGATGCCTTCGCAGGTGAGGCGGCTGGCGAGCCTCTGCCTGCACGACGCGGAGATACTGGCCTCCGAACAAGCCGTCGAACCCGTCTTTCCTCCTGGTCCGCTCGAGCCCTTCCCCTCCTGGACGGGGGTCTCGATCCTGTCGGTCAGGCAGGATCACGAAGTCACGTCGCTGATCTATGTCCTCTGGGATCGAGTACGCAGTCATCAATCACCCGAGGGCTGGCCGTTCTCTCGGAGCCGCACTCACTGGCTCTACGATGAGATCGACATCGTCTCGAATCGCCCAGGCATGTTCCTCCATCGCGTGCTCCTCAGCGACGGGGCGATCCTCGAGATCCCCTTCGTCTCCGCATTGATCCACAGCTTCTCCCTGAGCGAGTCCCACGAACCCGACGCGGCAAGGCAGAGCGCCTGATCTGGCGCGGCGAAGGAACCCGGCTCGACGATGCGGACGAGGTCCCATGACATGCCCCCGGAAGTCTCCGAGCCGCGGCCGACGTTTCTCGACGCTTTCAGCCCGCTCGATACGACTTTCACGGCGGCGCTGACCTTCCTGCTGTCGCACCTGATCCTCGTTCCGGCCTGTAGTCCGGTTCGTCTGGGAGATGAGGGCTGGGCCTGGCTGGACGCCTACCGTGTCAGCCCTTCACAGTCAGGCTGGCTCGCCTACGGAACCTACGGCCTCGCGGTCGCGAGCTTGCTGGGGGCACTCCTGGGCGCGGCCCACCGGCTCGCCCTGAAGACAGTACGATCGGATCGGGTGCGGTATCTCCTGGGCCTATCCTTCATGCTCGTCGCGGCCGTCGTCTGCTTCCTGTTGCCCCTGTTCCTGCACCGCGTTTCCCGACTGCCGACCCGGCCCACGGCGGCGGCCACGCGAACGGGAACCGCGGCGGCGGCCTTCTTGATGCCAGGGGGCTTGCCCGCGGCTCCTTCAGTCCCCCGGCGGAGCGAAGCCTGAATCTCTGGAGCGGTCGATGACGAACCCTCGACCCATCCCAGGCTGGACCCCTTCCACGCCCGAAATCTCGGGAGCGTCGATCCACGACCTTGCGCAACGGCATCCGGCCCTCGCCGTGCATTTCTGGGCGCCCTGGAACGGCCATGACCCGACGATGGATCGGAACATTCAGCCGATCCGCGAGCGGTTCGCGGGCCGGGTCCACTTCGTCTCGTGCAACATCGACCTCGCGGCGAACGACGAACTGGCCCGGAGATGCCGCATCCGAAACGTCCCCACTCTCGTGGTGCTGGTGGATGGCGATCCGCGGGAGCCCATCGTCGGATGCCGCGGTCCGGACACCCTCGCTGCCGCGATTGAAGTCCGGTTGGTATCATCCGAATCGAAGCGGTGGCGACCTTTCGGGACGCGGTGAGATTGACGGAGTAGCGAACATGTGGCGTCCGGAGTGTCTCGGTCGTCCTCGGTTCGTGGTCTCCTGAGGGTCATCCGGTCGCGGGCAGAGCCGGATCCTACATCGGTCCGCCCACTCGGATCAGGGCCTCACCTTCCTTAAGGTCCACGTCGATCTCGCCGGCGGCGGCGTAGTCGTAGCCGAGGCCCACCGACCACGAGGGGAGGCGGAGGGCCTTGGCGAGTTGGAGGTGGCGGTCGACGGCGAGGAGCACGGGGCCGCGGAGGATGGCCTCGACGGCAGACACGTCGGCGTCGGGGCGGAGCGCGGCGCAGAGCGTCGCCGCATCGCCATCCTGGCAGGGCGTGGTGAGGGCCCCGGGGCTGAGGCCCGCGTTGTACGCGTCGGTGAGTTCGCCCCGCTCGAAGAGCCAGTAGGCCAGGATGTCGTCGTCGTGATTGAGAACGGCGAAAACGGGGAGCCCCAGATCGCGGGAGAGGACGCCGCCGACTTCCACGATCTCCGGGACCGCCTGGGTGTCGGCCTCCTCGTCGTACGCCACCACGTAGCCCACCTGCACCGGCGTGACGATCGCGACCCGGCCCGCGCGGGCCAGGACGTCGGCGACGCGCCGGGGCTCGGCCCCCTTGATCGAGAAGTTCACGTAGAAGTTGCCCATGGGACCCTCCGCGGACGTCGAGAGTTTCGGACGACACGCCCGGTGCAGGGTATCGGCCCGGCCGGGGCGCCGGCAAGCGGGGCACTTCAACTGGACACCCGCTCCGGCTGCCGTTCTAATCGGTGGGAATTCGATCGTGTCGGCCGCTCGAAGTCAGGGGGTACCATGGGCGAGCGGACATCGCAAGCCGCGGGCCGAGGGGAGTCTACCTTCGAGCCGAAGCCGCAGGACGGGACGGACGTCCTGCCGATCGACCATGACGACGCGCGCGTCGTGGCGGCGCTGGAGGAATACCTGGCGCTGCGGGAGGGGATGCAGCGGCCCGATCGCGCGGCGTTCCTCGCCCGGCATGCGGAGATCGCCGGCCCGCTGGAGGAATGCCTGGACGGCCTCTCGTTCGTGCAGTCGGCCGGATGGCCGCTGGCGAGCCCCGACATCGACCCGTCGTGCTCGCCGGCCGAGCAGGAGATCCCGCCATCGACGTGCCTGGGCGGGTTCCGGATCCTCCGCGTGGTCGGCAGCGGAGGCATGGGCGTCGTCTACGAGGCGGAGCAAATCGCCCTGGGGAGGCGGGTCGCGCTGAAGGTCCTGCCGTCGGCCGCGTCGCTCGACCCGGCGCAGCGGCAGCGGTTCCAACTGGAGGCGCAGGCGGCGGCGCACCTGCACCACCCCCACATCGTGCCGGTCTTCGCCGTGGGCAGCGAGCGCGGGGCCCACTTCTACGCGATGCAGTTCATCGAGGGCCGCACGCTCGCCGCGGTGATCCGTGACCTCCAGCAGGCCCGGGCAGGGCCGGGGGCGGCGCCGCCCGACGGCGCCCCGGATTTGCCGAATTCCTCGACGGCGGAAGCCCCGCCGCGGGGGGACGACACGGCGGAGGTGACCGGACCGGCGGCCCTGTCCACGACGTCGGAGGACCCGGGGCATTCGGGCGGCCCCCCGTGGGAGCCGCCGGGCGAATCCGGGAGCGGGCCGGCCTTCTTCCGGGCCGCGGCGCGGCTGGGCCTGCAGGCGGCGGAGGCCCTGGAGCACGCGCACGGCATGGGGGTGCTCCATCGCGACATCAAGCCCGCGAACCTGATGATCGACCGGAGCGGGGACCTGTGGGTCACGGACTTCGGCCTGGCGCGATTCCAGGGCGAGGACGGCCTCACGCGGACGGGGGAGATGGTGGGGACCCTCCGCTACATGAGCCCGGAGCAGGCGGCGGCGCGCCGCGGCGTGGTCGACCAGCGGACCGACATCTACTCGCTGGGGATCACGCTCTATGAGCTGATGACGCTCCGCCCGGCCTTCGACGGCAAGGACCGCCACGAGCTGCTCCACCAGATCGCCATGGAGGAGCCCCCCGCGCCGAGGGGCCTGGCGGCGACGATGCCGCGGGACCTGGAGACGATCGTCCTGAAGGCGATCGCCAAGGACCCGGCGCACCGCTACGCCACGGCCGCGGCCCTGGCCGACGACCTGAGGCGGTTCCTCGAGGACAGGCCGATCCTGGCGCGACGGCCGTCGTCCGGGGAGCGGCTGGCGCGGTGGGCACGACGGCACCGGACCGCCGTGGCGACCGCGGCGGCGGTCATCCTCATCGGCGGGGCGCTCGGCTCCGCCGCGCTCGCGGTCGCGTACCGCTTCGCCCGCGAGGACAACGAGCGGGCCCGCCAGGCCCTGCGGAAGTCTTTCGCCATCGCCGATGCCCTGGCGGGCGATGCCCTGGGGCGGATGGAGGCCATGGACGCGGACCCGCGCAGCAATCAATTCTACATCGGGGCGATCGACTACTACCGGGAGATCATCGCCCTCTACGGGGACGACCCGGAGATGCGCGAGATGGTCGCGGCGGCCCACCACCGCATGGGCTACTCCCAGGCGGTGCTCCGCCAGATGAAGCGACATCCCGCCTACCTCTCGGTCGACCCGTCGATCGCGTATCGGAAGGCGATCGAGCTCTACGAGGCCGAGGTCGCCGCCCGGCAGGACCCCTCCGAGACGCGGAGCGGCCTGGCCGCCGCCCTGACCAGCCTGGCCTCCTTCCAGAGCCAGACGGGGCAGCTCGCGGACGCCGAGGCGTCCTACCGCCGGGTCGTCGAGCTCCGCCGGGTCGTGGCGGAGAAGCCCGATTCGCGGCCCCTCCCGAGGCAGGGCCTGGCCCACACCGGGATCGCCGATGACGGCCGCCTCGTCCTGAACCGACTCCGGCTCGCGCGCGACCTGGCCAGGCTCGCGGCCACGCTCCATGGCCTCGACCGCCCCGAGGAGTCGGCCGCCCTGGTCCTGGAGACCGGGGAGATCTGGGAGACCATCGCCTCCGAGGCGCGGGGCGGCTCGATGGAGGCGCGCTACACCGCCGCCCAGTTCGGCAGCGGCATCGCCGTGACGCTGGAGGACGTCGACCGGGAGCGGGCCGGCCGCATCCTCCTGCTCGCGAGGGACCTGGATCCGAACGATCCGGTCCTGCTCAACAACGAATCCTGGCGGCTGGTGAAGCGGCCCGGCGCCTCCGCCGAGGAGGCGAAGCGGGCCGTCGACCTGAGCCTCCGCGCCGTGGAACGGGCGCCGTCCCGGTGGGAGCTCTGGAACACCCTGGGTATAGCGCGGATCCGCGCCAACGACCCGAAGGGCGCGCTCGAGGCCCTGGACCACGGCATGATCCTGCACGGCGGTGGCGGCGACCCGCACGACTGGCTGCCGCAGGCGATGGCGCTGAGCCTCGTGGGCGACCGCGCCAAGGCCCGCTTCCGCTACGAGCAGGCCGCGGAATGGCTCGCCCGGCACCCGCACGAGAAGGATCTCGACACCGTCGGCCTGCTCGCCGACGCGACCAGCCTGCTGAGGGCCAGCGGCGTGATCGACCCCGGCCCGAAGGGCGGGGGCGGGCTGCAGGTCCCCTCGACCCGCCACGACCCCGACGCCCGATCACCGGGGCCGGGAGCCGGCCCTTCCCTCAAGGCCTCGTAAGCCCGATGACCCGTTCCGACTCGCTGCGGATCTACGAGCAGCGGATCAATCGCGTGCTCGATCGGATCGCCGCCGACCCCGCCGCCGAGCACTCGGTCGGCTCGTTGGCGAGGGTCGCGCGGTTCTCGCCCTTCCACTTCCACAGGGTCTTCCGCTCGCTGGTCGGCGAGCCCGTGCACGCGTACGTCCGGCGGATGCGGCTCGAGCGTGCGGTCTTCCGGATGGCCCACGGGCCGAAGGAGTCGCTGACCCGGATCGCGCTCGAGGCCGGGTTCGCGTCGTCGTCGGACTTCTCGAAGGCCTTCCGCCAGGCGTATGGGTTCCCCCCGAGCGGGTTCAGCCGGCGGCGATGGCTCGAAGAGAGCAAGATTCGCCAAGCGTTGCTCCCCAATCGCGGGTATGGTTTCGAGGCCGAGGCGACGGCCGAGAGCCCGGACGGCTTCCGGGTGCGGGTCGTCGAGCGGCCGGCGCAGCCGATCGCGTACGTCCGCGTGATCGGGGGATTCGACCCGGAGAAGACGATGGCGGCCCACGAACGGCTCATGGCCTGGGCCCGCGCCCGGCGCCTGGCGGCGACGTCGCGGCTGCTCGGCATCTCGCCCGACGACCCGGAGATCACCCCGATGGAGCGCTACCGGTTCGACTGGGGCCTGACGCTGCCGACGGGCGAACGGGCCGACGGCGACGCCGGCGTGAGCGCCGGCGTCATCGCCGCCGGCCGGTTCGCCGTGGTCCGCTGCCGGGGCGACGTCCACATGGAGTACCGGGCGTGGACCCACCTGTTCCGCGGCTGGCTGCCCCGGAGCGGATACCAGCCGACGGCCGCGCCGGCACTCGAGTGGTATCATCGCGACCCGACCGCCACCGGCTGGACCGAGCTCGATCTCGATTGCTGCCTACCCATCCGGCCGCTGGGCCGGTAGTCCCCCGGAGGATCGTCATGCTTCGACTGATGCTCGCCGCATTCGCCGTCGTCGCCGTCATCCCGACCGCCGCGCCAGCCCGTGCCGCCGAGGCGGACGAGGCGAAGGCCATGGAAGGGACCTGGGAATTCGTCTCCGGCGAGGTCGGCGGCCGCAAGCTGCCCGACGAGGTGCTGAAGACGATGACCCTGGTGCTCAAGGACGGGACGTACACGACCAGGTCCCCCGGGCCGGACGACACGGGGACCGTCACGATCGACGCGGCCAAGGAGCCGAAGGCGATGGACGTGAAGGGGGTCGAGGGCCCGAACAGGGGCAAGACCTTCCCGTCCATCTACGTCCTCGACGGCGACTCCCTGAAGATCTGCTACGACCTCTCCGGCAAGGCCCGTCCCACCGAGTTCAAGTCGGTGCCCGGCTCGAAGCTGTTCCTGGCCGTGTACAGGCGGAAGAAGTAGGCGAGAGTCGGCCAAGGACCATGCCGGCCCCTACAGGCTGGCCAGGCGGGCACGATACCGCCGCTGCGCCGCGTACAGGGCGGGGGAGGCGGCGGCCAGGGCCAGCAAGGTCAGTCCCCAACGGGTGGCCAGCAGGCTGAGCGGCCAGGGGTAGGGGTGGCGGAGGACGACGACGAGGGGACTCCGGCCGACGCGGTGGTAGTTCGTCATGGCGCCGTCGCGGGCGTACTGGACGGCTTCTTTCAGGTCCGGGTCGGCGTCGAAGGCGGCCATCCGCGGGACCTCGGACGCATCCCGCCAGATCGGGGCGAAGGGGGCGTCGGCGGTGGCGTGGGCCGGGCTCAGGAGGAGGACGTAGCGGCCCGGCGGGGTGGCCTCGAAGGCGGTGTAGGACCAGTCCGGCGGGCTGACCACCGCGGCGCCGGGGAGCTCGTTGGCCATGTCCAGGTCCACGAGATGCGAGCCGGCGGTGACGTTGGCCACCAGCAGGGCCACCCATCGGCCGGCCTCCTCGTCCCAGACCCTGGTGACGATCGCCACCTTGTAGCGGTCGTCCTTGATCGAATGGTAGACCCGCGAGACGTAGTAGGCGTGGCGTTCTTCGTCGAGCGGCGGCCGCTGGAGGCCGCGGAAATAGTCGCGGCGGGAGAAGTCCTTCCCCAGGAACTTCTCGCCGCCGGGGATCGTGTCGGCGAGGAGCGTGCCGGACGGATCGACGAGGTAGACGTTGAACAGCGGCTGGCTGTCGGTGAGGTCGAACCAGTAGTTGTAGTCCTCGGAGATCTCGGCGAGGAACGCGTCGAGGGCCCGGCGGAGCTCCTTCGGCG
The DNA here is from genome assembly GCF_011064615.1 of Aquisphaera insulae. Classification (GTDB taxonomy): domain Bacteria; phylum Planctomycetota; class Planctomycetia; order Isosphaerales; family Isosphaeraceae; genus Aquisphaera; species Aquisphaera insulae. The sequence continues at coordinate 58,962 of NZ_JAALJH010000012.1, read as the reverse complement.
ACCCGGCGTGGTTGCGGAAGGCGTCCACGAGCCTCGGGTCGCGGGCGGACCGGACGATGGCGCGGCCGATCATCCGGAGCTTGTCGTCGACGTCGCGGGCGAGCCGCGCGGCCTCGCGCTGGTTCGACGACCGGAGCTGGCTGAACGAGCTGCCGACCACGCCGAGGACCCCCAGGGCGATCGCCGCCAGGGCGACCTGGAGCGGGTGCCGGCGGGCCCAGAAGCGGAGGTGCTTGCCGGTGGAGGGGACCCCGGCGACGGTCGGCTCGCGGCGGAGCCAACGGGCCAGGTCGTTGGCCAGGGCGTCGGCCGAGCCGTAGCGGCGGGCCGGGTCGCGGTGCAGGCACTTCAGGCAGATGGCCTGGAGCTCGGCGTCCACCTCGGGGTTGAGGCGGCGGGGCGGGACGAGGTTCCCCTCGATGACCATCGCCGCGGTCTCGGCGCCGTCCCTGCCCTGGAACGGGGGCCGGCCGGTCAGCATCGCGTAGAGGATGGCCCCCAGGCCGTACACGTCGGAGGCCGTGGAGACATCCGCCCACCGCCCCGCGGCCATCTCCGGCGACATGTACGGGAAGGTGCCGACCGCCCCCAGGCGGTAGAGCGTCCGGGAGGCATCCTCGTCGTCGCGGTCCGGGTCGGGATAGGCGACCGTCTCGTCCTGCGGGGCGGGCGGTCCCGGCTCCGGCTCCGGCCCGGCCTCGAGCTCCGGGCTCAGGGTCGTGGAGCTGGAGCCGGACGCCGCAAGCGTGGCGAGGGACTCCACCCGGATGGCCAGGCCGAAGTCGGAGACCCTGGGCTCGCCTTCCGGGTCCAGGAGCACGTTGGCGGGCTTCAGGTCCAGGTGGAGCACGCCGGGATTCCGGGTGTGGGCGTGGTGGATCGCGCGGGCGACCTTCTCCATGAGCGTCGCGGCCACCTCCGGCGGGGCGGGCGTCCCCTTGTAGCGGTCCGCGACCGTGCCCCCCTCCATGAGGTCCATCGCGATGAACGCGCGGCCGCGGTCGTGGTCGAAGTACTTGATCCGGATGATGTTCGGATGCCGGAGCGCGGCGATGATCCGGGCCTCGTCGGTGAGGCGGCGGGCCGACGATTCGTCCTGATCGACGCGGGTGTCCAGGACCTTGAGGGCGACGACGTCGTTGCTCTTGAGGTGGCGGGCCTTCCAGACCTCGCCCTGGCCCCCTCCGCCGAGCTTCTCCAGCAGGACGTAGCCCCCCAGCTCGTCCCCGGGGCGGGGCCGGTCGAGCCTGCCGGAGCCCCGGGGCGACTCGCCCCCCGGCGGATAGGCCCGGGTCTCCTCGCCCGCCCCGGCGCGACCGCCGGCGAAGGCGGCGAGGTCCGCGAAGTAGGCGGCCAGCTCCTCCGCGATCTCGGGATGGCCCGCGACCCAGTCCTCGGGGCGGGGGGATTCGCCGCGATCGGCCGCCGCGTGGAAGTCGTAGACCGCCAGGTCCAGCGCGCCCTCGGGGTCGAGGGCGACGGAGTCGAGGCGGCCTCGGGCGTCTGCGGCGTCGCTCATGGTGGGCTCACTCGGTCCTCGACAGGAGGTCCTGGAAGTCGCGGGTGGAAGCCAGCTCGCGGAGCGACCTGAGCCCGCGGCGGAGGAGGCCGCCGATCGCCTGCGGCGAGCGATTCATGTGGCGGGCGACCTCCTGGACGGGCAGGCCCTCGCAGTGCTTCAGGACGATCGCCTCCGCCTGGTCGCGGGGGATCCGCGCCAGGAGCTTCGCCACCAGCAGCGCCCTCTCCTCGCATCGCAGGCCGGCGCTGGGGGAGCTGAGGCTGGCGGGGATCAGGTGCTCCATCCCCACGCTGCTGCGGTCCAGGTCCTGGAGCGAGACGCCCCGGGCGCGGCCCAGCTCGCGGAGCCGGTCGGCCAGCCGGGCGGCCAGGACCTGCTTCAGCCAGCCGGCCCGCACGGCCTCGTTGCCGCCGCCGGCGGCGTCCCCGTCGCCCCGGAAGCGGTCGCGGTCGCGGTGGGCGCGGAGGAGCGTCTCCTGGATCAGGTCGGACGGATCGACGCGGCCCCGGAGGTCGGCCGGGATCCACTTCCAGGTCAGGGCGCGGAGGTAGTCGCGGAACCCGTCCAGGTCGCCGACCTCGGGCGAGGGGGAAGTGCCGGGCCTGGGCTGGGTCTCGGTCATGGATGGCGTCGCCTCGGTCCGCCCGGGTCCTCCGCCGCGACGCACGCCGGGGCCCGGGGCAGCACGGCCGCTCCGCGCCATTCTCGCAGAGTGCCGGGGCGACGGCCATCGGTGACTCGGGCCATTGTGCGCGGCCCGCTCGGCCCGGGATTGGAACGGGAATCCCGGTCAGGTTAGAATCTGGCGGCCTGGCGACGGGGCCGCGATAACCCCGGCCGCGGAGCGAGGGCACAGCGAGGGGGGAGACGTGGCCGAAGGCAGCACGCGCAGATCGGGCTCGGCGAATCCGACCGTCCTGGCGATGGACCACCCCGTCACCCTGATGATGGTGGTCCTCGCGCTGATCAGCCTGGGGATGCTCGCCTTCAACAAGATGCGGGTGGACATCTTCCCCGCGCTGAACGTCCCCAAGATCTACGTCTTCTTCGACTTCATCGGCATGAGCCCCGACCAGATCGAGGGCTTCATCGTCAACGAGCTGGAGCTCTACTTCCAGTACGTCGATGGCATCCAGGACATCAAGTCCCGGAACATCCAGCAGGTCGGCCTGATCGAGCTCGGCTTCTTCAACGGCACCGACATGGGGCAGGCGATGGCGCAGGCGGTCGCCATGTCCGACCGCGCCATGGCGTGGATGCCCCCCGGGGCCTTGCCCCCGATGATCATGCGCATGGACGCCGGCAGCGTGCCCATCGGCTACCTCGTGTTCACCAGCGAGGGGGACAAGACCTCGATCGGCGCCATGGGTGACCTCGCCCAGAACGTGATCCGGCCGCTCGTGCAGAAGAACGTGCCCGGCACGGTGGCCATCTCGCCGTTCGGCCCCAACATGCGGTCGATCGTCGTCGACGTCGACCCCCGCAAGCTGCTGGCCTACAACCTCAACCCCCAGGACCTGATCGACGCCCTGGCGCAGGGGAACGCGGTGATCCCGTCGGGTAACCTGTACATCAGGGACTCGATGCCGATCGTCCACAACAACGCCACGGTCGTGGACATCCGCAAGCTCGGGGACATCCCGATCCGGCTCGGGCAGAACGTCTACATCCGCGACGTGGCGACGATCCGGGACGCCACCGACATCACCTACGGCTACGCCCTGGTGAACGGCAAGAAGGCCATCCACCTGCCGATCATCAAGAAGGACACCGGCTCCACGCTGACCGTCGTCGCCGACGTCCACAAGGCGATGTCCCAGTTCCAGGCCGCCGTCTCCCAGGACGTGAAGATCAGCTTCGAGTTCGACGAGTCGCCCACGGTCGTGCACGCGGTCGAGAGCGTCGCCACCGAGGGGGCCATCGGCGCCGGGCTGACGGGGCTGATGATCCTGCTCTTCCTCCGCGACCTCCGGAGCGTGATCGTCGTCGTCTGCAACATCCCGCTGGCCCTGACCGGCTCGCTCTTCGGGCTCTGGGCGACGGGCAACACGATCAACATCATGTCCCTGGGGGGGATGGCCCTGGCCATCGGCATCCTCGTGGACGAGGCGACGGTCACCATCGAGAACACCCACGTCCAGATGGGCTCCACGCCGAGGATCGCCACCGCCGTGCTCCACGCCAGCAACGCGACGGCCGTGCCGCGGCTGCTGGCGCTGCTCTGCATCCTGTCGGTCTTCATCCCGGCGTTCATCATGGAGGACCCGCTGCGGTCGCTCTTCATGCCGCTGACGCTGGCGGTCGGGTTCGCGATGGTCTCCTCGTACCTCCTCTCCAGCACGTTCGTGCCGATCCTGAGCGTCTACCTGCTCAGGCACAAGGCGCACGAGGGGACCGAGGAAGGGCTATTCGGCCGGGTCGAGCGGGCCTACCGGGGGCTGGTGGGGCGGTTCATCGACTTCCGGCTGATCCTGGTGCCGGCGTACCTGGCCGCCTGCCTGGCCGTGGTCGTGATCCTGGGGCTCCAGGTCGGCCGCGAGCTCTTCCCCCAGATCGACTCCGGCGAGTTCGTGCTCCGGTTCCGGCCGCCGCCGGGCTCGAGCTACGAGCTGACCCGCGAGATGGCCGTGCAGTGCCTCAAGGAGATCGAGCGCGAGGCCGGGCCGAACCAGATCGAGATCTCCATGGGCTTCGTCGGCCAGGTCGCGCCCAATTTCGGCATCGACAACATGGTGCTCTTCATGCGCGGGCCGGACGACGGCCAGATGCGCATCAAGCTGGTCGAGTCCACCGCCATCCAGCTCGACGAGTTCCGCGAGCGGCTCCGCAAGGTGCTGCCGGAGCGCGTGGGCGCCTGGATGGCCGCCCGCCTGGAGCAGGGATCGGGGACCGGCGGGCTCCCCGCCGACGAGGCGAAGGCGCAGGCGGCACAGTGCACCTTCGGATTCGAGCCGGGCGACATCGTCAGCCAGGTGATGAGCTTCGGCTCCTCCCGGCCGATCGCCGTCCGCGTCATCGGCACCGACTACGACGGCGTCCGCAAGCATGCGGAGGCGATCGCCGCGCGGCTGAAGGAGACGCCCCACCTCCGCGACGTCGGCTTCGAACAGACGCTCGATTACCCGTCGGTGGAGCTCGAGATCGACCGCGAGCTCGCGGGGCTCGTGGGCGTCACCCCCAAGCACGTCAAGCACGCGCTGGTCATGGCCACCTCGTCCACCCGGTTCACGAACCTGAACTACTGGATCAACGACAAGACGGGCTTCGACTACCTGGTCCAACTCCAGATCCCGCCGCTGCGGATGAACCGGCCGGAGGACGTGGAGGAGCTGCCGCTGGAGTCGATCAACCCGCTGGTCCCGCTGATGATCCGCGACGTCCTCAAGGACGGCCGCGTCCACACGAGCACCCGCCCCGGCGAGTACGACCGCGACATGTCCCAGCGCTACCTGACGGTGGTCGCCAACGTGGAAGGGGAGGACCTCGGCCGCGCCTCGAACCGGGTCCGCGAGGCCGTGAAGGCCGTCGGCGATCCCCCCCGCGGCGTCCGGGTGGAGGAGCAGGGGTCCCTGCCGCAGATGACCGAGATGTTCGAGTCGCTGGGCATCGGCATGGGCGTGGCGGTCTTCGTGATCGTCGTCCTGCTGACGGCCTACTTCCAGTCCCCGCGACTGGCGATCATCTCGGTGGGCGCCGTGCCGGGGGTGCTCGCCGGGATCGTGACCATGCTCCTGCTCACGAAGACGTCGCTGAACATCGAGTCGTTCATGGGCTCGATCATGTGCCTGGGGGTCTCGGTGTCCAATTCGGTGATGATGATCACCTTCATGGACGAGCACTGGAAGGCCGGCAAGCCCGCGGCCGAGGCGGCGCTGCTGGGCGCCGGCGAGCGGCTGCGGCCGATCCTGATGACCGCCTGCGCCATGACCGTGGGCATGGTCCCCATGGCCCTGGCGCTGGAGAAGGGCAGCCAGATGGAGGCGCCCCTCGGCCGCGCCGTCATCGGCGGCCTGGTGATGTCCACGTTCGCGACCCTGCTGGTGCTCCCCTCGATCTTCGCCCTGGTCATCGGCCGCCGGGAGCCGGCCTCCCCCTCGCTCTATCCGGGCAATCCGGAGAGCACGCACTACGATCCCGAGATGGACCACGCGGGCCAAGGTCACGGCGAGAGCGAGAGTGAGGCGGCGCATGGGGAATCCTGAGAGAGACGGGAGGCGGACCTTGGCAGGGGAGCGAGGATCTCGGTCGTGGGTTGCGCGAGGGGGCCATGGTGGGCCGCGGTGGCCGCTCATGCTCGCCCTGGCGTTTGCCATCGCGGGCTGTTCGAAGAAGGAGGAAAAGGCCGCCCCGAGCGTCGCGACGCCGCCGGAGGTGCAGGTCACCCGGCCGGCCGCGCGGACGATCACCCGGGTCGTCGGCCAGCCGAGCTTCGTCCAGAGCTACGAGCGGACCTCGATCTACGCCAAGCTCCCGTCGTACATCGAGAAGTGGCACGTGGACATCGGCGACGTCGTCAAGAAGGGTGACGTCCTCGCCGACCTCTTCATGCCCGAGCTCGTCGAGGAGTGGGATTCGCGCAAGGCCACCGTCGTGCTCGACACGGAGAAGGTCCGCGTCGCCGAGAAGGACGTGGAGGTCGCCGACGCCCAGGTGAAGGCCGCCGCCGCCAAGCTCGACGAGGCGAAGGCCATGCTCGCCAAGTTCGAGGCCGAGGTCATCCGCTGGGACGTGCAGGTCAAGCGGATCCAGGGCGAGGTCGACCGCCAGGTGATCGCGCCCCAGATCCTCCTCGAGTCGCAGAACCAGTTCCGCTCCGCCGTCGCCTCCCGCGACGCCGCCAAGGCGACGATCCAGACGGCCTCGGCCGACCTCTCATCGAGCGACGCGTCGCTGGCGCGGGCGAAGGTCGGCGTCGCGGCGGCGAAGGCCGATCTGATGGTCGCCAAGAGCGAGGCCAAGCGGCTGGAGGCCCTGGTCGGCTACCTCAAGCTGACGGCCCCCTTCGACGGGATCATCGTGGTCCGCAACGCCAACACCATGGACTTCGTCCTCCCCCAGACCGGCGACCCCTCGGCCGGCAGCCGGTCGCCGGACCTCTCGCCGAGCACCCAGGCCGCGCCGGTCTACGTGGTCGACCGCACGGACGTCGTCCGGATCTTCGTCGACGTGCCGGAGCGCGACGCCAACTTCGTCCACGTCGGCTCGAAGGCACGCGTCAAGCTCTGGGCGTACAAGGACGAGTGGCTGCCGGCCTCCGTGACGCGGCTCTCGTGGGCGCTCAACGTCAAGAGCCGGACCATGCGGGCCGAGATCGACATCCCCAATCCCGGGACCAAGATCCTGCCGGGGATGTACGCCTACGGCCGGATCGTCATCGAGCGCCCCGGGGTCATGTCGATCCCGAGCTCGGCCCTGGTCTCCGCCGGGGGCAAGACGTTCGTCTGGCTCTACGACGGCAAGCGTGCCCACCGCACCGAGGTCCAGACCGGCGTCGAGGACGGCCGCTGGACCGAGGTGACCAACCTCCGCGCCGACACCTCCTCCGACGACCCCTTCGCCGAGGAATGGCGGCCGATCGACGGCACCGAGCAGGTCCTCACGGGCAGCAGCCTGCCGATCCTCGAAGAGGGGGGCGAGGTGAAGGTGACCGAGGCCTCGCCGAAGAACGGAGCCCCCAAGGAGGAAGAGAAGGGAAAGGACGCACCGACAGCCGCCTCCCAGCCGGCCGATGCCGGGCCATTGTCGACCTCCGCCCTACCGCGGTGAGCCACGATCTCGGACGTCTCGGCGAAATGGGACTTCCGCTACCTCAGGCAGGGGGTCGTGGTCGCAGCCCGTCAGTAGCTGGCAGCCTTGGCATCTCCCAGCTTTGGTCTCCGTTGCCTCAGGTTTCGCGGATCGCCCGGGCGGGTGCGAGGCGGACGGCGCGGATTGCGGGGGAGAGTCCACCGAGTGCGCCCATCGTCAGGGTCATAAGCACCGCCGCCGTCATCGCGCCAGGGCCGACTCGGAACCGGATCATCATTTCGGAATAAGTGATCGAGTTTCGGGTGCTGAAACTCATGATGCTCAGGGGCAAGGTCGCCAGCAATCCTGCTGCTCCTCCCAGCGTGCAGAGGATGATCGACTCGGCGAGGATGGCGAGGAGAATATCGCGTCTCGAGAAGCCGATGGCCCTCAGAGTGCCGATCTCGCGTCTCCGGGCATCGACTGCGGCGTGCATCGTGTTCGAGGCGGCGAACATCGCGCCGACGGTCATCACCACGGCGATGAGGGTCCCTCCCAGTCGGAGAAGATTGCCCGATTTCGCATACTCTTCGAGGTAGTCCGTCTCGCGGATGGCATCCAGGCGGAAGCGTTGGTCCTCCACGATAATCTTCCTGATCGCATCAACATCTCCGGGCGTCGCCGCGCGGAGCTGGACGCAGGAAACCGTCCCCACGCGGCCGATGGCCCGTGCCAGGTCGTCCAGGTCGGTCCAGAGCTCGCTCTCGGCGGGTCCCCCGACGACGGTGAATAGCCCGACGACGCGAAAGCTCTCCTTACCCGCGAGCTTGAAGCTAGAGCCGAGGGAACAATCCTTGATCTTCCGCGCGAGCCCGCGGCTGACGACGCACTCCCGACGTCCGGGGATGAACTCCCTCCCCTGGACGATGGTAAATCCGGGTCGGAGAGACCTCGAGGCGGCGACGACGCCGCGGACCAGAAGGTTCGTGCGGCCTCCATCGGACCGCTCGGCGACAGGGATGAAGACCATCTCCTGCGCGCAGAGGGCCGAGCCGGTCTCGTCGCGGGAGATCCCGGGGAGGGTGGCGATCTCGGCGGCCGTCGATGAATCGAAGCCGCTGGTCGTCTCGGCGGTCGATCCCTCGCGGAGGACGATCAGGTCGTGAGGGTCGCCCGAGACGAGGAGGCTGTCCCGGAGGCCGTCAACCAGGCCGAACAGGGCGCAGCTCGACCAGACGACGAGGCCGGTCCCCACGACCGTCGCGAGGGTGCTCGCACGCCGTGCCAGGAGGCTGCGGGTGCTGTAATTGAGGGGAATCATGAGTTCCTATCCGACCCTCCTGAGGCCATCGATCACGGAAAGCCTCGCGGCTCGCAACGCCGGAAGCAGGCCGCTCGCGAGGCCGATGAACACCGCCACGCCGAGGCCGAGGGCCACGGTCGGCCACCTCACGAAGAAGAACGGGATCGAGCCCCCGGAGAGCCGGGCGACATCGAGGACGCCGCAAAGGAGCTTACAGCCGACCGTACCGATCAGCCCGCCCGCGACCGCCAGGATCGTCGCCTCTCCGACCACCAGATAGACGATCATGGCCCGACTGAACCCGATCGCCTTCATCACGGCCATCTCTCCGGCTCGTTCCCGCACAGACATCGCCATGGAATTCCCCGCCACGCAGAGCAAGGAGAAGACCACGGCCAGCCCGACGTTCCGGATCATCCCGCGAACGTCTCCCATCGACTCGGAGAACATCCTCCCAAATTCCTCCTCCGACTGAGTCCGGGAGGGGGAATCGCTGTTCGCGAACAACCCGTCGATCGCCAGGGCGAGGCGCGCCTGATCTCCCGCGCCCCGGCACTTCGACAGGATGATCCCCGCGTTCCCGGATCGGGCTGGCGTCGTCCGCTTAAGCGCCTCGTCGAGGCAATCCCAGCGGAAGACGCACATGCGACGATTCCGATTGGCCGGTCCGTCGTAGATCCCCCGGATTGTCAAGATGACTTCGACCGGATAGGCCCCCGCCTGGAGCGGGAGCCTGTCGCCGACTTCTAGGCCCAGATCCTCGGCCAGCAATCGGCCGACGACGCACCCGGTCCTGTCCTGCCGTAACGCCTCGATCTGATAGGAAGGGACGGTCAGCTCGTCGAATATCGAGAAGGCGACGGCCGGATCGACGGCATACTGGGGAAACGCATTCGCCCGCCCCCGGAATTTACCGCCGAACCAGACGAACGGCGTCGAGGCCACGATGCCGTCGAGCGCGGTGATCTCCGCGACTCGCGAGATCGGCAGGCGACCCGAGAAGCCGAAGGAGCTCATCGTCACGAGTCGGTTGTGCACCCTCACCGAGCTGATGACGTCGTCGTTGATCGACAGATACGACAGGATAAGCATCCCCAGGAAGAGGCTAACGGCCAGCGAAGCGACCGTGAGCAGAGATCGAGTCGGGTTGCGCCTGGCGTTGCGAACGATGAGGCCGAGAAATTTCATGCTCGCTCCCACATAACATGGAGGATCCACGTCATCGCCAGGATGGTGGTGGGCCCGACCCGCCGCATCGCGCCCCGATCATCTCGAATATTCAAGTGTCGATGGCTGACAACATGGCAGGACGCGTTCGATCCACCGCCGGCAATCCTGGCGTCTGACGATCGACAGGTGGTCGCCCGCGGTCTCGACGACCCGAATTCCCTTGAAGTAGTCCCCCCACGCACGTCGATCCATCCAACTTCGGCTCTGTTCCGCCACGACGAGAGTCACCTGGTAATCGAGGCGGCCCGATGGCCCCGGGTGGGGGGCCCGCAAGGCCGCCTCGACGACTCCTCGGGCTTCCGGTATCACGTCGAGCCCGAGGGCGGATTCCCAGGTCGCCAGGAGGTCCGCGTCAAGCCTCGCCATGCGCTCGTGCGGCATCGAGTCGAGCAGGATGACCGACTCGACCTGGAAGCGGGCTTCGTCCCTGCTTCGGAGCATCTCGTAGAGAACCGTCCCTGCGTAGCTGTGGGCGAGGAAGCGAACGGGACGGTCGGAGGCGTGATGTTCGACGGCCGATCTCCAATGCGAGGCCATCTCCTCGACGGTCGTTGCCGGATCTTCCCCCTCGTACCCGGGCAGCGATAGAGCCAGGATTTCACCCTCGGTCGCCAGGCATTCCGCGAGCTCGTAGTATTGCCCTCCGATCCCCGGCAAGCCGGGGAGGATGAAGCTCGCGACCGGTTTTCGAAGCACGGTCGCTCTCGCCGAACTGGGGGCCGATTTCCCCAACAACGACCGGACCCGCCCGGCGATGTCCCGGAGCGTGGGATGGCTGAAGAGGTCGGCGACGGGGATGGAGATCCCGAACTCCGCCTCCAGGCGTCGAATCAACTGAACCGCGGCCAGTGAATGCCCCCCGCTCTCGAAGAAGTGCTCGTTCGGATCGACGTGCTCACGCCCCAGGATGCCGCACCAGTGGCGGCCAAGCCTCGCCTCCAGGGGCGAGGAGGCGGCATTCGGCTCGGTCTCATCCATCCCAGGGGACTTCGGGACGGCCCAGGCGGCCAAGGTCCGGCGGTCCAGCTTGCCCCCGGCGAGGGGGAACGACTCGACGGCGATCACTTCGGCCGGGATCATGTAGGATGGAAGCCGGTCGGCCAGGCGTCGCCGCACTCCTCGTCCATCGATCGGCCTCGCGTCGCTCGGCGTGACGAAGGCGATGAGGCGCCTGTCCCCCTCCTCGCCCGCGGACACGACCGCGGCACCGCCGACCTCCGGATCTACGCCGAGGGCCGCTTCGACCTCGGCCGGCTCCACGCGATGCCCGCGGATCTTAAGCTGCAGGTCCCCCCGGCCGACGAACCGGAGCGAGCCGTCGCCTCCCCAGACGACCAGGTCTCCCGTCCGGTAGATCCGCTTGCCAGGATGCAACGGGTGGGGGACAAGGGCCGTCGCCGTCTCTCGGGGCTGATTGAGGTAGCCTCGCATCAAGCCCGGGCCGCCGACGTGCAACTCGCCGGCGCTGCCGATCGGGACCATCCGCCCGCCCCGATCGAGGACGAGGAGTTCGACCCCGGCAATGGGGCGGCCGATGGGGATCTCTGAGCCGGTCCATCCGGGCTCCAGAGCGTGGGCCGTGCAGATGACCGTGGTCTCGGTCGGTCCGTAGGTGTTGACCAGTCGCGTGCTCCCGCATCGCTCCAGGAAGCGGCGAGCGGCCGAGGCGTCGAGCCGCTCGCCGCCGACTATGACCAGCCGCAGCGAAGCCCCCAGGTCGTCGAGTGCCCGGGGATCCTCGGCCAGCAGGTGGAAGTAGGAGGTCGGCAGGTCGAGGACCGTGATCCGCCTGTCCCGCACCAAACGAGCGGCTCGCCGCGGATCGCGACGAGCCTCGTCGTCGAGGATGACGAGCGTGGCGCCGGATCGTACGGTCGGGAAGACCTCCTCCACGAAGATGTCGAAGGCCGGCGTGGAGAGCTGCGCCACGCGATCGGACGAGGTGAGTCCATACTCCTCGACGACGGCCGCGATGTAGCTGCTGAGGCTCCCGTGCTCGATCATCACCCCCTTGGGTCGTCCGGTCGTCCCGGACGTGTACATCACATAAGCGAGGCCCCCCGGCAGGGCGGACCGCCGCGGCACCTCGCCGCCGTCGGCGTCGAGCTCGTGCGTCCGGCAGCCGACCCGGTTGGCCGCCTCGCGGAGGGCGAAGGGAGTCGACCCGTCCACGATCATCGCAGCCGCCCGGGTCTCGCGGAGCATGTGCATGAGGCGAAGCTCGGCCTCATCCGGATCGACGGGCAGATACGCCGCCCCCGCCTTCAGGGCCCCGAAAACGGCGACGACATAGCCCGCCGACCTCGCCACGCAGACGGCCACGCAGGCCCCGGACGGCGTGCCCCTCCGTCGGAGCGCGGCCGCCAGGCGGTCGCTCGCCTCGTCGACCTCCTGGAAGGACCAGGTGCGATCGCTGTCCTCCATGGCGATTGCGCCCGGATGCGACCGCGCCCATCGGGCCAGCCACTCGTGGGCGCGGGGCTCAGGTATCGGGGAGGCCGGCCTTCGGCCCCATTCCAGCAATTGCCGCCGGTCCGAGTCCGAAAGCAGATCGATCCGATCGAGGGGCCGTTCCGGTTCGGATGCGAGAGCCCAGGCGGCCCGGGCCACCTCTTCCGCGATCCGCGAGGCGGTCACGGGTCGGAACAGGTCCGTCGCGAATTCGACCGCGAGCAGAGCCCCGCCGTCGCACTGCTCGGTGATCGAGAACGTCCACTCGAATTTGGCCCAGTCGCTCTCGGGGAGGATCGGGGTCAGCGTGGCATCGCCGAGTGCCGGTGGGTCGAGAGGCTCCGAGGCGTGATTCACGAGGACCTGGAAGAGCGGCGTGCGATTCATCCGCCTGGGGGGATTGAGCCTCGCGATGATGTCCTCGACCGGGACGTCGCGATGATCCATCGCGGCCGTCAGGGCCTCCTGGGCCGTGGCGACCAGTTGCCCGGCCGACCGTTCGCCCAGGCTCGCGGCCGGGCGGACGATGAGCGTGTTGACGAAGAGCCCCACGACCGAGGACAGCTCGGGCCGGCCCCGGCCGGTGGCCGGGATCCCCAGGCAGAAGTCGGTGTCCCTGGAGCGCCTGCCGAGCACGAGGTAGACGGCGGCGATCCAGACGGACAGCGGCGTGACCTTCCGAACGCGGCAGAGCGCGGCGATCGCCCGGTTCTCCCGGACGCCAAGCACGGCCGTGACGACACTCCCACGACCGCTGAGGACTTCCGGCCTGGGGAAGTCAGTGCGGAGATCCAGATCCTCGACCCCGACGAGCGTGCGTTCCCAGAACCGCAGGGCGTCGAGGCGAGCTGAGTCGGACTGCGAGGATCGATCGCAGGCCCGAAGCCAGGCCGCGTAGCCGGAGTACTGGAGCGGCCGTGGAAGCAGGCCCGCGGGCTCACCGCGACTGAGACGTGCGTAGGCGGCGGAAAGCTCGTCGAGCATGATGCGCAGCGACCAGCCGTCAGAGAGGATGTGGGGCATGCGCAGGAGGACGAGGCAGGCCCGAGGCGACCACCGCGCGACATCCGCGAGGAAGAGCGGACGGCGACGGAGATCGAACGGGCGTCCGATCAGCTCGCGTGCCATTGCCATCGCCTCGGTCTCATCCGCGACATCATGCACGACAAAGGGGACGGTGACCGAGGCGGCGATCGCCTGCACGGGCCCCCCGGGAAGCGATGGGAATCTCGTCCGGAGCGACTCGTGACAACCCATCAGGGCGTCCAGGGACTCGCGGAGCAGCCTCAGGTCCAGCGGGCCGTCGATGCGGGCGAGCCCGGGTAGGTTGTAGGCCTCCGCACCCCCGAGCTGGGCCAGGAACCACAGCCGCTCCTGGGCCGGGGTGAGGCAGGCGAGCTTCTCTCGCCCCACGATCTCTATGAGGCCGGGCTTGTTGAGCCTCGCCTCCTCGATGAGCCCCTCGTCGAGCCGGGCTCCACCGGTTACGAGCCGCAGGTGCTCTCCGTCCGCCCGGAGACGGACACCGCGATTCAAGAGGTGATGGAGGGTCACGATCGCCTGATCAGAGAACGAGTTCAAGGCTACCCTCCCCGAACATCGAGAGCTCGATCGCATCCGCCTCCTCCGGGCATCGGTCGATGGCCTCCGCCACGGCCCCCACGTCTCGAGCCGAGAAGAAGTCCCGAAGCGGGACATGCCTCCTCGAATCGCGGCCGATCTCCGCGGTGATCTGGATGGCCAGGAGGGAATGGCCTCCCAGGTCGAAGAAGTTGTCGCGGAGACCGATCGGTTGCCTTCGTAGGACTCTCTCAAAGACCTCCGCCACGAGCCTCTCGCTCGGAGTGGCCGGGGGAACATAGGGGGGACGTGACTCGTCGACCACGCCTCGGCGGGCGAGCTCGCGGCGATCGATCTTTCCCTGCTCGGTGACGGGCATCTCGTCGACGGGACAGAGCGTCGAGGGCACCATGAAGGCGGGCAGTCGTTCTCGCAACCGGCCTCGCCACTCGGCGCGGTCGATCGATCGCCGCGACTGGTAATAGGCGACAAGTCGACATAGGCCGCCATCGCCCGGCACGCCGACGACCGCGACCCGATCGACATCGGGATGCTCGCTCAGGGCCGCCTCGACCTCCGCGGGCTCGACGCGATGGCCGAGGATGCTGAGCTGCTCGTCGAGCCGCCCGAGGATCTCGAGGTTCCCGTCGGGCAGCCATCGGGCGCGGTCGCCCGTCCGATACAGGAGGCCGTCGCCGAACGGATTCGGGACGAACGAAGGCCGGTAATCGGCCGCCGGGTCGAGATACCCCGTCGCCACCCCCGCGCCCGCAACGCACAACTCACCTTTGGCTCCGGGGGGCAGCAGATCCATGCCGTCCGACAGAATGTAGACCTCGACCCCGGGGAGCGGCCGGCCGATGTGGACGCGCCGGCCGCCGGTGAGTTCCGCCACGGAGACGTTGACGGTGCATTCCGTCGGCCCATAGGCGTTGAAGACCCGGGTCGGCAGGCCCTTGAGAAAGCGCAGGATCTCGTCGGAGAGCCGGTCGCCCCCGAAGGCGACGATCCGGAGTCGTCCGTACAGGTCCCTCAGACGATCGTCCCCGAGGCTCCTGAGCGCGTCGTGGAAGGAGGGGGGGAGGTTTGCGATTGTCACCCGTTGGTCGCGGACGAGTCTCGCGAATCGATCGGGCGCGAGATCCTCCTCCGCTCGAATCACGACGGCGGCCCCGACGGTCAGGGCTGGGAAGATCTCCTCCACCGACATGTCGAAGGTCGGGGGGGCGAACTGCAAGACGCGGTCAGCGGACGAGAGCCCGTAGAGGGAAGCCATCGCCCGGCAAAGGTTCCCCAGCGAGGATCGCCGGATCCCGACCCCCTTCGGCCTGCCCGTCGTTCCGGACGTGTAGAGGATGTACGCGAGGCCCGAGGCGTGCCGCCGGCGATCGAGGGGTGCGGGGGACGACGACAGCGGCTCGAACCGCATGCCCCGTCCGAGGACCCCGACGGCACCGCTATCGGCGAGTTGCTCCGCGGCTCGTCGCCCCGGGGCGTCGACGTCGATCGGCAAGTAGGCGGCACCGCACCGCAGGACGGCCAGCGTGGCGACGATGAACTCCGTCGATCGCGCGATCCGCACCCCGACCACGCCCCCGGGGCGAACGCCGAGCCGGCGGAGCTCCTCGGCCAGGGCCAGGCTCCTCCCCCTCAACTCCGCATAGGTTGCGGCGATTCCCCCGGAGAGCACCGCGACCGCGTCGGGGGCAATCTCCGCATTGCGGTCGATCGCCTCCACGACGTCGCGGGCCTCCTCGGCGGGCCGGTCGCTTCTGCCCAGTCGCTCCAACAGCATGCGCCGATGCGGCTCGGGTAAGGCCCCCAGGGACGCGACGGTCGCATCCGGGCGGCTTGCCGCGTCGAGGAGGAGCGAGCAATAGCCCTCGAGGAAGCGCCTCGCCGTCTCGGGCAGGAGCTCGGAACGGCGGTACTTCAGGTTGATGCGGATGGAGTCGCGAAAGTCATACACCTCGAGCGTCAGGTCGTCCTCGACCTCCTGGTAGAGGTCCATGTCGACGCGTGCCGCCGATCCCAGCTCGAGCGACCCTCCCCATTCCTCGAAGATGTTCTGGTAGGTGAACGATATGGGGAACGCGGATTCCGCTCGATGATTGAGGGAGAGTCCGAGATCGGGCAGCAGCCTTGAATAGGGATAGGCGCAATGGTCGATCCCGCTCGCGAAGGACTCCCGCACTTCCCGCAGCAGCTCGGCGAACGGCCTCTCCGGAGCGGGCCTGGCGCGGGTCACGACGAGATTGAGGAAGCAGCCGATGCCGTCGCGGAACCGGGGCCGGGGCCGCAGCCCGACCGGGGTCGTCACGGCCATGTCGTCCTGGCCCGACACCCTCCCCAGAAAGGCGAAGAACGCCGCGAGCATCGTGGCCGACGGAGAGGCATGGCATCTCGCCGCCAGGGCCTTCACCGACCGCAACGGCTCGGATTCGAGCGTCGTTGACTCGCAGCCGACACCAACGGCCCGGTCCGGCGGGATGAACCCAGCGTCGCTGGGCAGGTCGAGCCGCGGGCAGACGCCGCGAAGGTGCTCGACCCAGTATCGCCGGTCCGCCTCCGCCTGACACCCGAGCAGATAGCCGCGTTCCCAGTCGACGAAGTCAAAGAGGGCCGCCTCGGCCTCCGGCGCCGCCGGCCCTCGCCCGTCTGGCGGCACCGTCGAGTCGTAGCGCCGCCAGATCTCGTTCACGAGGCGGACCGCCGAGAATCCGTCGATGATGAGGTGATGGACGATTAGCAGGACGGATTCCCCCGCTCCATCCCTCCGGACGTGGAACGCCCGCATGAGTGGGCCCATTCCTAGTGGGAAAGGCCGGCGAAGCTCGCGGACCATCCGCTCTCGCGGCGGATCGTCGCCGCCCAGATCGAGCGTCCGTAAAGAGACGAGGCCCGGCGCCGGCAGCACTTGCTGGACGATCTCCCCCGACCCGGCATCGGGGACGAATGCGACCCGGAGGGCCGGATGGTCGTCGAGGACGCCTTCCATCACCCGTTCGAAACGGTCGCGGTCCAGCGGCGCGGCCAGATGCATCAGGATGGGGACGTTATAGCTCGTGCTTCGGTCGAGCACCTCGCTGACATACCACATGCCCCGCTGGGTCTCGGAGGCGGGGAATCTCTGCCCGGCTACGACCCCGCGCGGGGCCCTGATGGGCTCACGCCGCCCGGGCCGATCGCCGCCCCGATTCAGGATGTCGCCGAATCTCCCCGCCGTGATCACCTCCGAGAAGCGGAGGTCCATGCCGAGCTCCTCATTCGCCCGCTGGATGAATTCGACGATCTTGATCGAATCGAGGCCCATCTTCGCGAACGACAGCGATCCGTCGATGCGGCCGGCATCGATCTCGAACACCTCGGCCGCCAGCGAGAGGAGCCCCGTCGCCGCTTCGGCCGGGACCTTGGCGTCGCCGCGGCTCTCATCCGCCCGGCCATCCGCATCATCCCAACGGGATCTCGCGGGGCGGCGATCCCCCGGGGCGTGGAGCCCGACCGGGGGTTCCTCCAGGATGACGTGGGCATTGAGGCCGCCGATGCTGTAGCTGTTCAGGGCCACGCGCCGGGGGCCCACGCCCGGCGACCAGGGTATCGGGGAGGACTCGAAGACGAAGCGATGTCCTTCGGGGAGATCGTCGATGAGGTCCCCCGCCGTGGCGAGGGGCGGAAGCGTACGGCTCCGGATCGCCTCTATGGCCTTGATCAGCGACGCCATCCCGGACGCGAGTTCGGGATGGCCGACCGATGGCTTGACGCAGCTCAGGTGCCAGGAAATGGCCGCATCACGCGAGGTGTAGACCCGGCGCAACGCGGCGAGCTCGAGGGCATCCGCGAATGGGTTGCCGATGCCGTGGGCCTCCAAGTAGCCAACGTCCTCCGGCCTCAGCCCGGCCCGCCTGAGGCAACGCAGGGCCGTGCCGGCGATGGCCTCGACGTTCGGCGCCTCCATCGAGAATCCCCGGCCGCCGTGCTCGACGGCCACGCCCCGGACCAAAGCCAGGATCTCGTCGCCGTCTTCCTCGGCCTCCCCGAGTGGCTTGAGGAGTGCCACGCCGATCCCTTCGCTCCGGACGAATCCGCAAGCCTTCCTGCCGAAGCTGCGGACGTGATTGTCGGCGGCGAGCAGCGCCGCGTAGGCCCCAGAATCCGCCGCCCGACGAAATCCGTCCCCGTCGATCAGGTTCACTCCCCCCACGATCGCCTGCCGGCATTCGCCGGCCCTGAGGGCGAGCACGGCCCGATGGAGTGAGAGGTAGGCCCCCGCGCAGAAGGCGTTGACCGTCTCGCTCGGGCCCCGCAGGTCAAACCTGAAGGAGACCCGATTGGCGAGCGGGACGCGATAAGCCGGCGCCGTCGCGTCGGCCCCCTCACACGGGAGTTCCGCGTTCAGGAAGACTCCCGTCTTCCGCGTCGCGAAGCGACATCGCCCGGCTTCGCGACGAGATAGCAGCTCATCGATCACCTCGAAGGTCGATCGGCCCTGACGATCCTCGACTCGAGAGTCGTCGAGCCGGCCATAGCCCAGGCCCGGGCCGTCGCCGATGGCGAGATATCGGCCTTCGAGCGATTTCTGAAAGAGAGCGGCCGATCCGGAAGCCCCCGGGAACCGGCAGGCGACGGCCACGATGGCGACCTCCGGGCCCGGGCGGACGTCCTCCCACTTCGGTCCATCCGGAGGGGCACTCCGGATCTCCCGGACACGGGTCCCCGCCCCGTCCAGGCGATCGCCCAGCTCTTCGATCAGGTAGGCCGCCAGGCGCTCCGCGGTCGGGTGCTGGAACAGCACCGTCGAGCTGAGCCTCATGTCGAGCAGGTCGTCGAGGATCAGCTTGAACTCGACCGCCTGGCTCGAGTCGGCCCCGAGTTCCGCGAAGGTCTCGCCGGCTCCCACATCCTCGGCCGAGTCATAGCCCAGGAATTCGGCCAGGCGATCCCGGATCACGTTCGCGAGCTGCCGCTCGCGGCTGGCAGGAGCCGCAAGGCGAAGCTGATCGAGACATTCGGACATGATGACCTCAGCAGAATTCCCGGGAGTTCGCCATCGCATCAGGGACGAAGGACGACCAGCTTGACCTCGCCGTCGGATCGCCCATCCGCGCCGTCGCGGAATCGGCAGGTCGTCCTGAGGATCGAGAATCTCGATCGCTTCTTCGCGGAGACGACCCGGACCTCGCCGGAGAAACGCCGCGGGCTCAACGGGGAGTGGTAGCTGCTGTTGATGTTCGCGATCAGGAAGTTCGAGAGTTGGAGCCGATGGAAGCCCTGCAGGTCGTAGCCAAGGAGCGCCGGCATCAGGCCGTGCCGGATGCAATGGGCCAGATGGACGTAGGCAAGCTGGTTGTAGCAGATATTGAATTCGACGGCGTTGAAGTGGCCCGTATCGTCGATGTAGCACGACGCGTCGATTGCAAACTCGCCCCGGATCACGAGAGATTCCCAACCCGGCACGCCATCGAACTCGGCCCTTGCGGCCCGCAGGTAGCGACAGTTCGGCCGGTAAGGGCCCAGCACGCGATCGAGGAAATCGGGGGCGAGCATGGTCTCGACCCCCGCCGCGAGGTGAAGTTGGTTATTCACGACTGGAGTCCCTCGTAGAAAGGCTGGCCGTCGTAGATCCCGATCCGGTAGCTCTTGCTCCGCTCTCCCGGCGAGACCGACGTGGACATGTGGACCAGGGATCGATTGTCCCAGATGATCAGGTCTCCCTCGTCCCAGCGATGGTCATGGACGTGCTCCTCCCGCTCGATGAAGTCGAACAGCCCCTTGAGCGTCGCGGCGTTCTCCTCGTGATTCAGGCCCTCGAGCCGGACCGTGAAGCCGCTGTTGAGGTAGAGGATCCTCTCCTTCGTAACCGGGTGAGTGATGACGGCCGGATGCCGGACGGGTGGGACCTCGCGATCGATCCGCTCGAGGAGCTCCTTCAAGGATCGGTCGATGTCCGACTCCTGCACCTTGTAGCGCAACTGGCCGGCGTGGATCGCCGTGGCGCCGTCAACGCGGGCCCGCAACTCCGACGGCAGGTCGCGGTACACCTTCGTCATGTCGATGTAGAGCGTTCCGCGCCGTTTCGGCTCGAAGACCTGCGGATAGATCGATGTCCACGACAGGGGCTTCTGCTCGAACGAGCAGTCGGTATGCCAGTAGTTCCCGGTCCCGGCAACGCCGATCTTCCGCCCCTGCTCCTTGACGTTCGACGAGACGAATATCTCGGGGTGATCCGGGTGGTGGTAGTTCGACTGGAAGTAGACCTGCGGCCGGCCCATCTTTCGGGCGAACTCGACGTACTGGGCTTCGTCGAGTTGCTGGCCGCGGATGACGACCAGCCGATGGCGATAGATCAGGTTCCTGATCTCGCCAAACTCGGGCGATCCGGCCGGCAATCGCTTGACGTCGATGCCGCGAACCTCCGCGCCGATCTCGCCCGCCCGGGGCTCGACAACTTGCAGTGCTACCGTTGCCTGGGACATGGTGAAGGCCTCTTCTGTCGCCTGGATCCTGGAAGGAGAACGAATGAGAATCGGCGGGTGTCGCCCGCCGACCCGTCAGTTCACGAGTCGCCCGCGGCCTTGCCAGAGGGCCGACCTCAGTTCGCGTCGGAGGAGCTTGCCGCTGGGGTTGCGAGGCAGGGAGTCGACGAACTCGAACGATCGGGGGACCTTGAAATCCGCGAGATGCCCGCGGGCGAACCGGGAGAGATCCTTCGCCTTCACCGACTCCCCGGGCCGGAGGACGACGAAGGCCCTGATGATTTCGCCCCAGCGGTCGTCGGGCGCACCGACCACCGCCGCCTCCTGCACTGCCGGATGAAGCCGCAGGGCCGCCTCGACCTCGGCGGGAGAGACGTTCTCGCCGGCGTAGATGATGAGGTCCTTGATCCGGTCGGTGACGAAGAGGTATCCCTCCTCGTCGAGATAGCCGGCGTCGCCGGTGTGAATCCAGCCGTTGACCAGGGTGGCCCGGGTCGCTTCGGCGTCGTTCCAGTAGCCGATCATCCGCGAGGGGGACTTCAAGCAGATCTCGCCGGTCATGCCGGGCGAGAGCCGCCGGCCGTCCGGCCCGATAACCTTCGCCTCGACCCCCGGCAACGGCCGGCCCGCGGAGAGCAGCCGGCCGCCCCCCCGCGCGTGGTCCTTCGGCCGCAGGCAGACGGCCATGTTTCCGGTCTCGGTCAGCCCGTAGATCTGGAAGAAGTCACAGCGGAAGAGGTCCATCGCCCGCTCCAGCAGCGCGGGGGAGATGGGAGAACCGCCGTAGAGCAGTCCCGTCACGCTCGAGAAGTCGGCCGAGATCGACGCTGGTTCGGCCAGGACGAACTGGATCATCGCCGGCACGAGCGGCACCTTCGTGATTCGCCATCGCTGAATGAGTTCGATAACCACTGTCGGCTGGAACGACTCGATCACGATGCCGGTGGCGCCGGCCAGATAGCCCTGGACGGCCCACCAGAGCCCCCCGATGTGGAACTGGGGGAGGGACAGCAAGAGGCGGTCTCCCGCGCCGAGGTCCATCCAAACGTCCCCTTCCGCCCGCATGCCACGCAGAAGGTGGAAGAAGGTCCGGTTGGGCAGGACGACCCCCTTCGGGTGGCCCGTCGTACCGGAGGTGTAGACCTGGACGACCGGGTCCTCCTCGTCGTGCCCGTCGACCGCGACCGGCGCTCTCGGCCGATCGCGCCAGGACTCATACGAGTCACCCCCGGCGGGACCATCGAGGGAGATGACGCGCGGCTCGCATGGAAGCCCGCCGCACTCGCGCAAGCGAGAGATCGACTCCACGGAGGTGAAGAGGAACTTCGAGCCGCTGTCGGCGACGATGTAAGCGGCTTCCTTCGGAGAGAGCCGCCAGTTGATGGGCACGAGCACCGCACGCGCCCGAGCCGCCCCGAACAGCACCTCGTAACTGGCCAGCGAGTCCTTCGCCAGGATCGCGACCCGGTCGCCCGGCCCGATCCCCGCGTCGCGAAGCGCCGCGGCGATCCGGTCGGCGCGACGGTCCAGCTCGGCGAACCCGACCGACTCCTCCTCGAATCGGAAGGCCGTACGGTCGCCCAGGGACGTCGCGAGGGTGGTACAGGCCAGCGAGAGCGTGCCGGGCGGATCGGTGCAGGTGCTCGACATCTTTCCGGTTACCTCCCGCCCGCGCGTCGGCGAGCCGCGAGGGAGATCACGCCGACGAGCCCCGAGCCCAGCAGGACCATCGAGGCTGGCTCGGGGACCGATGTGGCGTTCAACGAAAAGCGGCCGACGTTCTGGCCCGCGGGCGGACCGCCGAAGAAGAACTCGCTGAACTCGGGGGCATACACGAGATCGCCGCTGATAGACAGCCCCCCCGCCGTGGTCGTCACCACGACGTTCTGCGTATCGAACACGGGGACGACCCCCATGATGGTGTTGCTCAGATACCAGCCGCTGTCGCCGCCGACGGCGCGGGCAGCGTCGTACTGGAGCGTGAAATTGCCGAAAGCGTTCCAGATCGAACCCGTGGCGATGAGGGGATCGTTGCCGTACCAGAAGCTCACCGCGCCGGCCGTGCCGATCTGGCCAGAGGCCGTCCCCGCCACGTTGGACGGATCGTAGGTGAAGTTAGTGGTCGGGCCGGCGGCCGCGGTCGAACCGTTGACGTCGAATACCAGGCCGGTCGACGACGGGCGGACCCACCCCTGGCGGAGGTCGGCGAAGCTGGCGGCGGTGCCGGGCCGCAGGTCGTTAGCAGAGAGCCCGACGATCTCGCTGCCGGAGATGTAGCGGCCGAATTCGAGGAACGTCTGGCTCGTGTCGTAGGACGTGCCGTAGTAGTCGCCGAGCACCGCGTCCAGGGCGGCTACGTTGACATCATTGGCGAAGGCGGCGCCATCCAGGTTGAGGGTCAACGATCCGCCGGTGACCTGGTCCGCGCGGGCCGGCGGCATCGAGGCCGTCGCCAGGATGAAGAGGATCGCAGCCGAATAGGTTCGCACATGCTTTTGCATTGAATTTCCCTTGTGTAGTGGGCATGAGATCGTCGAGGAATCGTCGGAGTGGAAGGTACAGCGGCTCGGTTCGGGTGCGGAGCCCGCCCGCCGGGCCGTCAGGGCCCACGGCCGCCGACGGCCCCCGCATCCGGGCGGGCCATCGTCCCGCCGGCCCCGAGGCTCAATCGCCCCGCTGCCGTCCGGGGCGGCGACGAACGATCGCCGAGACCCCGACGCCGCCGAGCGCGAGGAGCACAGCCGAGGAGGGCTCGGGGATGGCCGCGTTCGTGTCCCTCAGGGTCGCGGTGATCGTGATCGTGCCGAAATTCGTGCCCGCGACGGCACCGGGATCGAGCACGGTAAGGCCGCCACCGATGAGCAGGTTCCCGCTGATCGTGAGGATGTCGCCCTGCACGGAGATCTTCGCGTCACCGAGGTCGGCGAACGCCGCGTTGAGGAAGTCGATGTTGCTCGTCAGTACCAGCTTCGACCCCGTGTACCGAAGCGCGAAATCGCCGTACAACAGCGAGCCCGTGAAGGGCCCCGTCCAGCGCTGCATGTGCGTGAACGCAATTTGCTCACCGAGCGTAGAATTGCCGACGAACCCGAATGCGTTGTTGGATTGCGTCCACGAACCCAGCACATCGCTCGTGTTTTCGATCTCGAGCGTGGTCTCTTGAGGGCTCCGCGTCACACCCGGCGTCCCGGGATAGGGCGTGGGAGTCACTCCGTACGGCCGGATATCGTCGGTCAAGGTGACGATATTCCCCGACGAGGTCCAGGGGGCATTCCCCGGCGCGGGGTCGGTGAGGATCTGAGTGCGAGTGGCCAAGGCGTCGAAGTACGCGTTGAACGTGCTGATCGCGGCGGCCTTCCCCTCGGTCAGGGTGATCGCGGCACTCCCGCCGGTGATGATGAACCCGGCACGCGCCGGAGAGGACGACAGCAGGACGACGATCGACGCGGCCAGGAAGGCGAGGCGGCACCACCGCCCCGGCGGGGGAGTAGCGGTCGCAACGGCGGCTTCGGTGGGGTGAAGAGGGCAGGGGAGGGATCGGCAGCTCATGGGGTTTCCTCGGGGTGACATCGGGGTTTCTCGACGAATTGGGTCACTTGGCCAGTCGCTCGACAACGGCGCCGAGCTCATTGTGGAAGGGGATTGCCATCGCCCGGAGCAAGTTCACGTCGTCCGGTGCGGCGACCCCGGGGTTGCCCGATTGAAAAGGGGGATGAGGGTCGTATTCCATCATCAATTGCACGGCTTTCGCGTATTTCTCGTCCTTGAGCCTGGCGGCCAGGGTAAGGGCGAAATCGATCCCCGCGGTGACGCCTGCGCCGGTCACCCGGTTGCGGTCCACGACGACCCGCTCCGAGACCGGCTCCGCGTCGAACTTCTTGAGGTCGTCCAGGGCAAGCCAGTGGGACGTGGCCTTGTAGCCCTTCAAGAGCCCGGCGGCCCCCAGGACGAGCGACCCGGTGCAGACGCTCGTCACGAAGGTCGCCTTGGCCCCGCGCGAGGCGACGAACTCGCGGACCTCCCGATCGGCCATCGCCGCCAGGGTGCCGTCGGTCCCGCCGGGGATGAAGAGGACCGCGGGCGAGTCCCCGCAATCGCGGAATGTCCGCGTCGGCCGGAAAGGCACTCCCGTATCCGAGACGACCTCGTTCGTGTCCTTCCAGACGAGCCATGTCTTGAATTCGGGTCCGAGGAGGGAGAAGACGTGCTGAGGGCCGATCAGGTCGAGGGCCGTGAATCGCGGGTAGGTGAGCATCAGGATCTCGGCCTGGGCCGCGTGGGACGCGTCCGGGCGATCGGTCGCAGCCCGAGCCGCGGGGGCTGCCTGGGCCGCGGTCGCGAGCGACCGGGCGGCCCATCCGCCCGCGAAGGCGCCGCCGGCGGCGGTGGTCGTCAAGAGCATCTGTCGACGGTTCATCATCAGCGAAGGCTCCAGGATGCGAGGAGGACGGCCATGCCGCCCCATCGGGCCGCGGGGTTAGGGGAGCTTGATCGGCGGGATCAGGTTGACGCCCGGCCGGACCGTGAGTTTCGAGATCGGATGGGAGGGGTCGGCGTACCTGCCGCCGAAGCGGTCGGCCTCCCCATCCGGCCACGTGGCGGTGAGCGTATATGCCCCTTCCGGAAGGCCGAGGGCGCCGTCGGCCTGTGCGGGGGCGAATCGGCCGTCGGAATGCACCGTGGCGGTGACCATCGACCCGCCATCGGCGGGGTGGAACGAGATCACCGCCCCGGCGGCCGGCTTCTTGCCCACGAAGAGCCTGCCGTCGATGGGATAGACTGGCACCGGATCCGGCCGGGAGCTGGACGCCCAGCAACCGCTCACGACCAACGCCCCCAGCAGCAAGGCCACGAGGCGGATGCGTCGCGGTTGCGCGATGGTGGCATGCCGGCGCCGAGACGAATCGAGGAGCTTCACCAGTCTCCTCCGATCGGGGTCGGGTTCTTCGGGTCGATGACGGCCGCCCAGGTCGAGGCCGAGATCTCCCGGCGGACGGTGCGGACGCTGCCGTCTCCCATCGCCACCACGAGGCCCCCGGCGTGCGGGCTGCTGAACCACTCGAGATTGCACTCCTTCCGAGAGCGCACCCCGATGTTCGCCGGCACCGCGACGGTCGGGCTGAGGGGGAGGAAGTTGAGGTCCCAGTAGTGTTCGAAGAAGGTCCCCGCGAATGCCGCCCAGGGGCCGGTCGCCGGGAAGTCGCACTGGTGGATCCGCTCGGCGAGCAGGATCGTGTTCGAGGTGCCGCGAACGACAAAGCCCGTCGACAGGTTGAACCGGCTGAGCCGTTGATCGGACGGAGCAGGCGCAGGTGTGAACAGAGGCTGGTTCGTCGTGTAGCTCGCCGCTCGTGCCTGGGTGGCATCCTGGATCGTCACGTCCGACGGGCAGAGGAACGCGCTCAGTCGCGTCGAGCTCGTCGCGTTCCCGGCCTCGATGAAGCCCTTGAGGATCGTGAACGTGTCCGCGTAGCGGTAGGGATCGGGCAGGACGTTGGCGTACGTGTTCCCCGGGAGGCGGTTGTGGGAATTCTCGAAGTTGTGCACCGCCAGCGCGATCTGCTTGAGGTTGTTCCTGCACGCCGTCTGGCGCGCCGCCTCGCGGGCCTGCTGCACGGCGGGGAGCAGCAACCCGACAAGGATCGCGATGATTGCGATCACCACCAGCAGCTCGATCAGCGTGAAGCCGCGAGCGAGGGCCTTCACCCTCGCCGGGACTTTCTGCACGCCCATCATCGTCCACCCACTCCCTCCGCGGCGACGGAGCTCGGACCAAACGAGGTGCTCCCCCGGATCGCCCCCCGCATCCCTCTCTCGCGATGGAAGCGATGCGCCCGCCCGGCACAGCACAAAATGACATGACATCAGGATATATCCTGAAAATCTGTTAATAACCTCACTATTCATGGAAACCGAATTCCAGCAGCAAGTTAAAATCATGCTCAGCAGTTACTATCGGATTGCTTTTGGTCAGCGCGTGGCGGAGCGGTCCCCCGAGGCGATCGAGACGCCGGAGGGGGAAGGGACGGAAGGTCTCGTGCCGCGGTAGAGGCTCGCGCGGACGTCGGAGGCATGCCGCGATCACGACAGCGCCAAGGGCGTCCGTGTGAGGATCCCGGCGATCAACATTGCGCCTCCGCAAGGGAGGCACGCCGCGAGCGGGTGTGCCGGTCCGGCGATGCGCGGGCGTAGTCTCGGCGTGATCTCCTCGTTTGGCAACCCAGCGCCGGCCACGAGGGGACTGGGAGCCCGTGCATGACCGTCAACAAGGGAGCGATCGAGGAGCTTCGAGACGATCTCAGCCGAGCCGGGCGGGCTCCGGCGGCTCGTCGATTCGCCCGCGGACGGGCTCGGGAGGGCGGGATGGGCCGCGGGATACCAGGGGGCGCCACAGGGCGCTGGGCACTGGGCGGAGGATTTCTCCCACCAGCGCCTCGTCTCCCTGAGTCCGGGGGCACGGAGGGGTCGGCAGGACCGGCGCACCGCTCGGGTCGGCTCCGAGGCAGGAGCTCTCGCCCCGGCTGACGGGCAAGGGAGCCTCCGAGCGTCCCCCGGGCGCCTCGGGAGATGTCGTCCCGGCGACGGCCGGGGATTCCCCCTGGCCTTGATCCGGGGACGATTCAGGCTCGGGTTGGGCCGGGCCGCAGCAGCAGGACTCCTTGCGGCAATTGCGGCACTTGCAATGCTTCGCGTGCTCCTCCTCGGTCGCGTACCCGCCGGTCGACGCGGCCGCGACGCCATGGAGGCCGAGACAGACGACGACCGCCAGGAGCCGCCATAACCGGCGGGGGTGGTCACCGATGTCTCGGTCGCGAGATCTCATCGATTTTCGCACGTTCCGCCAGGAGGAGTGTGGGCGATTCCGCACAACGCCGAGCATTGTAGGCTCCCGACACCTCAGCGCCTAGAGGGGCGGGGCGCGCATGTTCCCGAGGAACCAAAGAAACGCATAATATATACAGTGATATAATCATGATATTGATGCTCAGAGAAACCGCGCCGTTCATCGAATCCGCGGTCGCGCGGTACTTACCGGTCATCCGCGGCGCCGACGTCCGGCGACGGGCCGCGACGGTCAAGGCCGCCTTGCGATAAGACGTCTGGTCGAGGTGGCGTCCCAGTGGTGGAGCCGAAAGCGGAAGGTGCTGTCATGACACGTCGGATGGTGGGCATCCTGATCTTCCCCGAGGTCGAAGTGCTCGACTTCTGCGGCCCGTTCGAGGTGTTCTCGGTAGCCCCTCTCGATGAGGAGCGACGGAGGGATGAGCCGGCGCCTTATGAGGTGGTCCTGATCGCCGAGGGCCAAGGCACGGTGATCGCGACCGGAGGTCTCAAGGTCGTGCCGGATCATGACCTGGTCGCAGCCCCATCGCTCGACGTCCTGATCGTGCCGGGAGGCTGGGGGACTCGACGGGAGATGAGTAATGACCGCCTGCTCTCGTGGATCGCCAGGCAGGCGAGGCGGGGGACCACGATGGCGTCGGTATGCACCGGCTCGTTGTTGCTCGGGAAGGCCGGGCTGCTCGACGGCAAACGAGCGACGACACACTGGCGGGCACTCGAAGACATGCGGGCTTGGTTCCCGACGGTGACCATCGTCGAAGACGAGCACATCGTCCAGGACGGGAACCTGATCACCTCAGCGGGCATAGCGGCCGGCATCGATCTGGCGCTGCGCATGGTCGCCGCCCACCATGGCGACACCGTGGCCAGAGCGACAGCCAGGTACATGGAGTATCCGTTCCCGGAAACCAACCGCAGGCGGGTTTGAGGCGCGAACGCCCTCAGCGTTCATGGAGGCCTTGCTCACGGATCCCAATCATCTCATGCCAGGCATCTGGACCTCCCGCCAACCCTTGAAGGGCCGTCGGGCCTGTTTTCGTGGCACCCCCCGCTCGCCCTCGCCGTTTGCTAGTTATGTCCTCATCCCAGGGATCCCCCCTTGCCGATATTCCCCATGATCCCGCGAGGGCGGAGGAGTCGTCCCCGCGTTGGCATCGATCCGCGACGTCAGGAGGACGGAGCGCATGACGGGTTCATTCCCGGGGATGAGAAGGTCGCTCGCCGCTGCGCTGCTCCTGGGAGCCGTGGCGCCTTCCCTTGCGGCGCAGGACCTTGCGCCGATCCCTCCCGCCTCGGTCTCGCCGCCGGCGCTCCCGCCCGCGATCCCGGGGGCGGCGACGACGCCTCCTGCCCGCCGGCCGACGGCCTCGCCGCTGGCCTCCTCGCCGACGATCAACGCCGCGCCGTTCGGGCCGGATGACCTGCGATTCCCGATCACCCTGGCCGCGGCACTGCGGCTCTCGGACGCCCGGCCGCTGGTCGTCGCCGCCGCCCAGGCCAGGGTCTGGGTCGCCGAGGCCGAGCTCACCCAGGCCAAGGTCCTCTGGCTGCCGGACCTCAACATCGGCTTCGACTACATCCGCCACGACGGCGGCGGCCCCGACTTCAACAAGGGGATCATGACCGCCCCCAGCGTCAACTTCTTCTACGCCGGCGCCGGGCTCTGGGGGAACGACCTGGGCATCATCCACACCACCGACGCGATCTATCAGCCGCTGGTGGCCCGCCAGGTCCTGAACGCCCGCCACTGGGACACCCAGGCCGCCAAGAACGACGCGATGCTCCGGACCTCCGACGCCTACTTCGGGGTCCACCGCAGCCGCGGCACGTTCGCCGCCCACCTCTACCTCCTGGACCTGGGGGGCAAGCTCATCAAGGAGGTGGACCAGCTCGGTCGCGACCTCGTCCCGGCGTACGAGGTCGACCGGGTGCGCAACTTCGTCGCCGACCTCCAGCAGCAGGCCGTCTCCGCCCGCGAGCAGTGGCGGGTGGACAGCGCCGGACTCACCCGGATCCTCCGCCTGGATCCCCGCGCCGTGCTCGAGCCGCTCGAGCACGACCACGCCCAGATCACCCTGATGGACCCGGGCCGGGAGCTCGACGACCTGATGAGCGTCGCGCTCGCCAATCGCCCGGAGCTGGCCTCGCGGCAAGCCTCGGTCGCCGCGGCCGAGATCGGCATCCGCCGCGAGAAGGCCCGGCCGTTCATCCCGACGATCGGGATCGCCGGCTTCCAGTCGCCCTTCGAGATGCTCCAGGCGGGGATCTTCGGCATGGGCCCCAACAGCAGCCTGAACCAGTGGAAAGGGCGGGTCGATGTCAGCATCCAGCCCCTCTGGCAGCTCCGCAACGTGGGGCTCGGCAACCTCGCGATGATCAAGGCCCAGCGGGGGATGGAGTCGCAGGCGATCATCGACCTCTTCGACGCCCAGGACGGCGTGGCGGAGGAGGTCACCCAGGCGAGGGCCCGGCTCCAGTCCGCCGCCGCCCGCGTCTACCAGGCCGATCGCGCCCTCCGCAGCGGCCTGATCACCTACCAGGGGACCGCCGAGGGCCTGAGGCAGACCAGCCGCTTCGGCGACGTCCTGACGCTCATCAGCCGGCCCCAGGAGGCCGTCTACGCCCTCGAGCTCCTCCAGCGTGCCTTCGCCGAATACTACACGACCGTGGCGGAATACAACCGCGCCCAGTTCGCGATGTTCCACGCCCTGGGCTATCCGGCCCGCGAGCTCGCCGAGCTGCGGCCGCTGGGACCGGCCATCCCCGTGGACACCACCCGGCCGAATTACCTGCCGCCGGTCGGCAACGGGCCGCCCCCGGCGTCGCGATGAGGGGACCGAGGGTGACGAGCATGGATCCGACGACCCGACGATCCGACGGCGCCCCGCGGCGGCCCACGGGCTCCGACCGCTCGCGTCGCGCCGCGCGACGAGCCGCCCTGGGCCTCGCGCTGCTCGCCGGCGGGACCGCCCCCGGGGCACCCGCGTTCGACGGCCCCGGCCGCCTCATGACGACACCGTCGCCACCTCCGGCCAGGGCCGACGCGCTGCCGTCGGCCGTGTCGTCGAACATCGAGCGATTCGTCCGCTCCAACGGCCTCGACCGGCCGGCGACCGCCGCCCCTCCTTCACGCCCCGCGCAGGGCCCGGCGAGCGGCCTCGGCCCCGTGCCGTCGCCGCTCCCCCCCTCGCCCCCGCCGCTGGGCGAGGCCCCGAAGATCCAGGCCGCGGCCCTCGGCCCGGACGATCTCCGCTTCCCCATCAACCTGGCCGCGGCGCTGCGGCTCTCGGACGCCCGGCCGCTGGTCGTCGCCGCCGCCCAGGCCAGGGTCTGGGTCGCCGAGGCCGAGCTCACCCAGGCGAAGCTCCTCTGGGTCCCCGACCTGAACGTCGGCGCCAGCTACATCCGCCACGACGGCGGCGGCCCCGACTTCAACAAGGGGATCATGACCGCCCCCAGCGTCAATTTCTTCTACGCCGGCGCCGGGCTGACCGGCTTCGTCTCCACGGCCGACGCGATCTATCAGCCGCTGGTGGCGCGCCAGGCCCTCAACGCCCGGCACTGGGACACCCAGGCCGCCAAGAACGACGCCCTGCTCCAGACCGCCGACGCCTACTTCGCGGTCCACCGCAGCCGCGGCACCTACGCGAGCCTCCTCTACACCGTCGGCCTGGGCCGCAAGCTCGTCGTCCAGTTCGACGCCCTCGGCCGGGACCTCGTCCCCGCCTACGAGATCGATCGCGCCCGGACGACCGTCGCCGAGCTCCAGCAGCAGGCCGTCTCCGCCCGCGAGCGCTGGCGAATCGACAGCGCCCGGCTCACCCGGGTCCTCCGCCTGGATCCCCGCGCCGTGCTCGAGCCGCTCGAGCACGACCACGCCCAGGTCACCCTCCTGGACCCCGGCCGGCCTCTCGAGGACCTGATGGCCGTCGCGCTCGGCAATCGCCCGGAGCTCGGCTCCCGCCGGGCCTCGGTGGCCGCCGCCGAGGCGGGCATCCGCCGCGAGAAGGCCCGCCCGCTCCTGCCCAGCGTGCTGCTCAACGGCTTCCAGAGCCCCGGCGGCATGCTCCTCCAGGGGGGCGTCTTCGCCATCGGCCCCAACGACAGCCTGAACCAGTGGAAAGGCCGCGACGACGTCAGCGTCCAGTGCATCTGGCAGCTCGAGAACTTCGGCATCGGCAACCTCGCGAGGATCAAGGGCCAGCGGGGCAAGCAGTCGCAGGCCATCGTGGACCTCCGGCGGATGCAGGACCGGGTGGCCGAGGAGGTCACCGAGGCGAGGGCCCGGCTCCAGTCCGCCGCCGCCCGCGTCTACCAGGCCGATCGCTCCGTCCGCGCCGGCGTCTTCGCGTTCAACGGGGCCTTCGAAGGCCTCCGGCAGACCAGCCGCTTCGGCGACGACGTCCTGACGCTCATCAGCCGGCCCCAGGAGGTCGTCTACGCCCTCGAGCTGCTCCAACGCTCGTTCGACGAGTACTTCGCGACCGTCGCGGAGTATAACCGCGCCCAGTTCGCGATGTTCCACGCCCTGGGTTACCCGGCCCGCGAGGTCGCCGAGCTTCGGCTCCCCGGCGAGCCGATCCCCGTGGAGACCTCCCGCCCCGGCTACCTCCCGCCCGTCGGCAATGGCCCCCCGCCGGCCTCTCGGTAACTTCGGCCCGGCCCCATCGGCGATCATTCCGCCCCTCCCTGTCCGGGCAGGCTAAACTCGCCGGGGGGCGTATGCCGATAATCGATGATACGCTCCTTTGCGCGCCCCTTCAGAACGTCTTATCCCGTGTTTTTTCCTCGGCTTGTGGAGAAATGACGCGCGGCGATCGGCTCCTCTTGCGTTTGTTTCCTTGGGCAACGCACCGGCAACCTGGCCGGGGCGAACAGGAAGTGAACCCCACAAAGGAGTTGATCGGATGAGCTCGATCCTGAACATCGTGGCGATGCTGAAGGGTGACAAGGCGACCGAGGCCGCGAACACGCAGCGTCGCAAGGTGCGCAGGGCCTCGACCTGCGAGGCGCTGGAGGGCCGCCAGCTCCTCAACGGGAGCTGGAGCGGCGGGATGGGGAACGGCGGGATGGGGAGCGGCGGAATGGATGCCGCCCCGGACTGGGGCTCGAACGGCAGCCAGGCCCAGTTCCAATCGTTCCGCGGCCAGCAGAACGCCTTCAGCGGCATGCCGACCTCGGGCCGATTCGACTTCCACACCGGCTACAACAAGACATCCGATAGTTCGTCCTCGGGCAGCAGCTCCACCTCGGATTCCAGCAGCTCCACTTCCACTTCCACGACCGATTCCAGCAGCTCCACCACCGACGCCGCCACCGCGCAGGCCAACCGCGAGGCCTTCCAGACGCTCCAGGGCGACATCAAGACGCTCCAGGGGATGGTCTCGACCACGCTCCAGGACTCGATCAAGGCGGACGTACAGATCATCGACAAGGCCCTGGCCTCGATCGCGCCGAAGACCGGCACGGATAGCTCGTCGACCTCCGACAGCTCGACGGATTCGTCGTCCACCACTGATAGCTCGACCACGTCGACGACGGACACCACGACCACGTCGACGGACGCCCTCACGAAGCTGACGACCCTGCTCAAGGACGCGAAGGTCTCAGACAACGTGATCTCCGCGATCACCACGGACATCCAGTCCTACCAGTCCGCGATCAAGTCGGCCGACTCAACCCTGTACGACAAGATCACGACCGAGCGGGCCGCGCTCAAGGCGAGCCTGCCGACCGACATGCAGACGAAACTTGATGACGTCGGCGACGGCCTCGACGGCCTCGGCGGGACCTTCGGCATCAACCTCGACGGCGACTCCGCCACACCGGATAACAGCGGCCTCCCGAGCCTGACCCAGGGCGGGCCCGGCTTCTCCACGAACAACCAGGGCGGGCCCAGCCTCTCCACGAACAACCAGGGCGGGCCCGGCTTCTCCACGAACAACCAGGGCGGGCCCAGCCTCTCCACGAACAACCAGGGCGGGCCCAGCCTCTCCACGAACAACCAGGGCGGGCCCGGCTTCTCCACGAACAACCAGGGCGGGCCCGGCTTCTCCACGAACAACCAGGGCGGGCCCGGCTTCTCCACGAACAACCAGGGCGGGCCCAGCCTCTCCACGAACAACCAGGGCGGCGTTGCCGTCTCGGATGTGGCGTCGAACACCGGTTCCGGCGGCCAGGCCAATTTCGAGGGACCCGGATCGAGCATCCGTAGCAATCAGGGCGGCGGGAGCTACGGCTCTTTCCGCGAGTCCTTCAACAACGGCGGCGGCGGCGGCGACCGCTTCGGCGGCTTCTACGGCTCGGGCGGCTTCGGCGGACGTGGGCGGTAAGTCGCCCCCAGGCCCCGGCACCCTCCGGCCGGCCGCGTCCCATCCTCGCCCGGGAGTCCTCCCTCCCACGGCGGGGGTGGGACGCCCCGTTTTGCGCCCATTGTTGGCCTCGAAGCCCGGTCGCTAGCGGGATGCCGCTGCCCGCTCGGGCAGACATCCCGCGCCCTGCGGGCCTCGCCACGACAGCGGCCGCTCGGCGGTCCGCTCGCGGAAGGAATCGCAGCAGAGGGGGACGCCGAGCAGGTCGCCAAGGCGGTCCAGGTCGGGATCGAAGGCATCGCGGAGCCGATCATGAAGCGCGGGGGAGACCAGCGGCGGGGCGTCCTTCACCCTCCAGAGGGATTTCAAGGCATCCGCCCAGGCCCTGGGGAGGCATCGCCGCCGCAGGCCCGTCAGCACGGGGAGGCGCACCATCGCTTCGCGGAGGGCGTCCGGGCGGAGCCGCTCCCGGCCCACGTTCTGCGGTCTCAGGCCGTGGTCCCAGGTGAGCGGGTGCGGCGCCCCCAGGAATCGGCCGATGCGGGCCAGCTCCTGGTCGGGCCGGACGACCAGGCGGTCGAAGAAGACGGGAAGCACGGCCCCCGGGCCGTAGGCGTCCAGGTAGGGCGCGATCTGCATGGCGTACCGGCCGTACGCGAGGAGCTCGGGATGCCGCTCGACGGCCGCTTCCAACCCCACGGAGACTCGCCCCACGGTCACTTCGTGGAAGTAATGGGAGACGAGGCGATCGATCGGGTGCCGCATCACATAGATGAGCCTGACCCGAGGCAGGGCCCGGACCATCCGCTCGAGGGTGTGAGGATGGGTGGGACGCTTCGTGTAGTGCGTGCTGGATTCACCCCGGAGGGACGAGGGGGCGCCCCCCTCGAAGCAGGAGGCGTACCAGTCCAGCCCGCGCGAGTATTCGGCGTCGTCGCTGAAGAAGTTCGGCTCCTTCGGGCGGCTCATGTGGAGCCCGGGCTGCCTGGCCAGTTGTTCATGCAGGGTGGTCGTGGCGCTCTTCATGGCACCGATGACGATGAAATCGGGCAGCAGGTGCGGCCTCTTGCGCGCAATATCCATGAGAAGACCCGGTCGTCCTGTCGGGTGCACGGCCCGGCCGTCCTGGGAGGATTCGCCGAGGCCCGGGATCCTGTTGAGAATCCGAAAGGGGGAGGAAAGGACGAAAGATGGGGCGGTGCCGAGGAGTCCCTGGGGCAAGGTAATGACCCCGGTCCGCCCCACCTTTCGTCTGAGGGCATGAGCGGAAGTCCGCCGAGAAGGCGCGCGCGAAAAAACAAATTGATCGCGCCACCTTGGCGGGGCCGATCCGAGTCCTACAGTTCACCTGGATATCCCCGGCAAATTCCGCTACAGTTCACGCTCAGTTCTCATGCAGTCCCCTCGGTTGCGGTCTTGTATCGATCCAACCGGAATTTCAAGGGATGGAACGCTCGATGCGGAAGCCGCGAGCCGCAGGCTACCCTGGAAGGATGAGCCTCGAGTCGCTGGAGGACCGGCGGCTCCTGAGCGGCATCGTCGGCCCGGTCGAGCCGACGGTCCCGGTCATCTACGTGGCCCGCACCAGCCTGGTGGGCCCGCTGAGCCCGGGCCAGGGGGGCGGGGACTCGCCCCTTGGCCTGGAAGGCCAGGACTCCGGGCTCGCCATCGGCCGCGTCTTGTCGGCGGTACGGTCGCTGGCATTCACCCCAGCGGGGATGATGGGATCGGGTCGCAGCGGTCCGATGATCGGGATCAATGCCTCCGCCGAATCGCTGGCCGCGATCGGTTCCCCGGCGGCCGCCACGACCGACTCCCAGGCGACCGCCACGACGACCGACTTCCGGGCGGCCAATCCATCGGCCATCGTGCCGGCCTTCTCCGCCCGCCCCTGGGTCGCCGCGGGCTGGGGATGGCAAGGGGGCAACCGGCCCTGGCAGCGGTCGGAGGACGCCACCGGGAACGAGACCTTCGGCCCCGGAGCCGCGAGCTGGTCGTCCGGCCAGCCGCCGGGCATCCTCTCGTTCCGCGACCCGTCCTCGGGGAATACCACGCTGCCGGATCATGGGCAGATCCTGGGCCAGGGGCAAGGATTGGCTCAGCAGGTGGAAGCGATCTTGCAGCATGTTCATGAAGAGATCGGCCTGCAGAACGTCCTGGGCGGGGCGATCGGCCCCGCCGGCGTCCCGCTGCCGCCGTGGATGACGCCACCCGCGGTCGCGCAGGGCCGATCCAGCGATCCGGCGCCCCCGACGATCGCGGCCGGCGTGCAGGCCCTCCCCCCGACCGCCGCGCCGACGTCCCCCGCGAAGGAAGGCGGCCCCCGGCTCGCGCTGAGCGTCTCCGACATCGTGGCGCGAGGCGGGGCCATGGAGCTCACCGCGGGCTTGCAGCCGGCCCTGCTCCTGAGCAACATCATCTCGGGCCTGATCCCCGGCGGCGTCCTGCCGCAGTCGCAAGCCCCCGCCGATCTCGGGTATCGCCCCGGCACGGGGGCCGATCCGGCCTCGGCCGGGGGGGAAGCGCAGGTCCAGGACGGGGCCGCCTCGGCGGAAAGCGAGGCGGAAGGCGTCCTACCGGCCCTCGAGGGGGCCGGCCTGATCGCCGAGGCCCTCCCCGTCGATGGCCGGTCACTCCAGGCGGCCATCGAGCGGTTCCTCGACCGGCTCACCGACCTCACGCCCGGCGAGTCCGACCCGGCGGCACCGTCGCGGGGCGGCCCGATCTCGGTGGGCGTGCTCGGCCTCCTCGCCATGACCCTGGCGGCGCGGCAGCGGCTCCGCAATCGGCAGCCGTCCTCCTCGGCCCGCCGCGAGGAGCGCGACGGCGAGCAGTCCCTGGAGTTCCCGGAGCTCCCCGGGAGCTGGTCCACGAGGCTCACCTGACATGACCGTCGATCACCTGGATGAGCTGATCGAACGACTCAACGACGGGGACATTACGGCCGCCGAGCGGGCCTTCCTCGCCTACGAGCCCTACCTGCGGATGGCCATCCGCCGCCAGTTGACCGGGCCGCTCCGCTCCAAGCTCGATTCCATGGACATCGTCCAGTCCGTCTGGGCCGACGTCCTGCTCCGGTTCCGCGATGCCGGCTGGCGGTTCACCGACCGGTCCCACCTCCGGGCCTTCCTGATGCGGGTGGCCCGCAACCGCCTCATCGACCGTCGCCGCGAGCACCACCGGGCCATCGAGCAGGAAGCCCACCTCGACGACGAGGCCCTCCAGGACATCCCCGCCGGCGCCGAGCCCCGCCCCAGCGAGGTCGCCCAGGGCCGCGAGCTCTGGGAGCGGATGCTCGAGAAATGCCCGCCGGAGCACCGCGAGATCCTCCGCCTCAAGCGCCAGGGGATGAAGCTCGCGGAGATCTCCGCCCGCACCGGCCTGCACGAGGGGAGCATCCGCCGGATCCTCTACGACCTGGCGAGGCGCCTGGCCGTCCCCCGCCGGACGATCACCCGGCCGTCGCCCGACGCCGCCGACCCCGACGCCGACGCCGACGCCGTTGCAGAGGCGGGATCGACGGAGGAGTAAGCCCCGCATGGACGACCCGGTTTCGGTCCACGTCCGGGCGATGGCCTCGGCCTGGGCCCGCGGCCGGCCCCTCCCGGCCGAGCAGGTCCTGGCCGAACACCCGGAGCTCGGCACCGAGCAGGCCGTCCGCCTCGTCTACGAGGAGGTCTGCCTCCGCCGCGAGGCCGGCCAGGACGTCGCCACCGCCGAGGTCGTCCGCCGCTTCCCCCAGTTCCGGGACGAGCTCGAGATCCTGCTCGACGCCGATCGCCTGATCCGGCCGCTGACGCGGGCCGCCGAGCTCCCCGAGGCCGGCGAGGACCTGGGCCCGTTCCACCTCCTGGCCGAGCTCGGCCGGGGGGCCTCCGGCAGGACGTACATCGCCGCCGAGCCCGCCCTGGCCGACCGCCAGGTCGTCCTCAAGGTCATGGCCGACGACCAGGAGGAGCACCTCTCCCTGGCGCGGCTCCAGCACACCCACATCATCCCCCTCTTCTCCGAGCACACGTTCGCCGACCGCGGCCTCCGCGCCCTCTGCATGCCCTATCTCGGCGGCGCCAGCCTCGGCCTGGTCCTGGAATCGATCGCGAAGACCCCGCCGGAAGGCCGCCGCGGGCAGCACATCCTGGACGCCATGGACGCCATGCAGCGGGGCCGCCCGGCCCCCTCGTCGCCCGACAGCCCGTATCGCCGCTACCTGGAGCAGGCCCCCTACGTCCGGGCGGTCTGCTGGATTGGCGCCTGCCTGGCCGACGCCCTCCACGAGGCCCACACCCACCGCCTGGTCCACATGGACGTGAAGCCGTCCAACGTCCTGATCGCCGGCGACGGCCTCCCCATGCTGCTGGACTTCCACCTGGCGAGGCCCCCGATCCGGGCCGGCGAGGCCGTCGCCGACCGCCTGGGCGGCACACCCGGCTGGATGGCCCCCGAACAGGCCCTCGCCATGGAGGCCGTCGGCGACGGGCGGCCGATCCCGGAGGACGTCGACCAGCGGGCCGACCTCTACGCACTGGGCCTGCTGCTCCGCGAGGCCCTGGCCGGCCCCGGGATGCTCGCCGCCCCGCCCTCCGCCGGCGCGGGACGGCTCCGCGACCGCAACCCGGACGTCAGCGTCGGGCTCGCCGACATCGTGGAGAAGTGCACCGCCCCCCGGGCCGCCGACCGCTACCCGGACGCCGCGTCATTGGCCGACGACCTCCGCCGCCACATCACCGACCAGCCCCTTCGCGGCGTCCCCAACCGCAGCCTGCCCGAACGGTGGCGGAAGTGGCGACGGCGACGCCCCGGCGGTCTCATCCGGTCGGTCGCCGCGGCGCTGACCCTGGCGCTGCTGGCGGCCGGGTTCGTGGTCGGCTGGGCCTACTTCGGCCAGCGCGTGGACGAGGTCGTCAACGACCTCCACGTCGCTCGAAGACTCCAGGGCGAGCATCGGTTCTCCGAGGCGATCGACCTGCTGAGGCTGGCCCTCTCCCGGGCCGACGGCGTCCCCGCCATCCACGGCCTGCGCCGCGACCTGAGCACCCAGCTCCACGTCGCCGAGCTGGGCCAGAAGGCCACCGAGCTGCACGAGATGGCGGAGATCGTCCGGTTTCGCCACAGCCTGCCCTCCTCCGCCGTCGATCCCGAGATCCGCCTGCTCCTGGACCATTGGGACGCGGCCTGGGGGCTAAGGGCGAGCCTCCTGGACCAACCCGAGGGCGTCTTCGATCCCGAGACCAGGCAGGCCATCAAGACCGACCTCCTGGAGTTGGCCCTCCTCTGGGCCGACCTCCGCAGCCGCCAGTCGCCCGCGGGAAAGGCCGCGGAGGCCCGCGCCGAAGCCCTGGTCGTCCTCGACGAGGCCGACGCCCTCTGCGGCCCGAGCCTGGCCCTGAACCGCCAGCGCCGCGCCCTCCGCCAAGCGGCGGGCGAATCCGTCGCCGACGCCCGCCTCGATCCGCCGCCGCGGTCGGCCTGGGAGCACTACGACCTCGGCCGCTACTTCCTCCGAACGGGAAAGACCGACGAGGCCGCCGCCGAGCTCGAGAAGGCGGTCGGGCTGAACCCGTCGGACTTCTGGGCGAACTTCCAGCAGGGCCTCTGCGCCTACAGCCTCGGCCATTTCGAGGACGCCGTCGCCGCCTTCCGCGCCAGCATCGCCCTGAAACCCGAGACCTCGGAACCCTACTACAACCGGGCGCTCGCCGAGGAGGCCCTCGGCCGGACGCCCCAGGCCATGGACGACTACCGCCGCGCCCTGGCCATCAATCCCAACCTGACCTTCGCCCTCCTCAATCGCGGCAAGCTCCTCTTCGAGGCCCATCGCCCCGCCGAGGCCGCCGCCGACCTGGAGAAGGCCCTCGCCACCACGACCGCGAAGCCGATCCTCGCCCGGATCCAGTACGCCCTGGCCCTCGCCCGCCTCGCCCAGAATGACCGCGGAGCCGCCCTTGCCGCCGCCCGCAAGGCCGCCGCCCTGGGCCACGCCCAGGCCCCGGACCTGGCCGAAAGGCTGGAGCGGGGCACGGCGCATCATACGTATCTTCCATGAAATCACTCACATGAATGTTTCAAGGCGTGGAGCAGGCCCCCGGCCGACGACGCTGATCCTCGTCTCCGCGGCGATGCTCGCGGTGCCGGCCGTCTTGCTCACCGCCTGCGTCCTCCTCGCCCTCTACTCGATGGCCCGAGATCCTTCAGAAGCGGCGACGTTTTCGGGGCCGGCCTGGCTCGGGGTCGTACTCTTGCCGGTCCCCCTCGTCCTCGTGGTCATGGTCGAGCATCGGGCGATCCGCCGCCGCGAGCCGAGGGCGGCCGCCTGGATCGCGGGCATCGGACTCGGGTTCCCGATCGTCGGCTCCCTTGGCTGGATCGAGGGCCTGCTCCGCGTCACGGGCGTGCTTCCGAGGGGCCACGAATGGCACTCGTGGGCGGAATTTGCAGTCTACTCGGCCTTCCTGGCCTACATGGGCTTCATCGGCTTCGGTCATCTGCAATGGTGGCGGCTGCTTCGGGCCGCGAAGCCGGCCGCGACTTTCGATGAGTGGGATTGAAGCTCATGACGGTGCATTCCGACTCGGAATCGGCAGGCGGTAGAGGCCCGGATGCCAACCTCCATCGGCGATCGGCCCGACCCCAGGTGATTCGTGCGAGCCCTCTGGCGCTGGTCTATCTTACCGTGGAGTGGTCGGTCCCGGAGCGCCGGGCCCGCCGGGCCTTCCAGGAAGCAATCGAGCGATTGTCGGCCGACCACCCGGCTATCGATATCGCGTTCTATTCGCTCGATGAGGAGGACGAGACGGTCCGCGACTTCCTGAAGCCGCTGGGCTTCCCCATGAAGTATGCGCTCGGCTCGGGCAGCCTCATCTGGCTTGAATCCGGTCGCATGGTCGCCTCGGAAAGCTACGGATGCCTGCTTGATGCGGCGGACATCGTGGAACGGACGCTGGTCCTGTGGGGTGACAGGGTGCGGTCCTGATCCCAGTCACAGGGTGCGTCAACCGGAGAGCGGATGCACGGAACCGCACCGGATCGGCCCGTCCTCGCGACCGGACCCGGAACCGTCGTCATCCAGAGCCGAGCTCCTCTTGGCGACCGCTGGTTCCACAGGACGAGGCGATCCGGTGCGTGTGCGCTCCGCTGGATACGGCACACCCCACAAAAGAGAACCACGCGAGCATGCTCATGGCCGGACCCTGGCATTCTGGCGCAGGATGACCGTGTGCTCCCGGCCATCGGCGGTCAGGACGGCCTTCTCGACGCCCTCGAAGCCTTCCTTGCCGAATCGGTAGTTCACCGCGTCGGCCGGCGCCCAGGACCATTGGAACCGCCCCTCGTCGTTGGCCTGGATGGGGATCTTCGTGTCCAGGACGTCGGGATGCTTGTGATTGTACAGGCTCTCGCCGCCCCGCCAGGTCCCGATCCCGACGTAGACGCCCGGCACCGCCTTGCCCGCCCCGTCCACGAACCGGAGCCGTAACTCCTTTCCCGGTTCGAGGCGAAAGTCGGCCGGCGGCATCCCGGACTTGATCTCGACCGATCGCCGCGCGGGGCTCCAGCCCTCCGCGATCACCGTGACGTTCACCTTCCCGGCCGGCAGCGGCGGCAGCGTGTAGCGAC
The DNA here is from genome assembly GCF_011064615.1 of Aquisphaera insulae. GTDB lineage: Bacteria > Planctomycetota > Planctomycetia > Isosphaerales > Isosphaeraceae > Aquisphaera > Aquisphaera insulae. The sequence continues at coordinate 17,931 of NZ_JAALJH010000012.1, read as the reverse complement.
CGGCCTCGTCGGTCAGGATCTCCTGGCTGCCCGGCTCGAAGTAGGGATTGTCCCCGCGGACGACCACGGCCCGAGCCACCGGCTTGCCGGACGGGTCGGTGACGATGCCGGTCACCACCAGGCCCGGGCGCATCGTGAGGATCGCCGTCCGCCGGCGCAGGGGCATCAGGTCCACGCCCTGCGCCTGCTGCGAGTCGCCCCAGTTCGCGTCCGAGACGTAATCAGGATGGGCCAGCTTGAGCCGCAGGTCCAGGTCCAGCCCGGGCGGGACGTTGTCGAGCGACCAGCGCCCCTCCGCGTCGGTCCGCACGGCGGTTGGCCCCTCGGCGAGCCACCGATTGGGTGAGGTCCGCCCTTCCACCTTGCCGCCGCGGGAGAGCACCACCTCGATGGTGACGCCCGGGATCGGCTTGCCGTCCGGGTCGCGGATGATCCCGCCGATTGTGGTACCGCGGGCCATGTGGAAGGTGAACTCCTCCGGGAGCGTCCGCTCCGGATTCTCGGCCTCCTCCCAGTGGGCGAACAGTGGCACGTGATGATCGGCCCTCGCCCAGAGGCGGAAGATGTACAGGCCCGGCGGCCGTTCCACGCGAACGTTGCCCTCTCCATCGGACACGTAGTCGAAGTTCCTCCTGGGGACCATCGGTCGCGTCCAGACACTGACGTGGATCTTCACGCCGGCCATCGACTTGCCGTCGGGCCCGATGACGTGGACCAGCATCGACCGGCCTTCGGCCTCTGGCGGGTCGGCCTTCGCGAGCGGCACCGTGGTCGGAGAGGCCGGGGCCGTCGGCGCCGCCTCCTTCGCCTCGGCCCTGGCGACGAACCGCATCGACGCGGCGAGCGAGCCGATGCCCAGGAATAGGACGAGGATCCCGCAGGCGAGCGCCCGAGGCGTCCGCGTCGCGGTGCTCCGGCTCGCGTCCAGCAGGCCGGCGATCCGCGACTCGAGCTTCCCCCGCCAGTGGAGGATCCCGGCCGACGCGGCGAGGTGATGTCTGCGATGATCGCCCGCCAGCTCGGCCAGGTGCAACAGGGTCTCGCCGTAGCTCAGCGGGTCGCGATCCTGGAGCACGTGGTTGTCGCAGATCTCCTCGCGGGCACGCTCCAGCTCGCGACCGAGGAGATGGACCGGCACGATCGGCCAGTACAACGCCCGCGCGACCCCTTGCAAGAGCACGGCCACCGGGTCCCGGCGTCGCGCGTGGGCCATCTCGTGATGTAACACGTCGCGGAGCTCGTCCGCCGAGATCGCACCGGCCAGGCCATCCGGCAAGATCACCGCCGGCCGTACGATGCCGACCACGACCGGCGTGGCGAGGCCCGGAGAGACGAGCACCCTGATTCGTCGCGGATGAGGCTCCAGGACGGCGGCGACCGCGTGATCGTCACACGGGCTCGCAGAAAGACGAAGCGACCTCGCCCGCCGGATTCCCCGCGCCAGGGCCGCGAACAGGACCAGGCTACCCATCGCCCAAAGCCCCAGCACGATCACGACCGTGGCTCGATACGGAGAGAAGGCCGCGGCAGCACCATCGACCGTCACCACGCTCCCCCCCCGCGCCGGCTCACTCGACCTCGAAGGCGAGGGCAGGGGGGAGATCGGCGCGACAGCCTCGCCCACATTCGCCCGCCGCTCACGCTCAGCGGGGGCTTCCCGCGCCGGCAGGACCGGGACCGCGATCGCCAGCCCCGCGGCGGCGACGAGCGCCGCCAGCAGGGGCATCACCAGGCCGCCGACCAGGGCCGAGTACAGCACCGCATGCCGCGGGGCCGGACGGCGAGCGAGCCACCGCAGCCGCGCCGCCAGGACCGCCATCGCCGCCAGCAGGGCCACGCCCGCGGAGACGATGCCCAGCCACGCCACGGCCGTATCGCCGGGGTATATCCTCTCCACGATCGTCATCAACGACATCGCGAGTCTCCCTTCTTCGTCCGCGTGGCGCGGGCCGCCGCGAGCATCTCGTGGATCCGCATCAGCTCCCAGCCGCCCCTGCCGCCCGCAAGGCCGCCGCCCTGGGCCACGCCCAGGCCCCGGACCTGGCCGAACGGCTGGAGCGGGGCACGGCGCATCACAGCTATATTCCTTGACGTTTTCTCTCGAGAGGTGCGTCCGCGCTGCGTTTGATGCACCCTGCAAAAGATCATGACATGCGGATCATTTTAGCTTGATCGCAGCCCCCTCGCGGAGGACGACCGTGTGCTCTTGGCCGTCGGCGGCCAGCCTGGTGACTTGGGGCTGCAGGCCCTCCCTCGAGAAGACGTACAGGGTCTCCTCGCCGGGCGCCCACGGCCATCGATAGAGCCCATCGCCATCGGCCTGCCGGGGAATCTTCGCATCCGGATATCCGGCCTGGGTGCCGATATACAGCCAGTTGCCGCCCTGCCAGAGGTTGAACGAGACGTCCACGCCGGGCACTGGCTTGCCGGCGGGATCGACGAACCGGATCCGCAGGTCCTTGCCACGCCCGAGGCGAATCGCCAGGGGCTCCAGCCCGGGCCCGACGTCGACCACTCGCTTCGCCGGCATCCAGCCCTCGGCGACGACCCAGAGGGCCTGCCGCTCGGACGCCAGCGGCGGCAGCGTGAAGCGACCCTGATCGTCCGCCTTGACGGCCTGGCCGCCGGCGCTCAGGTCCGCCGGGGGGAGATCCGGGATCACCACCGCCCCGGGGACCGGCCTGCCATCCGCGTCGGTGACCGTGCCGCGAACGACCGCCGTGGGCCGCATCGTCAACACGGCCGTTTGCTCGCGAAGCGCCCGCATGGTCGGACTGCCGGGGAGGGCTTGCAACCCATCCCGGTCCGCACCGACCGCATGGCCGGCGCGGCTGGGTAGGATCTGGAAGACCGGATCCCGGAGCCCTTTCGGCCCTCCTTCGACCTGCCAGCGGCCGGCCGGCGCCCCGTCAAACGACCAGCGGCCGTCGGCACCCGTCCGCGGGGCATGCTCGCCCGTGGCGGGCTGATTGTCGGGCATGGCCCGCCCCCTCGACCGCTCGGGATAGACGAGCGACCGGACCTCGACCCTCACCCCCGGGATGGGCCGGCCCTCGGGGTCGCGGATCGTGCCGCCGATGGCGCTCCCGCGATCCATCCGGAACGTGAACTCCGCCGGCAGCGGCTCGCGCCGGCTCTCGGCTTCCATGCGTTCCTGTTCGACCGGCAGCATCATGGAGATCTTGCCGTCGCCACTGTAGGCGAACCCGGTGAACTTGAACATGAGAAGGGTCGACGGCCGATCCACCCCCCGCCACTCGGCGACCATCGGCACGCAACGATCCGCCCGCGCCCGGAGGGTGAAGTCCTCGATGCCACCGGGTAGCGCGAGCCGCACCTGTCCCTGCCCGTCGGTCACGAACCGACGGTCGCCGCGATACGCCGGCTCCGCGACGATGTCGGCCTCGATCGCCACGCCGGGCATCGGCGAGCCGTCGGGGCCGACCGCCTTCAGGAGGATCGACCGGCCCTCGGGCTTCGCGGCCGGTGCCGCGGGCGACGGTGGTTGCGGTTCCGGCTCCGCCCCCCTCGCGACGAGTCGCATCGACGCGGTCAGGAATCCCGCGCCCAGGAAGAACGCGAGGATCCCCCAGGCGAGCGCCCGAGGCGTCCGCGTCGCGGTGCTCCGGCTCGCGTCCAGCAGGCCGGCGATCCGCGACTCGAGCTTCCCCCGCCAGTGGAGGATCCCGGCCGACGCAGCAAGCGGCCGAGCCTCGAGCCCAGTCGCCAGCTCGGCCAGGTGCAACAGGGTCTCTCCGTAGCTCAGCGGGTCGCGATCCCGGAGCACGTGGTTGTCGCAGATCTCCTCGCGGGCCTGCTCCAGCTCTCGGTTGAGGAGATGGACCGGCACGATCGGCCAGTAGAGCGCCCGAGCGATGCCTTGCAAGAGCACGACCAGCGGGTCGCGGCGTCGCGCGTGGGCCATCTCGTGATGCAACACGTCGCGGAGCTCGTCCGCCGAGATCGCACCGGCCAGGCCCGCCGGCAGGATCACGACCGGACGCACGATCCCGACCACGACCGGCGTGGCGAGGTCAGGAGCGACGAGCACCGTCGCGGCGGCGGCGACCGCGGGATCGTCGCAGGGCCGCGCGGAAAGGCGAAGCCGCCTCGCCAGCCGGATTCCACGGGCCAGGCCCACGAACAGGACCAGGCTACCCATTGCCCAGAGGACCAGTCCGATCACGATCGAAGCCCGAGCCGGAGAGAAGGCCGCGGCGTGACCTTCGACCTCCGCCACGGCGCCGGCCCGCACGACTTCACCCGGCCGCGAAGGCAAGGGCAGGGGGGCCATCGGCGAGACGGCCGCGGCTTTCGCAACAGGCCGATCATGCCCCGCGACAGCCTCCCGCGCCGGCAGGACCGGGACCGCGATCGCCAGCCCCGCGGCGGCGACGAGCGCCACCAGCAGGGGCATCACCAGGCCGCCGACCAGGGCCGAGAACAGCACCGCGTGCCGCGGCGCCGGTCGGCGAGCGAGCCACCGCAGCCGCGACGCCATGACCGCCATCGCCGCCAGCAGGGCCACGCCCGCGGCGACGATGCCCAGCCACGCCACGGCCGTATCGCCGGGGTATATCCATTCCACGATAGTCACCAACGACATCACGAGCCTCCCTTCTTCGTCCGCGTGGCGCGGGCCGCCGCGAGCATCTCGCGGATCCGCATCAGCTCCCCGGCGCTCAGGCCGCGGTCGTCCAGGAGCGCCGCCACGAGCGCCTCGGCCGAGCCGCCGCAGACCGTGTCCACGACCTCCCGCACCTTCCGGCCGATGGTCGTCTTCCGCGGCTGCACGGCCGCGTAGAGGAAGGTCCGCCCCTCCTCCCTGTGCCGCAGCCAGCCCTTCTCCTCCATCCGCTCCAGGAGCGTCCGCACCGTGTTCCTCGCCACCGGCCGCGCCGCCGACAGGACCTCCCGGACATCGCTCGCCGAGACCTCGCCCCGGTCCCAGACGATCTCCATGATCTCCGCCTGCGCCGGCGACAGCTCCGGCAGCTCGCGTCCCGCCTCGCCCATGGCACCTCCCTCGCCTTGACTACATGACGTCGCCGATCATGGCGACAGAATGTAGCCGTGTCAAGGAGGCGCCGGGTCCGCGACGCGGCTTTCGCGGATTCCTTCGGAAATCCGCGGGGCTTGCCCGTTATCGGGATGGGCGTTGACTCGCCGCCGCGGCGGGGGCACGCTGGGTCGGCGAGGCACATCGAACGAAGGGGGGCGGCAATGGGCGGATGGCGCACGAGGTTCGCGGCGTCGGCACTCGGGATCGGCCTGGCGATGCTCGGCCCGCCGGCGGCGTTCGCCCTGATCACCGGCGGCGTGGGCAACACGCCGATCCGGGACCCGGGGTGGCCCAAGGGGGCGGAGGCGGTCTTCAACCACCCGGCGCGGATCGCCTGGTGGGAGGGGCCGCCGTTCGGCGGCGGCCAGTGGCACGCCGAGTGCCGCGGCGAGGCGAAGTCGCTCAACGCCATCCTGACGGGGTTGTCCCGGATGGACGCCAAGAACCGGCGGGTCTACGTCCACGACGGCGTCGGCGCCAGCTTCTGGATCAACCCGAACCGCGAGGAGCAGAAGGACCTCGACGCCCGGATCGACTGGATGTTCGTGGTCTGGCAGCCGGAGAGCTGGCAGCGGCTGCGGGCGATGCCGCCGAGCCTCAACCCCACGGACCCGGTCGACGCGGGGCTCGGCCCGCCCACGGAGCTGCACATCTGGACGGGCGGGAACGTCAAGTGGGCCGACGTCGTGGTCCCCGAGGGACTGAAGGTCGTCGACGAACGGCTCGAGGCCCACGGCTTCAAGGCGGCCGACGGGACCGTGATCGAGGGGACCGCGATCGACCTGGCGACGAAGGCCCCGGCCGCCGCGACGGCGGAGCTCCGGCGGATCGAGCCGAAGAAGACCGGCGGATACGACTACACCACCGCGGCCGAGGCGAAGGCCGACGAGAAGGGTCGCTGGGTCTTCCGGAACGTACCGTCAGGCTGGTATCAGGTTGTCGTGCATGGGCGCGGCTTCGCCTCCCGGGTGGTCGGCCACGTCCGGCCCGACGGCCAGCCGCACTGGCAGGACTTCAAGGCCGGCCTGGCACGCCCCGCCGCGATCTCCGGCCGGGTGGTCGACGAGGCCGGCAAGCCGATCGATGGCGTGGACGTGCGGTTCGACAACGTGACGGCCGCCGCCGAGGGGACCTCGCCCGGCCGGTACGAGATGCCCGTCGAGCTCGAGTGCAAGACCGGCCCGGACGGGATATTCGCCCTCGAAGGCCTCCCGGTGGGCAACGCCTCGATCTGGATCCACAAGTTCGGCTATGTCCGGCCCGGCCTGGGGCCCTCGATCAAGGTGCCGTCGGAGCAGATCGCTCTGACGATGAAGCGGTCCGCCCGGCTGCGAGTTACGGTCGATTTCACCGGCACGACCCGCCCGGCCCAGTACATCGTGGAGATCGAGCCCGAAGGGGGCGCCGTCGTCGGGAGCTGGGGCGGCTCCTCGATCCTCGACGAGAAGAACCAGGTCCAGCTCTCCAACATCCCGCCCGGCCGTTACATCGTCCGCGGCAAGCCCAACCCGTCCGACGGCAAGGACATCACCGGCCCCATCAAGGTCGATCTCGAGGGCGGCCGGCTCGCCGAGATCACCCTGAAACCGGGCGAGAAGAAATGAAGCGGGCACATGCCTCGCGGGACACGGCTCTCCCGATCGCCGGACGGAGCCGGCTCCTAAAAATCCTTCTTCTCTTCTCCGTGCCTCCGTGCCTCTGTGGTTAGCGTTCCCCCGTCTTTGTGCGCGGAATGGAGCCGGTTCCGCCCGATCGGACAAGACAGGGGCCTTGCCCGGCCGTTACGATTTGAGGGATTGGACTCTTGCCCACGAGGAGGTCGGACGCGATGGCCGAGACGACGACGGGGACCCGGATGTACATCGATGGCACGTGGTGTGATGCCCCCGGCGGCAAGACGCTGGCGGTGATCAACCCGGCCGACGAATCGACGGTCGCCGAGGTCGCCTATGGCGGCCGCGCGGAGGCCGAGCGCGCCGTGGACGCCGCGGCGAGGGCCATGCCCGCCTGGCGGGCCACCTCGGTCTACGAGCGGGCGAAGGTCCTCAAGAAGACGGCCGAGCTGATCCGCGGCCGGGCCGACGAGCTCGCCCGCGTCATGACGATGGAGCAGGGCAAGCCCATCCCCGAGGCCAAGGCCGAGGTCCTCGCCACCGCCGACACCTTCGAGTGGTTCGCCGAGGAGGGCAAGCGCGCCTACGGGCGAGTGATCCCCCACTGGACGGGCAACCGCCGGCATTATGCGATCCATCACCCGGTCGGCGTCGTCGGCACGATCACGCCGTGGAACTTCCCGATGGCGCTGGCCAGCCGGAAGATCGCCCCGGCGCTGGCCGTCGGCTGCACGGTGGTCAGCCGGCCGGCCGACCAGACGCCCCTGATCATGATCGGCATGTTCGAGTGCCTGGCGGAGGCGGGCGCCCCCGCCGGCGTGGCGAACCTGGTGATCGCCCCGGCCCGGCAGGTCGCGGACGTCTATTTCGAGCGCCCGGAGGTCCGCAAGATCAGCTTCACCGGCTCCACCGAGGTCGGCAAGGAGCTGATCCGCCGGTCGGCCGACCAGGTGAAGCGGCTGAGCATGGAGCTCGGCGGCCACGCCCCGCTGATCGTCTTCCCGGACGCCGACGTCGAGCAGGTGGCGAAGGCGGCGGTCATCGGTAAGTTTCGGAACAACGGCCAGGTTTGCGTCGCCCCGTCGCGGTTCTACGTCCACGAGAAGCTCGCGAAGGACTTCACCGAGGCCGCCGTCGAGCTCGCCAAGAACCTCAAGATGGGCAACGGCCTGGAGCCCGGCGTCCAGGTCGGCCCGATGTTCGAGCAGAAGGCCATGGACAAGACCGCCGCGCTCATCGACGACGCGAAGTCCCACGGCGCCAGGGTCCTCACCGGCGGCGGCCGCTCGACCCGCTTCGACAAGGGCTACTTCTTCGAGCCGACCGTGCTCACGAACGTCAACGGCTCGATGAAGCTGATGACCGACGAGCCGTTCGCCCCCGTGATGCCGATCCTCGACTTCGCGAAGATCGACGACGTGATCGCCGCGGCGAATAGCACCCCGTACGGCCTGGCCGCCTACGTCTTCACCAATGACCTGACGGTCGCGACCCGGATGGCCGAGGGCCTGGAGGCCGGCATCATCGGCATCAACGACCCCGTCCCCGCCACGCCCCAGTGCCCCTTCGGCGGCATGAAGCAATCCGGCATGGGCCGCGAGCTCGGCGTCGAGGGCCTGGAGGCGTACCTGGAGACGAAGTACGTGTCGGTCGGGCTGAGGGAGGGGTGAGCGTCTCCGACGCAAGGATGGAGGGCGGCCGAATCGGAGCCCCAAGGGATGTACGGAATTCGTCGAAGCGTCCTCTTGCTTTGCCTGGGCGCGACGAGCGTCCAGGCGATGGACATTGCCGTCCGAGGCGCCGAGGAACCGGCGCAGGGGCCGCCCGGATATGCCTCGCCCCGAGAGGCGTTCGAGGCGAGGCGGAAGGCCCTCGCCGGGCGTGATTGGCGCACGGCCTTCGCCTCATCGACCCCCGCGGTCCAGGACCTCGAGGTCGAGTACCTCGTGCGTTGCTGGATCTTGAATGAGTGCGGGTTCGACGACTACAAGTTCGAGGAACCCCAACGCAGCGCGAACAAGGCCAGGCTGAGCGCGGCCATGAAGAAGCACGGGTTGGAACTAACCAACTTCTCCTTCGGTCTGGTCTTCAATCAAGAGAAGTTCATCAAGACCATGGCGTCTCGCGTCGCTGACAGGGCGGCGTTCTACGCGGAGGCGAGCGAGCTCATCAGGCCCGTCGGCAAGGAGTCGCCGGAGTCGATTCACGACTTCGGCGACCTGCAAGGGGTGGTGGAATCCGGCGATTCCGCCAGCGGCTGGATCGTGTGGACTTTCAAGAACTCGACCAGGTCCGCCCGCCTGCTGCGGAAATTCCGGAAGGTAGACGGCCGGTGGTTGAACGACAGTGAGACCTGGGATTATACCCGCCGGATCTCCCACGAGCCGGCGCAGGGGCCGCCCGGATATGCCTCGCCCCGAGAGGCGTTCGAGGCGAGGCGGAAGGCCCTCGCCGGGCGTGATTGGCGCACGGCCTTCGCCTCATCGACCCCCGCGGTCCAGGGCCAGGAGGTCGAGAATCTCGTGAGTTTCTGGGTCGTTTTTGAGACCGGGGGTGGGATAGGGGGTCCTTTCGTTGGGAACGAACCTGATTTTGCCGCACAGGAGGCAATTGAGGCCAGGTTTCGCGAGACCATGAAGAAGCATGGGTTGGTCTTTCCGCTCTTCGGCTTCGGCCTGGAAGAGCGCATCAAGGCCATGACGCCTCGGGACGCCGACAAGATGGCGTCGTTCTACGAGGAAGTGAGCGAGATCATGTGGGGGGGACGGCAAGAGGCCTCAGATTCTGTGGATGGCTTCGGGGATCTGCAAGGGATCGAGGTGTCCGGGGACACGGCCCGGGGCTGGGTCGCAGGGAACCGCGATCAGGTCCACCAGGATGGCGCGAAGAAGGCGGCCAAACCCGTCCGTCGGCTCTGGAAGTTCCGAAGACTGAATGGCCGGTGGTTCAATGACGGCATGACGTCGGATCCAGCGGATCACGGTTCGGAAAAGGGGAAGCCCTAGGCGTCTGCAAGCCTGCGCATGAATCGCCAGGTCTCGCCGCAACCCCCTGTCAGAAAGCCTGGCTCATCCGGCGGACGCGTGCGCCAGCGGCAAGAGCGGATTCCTCGTGACGTGCGGTCGCCGGCCAGTCGGGTGGCTGTGGTGGAAGCGAAGCGATACCACGGGATCGACGGGGCCTGCGCGCGAGCTCGTGACCTTCGCACCGGCCCCCGGCCGTGGTTCCGCTGGGCCATCACCGCGTCCAGGTCGGGGCCTGTCAGGGAGACGACCGGGAGCACGGAGCGAGCCCCGGATGGTCGAGGTTTGCGCGAAGGACTCCGGCCCGCATCGAGCCGTCGCGATCCCGTGGTGTCGCTTCGCTTCCACCACAGCCACCCGGAGAGCAGAACCCGATCGACATCGGCGGGACCGATCCCGCGATTCGGCGCGCGCTTCCGCCGTATGAACCGAAAGTCGGTCCGCTTTTCTGACAGAAGCCAGGCCCTTTACCCGGCACAACATCCAGGTTCGTTCGCGGACCGCCCTCGGCTTCCGCGCGGGGTTCACGTCGATCGATATGCCTCGCGGTATTCGAGCGGCGTCAGGCCGATGGTGCGGCGGAACTGGCGGGAGAAGGCGCTCTGGTCGGAATAGCCACAGGACAAGGCGACGTGGGAGGCGGGGCGGTCGGTCCGGCGGAGCTGCTCGGCGGCGGCGTCGATCCGGAGCTTGAGCAGGAGCTGGCCGGGGGTGAGGTTGAAGAGGCGGCGGATCCGGCGGTCGAGCTGGTAGGCCGACAGGCCGGCGACCTCCGCCATGGCCTCCACCGAGGGGCGGTCCTCCAGGTGCTCGCGGGCGAACCGCACGGCGCGGGCCACGTCGTCGTAGCCGTCCTCCGCCTCGGCCGGCGGGCGGAGGTCCTGGGAGGAACCGACGAGGCCCGCGACCAGGCCCTCGCGGTCGCGGAGCGGCAGCTTGTTGGTCAGGCACCAGCCGGTCCGGCCCCCCGGGTACAGGTGGAGCTCGAGCTGGTCCACGATCGCCTCGCCGGAGCGGATCAGGGCCTCGTCCTGCTCGCGGTACGATCGCCCGAGCGGCGGCGGGAAGAGGTCCTCGGCCGTCTTGCCGATCAGCTCCGATTTCTCCGCGGCGCCGCAGCGCTCGACGAGCGTCCGGTTCACGAGCACGTACTCGGCCCGCTCGTTCTTGACGAAGTAGACGACGCCGTCGAGCCGGTCGAACAGGGCCTCGCCCGTGAACGGCTCCGCGAGGCGAGCGAACAGCTCCGCGGCCGGGTCGGTCCCCATCGAAAGCCCCTCGCCTCGACATCGACTGTGCGCGGAATCGAGTCGCATTCTCGGAAATCGCCAAGACTTCGGCGGGCGTCTCCGAGAGAATCCATGATGTCGCGTGGACGCTCGAGGAACAAGACGGGACGGGACGGGACGGGCCCGCGGATCGATCGGGCCGGAACCGAGGGGACTCATCGATGGCACAGAATCCGAAATGGTCGGGCGTCTTCCCGGCGATCACGACCCAGCTCCGCGAGGACCGCTCGCTCGACCTGGCGGCGACGGCCGGGCACGCGGAGGCCCTGGTGGCCTCGGGCGTCGCGGGGATCGTCGCCTGCGGGTCGCTCGGCGAGAACCAGGCGATGAGCCCCGAGGAGAAGCAGCAGGTCCTCTCCGCGATCGTCAGGGCCGTCGGCGGCAAGGTCCCGGTGATCGGCGGCGTGGCGGAGTCCTCGACGGCGGTCGCCGTGCGCTGCGTCCGCGATTACGCGAAGAACGGCGCGGCCGGGTTCATGATCATGCCGCCGATGGTGTATCGCCCTGACGAGGCCGAGGCGTTCGCGTACTTCCGGGCCGTCGCCACGGCCGTCGACCTGCCGTGGATGCTCTACAACAACCCGATCGCCTACACCGTGGACGTGACCCCCGCGAAGCTGCCCGGATACCTGGAGATCCCCAACCTGGTCGCCATGAAGGAGAGCTCCGGCGACCCGCGGCGGATCACCGAGATCCGCCTGGCGATCGGCGACCGCCTGGCGATGTTCGCCGGCGTGGACGACCTGATCATGGAGTGTTCGCTCAACGGCATCGACGGCTGGGTCGCCGGCTCCGGCATCGCCTTCCCGACCGAGAATCAACGGCTCTGGGACCTCACCCGGGCCGGCAAGTGGGACGAGGCGAAGGCGCTCTATCGCTGGTTCGCCCCGCTCATGAAGCTGGACACCCACCCCAAGTTCGTCCAGTACATCAAGCTCCTGGTCCAGGAGGCCGGCCTCGGCGCCGAGTGGGTCCGCGGGCCGCGACAGACGCTTGCCGGCGAAGAACGGGAGCGGGTCCTGGCGGTCATCCGCGCGGGGATCGAGAGCCGACCGAGAGGATAAGACGGGACGAACCACAGAGGCACAGAGGCACGGAGAAGAACCGGATAGGGGAGAGAAGGGGAGAGAAGGGGAAGCGGAAGAGACAAGGAGACAGAGAGAGGGGTTCATCGGATGAAGAAAGTCCATGTGATCGATTCTCACACCGGCGGCGAGCCGACGCGGGTGGTGATCGCGGGGGGGCCGGATCTCGGGGGCGGGCCGCTGGCGACGCGTCGGGAGGTCTTCCGCGAGCGGTTCGACGGCTTCCGGTCGGCGGTCGTGAACGAGCCCCGCGGGTCGGACGTGGTGGTCGGCGCGATGCTCGTGGAGCCGCACGAACCCGGCTGCGTGGCGGGAGTCATCTACTTCAACAACGTCGGCGTGCTCGGCATGTGCGGGCACGGGACGATCGGCGTCGCGGTGACGCTCGCCCACATGGGGAAGATCGGGCGGGGCTCCTACAAGCTCGACACGCCCGTCGGCGTCGTCGGCTTCGAGTACCGCGGCGGCGCGAGGGTCTCGATCCAGAACGTGCCGAGTTACCGGCACGGTGCCGGCGTCACCGTGGACGTTCCGGACGTCGGGCCGGTGACCGGCGACGTCGCCTGGGGGGGCAACTGGTTCTTCCTCACCCCCGCCCCGGCGCTCGGCCTGACGCTCGACCTGCGCTCGGCCGACGACCTGCTGCGGCGGTCGACACAGATTAGCCGGGCGCTCAAGGCCGGCAAGATCACCGGCGCGGGGGGCTCGGAGATCGACCACGTCGAGCTGTACGGCCCGCCGGCCGACCCGGCGAACCACGCCCGGAATTACGTCCTCTGCCCGGGCATGGCGTATGACCGCAGCCCCTGCGGCACGGGGACGAGCGCCAAGCTCGCCTGCCTGGCCGCCGACGGCAAGCTGGCCGAGGGGGACACCTGGCGGCAGGAGAGCGTCATCGGCAGCGTCTTCGAGGGGACCTATCGTCGCGCGGACTCCGGCCGGATCGTCCCGACCATCACCGGCGAGGCCTACGTGACGGCGGAGGCCACCCTCCTCTTCGACCCGGCCGACCCGTTCCGGGAGGGGATCCGATCATGACCGTTCCGGGGCGCGATGATCGCGTGGTGGTGGTCGGCGCGGGGGTCGTGGGGGCCTTCTCCGCCTACTTCCTGGCGAGGGCCGGGCGCTCGGTGACCCTGGTGGATGCGGGCACGTTCGGCGGGGGCTGCTCGCACGGCAATTGCGGTTACATCTGCCCGAGCCACGTCCTGCCGCTGGCGGGGCCGGGGGCGATCCGCCAGGCCCTGCGGACGATGATGCAAAAAGGCTCGCCGATCAGGATCGGCGTGGGGACCGTGCTCCGCGATCCCGGCTGGTTCGTCCGGTTCGCCAGGCGGTGCAACGAGGCCGCGATGATGGCCGCCGCCGGCCCGATCATGGCCCTCACGAAGTCGTCCCGGACGCTCTACGACGAGATCATCCGCGACGAGTCGCTCGCCTGCGAATGGGACCGCAACGGCCTCCTCTTCGTCTTCCGCACCCGGGCGGCGATGGACCATTACGCGGAGGTGGACCATCTGCTCCGCGACCGGTTCAACACCCCGGCGCGGCGGCTCGACGGCGACGCCCTGACGGAGTTCGAGCCGGCCCTCAGGCCGGGCCTCCCCGGCGCCTGGCTCTACGAGGGGGACGCCCAGCTCCGGCCCGACCGGCTCATGGACGAGCTGAGGCGCGTGCTGACCGCGCGGGGCGTGTCGATCGTCGAGAACCGCAAGGTGACGGGCTTCATCCGCAGGGACGGCAAGGCGTCCGGCGTCCGCACGGAGCAGGGCGAGATCCCGGCCGACCGGGTGGTTGTCTCGCTCGGGGCGTGGACGCCGGGCCTGGCCCGCGAGCTCGGCTGCAAGGTCCCGATCCAGCCGGGCAAGGGCTACTCGGTGACCTATCCGAAGCCGGAGGGCAGCCCGGCGTTGCCAATGATCTTCGAGGAGGATCGCGTCGCCGTCAGCCCGTTCCACTCGGGATTCCGGATCGGCTCCATGATGGAGCTCGTCGGGCCCGACACGAGCCTGGACCCGAACCGCCTGGGCGTCCTCACGGAGACGGCCAACCGCTACCTGAAGCCGCAGACCACCGGCCGGCCCCTGGAATCGTGGTGGGGCTGGCGGCCGATGACCCCCGACGGCCTGCCGCTAATCGGTGCCTCGCCCGCCCTGTCGAACGTCGTGGTCGCCGCCGGCCACAACATGCTCGGCATGACCATGGGCCCGGCCACCGGCAAGCTCGTCGCCGAGCTGATCGGCGGCGAGACGACCCACGTCGACCCCGGGCCGTACGCGGTGGGGCGGTTCTGAACCATCCGGCCGGCACGCGCTCACCACTGCACGGTGCCGACGAGCTTGTTGTTGATGTAGATCGCACCCGCGGGGATCTGGGAATCGGCGGCGAAGGTCGAGTTGAGGACGTAGGCGTGGTCGCCGACAATCGTCCCGCTCCCCAGGGACGAACCGGCGACGACCGCGGCGTTGCCGATCGTGACGTTGTCGCCGATGACCGCCGTCTTCGTGCCGTCGCCCAGGATGGTGGCGTTGTTGCCGGCGGTGAAAGCCTGGCCGATCGCGAGCGCGCCGCCTCCCGGCGAGTTGATGGTCACGCCGTTGCCGAGCGCGGAGATCGAGCCGATCGTGATCGGCTGGCCCTGGTCGGCGCGGATCGCGACGCCGCGGCCGACGCCGCCCTGAACGGCCCGGGCCCGCTGGTGGAAGAGCGCCTGGCCGGTGACCCGGGCATGGAAGTTGGAGAGCGTGCTCTGCACGTGCGCCCGGCGGGGCCCGGGGAATTGCGCGCCCTTGCCCGGGGGCAGGAAGGCGGTGGTGGCCGTGGGGGAGCCCGGCTGGCGAGAAACGCCGGAGACGGCGGCGAGGTTCCCGTAGTAGACCCCCGTGACCGTGGTCGGCACGCCCGTGCTCACTCCCGTGGCGGACTGGCCCTGGTAGAGCGTGATGTAGCCCTGAGCGAGCGTGAGGTTGCTCGTCAACTGCTTGGTGGCGTCGGTGACGTCCCCGGCGGTCACCGCCACGACCTTGCCGAGCGTGGGGTCGGAGGCTTCCGCGGCGGTCGTCACGTTCATGCCGGGCAGGACCCGGATCCCCGACGGCACCGTGACGCCCGGCCCGACCCGGGCGAGGGCCGACACGATAGCACCTTCCTGCACGGTCGCCCCGTCGATCAGGGCCCCCGGGCCGATCACCGTCGGCTTCGTGGCGGCGTAGGAGCTGATCGTGCTGGCGCCCTGGATCGTCGCGCCGTAGCCGACCACCACGTAGCTGCCGATGTTCGCCTCGGGCGCCGGCGCGGTGCCGGCGCGCGCCGTGTTGGCCACGATCGCGGCATTGTCCAGGATGACCGAGCTGTTGCCGATCTTGACGATCCCGCCGTGGGCATCCAGGGTGGCATAGGGCCCGATGAACCCGGGCGATCCGACGATCACCGCATAGCCGTTGTTGATCCGGGTGGTGGGATCGATGTAGGTGGCGAGCTTGGCCGTGTTCCCGTAGGGCAGGACCGGCGTGTTGGGGCGAACCGCGGGCGTCCCCTCGCGGAGCAGGGCGCGGAGCTCGGCCTTCGAGATGTACGGGGGCCACGTGCCGCTGAGCAACTGTCGGCCCTCGAGGGACTCATTCCCGGGCCGACAGGCGCGCCTCCATCGCTCGCCTCGCGTCGATCGATCCATGTTGGACTCGCTCCATCCTGCGGCCCCGGCCCCGAGCGTCGAGGACGGCCCCCGAGCAATCCCTTGCCTCATCACTATCGGATTTCCCCGCCCGACTCTGCATTCGAGCGGCCGGGTGCGGCGGCGGCTTGCGGTTGCCGCGGGCCGCGTTTTGCGGGATGGTGGGATCTTACGGCGAAGGGGGTGCGGCGAGGCGACCGATCCTGACGGATCTGCGGGCGGCACCCCGGCAGACACGGAGAACACGATCTTGAAAGGCGCGTCGGCATCCGACGGATCGGGGGATGGCGCCGCGGCGACGGTCGCCGCGTGCAGGATCCCCTGGGGGCCCGACGACATCCTCGACCTGGCCTTCCCGCCGGGGATGATCGTCCGCGAGCGGGACATCGTCCGTCCGGATCTCGGGGACGCGGTCGGCGACTATCAAGCCGCCCTCGGGGCGGCACTCGCGACCCCGGACGGCATGGGGCGGATTCGAGACGTCGCCGGGCCCGGGATGAAGATCGCCATCGTCGTGGACGATCCGTCCCGCTGGACGCCCGTCCGCGAGGCCCTGCCGACCGTGCTTCGCGAGTTGGAATCCGCGGGCGTGGCCCCCGGGGACATTTCCATCAGCGCGGGCGTCGGCCGGCACCACGCGGTGGACCGGGCCGCGATGGAGCGGCGCGTCGGCCCCGAGGTCGCGGCGCGGTATCAGTGCCACAGCCCGCCGGTGGACGACCTTTCCGCCTACGACGACCTGGGGACGACGGCGACCGGCCTGCCGGTGCGGGTCTTCTCCCCGGTCGCGAGGGCGGGGCTGCGGATCCTGATCGGGTCGGTCCTGCCGCACCTGCAGGCGGGATTCGGCGGCGGCTACAAGCTGATCTTCCCCGGGACGAGCCACCGGACCACCCTCGGGGCGCTGCACCGTCGCGGGATCACGGGCCGGGAGGGGCATGACGCCGGCCGGCTGCTGGGCGGCGACGCGGGCAGCAACCCGATGCGACGGGCGATCCACGAGGCCGCCGGCATGCTCGGCCCGTGCGTCTCGATCAGCCACCTGCTGGGCGCGCCGGGGCAGGTCTTCCGGGTGGCCGCCGGCCATCCCGCGCGGGTCCAGGACGCGCTCGCCGCCGAGGCGCGGCGGCGGTTCCGGGCGCCGGCCGCGAGGCCGGCGGATATCGTGGCGGCCGGCAATCACCCGTGGCCGGGGGACCCGATGCAGAGCTTCAAGGTGCTGCTCCATCATCGGGCGGCGAGCCGGCCGGGCGGGGTGCTCGCGGGCCTCTTCTGGACCGATCCGGAGGAGATCGACCGCTCCTTCCCGCGGGCCGCGATGCGGCTGATCGCGGCCTCCGGCGCGGCCGGCGGCTGGGGGATCCGCCGCGCCGTGCCGCTGGCCGAACGCGTCCTCTCCGCGACGGGCTCGCCGGCCGCCTTCATGCTCCGGTGGGCGCGCGAGCTGGTCGTGGACCGGGCCGTCCTGGTGTACTCCCCGCCGCTCTTCGAGCGGATCGGCCCGCGGCTGGGCCCCGTCCGGATCTTCGACGACCAGGCCAAGCTCTGGGCCGCGGCGATCGCCGCGGCGGCCAGGACCGGCCCCCGCGGCGTCGAGCCGTCCGCCCGGATCTTCCCCCAGGGAGGGCTGACGTACGTGCCAGTCGACGAGGGATAGCCAAGGTCCGGAAGGTGGACTGCTGGAAATGGGGTAACGACGGGGAGCGGGAGCCGACCGCGCCCCAGGAGATCTCGACCGGTGCGGGCCGGTAGGCCGAAGGTCTCAGCCGACTCGCCGGCGGTGACGCCGTCCTGAACCCCCGCACAGCATGGGTGCCGGCTCATCGCTAGTGCTTTGTCACAGCTTAATTTTCGGGTTGGCAGCAGGACAGGCAGGAATGCCTGTCCTCCGAAATCCCCGACTCACCTGGCATTAAACCCGGGAGACAGACATTCCTGTCTGTCCTGCAACCCGAATCCTGAGTGTTGACGGAGTTCTAGAGCGATTCACGTTCGGATCAACCACGGGCAAGGAGCGACCGCGCCAGCCGTGGCCACCCCAGGCCGATGCGACGAGCGAGCCCCGTGGGAGCCGGCTCCGTCCGGCGACCGGGTGAGCCTTGGCTATCCCCCAGGCTGATGCCACAGGCGAACCCTGTGGAAGCCGGCTCCCAGTCCGCATGCGATCCAAGCGTTACGCGCTCTAG
>NZ_JAALJH010000119.1 GCF_011064615.1 Aquisphaera insulae | reverse complement strand
GCTCCGGCCGAGCCAGGCGCAGACATGGGCCGCGCGACGAGGCCGTGATTCACCGTGCCGGGCTCGTCCTCCTCAGTACGAATCCCCGTTCACGACTTCCTTGCCGTCGCGGGTCACCAGGGCGTACCAGGTCGCCTTGTTGACGCTCGTGCGGAGGGGACGCACGGAGCCGTCGCAGAAGAGGAAATGCGTCTGGCCGGCGTGGAACGAGCCCGAGAAGACCTTCTGCAGGAGGGGATCGTTCTTCTGCTCGGGCGCGGCCGACTGGAGCAGATCCGGCGAGGTCGCGACGTCGAACTCGCTGCCGGCGTAGCCGCCGACGTCCCAGCCCTGGCTGTCTCGCTTCTCGCCGACCGAGATCGTGTTGGACATGCCGTCCCGGATGTCCTGGCTGCGGAAGCAGGTGGTCGGGCCCTTGGGGCCGGTCGCCTTCACGGTCACCATGACGCCGCGATACGACCCATTGACCTGGGTGAAGTCCTTACCCAGCGTGTTCTGGCTCCCGCCCCAGTTGGCGGCGTAATTGCACCGGCCGAAGGCCGACCCCGCCGGATACTTCGTCCCGTCGAATCGCACGACGTTCTCGGCCGCGAGCGGCGATTGCTCGAGAGGCGACTCCGGGCAGAGGAACGTCGAGATCTGGGTGCCGACCACGGAGCGGTTGGACGGGTCGAAATTCTCGAGCGAGAAGTTGTACGCCGCGTAGAGCGGGCGCTGCTCCAGCTCGGGCAGGATCAGCGCGAAGCACGACTGGTTGATCCCGCGGCCGGTTCCGGCCACCGCGCTCATCGGGAAGACGTTATGGCCGCTCATGTACGACGCCAGCGCGACGCCGAGCTGCTTGAGGTTGTTCTGGCACTGGGCCCGCCGCGCCGCCGAGCGAGCCGATTGCACCGCCGGCATCAGCAGGCCGATCAGCACCGCGATCACCGCGATCACCACCAGCAGCTCGATCAGCGTGAAGGCCGCCCGTCGCCGTCCCGATAGCCATCGCATCGTCCACCCCCCGGGCCGGGAAGCCGTGCGGATTCCTGGCAAAAGACTCTTGCATTTTGAAATGCGGATCGATCAATCCTTGCGGATTGTACGGCCGAGAGGCCGCCCCGGCTAGAACCAGAGCGTCTTGTCGACCCGATTGAGGAGATCCTCTCCCCTGACGAACCGCCCCACGTTCTCCGCCAGGAGCGCCAGGTGCCGCCCCGCGATCGCCGGCGAATAGCCGGCGGTGTGCGGCGTGAGGATCACGCTCGGGAAGTCCCAGAGCGGATGATCCGCCGGCAGGGGCTCCACCTCGTAGACGTCCAGCGCCGCGCCTGCCAGCATGCCCCCTCGCAGGGCCGCCACCAGGTCGTCGAGCACCACGATCGCCCCTCGACCTACGTTGATCAGGTAGCTGCCGTGACGGAGGAAGCCCAGCATCCGGGCGTCGAACAGCCGCTCCGTCTCCGGCGTGTGGGGCGCCGCGATCACCGCGAAGTCGCTCCAGCCGAGGAGATCGGGCAGCCCGTCCAGGCCGTCGATCCGCTCCACGCCTTCCGGCCTCTCCACCCGATCCGGATGCCGGTCGACGCCGCGGACCGCCATGCCGAACGCGCGGGCCCGGCGTGCGATCTCGCAACCAATCCCCCCCATGCCGACGATCCCCATCGCCGCCCCCGGCAGGAAGATCGTGGCGCGGTCCATCGCATTGACCACGCCCGGGCCCGCCGCGAAGGTCACCCGCGCTTCGGAGCCTCCCTCGGGCTCGAACCGGTGCTCGAGCTGCCGCCGTGCATAGACGTGCAGGTTCCTCGCGAAGCAGAGGACGTACCCCATCACCTGGTCGGCGATCACGTCGCCGAAGAGGCCGCGGGTGTTGGTCAGCACGCACGGGTGGTCCACGAGCGCCGGGAAGATGTAATGTTCCAGGCTCGCCGTGAAGGCCTGGACCCATCGGAGCCGATCCGCCCGGGCGAGCATCCCCGGGGTGATCTTGCCGAGGAACGCATGGGCACCCGGCATGGCCTCTTCCGCCTCGTCCGCGGTCGCCGCGTTCACGAACGTCGCCCCCGGGGCCGCGTGCCGCAGGACGTCGAGCCGATCCAGCTCGACCGCGGGATGGATCACCAGGTTCATCGCTTCCTCCACCGGTTGGCCGCCACCAGGATCGACCCACGGGCCCCGGGGCTCGTGTCGGGCCTTCCGAGTGACGACCGCATGCACTTCAGGTTCCGAATGAACTCCAGCGTATCACGCCAAGGCGGAATGAACGCTAGCCAGGGCCATCGGCTTCCGATACGTTGCTTGAAGCGAGCCGCCGACCGCTCGCGAAAGGGGAACGACGTGCCGGGCTCCACGTTCACCTCGACGCCGGTCCTGCTGGGCGTCGTGCTGACCTCGCTCTGCTTCGTGGCCGTGGGGAGCGAGGCCTGGCCGGGCGTCTTCCTCGCCGGCCTGGTCGTGCCGACCGTGATGCGGACCTACCTCGTCCTCCTGCGCCGGCGAACCGTCGGAGAGCCGATCTCCCTGATATTCGCGATCAGCGAGCTCCTCACTTCCGTGGCCTTCACGGCCGGGGCTGGCCTCTGGTGGTTCGTCGTGATCATCCTCACGGCGATTCTGAAGGAGGCGGGGCTGGTCGTCCTCGCTCTGCTTGCCCTCCTCGTCCTGGCGGCCTGGCTCGTCGCCTTGATCAAGGCGCGGTGGGCCGCCTATCAGGCCGAGCATGGAGTCGCCCCCGCTCGACTGGCGACGACTCCTCCGCGTCCGGTTCACGATCCGGGGAATGGTCGTCGCTGTCGCGCTGCTTGCGTTCGCTCTGTGGCCCGTCCACGTCTGGTGGATGCGGCCGATCTACGCCGCGATCGTGAGCAGCGAGGGGTTCGTCGAGGACCTGTGCCTGGCCGAGTCGGATCTCATGGCCGCTCGGGCAGAGCGGTGCCGCAGGCGAGCCGCCGAGGGAGCGGCGTGGGACCTCGACGACAAGGCCTCCGAAGACCTCAAGATCTGCCCTTACTCGAACGACGGACCCGGCCACTCCTGGCTCGAGCAGGCCGAGATCTGGGGACGCGCCGCCGAGCGGAGCCGGCGGGCCGCTCGGCGTCACTCGGAGAGGGCGGCGAGGCAAATCCCCTGGTTCAGCTCCCTCTGGAATCGATGAGCCACGGCGAGCCATCCCCCGCCGACGAGCCACTCAGCCGAAATCCGCCAGCCGCACCGGCTGCCGGCGCGGTCCCCACGAGCCGGGCGTCGGCTCGAAGCGGCCGGCGCAGGGCGTGGCGCATTGGGGGCAGCGTCCTTCGGGGGAAAGCTCCCAGGCGGTCAACCTGTACCAGTTCCGGCCGATCAGGAGATGGCCGCAAGCGTGACAGCGCGTGTTGTCGGCCTCGGGGTCGTGGACGTTGCCCACGTAGGCATACCGCAGGCCGTTCCGGATCGCGATCGACCGGGCTCGCCGCAGGGTGGCGACGGGGGTCTTCGCCCGGTCGAGCATCCGGTAATCGGGGTGGAACGCCGAGAAGTGGATCGGCACGTCCGGGCCGAGCTCCTCGGCGACCCAGCGGGTCATGGCGTCGAGTTCCTCATCGGAATCGTTCTCGCCGGGGATCAGCAGGGTCGTCAGCTCGAACCAGACCGATGTCTCGTGCTTCAGGTACGTCAGGGTCTCGAGCACGGGCCGGAGTGAGCCGGCGCAGACGTCGCGATAGAACCGCTCGGTGAAGCCCTTCAGGTCCACGTTGGCGGCGTCCATGACGCGGTAGAATTCCGCCCGGGGCTGGGCGCAGACCTCGCCCGCGGTCACGGCCACGGCCTTGATGCCGCGGGCATGGCAGGCCTCGGCCACGTCGATGGCGTACTCGTGGAAGATGACCGGGTCGTTGTAGGTGAACGCGACGCTCCGGCAGCCGAGCCGCTCGGCGGCCCGCGCGATCACGTCGGGGCTCGCGGAATCGGCCAGCGTGTCGGTCTCGCGGGACTTCGAGATGTCCCAGTTCTGGCAGAACTTGCAGCCGAGGTTGCAGCCCGCCGTGCCGAACGAGAGCACGGGCGTCCCGGGCAGGAAGTGATGCAGCGGCTTCTTCTCGATCGGGTCGATGCAGAATCCGCTCGAGCGCCCGTAGGTCGTCAGCACCACCTCGTCGTGCTCGCGGGCCCGGACGAAGCAGAACCCGCGCTGGCCCTCGTGCAGCTTGCAGAATCGCGGGCAGAGGTCGCACTGGACGCGGCCGTCCTCGAGCACGTGCCAGTAGCGGGTCGGGACCGTCGAGGGGATCGATGGGGGTGAAGTGGCCATGAGGATGTCCTCCTCTCCACTCCATTCTCGGCGCCGGAGCCCATGAAACAAGGGCCGCATGCCCCGGTCGAGGAATGCGGCCCTTGCGGAATCATGGCCGACCGATCACGGGCTCGGGCCCGATCCGATCAGGAGCAGCCCATGCTGTTGCCGCAATTGAAGCAGCGGTAGCAGGTGCCGCAGCGGACGGTCAGCGCACCGCAGTTGTCGCAGGCGGGGGCGTCGCTCTGGAAGTGGGCGAACTGGCGATCCTGCTCGCTGAGGCCCTCGGGCACGGAAAGGGGCACGACGGCCGGCGGTGGGGCCGAGGCCGGCACCGGATCCTGGAGGATCTTGGCCCCCATGACGGCCTCGGCATGCTCGAGGTCGGCGATGGTCGCGGTGCGATGGCCGTTGACCTTCACCTCGGCGGCCGGCCTGTCGTGGTCATGGTCGTGGTCGTCGCCGGGGCGCTGGGGGGCATTCGCCGCGCGGTAGCCGGGGATGAACTCCATGCCCATCCAGCGGAAGATGTAGTCGGCGATGCTCTTGGCGATCGGGATGTCCGGGTTCTTGGTGAACCCGGCCGGCTCGAACCGGCTGTGGGCGAACTTGTTGACGAAGACCTCGAGCGGCACGCCGTACTGGAGGCCGATCGAGATCGAGGTGCCGAGCACGTCCATCAGGCCGCCGATCGTCGAGCCCTCCTTCGCCATGGTGATGAAGAGCTCGCCGGGCCGGCCGTCGGGGTAGAAGCCGACGTTGATGTAGCCCTCGTGCCCCTGGATGTCGAACTTGTGCGTGACGCTCTTGCGGGTGTGCGGCAGCCGCTCCCGCCGGGGCTGATAGACGACATGCGGGGCGGGTGCCGGGGCGGGCGTGGGCGCCGGAGCGGGCACGACGGCCGGGGCCGCGACCGGGGCCGGGGCGGCGGCCGCGACCGCCTCCTTCTTCGCCTCCTCCTTCGCGTCCGACTTCGTATTGACCGGCTGGCTCCCCTTGGAGCCGTCGCGGTAGATGGCGATGGCCTTCAGGCCCAGCCGCCAGCCCTCCAGGTAGGCGTTGCGGATGTCCTCGACGGTCGCCTCGTTGGGGACGTTGCACGTCTTCGAGATCGCGCCGGAGAGGAACGGCTGGACGGCCGCCATCATCCGGATGTGGCCCAGGAAGTGGATGCTGCGCCCCCCCTGCGGCGGGGCGAAGGCGCAGTCGAAGACCGGCAGGTGCTCGTCGGCAAGGCCGGGCGCGCCCTCGATCGTGTCGTGGGCGTCGATGTGGTCGAGGATGCGCTTCATCCCCGGCTCGTCGTAGCCGAGCTTGGCGAGCGCCATCGGGACCGTGCGATTGACGATCTTGAGCATCCCGCCGCCGGCCAGCGACTTGTACTTCACCAGCGCGATGTCGGGCTCGATGCCGGTCGTGTCGCAGTCCATCATGAACGCGATCGTGCCGGTGGGGGCCAGCACCGTCACCTGGCTGTTGCGGTAGCCGTGCTTGCGGCCCCGCTCCAGGCACTCCGCCCAGACCTCGTTGGCGACCCTGCGGAGGTCCTCCGGGGCGGACCCGTCGATGGCGAGCGCCGCGTCGCGGTGCATCTCCATGACCTTCAGCATCGGCTCGCGGTTGATCGCGAAGCCCTCGAACGCCCCGACGTTCCCCGCGTGCTCGGCGCTGCTGAGGTACGCCTGGCCGTGCATGATGGCCGTGATCGCCGCGGCCAGCGACCGCCCGGCCGTGGAGTCGTACGGCAGGCCGGCGGACATCAGCAGGCTGCCCAGGTTCGCATAGCCCAGCCCGAGCGGCCGGAACTTGTGGCTGTTGCCCGCGATCTTCTCCGTCGGATAGCTCGCGTGGTCGACCAGGATCTCCTGCGCCGTGATGAAGATCCGGACCGCCGCCCGGAACTTCTCGGCGTCGAAGGCCCCGTCCTCGCGGACGAACTTCATCAGGTTCAGCGACGACAGGTTGCAGGCCGAGTCATCGATGAACATGTATTCGGAACAGTTATGGACGACCAGGCCGTTGGCGCCGAAATGGCTGGTGGCCGGCTCGGTGAGGTCAAACACGTCCTCCTCGCCCTCGTAGACGATCGAGGCCACCGGATCGTCCATGCGGTCGGCGTAGGCGGCAACCGTCTGGTTCAAGAGCTCCAGCTTCGCCTGCTTGGTGCTGCCGGCCCAGAAGCCGATTTCCTTCTCGAAGCGGACCCGCGAGGAGCGGCTGATCCGCAGACTGTGCACCTGCTGGACGGGATACTCCTTGACCCCGCCCTTGCCGTCCGGGAGGACGCTCACGAGCGGCCCGACGCGGCGATCGGCGTAGATCTTCGCCTTGATGCCGAAGCCGAGGAGCAGGAGCTGGACCTGCCGCAGGAGGTCGAGCGAGACCGAGTCCAGGCTGACCGACTGGCTCTTGGTGCCGTAGTTGTAAACGCAGCCATCGGCCGTGAAGATCCCGCGGAGCAGGCCGGCGACCGCGGCCCGCTCGAGGCCGAAGGCCGCGTCCGTGAGCTGCTTGCCCGCCGATCCGCGGTCGAGGACCGCATAGCGCTCGAGGATCTGGGCCACGGACTTCGAGCCGGTCGAGAGACGAGAGACCGTCGCGATCCCACCTTCGCCCACCTCGATCGATCGGCGGGTACGACCGTCGGCATGCCCGTCCTTGAACCGGTTGAGGCGATCGCGGACGTCGGCGACGATGGACGACTCCAGGTTCGACCCCATCGTGAGGGTGGTGATCGGCTCCCCGTCCCGTGGCGACCGCGAGATGCAGCCGTCGCCGAGCATCAGGCCGATGACCTCGGCCATCTCGACGTCCAGGTCGTCGCTGCCGAATCCGACCGGATTGAGTGCGATCCGATCGTCCTTCGTCAACTCGCACGCCGACACGTCCCCGCGATTGACGGTGAAGACCCGGTGATCGGCCGTCAGGCGGAGCTGGTAGCCGGATGCCGTCGTGAGGCGGTAGACCGGCTTCCGACCCGTCGGGAAGATTCGATCGATCGGACGGCGGACGCCATGACGATCGACGAGGATCGCCTCCCCGCCGACGAGATCCGCGATCCGCCGGTAGCCTTCCGCCGTGCTGACGAGCGTCTCGCCCGTCACGCATGGATTGGACGAATTGATGGGCGCCGTGTTCGGGCAGGTGTGCCACCGCTGGATGGTGTCCTCGTACTGCATGCCCGGGTCGCCGCAGAGCCAGGTCCCCTCGGCGATCTTGTCGAGGAGCATCTTGGCCTTGTAGGTCTGCGACGGGCGGCCGGTGGTCACCGTGCGGGTGGTCCAGTCCTCGTCGGCCTCGGCGGCCTTGAGGAAGGCGTCGGAGCAGCGGACCGAGAGGTTGGAGTTCTGGAAGAGGACCGAGCTGTAGGCCTCGCCGTTGAAGTTGGCCTCGTAGCCCTCGCGGATCAGGGCGTAGGCCTTGGCCTCCTCCTTGATCTTGCACTCGATGAAGTCGAGGATGTCCGGGTGCCAGACCTTGAGGGTCTGCATCTTGGCGGCGCGGCGGGTCTTGCCGCCGGACTTGACGACGCTGGCGATGGCGTCGTACACCCGCATGAAGCTGACCGGGCCCGACGGCTTGCCGCCGCCGGAGAGCTTCTCGCGGCTCGACCGCAGGGTGGACAGGTCGGTGCCGGTCCCGGAGCCGAACTTGAAGAGCATGGCCTCGCTGTGGGCCAGCTTCATGATCGACTCCATGTCGTCGCTGACGCTCTGGATGAAGCAGGCCGAGGACTGCGGCGTCTCATACGCGTTGTTCACGCGGACCACCGCGCGGGCCTCCTCGTCCCACTTCCAGTTGTTGGCCGGGCCGTTGACCCCGTACTGGTGATAGAGCCCCACATTGAACCAGACCGGGGAATTGAACGAGCCGTACTGATTGAGGCAGAGGCTCGTCAGCTCGTCGTAGAAGCGGTCGGCGTCTTCCGGGGTGGCGAAATACCCGTCGGCCTTGCCCCAGTCCGCGATCGTCCGCGTCACGCGGTCGACGAGCTGGCGGACCGAGTACTCCCGCTTCCCCTCGCCGGGCGAGCCGTTGCCGCCGGACACGTCCCCGTAGAAGTACTTGCTGACGACCACGTTGGTGGCGAGCTGGCTCCAGGACTTGGGGATCTCGCAGTCCACCTGCTCGAAGATCATCCGGCCGCGCTCGTCCTTGATCTCGGCGCTGCGGAGATCCCACTCCACCAGGTCGAACGGGCTGGCCCCCTCGGTGCTGAAGACGCGAGGGACCTCCATGCCCGACCGCTTCCGCCCGCGGTCCCTGGCCGTCTCCGGCCCGGCTCCCTCTTGCCCCTGCCCCGCGGGAGCCGCCAAGCTCGCCCGATCCCCTGCTGTCGCCATGAGCCGAACTCCCTGTCTGATCCGGTGCCCCACCCCAGCCTTCTTGCCGGCGATTCGGGCACCCATTATAGCCTTACTGTGTCCAAAAGTCCAGGTGTCATTTCGTCAAGTCTGCTCGGCGTTCCCGGCCGATTTCGTGCAGTCCCGTAGCGAGTCTTTCGCGCTTTCGCGACTCGTCCTGGCGCGGGCACGCTCCCGGCCTCGACGGGAATCGAACTCAGTCCGTGTCCTCGATCGGATCGCGAAGGCCGGGGCGGTGGCCAGGCGACGGGCACGACCTCTCGGGCACGCGATTATGCA
Organism: Aquisphaera insulae; assembly: GCF_011064615.1. GTDB lineage: Bacteria > Planctomycetota > Planctomycetia > Isosphaerales > Isosphaeraceae > Aquisphaera > Aquisphaera insulae. The sequence goes on along the minus strand of NZ_JAALJH010000119.1, from coordinate 12,838 downwards.
CCACGACCGGCCCCGTCCCTCTACTATGAGACCTTTTTCATTCCCCGTCCGCGACGGAACATTCGGAGTCGAAGGAGCGATATCTCGGGTCGGGCCGATACCCCCCGATCAATCCCCAGAGTCCTCCCCGATTCTCCCTCCAGGTCCCGTTCCGGGCCACGGCCCAACCTTCCCATCCTGCGGCGCGGCGCATGAAAAAACCGCCCCCACCGATTATCGGCGAACTGGAGCGGTTCAGACAAGCTGGGAAATTCAGCTAAGCACGAAGCGGCTAGATCAGCCCGGAGTCACCGACTTGATGAGGACCGTCGTGTACGCCTGACGGTGCCCGCGACGACGACGCATGTTCTTGCGGCGACGGAACTTCTGGATGATGATCTTCTTGGTCCGGAAGTGATCGACGATGGTCCCAACGACCTGCGCGCCCGCAATCTCGGGGGCACCGATCAGGGGGCCCGACGGGGTCCCCGCGATCAGGAGGACCTTGCTGAAGACGACTTCATCGCCGTACTTGCCGGAGCGGTGGTCCATCCGGACGTAGTCGCCTTCCTTGACCCGAAATTGATGGCTTCCGTCCTCGATAATCGCGTACATCCCGCAACTCTCCCTGGGGGCCCGGAGCCGTGCCGACGGTCCCTCCGCGGCGCCCCGTCCTCAATCGGCGTGATTCGCAACCCATCGCGACGTCGAGCGGATCGACGAACGTCCTCGTCGGATGGGGAAACCCGGATTGTATCATCACGGCCGCGGAAAATGAAGCCCCAGCTCAGAGGACTTTTCGAGCTTTCGAACTCGTAGAGTCTGGACCTGCCACGGATGAATGTAGGCGACCCCATGGCCGGCGGGCCTTCGCCGCCGCCGCGATCACGGGGCATCGGCCGCGACCTCCCTCCGACTCCACGGATTCGGCTTGGCTTCGCTCGTCGCGCAGGCTGCTTCGAAGGACTCAACGCAAGTCTTTGCGTGGCAATATTCTGGACGCGATTTTCGTTTGGCTTCGCCCCCTCGAGGTTGCGAGTGGATCCGCTCGCCACGCCCACCCCTCGGACTTCGCACGCCATCAAGGCAGCCGCGATCGTCGCCGGCGCGAGGAGCGAGCCATCACCGGCGCGGTGGTATCGGCCGGCATCGGCTCTTTCCCTTCGATCATCGGGGCCGCTCGTCATCGCGGCAGCTCCCCACCAGCCTCGCTGGCTCACCCCCGGCGCGCACACGCGGCGCGGATAAGGTCCTCTATGGAGAGAGTGCGCCATGTCTCGCGGTTTTTGTCATGGCTCCGGAGGAATTTCTCGCCCTTCATCCCGCATCAATCCGCAGAATCCGCCGGATCGGAATCATCCGCCGGACGGTGGCCCCTCCTCCGGTCCCGAACCAGGCCAGCATCGCTAGCCGGAACCAAAATCGCATTTTTTTGCAAAAAGCCGGCTTCACGAAAAACAAACTGGAAATCCCTGGCGTGTTTCGGTCCAAGGCCCGCGCACCTGATCGACACCTCGGGAAGCCCATGACCTTGCCGGCGGCACGGAGGAACCCGCGCCGGGGGCCCGGCGGAGCGCCCGCCTCCGAGGGCGGGATCCTGGGTGATGTACGACATGTCGAGCACCAAGAATTCGCGCGACGGCGGAGGTCGTCGCGCGAATGAGGCATTGCGCACGGTCCTCGCGGACCTGGTCGAGCGAGGCCAACTGACCGACGGACCCGCCCTGAGGAAGGCATTCCGCGCGATTGCGAGGACCGCCGATCGCAGGCTCTGGCTCCTCGGCGTCCGTGGCGGGGCGGAGCCCGATGGCGAGGATATCGCCGTCGAGGTGCTCTTGGACCTGGTCCTGGCGGTTGAGGACGGCCGGGGCCTCCTCCGCGACCATGGCGACCCGGACGGCCTTGTCTGGGGGATGGTCAACATCGAAGGACTCAGTATCCGGCGATCGCTCACAGCCCTCCGCCGGGGCGGCTCAGGACGATCCCCGAGAGGAAGCCCCGGCGACGAATCCCCAAACGGTCCGTGCTTCCAGTACAGCTCGCCGGCGCGAACGACCGCGAAGCTCGACGACGTCGCCGAGGAACTGGCCGACCCGCACCCCACTCCAGAGGAGCTTGCTCGCGCCCAGGATCTCGAGGCCCTTTTCCTGGACCTCTTCCGCGATGAATCCTGGCGCGAGATCGCCCGGGGCCGCCTCCAGGGACTGACCATCGAGGAGATCGCCCGCCGGACCGGACTATCCGTCAGCACCGTGGGGCGTAGGCTCCACGCAGGACTCGCCGCGTTCGAGGCGCTCTGGAGGCCGCCAGACACGCACCAGATGCCCTCATGAATGCCTGGATATCTTTTAGAATAATGCGGTCAGCACGCATGAAACACCGCATTTATATGAAAAGCGTCGGAAAATTGAGCGCCCGCGGGCGGCTTTGGCAGGGTTCCTTATAGAGGGCTCTGCAATTCCCCTCGATCGCGCCGCCGGGCGTTCGTCCGGGCGGGCGATGAATCGTCGATCCCGCATCGCATCGCACCCAATCGCCTCCGCATCGTTGCGCCTGCATCCCAGGAGTCGCGCCATGAAGCGTCCGGATCGCCGTCCGCGCCGAGCCCCGATCAAGCTCCAAATCGAGCCGCTGGAAACACGCCAGCTCATGAGCGCGGGGGGCAAGGGGGCGCAGGCGGCGCGGCTCGCGGAGATCCTCGAGCAGGCCGGGCAGTCGCGGGCGTCGCTGGAGGCGTTCGCCCGCGGGCTGGCACGGTCGCCGGGGACGGCGTCGCGGCTCGGGCTCGTCGGCCTGGGGAGCGAGCTTCGCCGGCACGCGGGCTACGCCCATGGGCACGGTTGGGCCGCCAGCCTGGTCCGCGAGCTGAAGCAGCACCCGCGGTATGCGTCGGCCCATCACCTGGCGGGGCTGGTCACCTCGACCAATGCGGGGGCGGTCCCGATCCCCCAGCCCGACCCGATCGGTCCCACCTCCGCGAGCACGATCGCGGCGACTCCACCGGCGGCCGGCGCGACGACCACGACGACAACCACGATCCCGACACAGCCCCAGCCCTCGGGCTCGACGGCCCAGCCCGTGCCGACGATCCCGGTCGCGCGGTCGGTCCTGGTGGGCGACACGCTGGACGTGAATCTCGCCGCGGCGGCGGTCGTCTCGGGGTCGGCGTACATCATCACGCCGCAGCCCCTGCCCGCGAACATGACCTTCAACCGGGAGACGGGCGAGCTGGTCTTCTCCCCCGCGCCGGGGCAGGACGGCCGGTACAACTTCAACGTCGCCGTGCAGGGAGGGCAGGCTCCGGCGAACATCGCGTTCTCGCTCACGGCCGCGCAGGTCGCCGCGCCCTCCACCGAGGTCTCCGGCCGCGTGGTGGACGAGAATGGTCGGCCGCTCGCCGGCATGCCGGTCTCGATCGATGACGCCAAAGCCGTCACCGACGCCGACGGCGCGTTCACCCTGGCGGGCATCGGGATCAATCCCGGGCCGATCTCCGTGGGGGGATCGAAGGCCACGGCGGCGAACCGGCTGCCGCTGACCGCGCCTGTCGCGCAACTCGCGGGCCATTCGCCCTACGCGGGCGTGAACAACGTCATCACGGCGCCCCTGATCCTGCCGAAAATCGACTGGTCCACGCCGAACTCGTTCGCCACCGACCTCGCGACCGGCATCACGGACATGACCACGTCGGCCATGCCCGGCTTCGACATCCGGATGTCCTCGGACGACGGGATCGAGTCAGGGCCCGTCGCCGGCATGGTCTCGACCGCGGAACTCTCCGCGGCGCTGTCGGCGCAGCACATGCCGGAGGGGACGCGGAGCGGGACCATCCTCTACAAGGTCAGCGGGGCCGACCTCACCGCCCCCGTCCGGTTGACGCTGCCGAACGCCCAGGGCTACAGCCCGGGCGCGGTCCTGAACCTCTACACGGTCAACATGCTCACGGGCGGCCACGACGTCACCGGCCGCATGGTCGTCTCGGACGACGGCGCGACCATGACTTCCGAGGGCCCCGTCACCCTCGGGCATGCGTCGCTGACCCAGGCATCGACATCCTCCTTTTCCGTCGAAAGCCTGGGCGCCCAGACCTTGAGCTTCACCGGCTGCCTCATGGTGAGCTGGGGCCCGGGCCCGTCCACCACCGCCCAGCAGTGTGACTGCCAGGTCCCGGCGAACGGCGCGGCCCCGGCCGGGAACACCGGCGGGACCACTCCGACCGGCATCGCCCTGGCAGGTGCCGCCCCGACCGGCGGCGCGGCGCCCTCGGGCGCGGCCGTCGCCGGGTCGAGCCCGGCGGGTGTCACCCTGAACTCCGACGCCAGCCTCGTCAGCGGCGATTACTACCAGGATCACGAGCTCGTCCCTTATCAATCCCTCGGCCAGTCCCAGGGCCTGGACCTGCAATACAACTCCGGGCAGGCGACGGGCAAGCCGGTGGTGCAGGTCCTGTTCACGACGCCGCCCAACGGCGACGCGGCGAGCATCAGCTCGGTCTACGCGACGGTCGTTCTGGCTGGCGTGTTACAGGGCTCCGCGGTCTCGTTCGCGACACCGACCGGCCTGCTCGACTCCACCACGTACAACATCCCCCTCCAGGTCGATGCCACCTCCCTGCCGACGGGCATCTATCCCTACGTCATGTCGATCACCGAGAATTTCGGGATCGAGTACATCACCTCCGTGAGCTTCCAGGTGGCCGGCGAGGTCAACGTCGTCAACGCGATGAGCGACCCGCTGGGGTCCGGCTGGAGCGTCGGCGGGTTGCAGCAGGTCGCCCAGGTCTCGTCCGGCGGGCCGGCCCTCGTCACTCAGGGCCAGAACGGCATGGAGCATTTCGACTTCGTCTACAACAACGGCCAGGCGAAGTACCAGGATCTGGCGGTCGTCGGCGGGACGAGTACGGCGCAGGTGCTGGCGAACAACGGCCTGGGGGCGTTCCCGACGGCGTCGATCAGCTCGGCGACCACGGCCGGGGCCGTGGCCGGCGACTTCGACGGCGACGGCAAGCCGGACCTGGCGGTGGTCGCCGGCAGCACGCTGGCCATCCGAATCAACAACGGCTCCGGGGGGTTCGGCACGGCGACCTCGATCACGCTCCCCTCGGGCAAGACGGCCAAGGCCCTGGCCGTGGGCGACTTCACCGGCCACGGGAACGGCGTCCTGGACCTCGCCGTGCTCCTCTGCCCTTCCAGCGGCTCGGGCTCCTATTCCATCGCCGTCTACACCGGGAGCGGCTCGGGGACCTTCTCCGGACCCACGACCTCGACCATCAGCGCGGGCACGGCCTCCAGCACCACGGCCGATTCCATGGTCGCGGCCAGGTTCAACAGCGATAGCAAGACCGACCTGGCGTTCACCAGCGACGACGGGGCGGTCGTCGTGCTCCTGGCATCGACGAGCGGGACGTTCACCACCGGCACCAGCCCCACGCTCCCCTCGGGCTTCACCGCATTCGGAGTCGTCGCGACCGACTACAACTCCGACGGGAAGACGGACCTCGTGGCCGAGGCGAGGAACAGCAACGTGACCGAGATCGGCCAGCCATTCATCGCGCTGGACCTCCTGGGAGGCAGCGGGACGGGGACCTTCACGTCGGTCTCGACCTATCAGACCGTCGGCCAGGCATGCACGGCGACGCTGGGGCTGGTCGCCGGCACGTTCAACGGCGCCGACGCGGGGCTCGAGATCGCGGTGCCCGTCTCCAACGGGACCTCGGGCACGACCTACCTGGACATCGTCCCGGTCTCGTCCTCGGGGACCTGGGGCTACGGGATCATCTACGCCGTCGGGACCAACGCGGCGCTTTCTCCGGGCAACGTCGTCGCCGCGGACTTCAACGGCACCGGCAAGCCGGGCATCGCGCTGACCGACGGCTCGGGCAACCTCGAGGTCCTGCTGCCGGACCCGGCCACGAATCAGTTCCTCCCCGCCCAGAGCGTGGCCATCGGGGCCTACTCGGGGACCATGCTCGCCGTCGCTCCGTTCCTCGGGAACGTGGCGTCGCCGGGATTTCGCGGGCCGACGAGCAACCCGTCCACGCTGGTCCACAACGTCAACGGGACCTGGACGCGGAGCTACCCCGACGGCACCGTGATCCAGTACGACTCCTCCGGCCGCGAGACATCGGTCACCGATCGCAACGGCAACGCCTACACGTATGGCTACGTCCCCTCCGGCGCGGCCGCCGGCGCCCTCCAGTACGTCGCCGACCCGGTCGGGTTGAGGACGACGTTCGCCTACAACGGGTCGGGATACCTGGCCACGATCACCGACCCGGCGAGCCGGGTGACCACGGTGACGCTCGACGCCAGCCACAACCTGACGCAGTTCGTGGACCCCGACCTGGCGACGACGCAGTACGGCTACTCGACACCCGCCAACCACCGGATGACGAGCGAGACCAATCCCAACGGCCACACGGCCACGGTGACCTACAACGGCTTCGGGCAGTTCGCCAGCGAGACCCTCTTCGACGGCACCTCCACGGCCGGCGTCACCGGGGCCCAGAGCCGCGGGCTCGTCGCCTACGGCGGCAGCGGCACGCTCTCGTCGAGCTACCAGGGCGCGGTGACCGACGCGAATAGCCACGCCACGACCATCACCTTCAACTGGATGGGCCACCCCTCGGCCGTCACGGACAGCACGGGCGCCATCACGTCCACGATTTACGACCGGCGGGGCTTCCCGGTCGCCACGATCGACCCCCTGGGCCGCCGCGTCACGTACACCTACGATGACCTCGGCAACGTGACCTCGATCACGCGGGTCGTCAGCAACTCGCCCTACGTGGTCACGGAGACGGAGACGATCGCCTACAACACGATCTACGGCATCCCCACGTCGATCACCGACTTCAACGGCAAGACGACGACCTTGACGCTGGACAGCCACGGCAACGTCACCCGCCGCACCGACCCCGACACGCTCCACGAGGACTTCACCTACAACTCGCGCGGCCAGGTGCTCACCGACACCGACCGCAACGGGAACACGACGACGTATTCCTATGATTCGTACGGCCGGCTCGGCACGATCGCCTATCCGGGATCGGGATCGCCGACGGTCAAGTACGCGTACAACAGCGCGGGCGACGTGACCTCGGTCACCGATGGCAACGGGAACAAGACGACGTATACGTACGACAACGCCGGGCGAGTCCTGACCTCCCAGAACCCCGTGCAGGCGGCGGCCAGCAAGACGGTCACCTACCGTTACGACGCCGACGGCGACCTGACGAGCGTCACCGACGCCAACAATCACACCACGAGCTATGTTTATGATTCGCGCGATCGCCTGTCGGCCGTGGTCGACCCGGTCAACCAGGGGACCGGCCACGCGACCAGCTACGCCTACGATTCGGCGAGCAACCTGACGCAGGTGACCGACCCGCTGGGCCACGCCGTCACGATGGCCTACGACAACGTCAACCGGATGACGGGGACGACCGACGCCCTGGGCCATCGCGTCACCTGGACCTACGACGCCGACGGGGAGGTGACCGCCTATCAGGATGCCGACAACAACATGGTCACCTATTCCTACGACCTGCTGGGCAGGCGGTCGGGCGAATGGGATCCGATCAAGTACTTTTACGGCGGCGGGTCGTACTACGTGACCTGGACGCAGGTCGCCACCTACACCTACGACAACAACGGCAATCTCACGGGCTTCAAGGACGGCAACGGAAATACCACGAACTACAGTTACGATGCACTCAATCGACTGAAGACCGTCACGGACGCCAACAATCACACGGTGTCCTACACGTACGACAACAACGGCAACGTCCAGACCGTCACGGACGCCAATAATCACACAACCAGCTATTCCTACGACGCCCGCAACAACAAGCTCACCGAGACCGAGCCTACCGGCGGCGGGACGACGACCTATGCGTACGATGCCGGGGACCGACTGATCAGCCTGACGGACCCCGTCAATAATCGCACCACGTATCAATACGATAGCGCCAATCGGGTCACGACGGTGGTGGACCCGCTCAACCACAATACGACCTATTCCTACGACCTGATGGACAACGTCACGGGCAAGACCGACCGCAACGGCCGGATCTATCAGTACGCCTACGACGCCGACGACCGCAAGGTGACCGAGAAGTGGATCCCCGTCGGCGGCGGGACCGCGACCAACACCGTGACGTACACCTACGACGCCGCCGGCCGGATGACGCAGGTCCAGGACGCGGCCAGCAAGGACGCCTTCACCTACGACAACGCGAACCGGCTGCTCACCGTGGACGACTCCGGCACGACGGGCCTGCCGCAGGTGACCTTGACCTACGGCTACGACGCGGCGAGCAACCGGACGAGCCTGTCCGACAGCAAGGGGGGCCTGACCAGCTACACCTACGACGCCCGCAACGAGGTCGTCACGATCACCCAGTCCGGCACGAGCATCTCCTCCAAGCGGGTGGACTTCGCGTACGACAACGCGCGCCGGATGACGACGATCACCCGCTATTCCGACCTCACCGGGTCCACCAAGGTCCAGACCTCGGCGTACGGTTACGACGCCGGCAATCGCGTGACGACCATCACGGACACCACCTCCGGCGGCACGACCCGCGTCCAGTACGCCTACACCTACGACGCGGCCAACCGCGTCACCCAGGAAGTGCGGACGTGGGCCTCCGGCTCGTCGACCGACACCGTGACGTATGGCTACACCAACAACGACCAGCTCACGAGCGTGTCGCACACGAACGGCTCATTCTCGTCCGAGACCTTCAGCTACGACACCAACGGCAACCGGAACTCCTCGGGCTACTCGACCGGCACCGACAACCGGATCTCGACCGACGGCACGTACAACTACTCGTTCGATAACGAGGGCAACGAGACCACCCGGACCAAGATCTCCGACGGCAGCCAGACGATCTACAAGTACGACTACCGCAACCGCCTGGTCGAGGTCGACAGCAAGGTCGGCGGGGTGACGACGCCCCTGGCCACCTTCACGTACGACGCCCTCGACCGCCGCATCGGCCGCACGGAGGGAGGCGTGACGACGGCCACGATCTACGACGGATACTCCCCCGTCATGGACTTCACCGGCGGCTCGACCACTCCCACGACGCGGTACCTGCAGGGCATCGGCGCGGCCGTCGATCAGGTCCTGGCGCGAGACCAGGTGGGGACCGTCGCCTGGTATCTGGCCGATCGCCTGGGGACCGTCCGGGATTTGATTGACAACACCGGGGCGATCATCGACCATGTCGATTACGGGGCGTATGGAAACCAGCTCGCGGAGTCCAGCCCGGCGAATGGGGATAGGCTGGTGGGTTTTGGGGGGTTGGAGAGGGATACGGCGACGGGGTTGAATCTGGCGGTCTATCGGGCACTGGATCCGAGGCCAGGAATGTGGATGAGTGAAGATCCAGTTGGATTTTCTGCAGGTGATAGCAATCAGCAGCGTTATGTCGTTAACAGTCCAGTAACTTTCAGCGATCGATCTGGACTCCAGATTGGGGTAGGACCGGGCTATGGCGTGTTACCGACTCCGTTTAGTCCCGGTGGCTCTCCACCGCCTCAAGCGAAACCTGCCAAGCCAATCGCGTCGCCGATCAAGTATCCTCCGTTGCCACCGATGAGTGGGCAAGGTAACCTACCGAAAAGACCACCAGGCTCAGCGATTAGTGGATGTGAGCTCAACTACCTCTCGGACGTGCGAATGCAGTATATTATTGCATGGCGCAATTCACTGCAAGACCCTGCATTCCCACATGAAGAGGGCGGCTGGATATTCCAAGGTCCAAATGATCAAACGCTAATTATACCTGCTACACCAAGACCCTATGATCCAGACGACCCAGGAAGTTCTAGACACATGGACATGAGCGTCCCTCCAACTGCGCCTCCAGGATATGTTCTTATCGGCGTATTTCATACACATCCGTTCTTGAGTCCGCCTGGTTGGCCGAATCCAAAACCTTCTGACAAGGGTAAGGGGTATACAATCCCTACACCAAGCCCGGATGATCAAAACTGGGCAAACATGCATGGAATACCGCTTATAACCATATCGGAAGTCGGCGTATTTTGCTCTGGTCCTCCGTCACGGCGTGGGGGACTATCAGGGCCATCGACTCCATCCGGGTTTCCACAGTAAGAAACCCTAACAGGAAGCGGCAGTCGCCACTCCCTTCGCGTGTTGATCAATTAGACCAATTCCGGAGGTCCGGCCATGGCCAAGCCCCTGCTACCCGTTGCACTTTGGGAACGGATCAAGCCGATGCTCCCCGCGCCCAAGCCTCGTCGATTCCGATATCCGGGCCGCAAGCCGGTTGATGATCGGAAGACGTTGACCGCTATCCTCTTCGACCTGAAGACAGGGGTCGCTTGGGAGTTGCTCCCGCAGGAGATGGGCTGCGGCAGCGACAAGACCTGCTGGTGGCGGCTTCGCGACTGGCACGAGGCCGGGAACCGGCAGGAGTTGCGTGAAGTGCTCCTCGCCGAGTTGAATGGGGCCGATGGACTGGAATGGTCGCTGGTGTCGGTCGATAGTCGTTCGTTCCGGGCCCTAGGAGGCAGGGAGAAGACCGGCCCCTCTCGGGTGGATCGACGGAATACGCAGCACGAGATCATCGATTTCAAGGGGACGCCATTGGCCGCGACAGTCACCGCCACCAACGTTCCCGACGTCAAGGAACCGGAACCGCTGGTCGACCCGATCCCGCCGGTAGGAGGTAAGCCGGGCCGCCCCCGCCGTCGTCCGGAGGATGTCTACGTCGATCGCGGTTATGATTCGGAGTCGCACCGGCAACGGCTGCGACGCCGCGGGATCGAGCCACGAATCGCGCGACGGAATACGCCGCGTGGGAGCGGACTGGGCAAGATCGGTTGGGTCGTGGAGCGCAACCTGTCGCGGCTGCCCCGCTAGAGGAAACTCCGTATCCGAACTGAGCGTCGAGCCGAGGTTTATTGGGCGCTGACCTCCCTCGATTGCGCACTGATATGCTTCAACGACCTAATAGCGTCGTTGTGTTAGAGCTCTTCAAACCTCTCTGTGCTCCGATCGGTAAGTACTCTAGGGATTATGATGTAATGCGATCACGAGCACTTTTCTTAATATTGTTTTCAAGCTTGGAGTTGTGTTCGACAAGCGAATGTCAAACTGGAACGGAAGGTGCACGGACAAGGTATTTTCCGCCCGGAGTTTTTGTGCTGGACGGCTACAGGAATGGTGCGGCGGATATCAGTCAAGCGATAGATCAACGATACTCTGATGCACTTGAGGCCATGCATGAAGAATCTCTTTGGAAACTAGCTAGGGTCGACAATTCCATTGCTGTTTTTCGGCTATTGTGGCTGCCAACATCGGGTCCGCCTATATCAGTTCGTATTCAATTTTCGGACAAGAAGGTGCGATTGGAAATAATCAAACTCGATGGATATGGCGGATATGATATTGGAAAAATCGCTTATAGAAAGAGTGTTGAGGGCGAACTTAGCTTATGGAACCGACTTGTCGAAGAGTCGGAAGAAGCCTCCTTTTGGAGGATGCCTACAAGGATTGATGATCTTGGACTCGATGGGGAGCATTTTGTACTCGAGGGCGTGAAAGATGGCATCTATCACGTTGTAGATCGATGGTCTCCGCGTTTCGGGGCATATCGAAAGATCTGCAAATCAATGTTGAAGCACGCGCAAATCGAGACCTCTTCAACAGCATCTGCATCGCCTGCGATATTACCAGTTATGAGACGATTTGCATATGGTCTTCTTGTACTCTTATTCGGGGCGGTCCTGCTTACTTGGTATTGCCTGAGACGTAGGGCCGAAGGCAGAAAAGACCGCCATTCAGAGGCCGCAGGGGGAGGCCGCAGGGGGTCATTCTGATGTCTGCCGGGGAGGCCGCAGGGGGTCATTCTGATATCTGTCGGTGTTCTGCACAGCCTGGGAAGACTCAATGCCCCGTCTGAGACCTGTCACATATGAGACGTCATCCGTATGATCGCCTTTGACCTCACGTCGATCATCATCCCCTGCTGGAACGAGGTCGCTTACACGCGGCAATGCCTGGCCGCGGTGATCCGGCAGACGAGGCGGCCGTACGAGATCATCGCGATCGACAACGGATCGACGGACGGCACGCACCTGTACCTGGCGGGCGTGGTCGATGGGGCCTCGGTCCCCGTCACGGTGATCGGCAACGCGACCAACCGCGGGTTCCCGGCGGCGGTCAACCAGGGGCTGGCGAGGGCGCGCGGGGCGTACCTCGTCCTGCTGAACAACGACGCGGTGGTCACGGATGGCTGGCTGGAGCAGCTCATCGCCCTGGCGGACTCCCACGAGACGATCGGCATGGCGGGGCCGATGTCGAACTATGCCTCGCCGCCGCAGCTCGTCGAACACGTCACGTACGCGGACCTGGACCAAATGCACGCCTTCGCGGGGCGCTGGCGGGATGAGCACCGGGGCGAGTGGTTCACTACCGCCAAGCTGTCGGGCTTCTGCCTGCTGATGAAGCGGGCGGTGTACGACCGAGTCGGCGGACTCGACGAACGCTTCGGGCTGGGGTTCTTCGACGACGACGACCTGGCCGAGCGAGCCAGGCAGGCCGGCTTCACGCTGGCGGTGGCCCGCGACCTGTTCGTGCACCACCACGGCAGCCGGACGTTCCAGGGGCAAGGGGTCGATGCGGCGGCACTGATGAAGGCGAACGCGGAGGTGTTCGCGGCGAAATGGGGGAGGAGCCACGGACGGGAAGTCAGATTGGAACCATGGGGAGGACCACGGGGGGAAGAAGAGTTACGACCACGGATGACGCGGATGGGGACGGGGGGAGGAATTGAGCCACAGATAAACACTGATAAACACAGATGGGAAGATGATTCGGG